>JBBPIS010000001.1:0-125513 GCA_038040225.1 Planctomycetota bacterium
AAGAGTCTCGTCGAATCGATCGAGCGACTGCGAACCAATCTGGAACCGTTTCACCTGCCGCTCCCCCGGGCGGTGCTGCTGATTCAGATGTCGGGGAAGGACGAGGCCAACGCCGCCTACACGCGCGGCGCGGCGATCCTGCTGCCGACGGAGCGGGTTCAGAAACTGAAGGGCGACTCGCTCGACCGTCTGTTGCTCCACGAACTGTTTCACGTCCTCAGCCGCCATTCGCCGGAGTTGCGTCGCGATCTGTACCGGATCATCGGGTTCGAGGTCTGTGAGCCGATCGCACTGCCGCCGTCGTTGGCGGATCTCAAGCTGACCAATCCCGACGCGCCGCTCATTGACTGCCGCATCCAACTGACGGAAGGGGACGAGACGTTTCAGGCCGCTCCGATTTTGTACTCGTCGTCCGCGACCTACGACGCCGACAAGAAGCCGCTGCTGTTCAAGTACGTCACCTTCCGCCTGATGAAGGTCGAAGAACACGAGGGTCGCTGGAGACCGCTCCTGAAAGAGGGTGAGCCGGTGCTCCTCGACCCCGCCCAGTCCCAATCCTTCGCCGCCCAGATCGGTCAGAACACGAAGTACATCATCCACCCGGACGAAATCCTGGCTGACAACTTCGTCCACCTCGTGATGCAGACCGAGAAGCTTTCTTCGCCACAGATCGTGGAGCGGACGGGCGAGCGATTGAAACGAGTCCGCTGATGGAACGATGACCACTGGACACGGAACGTGGAACCGATTGGAATGAGTCGAAGAACGGTTGCTGTCGGATTCGTGGAATCGTGACCGGACTTATCAGGAAGAATCCCATGAGCATTGTGATCGGAACCGTGCATGAGGGTCGCGTCCATTGCGACGAAGTCGTGGAGTGGCCGGAAGGGACGCGGCTTAGGATCGAGCCGCTGCCGCCCACCGAAGTGGTGGGGCTGCGCGACGAGGACTGGCCGTGTGACCCGGCTGGCATCCAGGCGCTGCTGGCTCGCATGGACACCATCCAACCCCTGGTGACGACTCCCGAGGACGAAGCCAACTGGCTGTCTGCTCTGCGCGATCAGCGGGTGCTTGAGGCCGCGGGTACTGATCGGAGAGCGGAGCAGTTGCAGGGGAACTGGCCGTGACGCGATACCTGTTGGACACGGGAGTCGCCAGCGACTACATCAACCGCCGCAGCGGCGTCTTTGAACGCGCCCGGAGTGAGGTTGCGACGGGGAACCGGATCGGGATCGGCGTCCCCGTGCTGGCCGAACTGTTGTACGGAATCGAATTGAGCACCAGCCGCGCGATCAATCTGCAACGCCTCAAGGTCGCGATGACCACTCTGACCTGCTGGCCGCTCGATGAAGCCTCTGCCGCCGAGTACGGTCGGATCGCCGCCGATCTGCGGCGGCGGGGTCGTCCCATGCAGATCATGGACATGCTGATCGCCGCCATCGCCATGACACTCAATGACTGCGTTGTGATCTCGAAAGATTCCGACCTGTCGGCCGTCGCGGGACTTCGCGTCGCGAATTGGACGACGTGAGGAATCCTGGCGAACAGCCACGGAGTTACTTCCCCTCCCCGCGCAGATGACGTTCGAGGAACGAGTAGGCCTGTTTGCGGGCGTCGTTCGGGAACGAATGCGGGGCGTCGGGATAGACGGCTTCGAGGGCGGAGCCAGCTTGGTGAAGATCGTAAATCGCCTTTGCCGCCTGCATCACGTCGCGGACGCCTGACACGTCGAAGTCGTCGTCGCGCGTGGCGGCACTCGCGAAGAAGGGACGCGGGGCGAGGGTGCCGATCAGTTCGTGGAAGTCGAACGGGACTTTGGACGGATCGTTTCCGAAGGCACTCGCGATGAGCGGCATGTAGCGCGGGCCGGTCCAACTCGGGATGTCGTCCTTGCGCAGGTTCGTGAAGCCGCAGCTTGAAACGATCACCTTGAGGCGCGGCTCGAAGACCGCCGTGAAGATGGCGTTGTGTCCGCCGAGCGAATGGCCGATGCAGCCGATTCGTTCGGGATCGACCTCGGGCAGCGATTGCAGCAGATCGACGGCCCGCATGTTGTCCCAGACCGCCTTCATCGAGCCGCTGGCATAACCGCGCTCGGGCTTGAAGTCGTAGTCGTGCTCGCCGAACGAGGGGTAGTCGGGCGCGAGCGTGATGAAGCCGCGCTCGGCCAGTTCCAGCGCGTACTTCAGCGTCGGATCGCCGCGCACTCCGGCAGGCTCGTCCTTGCCGGCAGCGGTTGTCTGTTGCAGGCACAGCACGGCGGGACGCTTCGACGAGCCGTGGGCCGGTTTCGCCGAAACCGGCTTCTCTTCTCCTCCACCTTCCACCGGCAGGAACAGATACGCTGAAACGCCATGATTCGTGTCAGAGTGGTAGATGACCTTCCGCCTCACCAGCGGACGCGACACGTTCGGCGGATCGAGTCGCACTTCCTCACGCACCTCCAGCGCGAGCGGTACGCGGCGCAGCGGACTTGGCAGCGGACCCATGACCCGTTGCAGGTTCTCGACGACGTGTTGCCGCCGCGTTTGCCAGTCGTCGGGCGTGCGGACGTCATGCCGTGCGCCGTCTCGGTCGAGCCAGTAGAGCAGGTCGTGGTGATCGCGATACGAAACTGGAGGTGGCGATTTCTCGAAGCGGCCCACGGGATGGCCCGCTGCGTAGTCGATGACGAACTGTCCGCTGGTCGTGCGGTAACGAAGAACCTCGCGCCGGTCGAAGTCGGAGGGACCGTAGCGTCGCCGTGCGTCGGGACCACCCGCAGCCAGAAACTTCCCCGCCACCGTCAGCACGATTTGCGTGCGGTTCCCCAGCGAGTGCCCCGCGCTGGTGAAGACCCTGCCGTCGAGATCGGCCTTCGTCACCCACTTCGGTTCGACGTCGAGCTTCGCCTCGCGCATCAGGTCGACCATTTGAACGGCATCGGCGTACGGGCACGTCGCATCCTCGACGCCGTGAACGACGATGATCTTGCTCGTCGCGCCGAGCTGTTTCATTTCGGAGAGATGATCCGGATGGCCGACGAATCGCAGCTCCTGTTCGTCGAGCGTCAGATGATTCTTGCTGGACGGGTCGCGGTTCCAGCGGGCATCCAGACCGCTGCCGCCCGGCAGGTTGAAGGCGATGTCGTCGGACAGTTTCTTCATGCCACACATGTCGATGACGCACGCGAAGGTGCGCGGCGCGAACTTGTTCGCCATCAGCGTGACGTTGCCGCCGCCCGAGCCGCCCGTACAGAACAGCCGCCCGTCGTCATGCGGCTTGCCCGCCGACTTCAATCCCTCGCGCACGAACCACAGCGCACGCAGGGCATCCAGGGACTGGAGGTAGCCGAAGTCATACGGCTCGGGGGCGTCAATCGAGTCGGCCTTGCCGCTTTGCAGATAGTTCACACAAACCGCGACGACGTTCAGCGACCGAGCCAACTCGCGCGGCTCGGCCGTCCCGACGCAATCGGTCCCGCCCCAGTTGTGCAGCGTCAGCATCACGCCCGTCTGCGGGGTGACCTTCTCCAGCGAACCGTTCGGGTAGTGAACCAACACGCGCACGGTGCGCGGTCCCGGCCGCTGCGGCCACTCCTGCGCCGGAATCTCGACCGCCGAGTCCTTCTCGGGCAGCTTCGGCCAGTCCTGTGCGGTGAGGGCAACTGCGTTCAGCCCAAAAGCCAGCGCGATGCAGAACCCGAGTGCTTGGTGCATTTCCGTCTACTTTGGTTCGAGAGTCTTCAATGCCCGCTGGCTCACGCGGCCGACGTACTCGCCGTTCTTGGTCGCCTTGCGGATGTCGTCGATGACGGGCCGGGCCTTCTCGCCGAGATCGGCCAGCGCGGTGATGGCCTGAAGCTGGGTGCTCGCCTGCGGGTGCGCGAGTGCTTCCACCAGCAGCTTGAGGTGCGGAGCCGGGTCTTCCACCTCGCACAGCCACCGTGCGGCGACGATCTTCAGCGGGACAGGCGACTCGCGGAAGATCACGTCGCGCATCACCGAGGCGTCGCGGGAATCGGCCTGCTCGAGTGCGCGTCCCCATTCGTTCATCAGCCAGATCGCGTTGGCCGGGTTCTGGAATTTCTCGCGCCGCTGGACTTCGGGAAGCGCCCGATTGCCCACCGGGCTGACATCGCCCGGTGTCGGGATGATCGCCGACGTGAAATTATGTTCGAATTTCGATGAGGGGACGTGATGCTGGTCATACTGCGTCGGGCCAATCACGCGCGTCCGCCAGTGGGGCCGAGCCTCATCCTTTGCGGGCGCGATCGCCGGCTGACCCGGTTGGAACCGGACGACCTCACTGTCGCGGTAGCCGATGTGGCACGCTTTGGTCTCGATCCGCTCCCCGTCTCGCAGCGAGATTAGCCGGTCGTGTGGAGCCACCAGCCAGCGGCTCTCGGCTCTCGGTGCCGTGTCGTCGCCGCGCAGAATGCGGTACGCGATGGAAGCCCCCGAAGTTTCGCATGACAGTCGGATGGGAGTCACGCCTTCGTTTGTCCCGGCGGGCGCGAGTTCGATCCCCGGCGCAGCCGTCTTGTCGTAGGTGGCACCGGGGCGCTGAAGTTCGTCCAAGATCGGTTCGGGCAGCAGGCCGACATCGCTGATCTCGCGCATCCAGCCTTCGAGCCGTTCGCGCAGCCGTTCAAGCGTGATGGCGAAATGCGGGTCGTCCGCGAGGTTGTTCACTTCATACGGATCGAGTTCCGTGTCGTACAGCTCTTCGACCGGCTTCGACTTGCGGAACCAGTCGGCGGCCGGGCCGGTGAGCTTTCCCTCCGCGTGAAGTCGCCGCCACTCCTGCATCGTCGGCATCTCGTTCATGTAGGCGATGTCCTGCGAGTACGGTTGCCACGGCATGAAGTTGCGGACGTAACGGAAGCGCTTGTCGCGCACGGTGCGGATCAGATCGTAGGTCTCGTCCATCCGGTCGCGGTGTCCATAGACGTAGTTGCGAGGCTTTTCGACGCGATGCGGGCCGAAAAAGGCCTGGCCCTGGAAACCGTCCTGGCGATGCAGGCCCGCGAGCGACAGAACCGTCGGCGCGAAATCGACAAACGCGGTGAGGTCGTCGATGGTCGAGCCGGGCTTCAGCGCGTCGGGGTTGTCGGGACGAACGTGCTTCCGCCACTTCTCCGGAACGCGAACGATCAGCGGGACGCGAGTCCCCGTGTCGTAAAGCCATCTCTTGTAGCGAGGCATCCCGCGTCCGTGATCACCCCAGAACCAGACGATCGTGTCGTCGGCGACGCCATCCTCTTCGAGCCGCTTCAACACCGCCGCGACCTGTCCGTCCATCGCGGTGATGTTGTCGTAGTAGTTCGCAATGTCTCGCCGCACGACGGGCGTGTCGGGATAGAACGGCGGGACGATCATCTTCGCCGGGTCATGCCGCTGCTCGGGCGACAGTTTCTCAACGAGCTTCTTGGTCGCGTCGCCCGGATTTCGAATCTGGCTTTCATGAGTCGTCGTGAAATTGATGACGCAGAAGAACGGTTGCCCTTTGTCGCGGGCCCGCCAGTCGGCCTTGTTGCTGTTCTCGTCCCAGGCGGTCACGGGAACGTCGAACTGATAGTCGGTCTTCACGTTGTTGGTGCAGTAGTACCCCGCCTGCCGCAGGTACTCGGGGAAACACCGCACGTCGTTGTATGGGATTCCCTTGCACCGCATGTGGTGCGTCGCAATCGACGGCGGATAACAACCGGTGATCAGTCCCGACCGCGACGGTGCGCAGACCCCCGCGTGTGTGAAGCACCTCGTAAACCGCACGCCCTCCGCCGCCAGCCGGTCGATCGTCGGAGAGACCGCGTTCTTGTCACCGTAACACCCGAGATCGGGGCTGATGTCCTCAACACTGATCCAGAGAATGTTCGGTCGCGACAAGGGCGGTTTGTCGTCGGCCAGCGCCACGAAGGTGCCGGTGAGACAACACAGGAACGACATCAGCCCGACGAACAGTTTCATGACATTAGTCCTAACGAGACGTTGTCTAGTTCCATCTCATCCTTTGTTCCCTTCGTTTCCTTCTGTTCAAAAGGCAGTCATGACAGAAGGAAACGAAGGGAACGAAGGATGAAGTGCGAACCATTTGGTTCGACTCCAACTTGACTGATTTTCAACAACTTTCCGATACCAGGACTTTTAGTTTGACGATGACGTTTCCTCCGCGACGCTGTACGTGTCGGCGTCGCGGCCGGTGTAGTGGACGATCAGTTCGGCGAGGAGGCCGATGGAAACCGCTTGGGCACCGAGCAGCGTCGAGGCGATTGAGTACGCGAGCAGCGGGCGGCCTCCGATCGGAGTGGCCGGCCAACTGCTGAAGACATTCATCAACAGCCAGATCACGGCGAGATAGCCCAACCCCGCGAAGCCGATGCCGAAACAGACCAGTCCGATCCAGCCCAGCATGTGGTGCGGACGCTGTCCGTAGCCGATCAGGAACGACACCGTCAGCAGATCGAGGAATCCGCGCGTGAACCGGCGCACACCGTACTTCGACTGACCGTGCTGGCGTGAACGATGATTCACACCGAGTTCCGTCACGCGAAAGCCCTTCGCAAACGCCAGCACCGGGACGAACCGGTGCAGCTCGCCATAAAGACGAATCTCGCGGGCGACTTCAATCCGGAACAACTTCACGCCACAGTTGTGATCGTGCAGCTTGAGGCCCGTCAGCCGACCGACCAGCCAGTTGAAGACCTTGCTCGGGTAAACCTTGTGCCACGGGTCGAGCCGTCGCAGCTTCCAGCCGTTCACGACGTCAAAGCCCTCGTTCAACTTGGCGATGAACTGCGGAATCTCGGCCGGGTCGTCCTGCAGGTCGGCGTCCATCGTCAGGATGAGATCGCCCGTCGCGCGCTTCAGCCCCGCCGTCAGCGCGGCCGCCTTGCCGAAGTTGCGTCGAAACCGGATGCCGCTCACCCGCGAGTCGTCCCGCGCAAGCTGCTCGATCAGTTTCCAGGATCCGTCGCGCGACCCGTCATCGACGAAGATGACCTCGATGTCGAGCGACTGTTCGGACGCGACCTTCGCAATCTGCGCATGCAACTCGCGCAGGCTGTCGACTTCGTTCAGCACGGGAATGACGAGGGAGAGTTTCATGGGCGAGAGTGTCAGCGTTCCCGCCGGACCATTCAAGCGAGAGCCGGTTGAGGGTTGAGGGTCAGAGGACCGTCGTCAACTCTGCCGCTCAACCCTCAACCCTCAACCCGCGGCGCGGCTTCACCAGGTACAAGACTCCCGCCGCAACCAACTCGGCCACGAACCAGACCGCGCGCGAGAGGCCCGCGGCGACGACGGCGTGGGTGGGGCCGATGGCGGGCTGGTCCTTGAGCATTTCGACCAGCAGCCATTCGCGGACACCGAGGCCGCCCGGCGCGACGAGGATCACGAAGCCGCCGACCGTCGAGACGCAGACGCTCGCCAGCCAGACCGGGAACTGCGCCGGATCGAACGGCTGATCCGAGACGGCTTGCAACGTACAGCCCAGGCTGAGCGCATGGCACAACCAGCCAAGCGATGTGATCAACGCTCCCTGCACCATCAGACCGGCCGTGAACGCGGGAGGCTGCGGCGCGGACGGATCGCGCGGCAGGGCCTTGCGTCCGACCAGTGTGAACAGCCATGCGCTGAACGGTGTCGTGGTGATGGTTCCCACCAGCACGACGAGCGGCAGCAACCACACCGGTTGACGAAGGCTCTGCACGGCGGCTGGCATCTGCTGCCAGAAGGTCTCGGGCATCGTCAGCGGAGCCAGCGCCAGCGCCAGCGCGGCCCCGGCCCACATGAACACCAGCGTCTCGTAGGCGGCGGTCACTCCCGCAAAAACCGGGTTCGCACCCGCCTCCTTCAAGAGCGAGCCGCGCAGGATCAGCACGAGGGCCTTCCCCGGCATGTACTTGCCGACCTGGCCGACGTAATGCGCCCGGATGGCCTCATACCAGCCGACGCGCTGGTGCATCCGCGTCAACAGGGCTCGCCAGAACCAGACGGAGGGGAGCCAACCGATCAGATACATCACCGCCGCAGGGATCAGCCAGCGGACATCGACGTGCAACTCGGTCTGCGGACTGTCACGCCACAGTTGCAGGGCGCGTCGTCCGATGAAGACCATCACGATCGCAAACAGTCCCCATTTGAGAAACGGCCAGACACGACGTCGCAGTGTCGGGGGAGCAGTGTTCTCGGGCGTCTCATCCATGAACCTAATCCTTGGCATTCGCACACAATCCGGAGTGCCTGACCCCTGACGTGGAGCCGCTGTTGTCGGGGCGGAGCGTTGCGGCGGGAGCCTAGCCGCAATGACGCCAAAAGAGTAGACGAGCCGGACGATCCTCCTTCTCGGCAAAGTTCGCCCATTCCGGACGGCTGTTGAAAATGTTGCCGTTTCGCCACGCGGTGAGGCGGTCCGAGGGGACGGCTTGAGGTAGAGTTTGGCGATTGGGTAGAGGCTGACCTGTCGGACGATGGGTCTCCGCCATCCAGACGCCGCGTGGCGGCAAGACCGGTTCCGCGTGAAGCGGAAGGAGAACCGATGAGCGATTCGCTGAGTTTGGCTTTGCTCGAAGTGAGCAATCTCGCGCCGTCGTTCATCGTGGCCGATGCCTGTTCCAAGGTGGCCAACGTCCACGTCATTGGCATCGAGAGTACAGACGGTGCGGCGCAGTGCATCAAGCTGGTCGGCTCCGTCGCCGACGTGCAGGCCGCTGCCGAGCACGGAATGGCTCTGGCCGAGAGGATGGGCAGTTCGGCGACCTACACCGTGATGGCCGCTCCGCTCGATGTGACCTATAAACTGGCCAATGCCAAACCCGCGTTCAGCCCGTTGCTCGGTGTTTACGATTCGCGCATCCCGAAAGAGAACGTCATGACCACGACTCAAGCCCTCGGACTGTTGGAAACACAAGGCCTCGTCGCCGCCCTGCACGCGACGGACGACATGCTCAAGTCATCGAACGTCACGCTGGCCGGCAAGGAGAAGATCGGCGCGGCTTACGTGACGATCATGATTCGCGGCGATGTGGCCGCCGTGCAGACGGCCATCGAAGTGGGACGGCAGACGGTCGAGCGACTCGGCGGCAAGCTGATCCTCGCCGACGTGATCGCCCGTCCGCACGCCGACCTCGCCGCGCTGCTGCCAAGCTGAACGTACGACGTAGGCTCTGCTTGAGTGGCACGCCCTGAGTCCTCGAAGGGCGTGGCGATGACGCTGAGCCTGATTCCACGCCCTTCGAGGACTCAGGGCGTGCCACACTCTCCGCGCGACTATTCGGGCAGTGCCGGTGCGGGCGGCGCTGTGGATGGACCCGCCGGAGCGACTGCGTTCTTCGGTGTGACAGACGGCGGCGAGTCAGCGGCGTTTGTCGCCGGTCCGAGCCCCGACACGGGAATGGCTGCCGTTTGCACGATCAGCTTCGAGGGATTCTTCTCGTCGGACTTGTCGCTCTGAATCTGCACCCAGCCGACCAGATGGAACTGGCCACGAATGGGCGGCTTCATTTCGTCCGGGAACTTCAGTTTGTTGCCCGCTTCAAACCGCTGAATGTACTCGTCGAGATGCAGTTGCAGATCGGTCACGGGCATGGAGTATTCGTACTTCAGCTCCCCCTTCTTCGGAGCGATGCCGCGTGCGCCGCCGGGCATTTCGCGCACGAGCATCTCGTGACGGCGGATGCCGTTCGGCATGCGGGACTCGACGACATCCTCGGCCAGTGCCAGGCGGAGTCTGTACAGCGGGAGTTGCTCTTCAGTCGCGCCGGTCACCGCCGCGCGAATGGACAACTGGCCGTCCGCAACGCTCGCTTCGAGTTGCAGGCGGATCAGAGTCGACTGCCTGCGGCGCAGGTCGATGAACTGGCGCATCATGTTGAATGCCGGCCCCGAGAGTTGGATCGGGCCGGCGTAGGGGATCTGGTTGGAGTCGAGGATCATTCCATCCACGGCCACGGCGGGAGTGGATGCCGCCTCGTAATAGGCAAACCGGTCTTCGCCATCTTGATTGGCCATTCCGTCGGGTCCGGGGATGTGCTGGTGGTATCGCAGCGCGACCAAATCGGTGAGAGGGTATTCTGCGGACATGGCCGTCACCGCGAGATCGGCGGCAATGCTGGGGGGGCTCTGTCCGCCGGTGAACAGTTCGACCAGCACGGTGTGATCCCCGGTTTCTCCAGGCGCAGGGACAGGCGATTTCTCGCGAATCTCACGGATCAGGGCGTCGATCTTCGTGTGATGCACCTCCGAGAGATGCTCGTCGAGTCCCTTGTCGTCTCCGTTTCGCTCGACCCACAGCTTTTTCAATTGATCGCCGGGCGTGGGGTCTCCCGCCGGCTGTCCGGCGCGAAGCGACATCAGGTACTGTTCGAGCAGTGGCAGAGCGACGATGTCCGAGTAGTACGCGATGGCGGTGTCGACTTGTTTCGTCGCCTGACAATGTGCCGCGAGGGCGAGCAGGATCTCGGCGTTGTAGGGTTGCGCCTGCAACAACTTCAGCAGCGCGACGTGCGCCTCGGCACGGTCGGCTTCCGACTTGGAGCGACTCTTGTTCAGACCGATCTGGATTTCAGCGGAGTCCCGGTAATTCGCGATGTATTGGTCGAAGGCCTCCGATTTGTCGCTGTACAATTCCTCGGCCCGGGCCAGGTGTTTCAATGCCACTTCCGGCAGACGCCGGCTTGCGATCAGATGTTCGGCCGACTGCATTTCCGCCTTCACGCTCATGCGCGGTCCCCAGATCTTGGCGCACTCGACGTATTCGTCGATCAGCTTCAAGAGGTCTTCGTCGGTGAATTGGAACTTTGACTGGATCGCCAACAGGCCGCCCAGGACATCGAGCGACGTGGGACTGGTCCGGTTCTCGCTGGCGATCCGCACGATCTCCCTGATGTTCGGTTGGTCCTTCATGGCCGTGATGGCCTTCTGAAAGATGTCGGAAGCGGGTGGCCCGGCGGTGTCTGCGGAGTCGGTCAGGCTGGTCGCTTCCGTGTTGAGCAACCTGGCCGTGTACAGCTCTTGAACTCCATTGGCCAATGTTCCGCGAATCGCATGGCCGTCAAACAGTCCTTGAAAATTGATCGTCCCGACCGTGTTCTTGATCTTCAGCTTGACCAGCGAATCCTCGACGATGGTCTCCTCAATTTGAGGCTGCAATTTGTCCTTGGCCGCGTCGATGACCTCACCCGCGATCTTGCCGTCGGCTCCGCGTGCGAGTCGGACGATCCAGACGTAGTTGTCCCGACCCTGGAGCGTCAAGACCATCACCCAGTTGCCTTCGAGTGACTTGGGTTCGCGGTTGATGGGGACGATCTTTCCACCGCCGCCCTTGGCCTTGGATGTCGTCGATGTCACCGCGTCCTCCGCCGTCGAGGCCGTTCCCGCAGCGGGGACCGGCTTGGTCCTGTTACAGCCGGACAGGAACAGCATCAGCAGACACAACGGACAACTCACTGATCTGGCAAAGCGTGACATCTGGAAAAATTCCCGTGAATGAAAGAAAGGCGAGCGGCCAATCGGTTGGAGTTGGATCTGACTTTGAAGACCTCGCCGACCGTTCGACCCTACGTTGATAACCGGCCAAATGCTGGAAACGGCCCGGAGACTTGGAACTGTTCACATCAAGCCGGTCATGGGCGACCGCGCAGCCAGTCGGCAATCCAGAGCTGACTGGTGCCGTCCGCCGTGCGAGTCGAGGTCCACATCAGGCTCTTGCCGTCCGGACTGAACACCGGCAACACGTCGGCGGCCGAACTGAACGTGATTTGTTTCACATCGCCTCCCTTGACGGTGCCACCGCTCCAGTCGAGGTCCAGCGTGAAGAGATTGAAGTGTGCCGATGTCGGCCCCTTGCTGTAATCGGCTCCCGACCAGACGAGGTACTTGCCGCTCGGATGGAAGTACGGACACCAGTTGACGTGTTCGAGGTTGTTCGTCAGTTGCACCTCCGTCTTGCCATCCACAGAGATCACGAACAGTTGCAGCATGTGCTCCTTCTGCCGATCCGAGCGGAAGATCACCCATTTACCGTCGGGCGAGAAAAACGGCCCGCCATCGTAGCCCGGTGTGTTCGTGAGCTGCTTCACGTTCGAGCCATCCGCGTCCATCACGTACAAATCGGGATCGCCGTCGCGCGACGAGGTGAAGACGATCTGTTTGCCATCCGGCGAGAAGCTCCCTTCGGCGTCGTAGCCGGGCGAGTCGGTCAGCCGCTTCATTCCGGTGCCGTTGGCGTTGACCAGATACAAGTCCATGTGAGGATCGAAATCCCACAGGTAGCGCCGCTTCCCCCCTTTGGCCGCCTCTTCTCTCGCGGCGAGTTCGGTCTCGTCGATCTTGGGATCGGTGTGGCTGGAAGCGAACAGAATCTTCGAGCCATCCGGCGTGAAGTAGGCACACGTCGTCCGGCCTCGCCCCGTACTGAGCATGCGCGGCGTCTTCTCGTCCAGTTTCTGCACGTAGATCTGGTAGAAGGGATAGCCGACCGGATACGCCTGATAAACGATCGTGTCACCCGACGGCGAGAAGTAGCCCTCGCCAGCCCGAGGCAACCCAAACGTCACCTGCCGGATGTTGGCCAGGTGTTTCGCTTCGGCCACCGAATCGGTCTCAACAGGCGGCGCGGTCAACAACGCAATCAGCAACGGCAGCATCGGGGAGGTCTCTTTTGTCCCCTCGCCCCGGCTCTGCGGGGAGAGGGTTAGGGTGAGGGATCTTTTGCTTTGATTCTTCTGAAGGCATCAAGCCACAACCAGGCAGAAGTATAAGCCCCGCTCCAGCCCATCGCGAGTCGCACAATCTTCCCGAGAGTTCTGCCATTCCCCGGACGCCAATTGCGTCGGCCCGTGCGCGACGCCTAGAATCGCGAGCGAAATCACCCTCGCCTTCCCAGGCGAGACGCCTCAACCACGTTGTTCGCCGAGTCCGCCATGAAGCTCGATCTCTCGAACACCTTCCTCAACGGAAACGAAGACGTGACAGCGGCGATGGCTCCACAGACCGCCCGCGTGCGTTGGGGGCGGCGCGCGGTGCTGATTGCGATCACGTTGGCGGTCGTCGGTTATCTCGTTCTGATCGGGTCGGCGTTGTTAGACCAGTTTCGTCCGGCGATCAGCCCGCTCAGAGACGGATGGTTCCGCGTCACGGATCGCGATCGAAAGTTTCAACTGGAACTACCCGCATCGCCCACCAAACGAACCCTCGGCGCGCAGGTCGAGTATCATCTGTACAACGGCATGCAATGCACGGTCACCGTGCGAAGCTACTCGGTGGCGCGAGAACTTCTCAACAAGACGGCGACGAAGGTGTTGCAGGAGGCCGCGCAGACGAACGGCCTTCAGGAACAAGTCACGGTGCTCGGTTCGGGCCTGCTCGACTCGAAGACGCACTGGATCGAATCGAAGATCATCGGAGGCGGCCCGGACGGGTACGCGATCCGTCGCCGGTTGATGATCCACGACAAGCAACTCCTCGAACTGATCGTGACCGGACAGGAGGCCGAAGTGATGGCAGCGGACGCCACGCGAATCATGAACTCCGCCCAATGGCTCGGCCGCTGAAGCCGTCCCGCCGCACCGAATTGTCTCCCGCCCGAGTCCTCCTCCATGTCGATCAACGCCAGTCCCACCAGTCCTTCCCCACCAACACGATCGCGTCCGCGCATCGGCGTCTGGTTGGCGGTCATCGCGGCGTGTCTGCTGTTCCCCACGATGATCGTGTTCGTGGATGAGACCGAGTTTGTCCTCGTCGAACGTTTCGGACGCATCGTCTCCGTCTACGATCAGCCAGCGCAGCGCGGTTTACAGTTCAAGGGGCCGTGGCCGGTCGAGACGGTGCGTCGGTTCGACCGCCGTCTGCAATTGCTGTCGCCCGCCGGGCGCGAAGCCTTCACGCGCGACCGCAAGAACGTGACGGTCGAGGCTTACGTGGCCTGGCGGATCGCCGACGGAGCGGCCGGCGCGCCGCTGCTCGAACGTCCCGCCGTCCGTTTCTTCCGCAGTCTCGGTGGAGTCGAGGTTGCCGAGGCACGACTGACCAGCCGGCTACAGTCGATTCTCACCGAGAAGGTCGGACGGGCCGAGTTGACGGAGTTGTTGACGGCCTCCGATTCCGAAGCGGCTCCCGCTGAGGGAACCGGTCCGTTGGAGCAGATGTCCGCCGATATTCAGCGTGAGTTGAAGCAACGCGTTGATGAAACGGACTCGCTGCGCGACCGACTGGGCATTGAAATCGTCGATGTGCGGATTCGCCGGCTCAACCTGCCGACCGGCAACATGCAGGCGGTGTTCGAGCGGATGCGCAGCGAACGCCAGAAGATCGCCGAACGCTACCGCAGTGCGGGTCTCGCCGAGAACCGGATGATCCGCAGTCAGGCCGACCGTCAGGCGGGCGAACTGCTGGCGAAGGCCAACGCCGAAGCCGAGCGGATCCGCGGCGAGGGGGATGCCGAAGCGATCCGCATCCTCAACGAAGCCTACGCGCGCGATCCCGAATTCGCGTCCGTGCTGCAAACGCTGGAAGCCTACAAGCACATCTTGAACGAACGAACGACGCTCGTCCTGTCCGCCTCGAACAGCCTCCTCAAACTGCTCGTCGAGGGAGTGCCCAAGTCCGACGAGCCGCGTCCGACGGGAAATGACCTCCCCCAGCCAGCCAATAAAAGTCCTTCGGCTCTCGACCCCGCCAACGGCCAACCGACCTCCAGTGCGGAGACGCGACGATGACCAGCCGTAGGACCACTGGTTGGCGGCTGGCACTCGCCGCGATTGCCGGCATCGTCTATTTCGCGAACGGCATCTTCACCGTTCCCGCCAATGAGGTCGCCGTCGTGCGCCGCTTTGGCCGCGCGGTGATGCCCGCGCGGAGCAGCGGCCTGCACTTCGATCTCCCTTGGCCTTTCGTTCGCGTGGATCGAGTCAATCTGAACGCGATTCGCACGCTCTCGCTCGGCGAGGCGACCGTCGAGCCGAATGCCTTCCTGCAACCGGCCTCCTCCGCGCCGACCACGTTTCTCACCGGCGACAAGAACCTGCTGCAACTGCGAGTCGCCGTGCAGTACCGCGTCTCGGAAGAGTTCCTCGCCGAGTGGCTCTATGCCAGCGAGCGGCCCGAACAGCGCTTGCGCCTGCTCGTCGAGACGACGGTCGCCGACTTCGTGTCGCGCAGCGGAGTCGACTTCGTCCACACGCAGGGTCTCGCGGAACTCAACAACCGCTTGCTCATGGCCGTCCGCGAGCAGGTCACCCGACAGCGGCTCGGCTGCGAGGTTGAGCAGGTCACGATCGACCGGGCCGAACCCCCCGCGCGGGTGAAGGCCGAATTCCTTGATGTCTCCAACGCGCGGGCCGACATGGCGCGGTCAGTCCACGAGGCGCGGTCC
Source organism: Planctomycetota bacterium (assembly GCA_038040225.1). Taxonomy (GTDB): domain Bacteria; phylum Planctomycetota; class Planctomycetia; order Planctomycetales; family Planctomycetaceae; genus Schlesneria. The sequence continues at coordinate 15,352 of JBBPIS010000001.1, forward strand.
TACGCCGAACAAAAGCTCGCCGAATCGCAGGCCGATGCCCGCCAGTTCGCTGACGCCGCGGAACAGGCCCGCCGCACGAAAGGCTCCGCCGCGCAAGGCTCCGCCGACCGCTTTGTCGCGCTGGTCGAGCAGATGCGTCAGGACGCCACTTCCCGCGGACGAGACTACGATTCGTCGCGGGCTCTCACGATGAACCGCCTCTACCTTGAAACGCTCCGCGATGTGCTGAGCCGCGCCAAATCGAAGATCGTCCTCGACGGTCCTCAACCGGCCGACATCGTGCTGCCGCAGGCGAAGTGAATTCAAAATCAAACGGCGGCGGCCACGTCCTCCAACGTCCCATCGGATCGCTGAAGGAAGGCCGGGCCGGCGTCGCGCGGCGGGCGGGAGTAAATCTTCAAACTGATGGGATGATCGTCCACATGGCCTCGCAGCGTGACGAACGAACCGGTGGATCCGTCGGTCGTCGAGCAGACGTTCCAGCGGAACTCGTCCACGCGCGTGAAACCTTCCGTCAGGCGGGCGAAGTCGAATTCGAAGCTGATCAGCCGCGACTGGCCGTCGTCGCGCCCACCGACGATCTCGGTCGAACCGAGGTAGAGGCGAGCCTCCCAGCCGATTGAGGTCAGCTCGCACTGATAGCCGACCTTGGCCACACCAGACAGCGGCTCGAACAATGCCGCCGTTTGATGAACAAACGCCGACAGCCACTCGGGACGACGATCGCGCTCCTTGCGGTCCCGCTTGTGAAGCTCCAACTGCTTCAGCAGGTGATGAACCAACAAATGCGAGTGCGACAAGATGCGGGGCTCCCGACTGGCGGCGGTGCGTGATGGGAAAGCGAAGCACGAAATCTCAAGTTCCAAAACCCAAACGAATCTCAAATCTCAAGGGGAGAAATTTCAAACGTTGCAACAGGATCCGAGCTTGCCCGGTCCGTTTGAGATTTTGTCCTTGAGATTTGAGATTTGTTTGGTGTTTGGTTTTTGATGTTTGGGATTTCCCGCTTCGGGACTTCCCCGCTAGGTATCGGGAGATGCTTGAAGGAAGCCGAGTCGAATTGTTGATTGCTGCCGAAGTGAGGCTCGACATTCGTCAGTCGCGCGCCGTGTGCGGCGGAGCGCAGTCCCTCTGGGCGTAACGACCGGGCCGGTTCTGCCTTCAGGTCGCACCGTTCCGAGACCGGCAGGAACTGTGAAGTTTTGGGGAACGAGACGGTCCGAGTTTGTAACTCTTACACGCCGCAAGCCGCAGTTTGAACCTTTGAGTCGCAGTGTTTGGACGAAGTTTTGCGGCACAAGTCATTGTGCAACAAATGCTTGCCAGCCAGCGTGGCCTTCGGCCGATTCAGCCGGTCCGGTGTTTGCTCCTCTTCGGAAATTGTCGCGTCGTTGGCATGGATGCCTTCTCACGACGCGGCCTCCCGTCAAATCGATCTACTCGGAACCGGCATGGACGCTTTCTTCCGCGGTCTGCTCGTCGTCGGCGCTCTGGCTTCGCTGGGCGCTGGATTTCGCACTCCCAATTTTGTCGTCACGGCCCCGACCGCCGAGTTCGCCAAGCAAGTCGGCGAGGCGGCCGAGATCTATCGCGACGAACTGGCCATCGAATGGCTCGGCAAGCCGCTCCCCGGCAAGTGGTCCTCGCCCTGCCCGATCACGGTGAAAGTCGGCTCGATGGGAGCGGGAGGAGCCACCACATTCAACTTCCAGAACGGCGAGGTCTACGGCTGGCAGATGGACATTCAGGGGAGCGAAGAACGCATCCTCGATTCCGTCCTGCCGCACGAGATCAACCACACGATCTTCGCCTGCTACTTCCGCCGCCCGTTGCCGCGTTGGGCCGACGAAGGAGCGGCATCGCTGATCGAACACGGATCCGAGCGTCTGCGTCTGCGCAAGATTCACGATCAGGTCATGGGGACGTCGCGCAAGATTCCGTTGAAGACGCTACTCGACATGAAGAACTATCCGCAGGACAAACAGCAGGTGCTGACGCTCTACGCCGAAGGGCACTCACTGGCCGACTTCCTGATCCAGAAGAGCGACAAGCCGAGCTACATCAAGTTCCTGCAGGTCGCTCACGAAGCGGGCTGGGAAGAGGCGCTCAAGCGGTACGAGTATCCAAGCATCGATGCGCTGGAGAAGGATTGGGACCAGTGGGTTCTCGCGAGTTGTCCAACTCTGAATGTCCCGGCCGGTACACAACTGGCGAGCAACAAGCAGCCGGCGACCAAGAACGGTACGACAATTCGCGGCCAGTCGCCCGAGGCCACGCCGACACCAGGCAACGCGAAGTCGCTCGCGGGCAAGACTCTGCCAGCGGTGAAGCCGGAGCGTCCCTCGATGGTCGAACTCGATCAGGCCGCCTCACCTGTCGAGATCGTTGTGAACACGCAGCCTCTCCGCCGTGACGGACTTCAGGTTCCGCTGCTCACACAGCCCGCCCCCAGCGGTGCGGCGCGAGTCCCACGCGAGGGACTCATTCCTCTCCTCCCCCGATCGAGGTAAGGCGAGGCCGCCTGTGGCCGCAACGAAAGTAGCCTTCATCGCTCCGCGTGAAGTGACCCGGTTGCGGATGGACGTGGTTTGTGCGATCAGCGCCAAACTCGCGCACGGCTTTCTTCACGCGGAGCGATGAAGGCTACTTTGAAGCGGCAGAAAATGTGCGCAGGCCGACAAGAAACTCAAATCGAGTTGTTCGAGTAAGCGATCAGGAGGCAGGTGTGAGCCTCGACCACCGAGCGGCGACAACGACATCGCCCGTTCGTTTGTTACCATCTCCTTCCCACCGCCGGCGAACTTCGCCGGACAGAAGGAGATCTCCGATGAAAGCCTATGAACTTCAAGCGACCGGCAGCCTCGACGGGCTGCGACTCGTCGATCGACCGCAACCGCAGCCCGGTCACGGACAGATCGTCGTGCGGGTCCGAGCCGCGTCGCTCAACTATCGCGATCTGATCGTGATGTTGGGGGCGTATGGAAAGGTCTCGCTGCCGTTGGTCCCGCTGTCCGACGGTGCCGGCGAGGTCGTGGCCGTCGGCGAGGGTGTGACCCGCTGGCAGCCGGGCGATCGCGTCGCGGGGACGTTCTTTCCAGACTGGCTCGCCGGGCCGGTCTCGGCCGAGTCGACGAAGGCCGCGCTGGGGGGAGGCTCATCGGGCGGGATGCTGGCCGAGTTCGTCGCCCTCGCCGAACACGGGGCCGTTCGCGTTCCCGAGCATCTGACGTTTGAGGAGGCCGCGACGTTGCCGTGTGCTGCGCTGACCGCGTGGAACGCGCTCGTCGAGCAGGGCCGCGTGAAGGCGGGTGAGACTGTCCTGTTGCTCGGAACCGGAGGCGTCTCCATCTTCGGCCTTCAGATCGCGAAGCTGCACGGCGCGCGAACGATCATCACGTCAAGCAGCGACGAGAAACTCGCGCGAGCCACCTCACTCGGGGCCGACGCCACGATCAACTACCGCACGACTCCCGACTGGGAAAAGAGGGTCCTCGAACTGACCGGCGGCCTCGGCGCGGACCACGTTCTGGAGGTGGGAGGAGCGGGAACATTTGCCAAGTCGCTGCGAACCACCCGCGTCGGCGGGCACGTGGCATTGATCGGAGTCCTCGCGGGCGTCGCCAGTGAGCTGCGCGTGACCGACATCCTGATGAAGAGCCTGCGGGTCAACGGCATCTACGTGGGCAGCCGCGCGATGTTCGAGTCGCTCAACCGCGCGGCGGCGCAACACCACTTGAAGCCGGTCATCGACCGGGTCTTCCCGTTCGCCGATGCCCGTGCCGCCTACGAGCACCTCCAAAGCGGAAAGCACTTCGGCAAGGTCGTGATCGCCAACCCATAGCACATGCTGCCAGCTTGTGCGTCTTGAAAGTAGTCTTCACGCGGAGCGATGAAGGCTACTTTGGTTACGACTGCGGACATCTGATCCACCGCCACTCACAGTGCTGGACTGGCCGAGGAATTGCGTGTGCTGGCCAGCAGTCCGTACGCGAGGACCAGGTAGGACGGCAACGTCACCAGCAGACAAACAAACATGGTCAGTGCGGTGTTTGCGAAACCACCGATCCACTCCTGACCAGATGGTTGCACACCCGATACGGCAATGACCGACAGCGAGGCATAGATTCCTTTGAGCTGGCTGAGGATGCCGATGTACGTCGGCAACGGGAGCAAGACGAGACAAGCGGCGATGGTGGATGTCCGCCGGCTTTTCGCCACGACCAGGCACGCTCCGATGAAGATCGCGAGACCAAATATCGGTGTGAACAGATCAGACCACGACCCGGTCTCAAGCATCCACATCAAGAAGGACTTCGGGGCGGGGACGGGGACAGGGACGGGAGCAGGTTGCATTGCAAGAGACGACCAGACGATTGTGTGGGCATTCATGACCGGACTCCAGAAGAACAGTGGTTTCACGTCTCGGACGAGTCGACTGTAGCAAATGCCGCAGATTCACTCGAACCGGAACGGGTCGGGGGTCATCTCGTAGCCGGGTCTCATGCCGACGTTCATCAGCAACCCGAGGGCGATGGCCGTGGTGAGCAGGCTCGAACCGCCGTAGCTCATCAACGGCAGCGTGATCCCCACGACGGGCAGCAGCCCCACCGTCATTCCCGTGTTGATGACCGTTTGAGTCGCTAGCAGCGCCACGATGCCAACCGCCACCAATCGCCCGAATGGTTCGCGAGTCGCCCCGGCGATCATCAGCCCGAAGGCGAACAGGGCCAGGTACGCCGCCAGCGTCAGCAGACCGCCGACCAGTCCCCAGCGTTCGCCCACCATGCAGAAGACGAAGTCGGTCTGAGCCGCAAACAACCGGTAGGCATCGGGATCGTCGAGCGGCATCCCGCTCGATTCGCTCCCCCACACGCCGCCGAGCGACATGACCAGTTTGGATTGATGCTGATGCCAGCGGTCGCCCCCCGGATTCGGACCGCCATCGACTTGCGAGAAGAGTGCCGTCACGCGCGACTTCTGCTCGACACTCATCTTCATCCAGAAGACGGGACTGAGCGCCACGCCCAACAGCGCGACACAGACAAGGTGACGCGGTCGTGCTCCCGCCGCGAACAGCATCGCGAACAGGACGGGCACAAACAGCATCGCCGACCCCAGGTCGGGTTCGATCAGGATCAGGCCGAGCGGCACGAGCGTGATCAGAAACGGAGCGGTCAGTCCCGTCAGACGGCGGTGGTTCTCGCGGTACATCAGGTACTGTGCCAGTGCCAGGATGAACGTCAGCTTGACGAGTTCCGACGGTTGCAGATCGAAGACGCCCAGCGGAATCCAGCACCGCGCCCCGCCTCGCTTCGCCATGAACAGGACGACAACGAGCAGCGGCAGCGACGCGGCGAACAGCCAGTACCCGATCGGCTTCCAGAACCGATACGGCACGGCCAGCGAGGCCACAATCACGGGCAGCGACATCAGCACCCACGTGACCTGCTTCGAGAACAGGTCCGGCCCGTCATTGAGTTCATCCGCGCGCGCGATCCCCGTCAGACCGAGAGCCACCAGCGCCACCGCGCAGCCCACGATCCCCCACGGCAACCGACCGAGCGAGATTCCCCAACTCATCCCCACCTCCCGACGACTCAGCATCGCAGGGGCTATGTAGCCAAAAGCCCGCCCCGCGCGAACCCCGTGTCGGGGGATGAGATGCGCAAGTTGGGGTCGGGTCTACTTCGAGCGAACTGGTTCTGGCTCCGCCGGTGGCTTGACCGTGCCGCAGTGTTCGCAGGCCGGCAACAAGGAATGCCGAATGCCGTGGCAGGTGGGGCATTCTTCAAACAGTGAGGTGCCGCAGAGGGGACACGTGTACGGCTCGTCCGGGCCGAGCGGGCTGGTGGCGGCGAGTTGCTGGCGTCGGATGCTGCGGCGGGTCCACGACAGATATTTGAGCGGGCCGCGCCGGATCGGAAACTCGCAGATCGGGCAGAAGAAACTTTCGTAGGCCTCCCGATACTGTTTCAGCAGCCAGTCCCGGGCGGGTCGCGCCATCCGCCGCAGCAGTGACACCAGGATCCAACTCACGACTCCCATCGCCGCCGCGATCCAGAAGTACTTGAAGTACTCCATCGGAAAGTACTCGTGCAGGATCACGATGACCTTCGCCAGTACCGCGATCCCGCAGGCGTAGACAAACGGTGCGTACAACCCGCCGCGATACTTCACGAACGCCCACAACGCGGCGAGCATTAACGGCAGGAAAACCGCCAGTTTGGTGAGACCAACCAGCAGCGTGTGCCGCCGCAGGGCCGCGTCGTACCTGGCCTGCGCCGGAAGGCGCGCCGTCGCCAGTTGGCCGTTGAGCCGCAGCACGTCTTGATCGGCCGCCTGCTGGTCGGACTGCAACTGGATCAGCTCCCGATTCAATTCCTGATCTTGCTTTTGATTGGAGATGAACAACGTCAAGGCGTCGGCCAGCGCCTGCTGTTCCTCAGGCAACGGCTTGACCTCTTTCTCCAGACTCAGCCGCTGTAAGCTTTGCAACTGATTGAGCGTCGTCTGGGAACTGGTGGTGCTGTTCCGCAGAAGTTGCTGCCGCTTCTCGGCCACAGACGCCTGACGCTGCGCCGACTGTACGCGCTGCTGAGCCTCGTCGAGATCGGTCAACAACTTCGGATCGACCTCTTTCTTCTCAAACGGCTCGTACGCGGGAGCCGTCCAATTCCCGATGTCGTCCAACAGAAAGCTCAGGCTCCAATAAACGAGTGCGGTCAACACCACCGCGAAGAACCGTACCAGGAACCGATGAAACCAGGGACCAGAATTACTCTTCGAGGCAGCCATGACAGCATCTCCGTTGAGAGAGGGAATCCGAATGGATCAGACGATGCTATAGCGACGGACTGACCGGACAAAGCCAAGTCGGCTATGCTTCCGCACGATTGGTCACTCCCGTGTGAGAGAAAGATGTTCAGCGCCGCTCGGTGCGGCGCTAGTCGAATGCCCTTGTGGCTGGTGAGGATCGTGGATTGTGAGTCCGTTGCGCGTTGCTCCCATCACGGCTGAGTGCCTCGTCATTTGCGCGGCGTTGTTCGTCGTTTGTACGGCTCGTTCGTTCGAGGGGGTGCGGTTCGGCGATGCCCAGCGCGAGTGGGGGGCCGTGACGACGTTGCAGGTCTTCGTGATCCGGGGGGACCGGCGCGAGGCGGTCGATCCCGATCTGAATGGTCCGTTCGACCTGTGGGATGGCGAATGGTGGCGCATCCCAATCACCACCTTTCATCATGCCGATGTGGCTCATCTGCTGCTCAACTGCCTGTCGGCCTGGGCGCTGGGCAGTCGGCTGGAGCGGCGGTGGGGCAGCTTCCGGTTTGCGGTCTTTCTGTTGCCCAGCCTCTTCGTGCCGATGCTGGCTGAGTTTGTGATCGGTCACTCGCCGGTGGGCTTTTCGGGAGCGATCTGTGCCATGTTCGGTGCCCTCATCGCACTCAAGCAGTTCGACGATGAAGACATCCTGCCGGACCAGGCGGTTCAGTTTGGCCTGGCGTTCCTGGTGCTGTGCCTGTGGGCCACGGTGCTCGATGTGATTCACATCGCCAACGTGGCGCACTTCGTTGGGTTGGGCTACGGTTGGTTCGCGACATGGGCCATGTGCGGGCCGTTTCGCTCGGCGGTTGCGATCCGGACGCTGTTCGTGCTCGCTCACATCGGCCTGTACCCGCTGACGTGGTACGCCGTGCAGCCGATTGGCAACGGCTGCTTTCACTGGTACATGGCCGACCGCCTTCCGGATCCGCGATTCAAGACGAAGACGCTGCGGTTCGCCGTGCGATGCGATCCGTCGTTGTCCGGCGTCTGGTTGCGGCTGGCCGAGGGAGAGGCCATCCAGGGCGACGTTCTCGCCGCCTGGCGGACATTGCTCGAAGGGCTGTCGCACAATCCGACTCGCCGCGAATTGCTCGAAGCGGTGCGTCGCGTCTGGCGGCGGATTCCTCCCGGCAGCGAACGAACGCAGGCCGATCTCGAGTTGAAGCGAGTCTTCGGTGAACGCTCCCTCGATTGGTTGATCCAGATCAAGCAGACCTCGCTCGTCAGTGCGACACCCGAAGCCGATGAGCCGGACGAACCGTCCCAACTCGAAGCCGACTCACGCCGCTTTCCGCTGGATCAGAAGATTGACCTCGACTGGCAGCCTGATGTCGTGAAACCGGCTGCCCCACAGCCGGTCGATCCGCAGGCTCCCGGCAGCGCGGTCGAAGGGACGGCGTTGTGAGAAGTCAGAAGTCAGAGGTCGGAAAGAACGGAATTCGGAGCCGTCTTCCCTGTCTCCTGTTCTCTGACTCCTGACTCCTGACTCCTGATTTCTGACCTCTGCCCCCTGACTCACAAGGCCCGACCACGATGCCGCGAATTGCGATTGAGTCGCTCGACGATCCGCGAGTCGGTGCGTATCACGATCTCAAAACGAAGCGACTGGTCCGCGACGGCAACCTGTTCATCGCCGAGGGAACAAAACTCGTCGAACGTCTGCTGGCGAGCGACTACCGCACCGAGTCGGTCTTGATCGCGGAGCGGCGCGAGGCGGAATGGGCTGCGAAAATCCCCGCCGATGTCCCGCTGTACGTCATCCCGCAACAGCTCGGCGAACAACTGACCGGTTTCAATTTTCATGTCGGCGTGCTGGCGTGCGGCCTGCGCAAGCCGAGTCCCTCGCTCGATGTCGTGCTGACGGGAAAGGGGGGCACCGGGACAAGGGGAGAGGGGGAGGGAGACTCACCGCGTGGCGGGGCGAGCGACGGTGAAGCCTCTCGCCTGACCGTCGTGATCTGCCCGAACTGCGACAATCCCGAGAACCTCGGTGCGATCATCCGTATCGGCGCAGCTTTCGGTATCGACGCGCTGCTGCTCGGTCGAGGCTGCTGCGATCCGTTTTCGCGGCGCGTGTTGAGAGTCTCGATGGGCGCAGCCTTGCGACTGCCGATCCTTGAATCCCCGGATCTCGAACGCGACGTCAGGCGGCTGCGCGACGAGTGGCAAGTCGAACTGATCTCGACAGTCCTCGACGACAACGCCGAGCCACTGGCTCGCGCGGCGAAGCCGTTACGACTGGGACTGCTCTTCGGCAACGAAGCGGACGGGCTGGATGCCCACTGGCAGGCGTTGTGCGATCGGCGGTTGACGATTCCCATGCAGGAGGGGACCGATTCACTCAACGTCGCCATCGCTGTCGGCATCGTCCTGCATCACTTCTCGTCGCGCGTGGGTTGAGGACCGCGATCGTCACTTGGTCGCGGCGAGGAACTGCTCGTAGGCTTCGGCCACCTTGCCCTCGACGGCGTCGCCGTTGTGGACGTACAGGCCGTATCGGACGCGCAGCCCGGGTTTGCCCTTTTCGAGCGTGACCGGCTGGGCCTTGGCCTTGTCGTTCTGATACGCCCCTTCTCCGAAGGGGCTGACCGAGAACAGGCCGTAGTCGCGGACGTGGTAGCGCGACGGGCGGAAGTTCGACGGATGATCCATGATCGCCACGCCGTGTGTCTTTCCCTCGACCGGTCCGGAATAATCGACCCACTTCGATGGCTGGCCCCAGCATTCCTTGGTCGTCTTCTTCCCTTCGGCATTGACGACGATGCCACCGACCTTTTCGCGCATCGTCGAGGCGACGCGGATGCCGAGCCAACCTTCTTTGGTGTCTTCAAACGTGACCTTCTCGACGGCGGGAGTCAGCGTGATGTCATACACGATGAGCCGCGACGGGAAGATTGACACGGTGGAAGTCTCCTTGAGAATCACCCGGCCATCCGGGTCGATCCACTCGTTCGACATTTTGAGCCGCGCCGGATTGCCGGGGTCCGCCTGGAATTCTCGATTCAGGATCTGCCCCTTCTCGGCCCAGAACTTGACCTCGTTGACTTCGTCGACTGACAGCCAGATTCCCTTGTGGTGCGGGTGATCCTTGTCGGTCGGGTCGTCGATCGGTCGCGTGATGATCGCTCCGCCCGGCGCGTGGACCGGCGAAAAGTAGGGCTTCGGCAAATCGGGGCCTTGCCGCAGCACGGTGAATTCCTCGCTCCCCACCATGATGGCCAGCCCGCCCTCTGTTCCCTTGAACGTGACGGGATATTCGGCGGCGGCCGCGAACGGCATCAGCCATGACCAGCTTCCGCACACTGCGGCCAGCATCCATCGAGTCGAACGGCAAGTCATCGGGTGTTCTCCTGAGGCGGGTTGGCGACCGGCAAGACATCAAATTCGCGGCGGCATCGTACCGGAGGCCGTTTCTTGCAGTCGAGCGTCCCGGCGGATAAAAGCGACCGCCCCGCCCCGCCCACCAGTCCACGGACGCCCGAATGTCTCGTCATCGATCCGCATGGAATGCCCGCAAGAAGACGAAGGCATCCGAACCTGAACCTCGTCCATTGCGACCCTACCCCGCGCCGGGAGGAGGGCGGCGGCCCTCCGAATTCGACCTCGAAGCGCGAGATTGGGAGATCGTCTTGTCGGGCGAGCTGACCGACAAAGAGGGTGAGCTGCACCAGCGGTTGCTCGACATCCCGAGGAATTCACGCGGGACGATCTTTTTCGATTCGTGCGGGGGAAGCGCGTTCACGGGCCTCGCGCTGGCGAGTTTGATCCGCCTGCGAGGACTCAAGGCCACGGCAGTTGTCGCGGGGGAATGCAGTTCCGCCGCGCTGATGCCGTTCGCGGCGTGCGTCGACCGGTACGTGACGCCTCATTCCACGCTCCTGTTCCACCCGATCCGTTGGCAGAGTGAGGAGCAAGTTCGCCTGGACGAGGCCGCCGAATGGGCGAGGCACTTCCGCACGATGGAAGCCGATCACGACGCGCTCCTCGCGCGACTGTTCGGCTGTGCCGACGAAATCATCAAGACGTGGAGCAACCCCGGCAAGTTCGTGTCGGGCGAGGAACTCGCCGCCGCCGGACTGGCCAAACTCGTCACGCTGTTCGACGGCGATGTCTGGTCGCAAATGAAGTGACTCAATCGGGACACGGCAAAGAATGAAACAGCCCCCGGCGAACCGAGGGCTGAATGCCGAGCGTTCACAACGAGCGAGACGACTCGCATCGACTGGTCGTCAATCGCGAAACTACCTCGAAAAATAGAATCCGACGCTCGGGCCGCCGTTTCCATACCCACCGCCGTACGACGAGCGGTACCCGCCATAGTAACCTCCGCCGTACTGGCTACCGCTGTATCCACCGTACCCGCCGGAGCTACAACCCGACGACCCGTAGCTGTAGCTCGGCGTCACGTACACCGGCTGGCGGTAGACCTGAACGTGTGGGTGATGTCCATAGTGACCACCATAGTGACCACCGTAATGCCCACCACTGTGTCCACCGTAGTGACCGCCATGTCCACCGTGATGTCCACCACCGTGACCGCCATATGCCGAAGCCGTACCGGCGGCCAGGCTGAGCATTCCAATCACTGCAACCGCTCTCAACAATGTGTTACGTAACATGATCCCCTTCGCTTTCTCTGATTGATGCCCTCGATCCAACCTCAGGCGTACGAGACTGAGTTATCGCAGCGAGCGTGCCAAACTCGGCATTCCTGGCCGAAGCGTGTGACGATTGATGAAGTCTCTCGCGGCCTGAGATCGCCAGTTCTCGTTGTTGACCGAACTACTGGTGTCTTTGCCCGGAAACGAGCGTGATTCGATGGCCGTCCGGCTCAGCGGTGATCGTGTCGCGAAATGTGATGTGGCCGTTCAAGGTGCTCGCTGCCAGCCGAAGAGTCATCGAATTGAGTTCGTTCGTCGTCATTTCGTGCGGATCGAGCGGATCGTCTGGCCCGCACTTCGCGCCGATGAGGCTTTGGGCTAGAACGCGACTGCTCAGACGTTCGTGGAGTGTCGCCCATGTCGAACTCATCGTTCCCCTACATCATTCGCGAGAGCGCCCGCGCACGCTATCTCCGCTTCCGGGTGACACTCGACAAGGGTCTCGAAGTCGTCGTGCCGCGCGGCTACGACCGGCGACGCATTCCGGAGATGCTGCAAACGAACCGAGCGTGGGTCGACCACGCCCTGCGTCGCGTTGACGAGGCCCGGCTGAGACAAGCCGCCGACGCCGCGCGGACCGTTCCGACGCAGATCGCGCTCCCGAGCATTGGCCGCGTGTGGCATGTCGAGTTGGTCGCGACAAAGTCTCGCACGCTGAGCGTCGTCGAAATGTCGGACGACCGCCTGCAACTGCGCGGCGACGTCGAAAACATCTCATTGTGCGACGCGGCTCTCCAACGCTGGCTGCTGAGGCAGGCCCACGAGATTCTCGTCCCCTGGTTGAGCCAGGTCAGTCGCGAGACGGGCATCCCCTACGCTCGAACCGCCCTGCGCAAACAGAAGACTCGCTGGGGAAGTTGCTCGTCGCTCGGAACGATCAGCCTGAACGTCAAGCTGCTGTTCGTCGAGCCGGACCTGGTCCGCTACATCCTGATCCACGAGTTGTGCCACGTCCGGCACATGAATCACTCGAAGCGGTACTGGAAGCTCGTTTCCGGCTTCTATACACCGTACAAGGAAGCCCATCGCCGGTTGAAGGATGCGTGGCGCAAGATGCCCCGCTGGGCGGCGTGAGCAAAGTTGTAGCCAGGACGCCTTCGTCCGGACGAGGGCGTCCGGACCACGTTCTTCCGCCACTTGTTGATGCGCCGGTCCTCAGTGGTTCACACAAAACTCGGTCGAGGCGATCAGCGCCCAGAGGAGTTGTCCCGTCATCTTCGCGCGGTCGTCGCTGTGCGCGGCAAGGTACTTCGCCACGTCAGCCACCTCGTCCGGTGAGGGAGTGCGGCTGAGAACTGCCACGTACAATAGATCGGCCAACTTGGCGGAGTCGGTCTCTTGGACAAGTCGTTCGGCCAGGTTGCCGTCGCGCGGCTTGAGCAACTCCAGCACTTTGGCGTCGTTTGACAGGAAGAGTGCGGCCTTCACCGACGGGGCGAAATCGCCTTCCGGTTCGCGCGGCGGATTGGCGAACGCGGCCGCGAACCGTTTTTTCAGATCCTCCAGCGGGGCGTTCGGTTTCAGCTTGCCATCGGACTCGGCCGTGGGTTGGTATCGCCGCAACTCGCCCGTTGCCTGCAGGATGCTCCAGAGGAGTTGCTCGGTCGAGAGCGGCTTCTCGATGGCGACGACGTATCGATCCGGCAGCGGCTCACGTTCGAGGCCGCTCGGCAGCAAACTGCTGCGCTGGTAGGTCCGCGTCAGCGCGAGTTCTCTCAACAGCCACTTGATGTCGAACTGGTGAACCACAAACTCACTTGCGAGCAGCTCCAGCACGGCCGGATGCGACGCAGGATTCTTCGAGTGGTGCAGGTCGAGCGGATGGACGAGACCTCGCCCGAGCATCTGCCACCAGAGGCGATTGACGATGTTGCGAGCGAACTGCGTGTTGGCAGCCGTGGGCAACTGCTCGGCCAGGATCGCCAGCGGGCTGAATTTCGGCTTGCCCGGAGTTTTCGTCTTCGTATCTGGTGCGACAGCAAACTCCTCCCCCTTCGCAAACGTCGGCACATCAACCTCCGTTCCAAACGGCAGGCGCGGACCAGTCACCTTCGCCTCCTTGACGAAGACCGACATGAACTCGGTCTTCTTGGCAACCAGCTTTTCGGTGACAGCGGGAAACTTCACGTCCTGCCGGATCGCTGTGTGGGAGACAAACGTGTGCAGCCCCTGAAAGTCGACCTGTTTGTAGTCCTCGATGAACAGGTGATCGTGACACTGGGCGCATTGCAGATCCACGCCGAGAAACAGCCGACCGACATCGCGCGTCAGGCCGGGCAGATCCACCGGCTGCTGCCCGTAGTTTTCGAGCCGCTTCGTCAGGAAGTACGCCGCGCCGCGCGTGGCCTCATCGTCCGCGTTCGGGTTCAGGATCTCACGGACCAGTTGGTCCCACGGCTTGTTGGCGGCAAACGACTGTTCGAGGAACCGCGACCATTCCTCGTGCTCACCGGCCCGCTCCATGAGTTGCACATGAAACGCCTCGCGCATGCGCCGCGGGAATTCCACCGAAGCCAACAAGCGGTCGATCAGAACCACTCGCTTCTCAGCCGTCGGGTCACTCAGAAACGTCCTGGCTTCCTCAACCGAAGGAACTCGTCCCGCGAAATCGAGGAACGCGCGCCGCAGGAATTCGGCATCGTCCGAAACCGGCGCGACACTCGTCCCGGCAGTTGCTTCGATCAATTGGTCGATCCGCGCGTGCAGCGGCTCGTCGGCAATTGCGGCCCCGGTTGAAGACAGACTGACGAGCCAACTGACACCGCAGCACAGCATGCAGAGAAACCGCATCACCCTCTTCCTCTCAACTCGAACGTGTCGGAGATGTGCGACTGTCACGCCGTCGCGCCGGTACCGGCCGGGCAGAATTTGACGAGTGTGACCTGGTTGCCCTTGTCGTTGTAATGGACCTCGTCCATGAAGGCTCTCATCAGCATGACGCCCCGGCCGCAGGGGCGGTCCAGGTTTTCGAGGGCCGTCGGGTCGGGCAGCTTCGACAGATCGAAACCCGGCCCCTGATCGCGGATCGAATACGACACCCCCTGCGGCGTCGAACGAACATCGATGGAGATGCTCCGGTCGCGGTAGGGAGCCGTCTCGCGCCGGGTCTCCGCCATTTCGTAGAAGGACTGGAAGTCCTCCTCCTTCAGTTTTGAATCGACCTCCAGATTGCCGTGGTACATCGAGTTGAGCAGCGCCTCTTCGAGCGCCATGCCGACCTGCATGCGTGCGGCCATGTCGAGGCCCCACTGAGTCGCCAGCGACAGTTGCAGGTAGCGCGACAACGACAACAACAGTTCGAGATCGTTCTCAACCACAAACGACTCGCTGCGCGATTGCATCCGCCGCAGCACCTCGCGCTGCACGCGATCCTCGTTGCGGGCCGAGAGGACTCGCCGAGCGGTCTCGATCAACTGTTGAGAGAGTGCCCGTTTGGGGACGTAACTGGCCGCACCGGCCTGCAGTGCTTCCATGGCCACTTCTTCGCTGCCCCGGGCCGTCATGAGGATGACCGACACGTCCGGGAATTCGCGCCGCACGGCACAGCATAGTTCCAGGCCGTCCAACTCGGGCATCTGCAGGTCTGTCAGCACGAGGTCCGGTTGCTGCCGTCGAATGGCCTCCAGCCCCTGCTGACCGTCGGAGGCATACTCGATGGTCCAGTCCGTGTTCTTCTCCAATTGGCTGCCGGCCAGCCTCCGATCGATGGGCGAATCGTCAACGACAAGCACTCGAGTCATGGTGGGTCTCCCAGAGAAATATGCCGGAAATCATGGAGGATGTGAGGACCGCCGCGTCAAACGGCGTATTAGCTTGCCGAGCATCCCGACGTTCGGCAAGGGGCAGCCGGATGGACCTGGGCCTCGGCTGTGGAATCAGTGTGCGGATCATGGCACTATCGCTCCATGAATCGGACCGTTCTCAGTCGTCGCCGCTCTCTCGGGAGTTACTACACGCCGGAGTGGATTGCTCGCGCGATGGTGGCCCGGTGTCTCATCGCAGGTGAGTCGCGACGGCCGGTGACTTCCTGGCGGATGCTCGATCCAGCCTGCGGTGACGGGGCGTTTGTGCTCGCGGTGCTCGAACACTTGGGGCGAGTCGCTGCGGGCCGGTTGAGTCTGGTGCGCGAGTGCGTCTTCGGTGTGGATGCCGATCCGGTCGCCATCGACTCCCTGCGAGAGCGTGTGGCCGCGTGGATTGGCTGCGACTCGGCAGACGGCAAGGAGGTGAAGCGAGTCCTCGCGACGAACTTCCTCTGCGGAGACGCGCTCCTCGGACCGGATTGGGCCGACTCAAATACCGAGTCCTCAGGACTAAGTTTTCAGGATTCGCCGGCGATCCCCTGGCCTGCGGCCTTCCCACACATCGCGGCGGACGGTGGCTTCGATCTCGTGATTGGAAACCCTCCGTATCGGCGCGAGCTCAACGCGAAAGTCGACTTCGACCGCATTGCCGCTTCACCCTTGGGACGGCGCTGGCGGCGGGCACGGATGGATCTGTGGCACTACTTTCTGCATCGAGGTCTCGATCTGCTGAAGCCCGGCGGGACGCTGTGCTACATCGTGAACAGCTACTGGACCGGCTCGACGGCAGCCAGACCTCTTATCGAAAGACTGGCCTCGGAAACGACGATGGACGAGGTCATCGTGTTCGGCGCATCGAAGCTGTTTCGCGACGTGAGTGGCCGACACATGATCTTTCGCGTGCGAAAGGGCCTCGATGCGGGTGCGGTTTGCCAGATCGTCGATCTGTCGGGCGTTGCACCGGCGGAACTCGAAGAGGAGTTGACGCGGTCGAGTCTCGCACGGGGCGTCTCACAGCAAGACCTGTGGCGCGGTGGCCACATGCGGATCGAAGCGATTGACCCGCGCGGCGGCCTGCCCGACGGAGGGCCGTCGCTTGGCGAGGTCTTCGAGGTGCGACAGGGGATCGCCGAGAATCCGCCGTTTGTGACGAAGGCCATCGCCAATGTCCTGGACGATCCGTCGCTGGCCGGTCGCGGAGTGTTTGTCCTGACGGAGGACGAAGTCGAATCGCTCGGGCTGTCGGTGCGGGAGCGATCTCTGCTGAGGCCGTACTTCGCGCTGTCGACCGTCGAGCGATTTCGGCTCGCGCCGCAGCCGTCGCATTGGTTGCTCTACCTCACGAAAAAATCGGCCTCGACGCTGGACGAGTTGCCGCGGATTGCGTCGCATCTCGAACGGTATCGCGCGGTGCTCGAACGGCGACGGGAAGTCGCATCGGGGGCGATGGCTTGGTGGCACCTGCACTGGCCCCGGGAGGAGCGACTCTTCACCGCACCGCGCGTTTTATGCATGCAGATGGGTCACGTTCCCCGCTTCGTGTTCGCTGATCGGCCCACATTTGTCGGGTTTTCGCAGCACGTCATCGTCGAACGAACGAAGTCTCGCGCGAACAAGCCATCGGAGTCGGGAAGCCCTTCTTTGGCGGCACTGTCGGCGATCCTGAACTCATCTCCCGCGCGCGTCTGGTTCGAGGCGCATGCCAAACGGCGCGGCGCGAACCTCGACATCAGCGGGTCTGTCTTGAAGCAGTTCCCGCTGCCGAGCCGGCGTTGTCCCGATCTTGATGTGCAACTCGACCGACTCGCCCGTGGATGGCCAGCCGTGGCGAGTGACAGTTTGAGTGATGCCGAATCTCAATTGGACCGACTCGTGGACAGTTGGTATGTCCCGGCCCGCAAGTCTTCCGGATCGAACCGGACGTAGCGACGACAGGCTTTAAAACATGGGCAATCTCGGTCGTTGAATGGTGTCGGTGATTGACCCCGCCTGCTGATTTTGTGATGATTCCGCCCTCCTTTGCGTGACTCGCGAAGGTTGGTGGCGACTCGGACATCGACTTGCCACCGCTCTGGCCACGGCTGGCCGAACTGCTGGAACACCGGGACTGTTCCAGCCCGCCCATTCGATGCGATGCGATGGCGGTTCGTCCCGCGTTTGCAGGCAGTGTGTCTTGTTACCGAGAGGACTCAGACAGAGTCAGAACGCCCCGGCGGGGTTGTCGTGGAATCTGCGTCGGCCGCCGCCGGCGCCAAGTTAGTTAGTCAATCAGAAGGCGAGGGTTTTGATGGAGCACTTGGGCAGGCATGTCATCATCGAATTGTGGGGATGTAACGACGCCATCAACGACGCCGATCGCGTGAAAACCGCGATGCTGGACGCCGTGAAGGCTGCCAACGCGACGTTGTTGAACATCTACGTTCACACCTTCAGTCCGCAGGGCGTTACGGGTGTCGCCGTGTTGTCCGAATCCCACCTCTCGATTCATACCTGGCCCGAGCACGGATACGTTGCGGCCGATGTCTTCACGTGTGGCGAGACCACCGAACCTCAGGCCGCTGCCGAAGTGCTGCGTGATGCGTTTGAGGCGACTCACGCCGACATCAAGGAACTGACGCGAGGCGTTCGCCCGACGGAACGGCCTCAACTTCGAGTTGCATCCAAACCAGAACGCAGTCGAAAACTGGCCCGCGTGTAGAACTGATTGACCAACTGGCCCGACGTGCAAGTTTTGAAGTTGTGCTGTTTTGGATTTCCGCCCCAACGGGGCAGCCCTAAGTCAGCCTAGGGCAAGCGACCAACGGGAGCGCCGCCCTAGGTCTCGAACGTCATGGAATTGTGAGCCCTGAAGGGGCGACGCTAGGCTCAAATAGTGTCGCCCCTTCAGGGCTTGAGGGTTCGTATTGCTTGCCAACCCGGGGCGTCGCTCCCGTTGGTCGCTTGCCCCGGGCTGGCATAAAGTCGCCCCGTTGGGGCTGAAATCCCCAAAGGAGCAACTTCAAAACTTGCGCGTCGGGCTAGTGAAAGACGATGCCAGTCAAAACGAAGCACCCCGGCTGCGGAGAAGCAGCCGGGGTGCTGTTGTTTCGAGGATCGAAGAAGCTCGCGACGGTTATTGCTCGGCAAACTCGGGCTGCCGTCGGTGGAGCTGTTCCTTTAGCCGGTTGACGATGCTGGAGTGCATCTGGCTGACGCGCGATTCGGACAGGCCCAGAGTCGAGCCGATCTCCTTCATCGTCAATTCCTCATAGTAATAGAGGATGATGATCAGGCGTTCGTTGCGGTTGAGGCCCTTGGTGACGAGCCGCATCAGGTCGCGTTTCTGGATGCTGCGGGTGGGATCTTCCCCCTTGGTGTCCTCGATGATGTCGATCTCGCGGACGTCCTTGTAGCTGTCGGTCTCGTACCATTTCTTGTTGAGGCTGACGAGATTGACGGCACTCGCTTCCGTCTTCAGCTTTTCGTATTCCTCGACGGGAATGGTGAGTTTTGAAGCGACTTCGGCATCCGTCGGCGGACGCCCCATTTCGGCTTCGGCAACTTTGCGGGCCGCTTCCAGTTTGCTGGCCTTGCTGCGCACGAGACGCGGCACCCAGTCCATCGTCCGCAGTTCGTCGAGCATCGCGCCGCGGATGCGGGGAACGCAGTAGGTCTCAAACTTCACGCCTCGTTCGAGATCGAAGGCTTCGATCGCGTCGATCAGTCCGAAGACGCCGGCCGAGATCAGGTCATTCAGGTCAACACCATCGGGCAGCTTCGACCAGACCCGTTCGGCGTTGTAACGGACCAGGGGGAGGAAGCGTTCGATCAGAGTGTTCCGCAAGTTCTGATCTGTTTGATCGCGCTTGAAGTCGTTCCAGACCTGGGCGATATCCAATTCGGCAACCTTGGTGACCATCCAACCCTCCGTGGCTCATGCGTGCGCCTCATCGGGCCATCCCGGGTGAAGCCCACGCGACTTCAATGTCGTTCGTATGGTGAGATCCCGCCATCGTGGCGAGTCTCGTCGTTTGCGGCCCTACCGTCCGTCATCCCAGTCCGCAGACTTCATTCGTCGACCGGCCGTCTCGAACGCCTGACTCCACAGGACACCGCTCAGCCACCCCACGCCGTACATCACGGCGAGGGACAGCAGCGCGGCATGGAGCGTCGCGTCGAAGCCGACCGACGAACACAGTCCACGAACAACTGTCAGCACAAACCCCATCAACGCCCCACTCAGGGCCAACCGTTGCGCCACGTTCCGTTCCGTTGGGTGAGCGGTTCGTCGAGCCAAGCCGCCAGACAAAGGGGGCCACTGTCGACACTCCGCCACCAATTCTTTATCGGCTTTACGTGGCGTCAGGCTTCAGTCAATTCACTTTATTTCTCCTGGATGTCATAACCGGACCGAGTTCGAGGAAAGTCCCCGCCAACAACCAAACTCATTCAAGTTCCCGCGAGAAGACTCTCGCGAAATGAAGTCTCCTGCGGCTGCATCAATCTCTGGAAGTAATCCGTCTCATCCCGTGTGGTGACAGTGCGAGCCAACCGTTCGGCCAGTCCCTCGAGTGCCTGCTGAGCGGGACAGGTCGGCTCGACGTCCACCAACGGACGTCTGG
Organism: Planctomycetota bacterium; assembly: GCA_038040225.1. Lineage (GTDB taxonomy): Bacteria > Planctomycetota > Planctomycetia > Planctomycetales > Planctomycetaceae > Schlesneria. Next base: position 35,236 of record JBBPIS010000001.1, read on the forward strand.
CCGAGACCGACTGCCACACGACGGGGTCGTTCGGGACGAAGCCCGCGCGGTCGAGATCGGTTCGCAGAAACGAGCGTGCCGCGTGGCGCAGTCGTTCCAGAATCTGAAGGGCCTGTTGTTCCGAGTCGGCCCGATTGACGAGGGCCGACGCGAGCGGGCCTTCGGTGGCCGACAGTCCCTTGAGCGTGGCATACGCTTCGGCGATCGCGGTCGGTTCGGGAGTCGTCACGATCAACACGCGATCGGCCGCATTAGCAAACGGACTCGCCCGACGCGGCTCTCCGCCCGCCGTGTCGATGATCAGCCAGTCGTGTTCTCGTTCCCAATCCGCCAATTCTCGAAGCAATCCGGCCTGCGAATCGGCTTCGCCGAGCAGGCAGCTCGCCCCGGAGACGATGTGCATTCCGTGCGGGCCATCGAGCACGACATCTTCCAGACAGCGTGAGCCGGCCGCGACATGCGACAGATTCCAGTAGCCATTCTGTCCGCAAAGCAGTTCGAGATGCCCGATGCCCGGGCTGGCATCGACCAGACAGACGGAGTCGCCTCTCCGCGCAAGGGCCACCGCCAGATTGAGGGCGATGACACTCTTGCCGACGCCTCCCTTGCCGCTGAGCACCGCGAGTGACCGGCACGTGCGAATCTCGCACGGCAGGTCGCTCACACGGGCAGCGCGCTGCGCCACGAGAGCCCGCAGTTCGCGGGCTTGGTCGGCATGGCGGTGAGTGGCTTCGAGTTGTGGCATTCGGATTGGCTTCGGACTGCGAGAGTCAGGTGTTGTGACAAGGCTCAGTTTGGGGATGAATCCAGTCGGTCCCGGCCGAGGATCAGTCGGGCGATGCGGCAGGGGTTGGCCGGTTCGATGTCACGAGGGACTTCCTGGCCGGCGGTGAGGTATGTCACGGGCAGTGCGATGTCGCGCGTGGCCGACAGCAGCGCACCGCAGCCCGTCGCCTCATCGAGCTTCGTCAGGACGAGCGATGTGGGACGAACAGCGGCAAAACGTTCGGCCGCCGCGCGGAGCGACTTCGCGCCGGAGGTGAGACTCAGCACGAGATAGATGTGATCGGGAGTGGCCGCGTCGACGAGTTGCTTCAGTTCCTCCAGCCGTCGATCGTCGTGAGGGCTGCGACCCGCCGTGTCGATCAGCACGAGATCGAAGTCGGCGAACAGGTCGAGTGCGGTGGAAAGCTGCTCCGGACTCGTGACGACTTGCATGGGCAGGTCGATGATTTCGGCGTACGTTCGCAGTTGATCGACGGCCGCCACGCGATACGTGTCGACGGTGATCAGTCCGACTTGCAGGCCGTCGCTCATCCCAAATCGTCCCGCCAGCTTGGCGATGGTCGTGGTTTTGCCGACGCCGGTTGGTCCGACGAGCATCGCGATCTGCCGGCAACCGCGTTTCGGCGTGAGTGGCTCGGCGCAGCGAATCTCACGCTCGATCAGTGCGGCGAGCAGCGAGGTGGTCGACGCCGTTTCGGCGAGCTGTCCCGGCGCAGCATGTTGTTGCAGCTTGGCGATCAACTCGCGTGCGATCTCGTCGTCGACATCGGCTTCGATGAGTGTGAGGTAGTGTGCGAACAGTTCGGGCGGAATCTCAACCAACCCGCGCGGCCGAGTCCGTCGTCCCAACTCGGCGATCATCTGCTGCAGCGAATCCAGCCGCTGCTCGATGTCGGGGGAAGCGGCGTGTGTGTCGGTGACGAGGGGGGCGTTGTCAAACTTGGAAGAGCTTGGTGCGGGAGCGAGTGATTCCCTTCGAACTGGTGGGACGATGCGTGGCCGATGCACGGGAAGTTCGGCAGGTGGGACTTCATTCGACGCGATCCGGTTCTGCGCTGGACCGGACTCACTCAACAATGACGGTGGCGGCGCGAGGTCTGCGGCAAGAGGTCGTCTCGGCCGAGCAAGCTCTGTAGTGGCGGACGCGGTCACCTGTCGTGAATGAGCCATTGCGGCGGAGAGGGTTTTGGGACTTGTCGCAGCAACGGCCCGTGTTTTAGTTCCCGAGGATTGGTGACTTGAGGCGGCACGACGCGGTGCCGGTGCGCGGGTCGCCTTGACTTCGACCTCCTGCCGGGAAGAGCACCACGGCAGCAGGCTGCGACGAGCGACTCGCTTGGTCTCGACGACCACCGCATCGAGACCCATCTCCCGACGAATCTGAGCCAGCGCGTCGTCGACGGTCGCGGCTTTGAAGGTGCGGATATTGTCGTGCATGGGAACCTCGGGAAACAGGGGTCAGGAGACAGGAGTCAGGGGTCAGGAAGTGGCCAGGGCAGGCGGTCTGGCGACAGTTGTGGCTGTCTCCTGACCCCTGACTCCTGATTCCTGACTCCTGTTTGCTGTCTCCTGACTTCTCGGAACCTTCACCGCATTGAGCGGCACTTGACCGTGTGACTGAAGACGTGTGTCGCGTGGAATCTCATTCAGGCTGAGGACCGCCAGTTTGGGAAGTGGTCCGGCAGCGATGTGTCTCAGAACGGGACGAACCTTTGAGCCGCAAACGACGACAGGCGCATGGCCCGCTCGCAGCAGCTTCTTCGACTGGCGAGCCAACTCGTGGGCGACCCCTTCGGTGATTTGAGGAGTCAGCTTGATGATCGGGCCGTGGTCCGAGAACTCGAACCCACCCGCTAGGACATCTTCCAACGCCGGATCGAGCGTGATCGCATGCAATGTGCCGCTGGCGTCTCGGTACGGCTGGCAGATCGTGCGGCTGAGGGCGTGCCGGACGTACTCGGTCAGAATCGTCGTGTCCTTCGTGCGGTCGGCGTAGTCGCCGAGAGTCTCCAGAATCGTTTCGAGGTCTCGCACCGGAACCCGTTCGCGCAGCAGGTTGCCAAGAATCTGATGGACCTGCGACGGCTTGAGCAATTCGGGGATCAGTTCATCCACGACCTTCGGCGATGTCTGACGCAGGTTGTCGAGCAACTGATGGACCTGCTGCCGCGTGAGCAGTTCGTCGGCGTGCGATCGGACCACCTCGGCCAGATGCGCGACGAGGACGTTGGCCGGCTCGACGATCTTGTAGCCGAGTTCCTTCGCGCGGTCGGCCTGAGTCAGTTCGATCCACTTGGCGGGACGCTGCGACGCCGGATCGTGGGCCTCCGCGCCGGGCAGGTCTCCGCGGACGAGGCCGGTGTCAATGGCCAGCAGTCCGTCGGGACGGACCTCACCCGAGGCAATCGTCACGCCGCGCAGCTTGATCTGATAGCCGCGATCTTTGACTCGCAGGCTGTCGCGAATTTTGACCTTCGGCAGGATGATCCCGAGTTCCTGCGCAATGCGATGCCGCAGGTTGGTGACTCGATCCATCAAGTCGCCACCCGCTTCGGGATTCGCGAGTCGAATCAGGCGGAAGCCGAGTTCGAGTTCAATCGGCTCGACGAGCAACTGGTCTTCCGGACGAGTTGCCGGCTTGGCGGAACGTTGCTGAGCCGCAACCGTATCGCGTTGGGAACGAACTTCCTCCGCGAGTCGTTTCTGCTTTCGCAGGCTTTCCCCGACGAGGACGCAGCCGACTCCCAGAATCATCAGCGGCAGCATCGGCAGACCGGTGAAGGCCAGCACGAAGACAGCCGCTGCGGCGAGGTACAGCGCTGCGGGTTCTCGCAACGTCTGACCGATCATGTCGCGAGACAGATTGGATTCCGAGGACGACCGCGTGGCGAGCAGGGCGGCGGCGAGGGCGATCAGGAATCCAGGCACGAGCGTGACGAGGCCGTCGCCAATCGTGAGCATCGTGAAGACTTCGACGGCCTTCATCGGTGCCATGCGGTACTGCACGATTCCGACGATCAAGCCGCCGACGATGTTGATCAGAGTAATGAGAATCCCCGCGAGTGCATCTCCGCGGACGAACTTGCCGGCTCCATCCATCGCGGCGTGGAAGTCGGCTTGTGCGGTGATCTCGGCCCGTCGCGCACGGGCTTCGTCGGCCGTGATGTGTCCCGAGTTGAGATCGGCGTCGATGGCCATCTGCCTGCCCGGCATCCCGTCGAGCGCGAACCGCGCGGCGACTTCACTCAGCCGAGTGGCTCCCTTCGTCACGACGACGAACTGAATCACGACCACGATCGAGAACAGAATGAGTCCGACAACCAACTGGTCCTGCGCGACGAACCTCGCGAAGGATTCGATCACTTCACCGGCGGCGTGAGTCCCGTGCGTGGCGGCGCGCGTGAGGATCAGCCGCGTCGAGGCGACGTTCAATACGAGCCGTGCCAGCGTGGCGACGAGCAGCAGCGAGGGAAACACACTGAAGTCGAGCGGCCTCGCGACGAAGACGGTTGTCAGCAGGATGACCACCGACGCCGTGATGTTCGCGGCCAGCAGCAGGTCCAAAAGCACCGGCGGCACCGGGACGATCACGACCAGCACGGACAGCACGAGCAAAACGGGAAACACCAGCCCCAGCGAGGAGGCGGCGTTTCCGCGATTGTTCGCGTTTCCCTGAGGGAACATCGTGCGATCGATTGGCATCCCAGCCTCCGCAAAGACGGCATCCGTGCCGTCGCTGAAGGTGACGTGTTTGGCAATGAATTGAATTGGGGAGAGAGACGCGCGCTAGATATCGCAATTGCGAAGACATGTCCAGACGAACGAGCATCACAAAATGACCTAACTCATTGGACCGGCAGAACCTGCCACACGACGAGTGAATGACGACTCGCACCGACGGACAGGGGCGTCGGTTTCCCGAATTTCCGCGGCTGGAGCATGCGCCAGAGACGACGGCACTCGGTTCTGGTGTTCACCGAGGCAGCTCGTTCGAGTGTTCCGACGCTCAGCACGTGCTGCTCAGTCCGTATCGGACGAGACCTGCTGGCTATCGGGTGACTTCTGCACGCGAATCGCTGTCGACACTCGTTCCGATCGAAGTCGCGGAGGACCTGAGCCGTTCCTTGACGGCGTGAGCGGCCGCCTGCTGCAACACCTTGTCCTCCGGTTGGCGAGCGGCACACCATTGCAGATGTTCGGCCGCTTCGGCGAAACGGTATTCGGCGACCAGATCCAGGCCGAGTGCCAGCCGCAACGGAAAGCTGTACGGAAACCGCTTCAGTCCGAAAGACATCACACGGATCGCCTCATCGGGTTGCTGCAATGATTGATGGGCGGTACGCAATCCGATGACGACCGGCAGGTACTCCGCTTCAGGCAGGGTTGCCTTGAGGCGCTCCCTTCCGTCGCGGACATATCGCGACCACATTTCGCGGGCTTCCTCCTCGCGTCCGACACGGGCGAAGGCCTGCGCCAGCAGACCGACCGAGTCCCAGTCGGGCTTGAGTTTTTCGAGGAAGAACTCCGGCGTGACCTGACCCGCCAGCAGGTCGGCGATGGCGCGCTTCAACCGCTGACTGTTTTCAAACGCAACTCTCCAACACTCCATCGCCTCATCGAGATCGCCGGCCAACATGGTCTGCCGGCCGACGGCAAACAGGATGTCGGGATCGCGGGGACGGAGGGCGAGGGCCTGTTTCAGATAGGCCGATTCGTTCTCTGCCCCCGCAGCCTCCAGAAAACTGAGCTCGGCCAGGTGGACATGGGAGCGTGCTCGCAATGGTGACTCACGCAGTGCGCGGCGCAAGTGCTTCACTGCGATTTTCAGCAACTTCATGTTCTTGCCGACGGATCGGTCCAGCCACTCGTGCATCGCCGCGGGAGACTCAAACTGGGAGGCATTGATCGCATCCCGAAGCTGTCCCAACGGCAGGGGATTCTTAGACTGCTCCTGGCGGTCATCGAACCATTCCATATACGCCACGGCGGCCTTCTCCTGCACTCGGGAGTCGTGAGGGTCGAGGCGTACGGCCCGCAGAATGGCCAGCCGTTTTTCGTGCTGTGCCACCCGGCGATCGTCGTCGTCGGCGTAGAACTCCGGGGTCGCCAGATTGAGCGTGATGTAGCGCATCTGATCCGGTTCGGCCAACGCCGCAGGCAGTTTCAGAGAAATCATCCATGCCGCCGCGACCAGGACACCACCCGCCGCCGGCCACGCGAGCAACGCTGGAAAACGCCAGGTCCTGACGACTCGCCCCGCCTCTTCGCGCGTCGACAGGTACAGCCGGCACACGCAGGCCAATTGAATCGCCAGCAGCAGGATGCACGATGGCGTGTACCAGAAGAAGTCGCATGCGGCGTGTGAGACGTTCGCCAGCAGGCTCGCCAGCACAACGGCGGCGATGGAACTGACCCGAGTGTCGGCGTTTCGCAGGGCTCCACAGCACCACCACAAGCTGACGACGATGAACAATGCGGCCAGTCCCAATCCGGCGAATCCGGTTTCCGACATGATCTGCAGGTAGCCGCTTTCGGCATGCGTGAACTCGCCACCATCGAGCGGCTTTTCGAGGTGCAGTTGGTGGGCATCGGCGTGTGTGCCGACTCCCGTCCCGAGGACCGGAAAGTCCTGAGCCACGGCGATGTTGGCCCGCCACACGTGCTCGCGCCCGGAATCACCACCGATCCGCGCGGTGAGCGACGATTCACTCCCCGTGAGATTGAAGATGGCACCGATTCCCGCCGCCGCGACCACGAGTCCCAGGCACACCATGATGGACACCCGACCGAGACGCCAAAGCACTCCCACGCTGACCACGATGGTGACGGCAATGGCCATCAAACCGCCCCGAGACAACGTGGACAGGGCCGTCAACACGGTGCAGCCCAGCCCCAGCGACACCGCGATCGTCCCCCAGAGCCTTCGATTGTCGGGAAGGCTGGCGGAGTCTGCCCGTTCTGCTTCGGTCGGGTCCAGCCGCCGCAACACGCACCAGATCAACGGGCCAATTCCCAATGCCAGAAACTGCGCGAGATGGTTGCGATTCGTGAAGCATCCGGTGGGGCGAATGTCTGTCGTCATGTACGGATGCGCGTAGAACCAGAAAAACTTGCCGTTGCTGGTGTAGTACTGCACCAGCGCAAATGCCGACATCGCGATGGTGACCAGTCCCACACCGAACATCATCCGTTCGACATCGGCGGTCGTCTTGACGCGTTGGACCAGCACCAGAAACAGCATCGCGTAGGAAACAAATGTGGCCAGACCCGATGCCGTCTCCCACGGGGCGAGCGACAACTGACTCCAAACATCGGCCCCGATCGCGGCAGAGTGGCTTCCAGTGGAGGGGAGCAGGATCCGGCCAATCTGCGGTGAGATGGCCAGCATCCAGTCCCGAGGCAGCGGAACGATCTGACTGACACCGATCGCGATGCCTGCCAACCAAAGCCATTCGCCGCCGGTCCACGTGTATTTTGACTCGCGTGCGGAGAGTTGATGCAGCAGCCAACAACCGGCGGTGAGTGCGGCGCCGACAACGAGGATGAGTTGCCCCGCTGCGGCACGACCGCCGAAACAGACGGCCACCATCACAATGGTGGACCACAGGCAGACATCCGTCGCCGTGACCAGCCGTGGCTGCGCGGCACCCGCCCGCCCCAGTCCAAAAGCGAAGGAGGCACTGCCCCGGCTCGATTTATTCCGCTGCTTCCGTGAATGACGGTGCGACATGACTGTTGTGCCGGAGGTGTGACTGCAAACTCAATCACGGAGAGATCCACGGAAACCGGTTAACGAAGGGGATCTTCCGGGCGGTTGGCCTGGTTCAGGTGTGCCGAGTGTTGTCCGCGTGAGGACGAGATTTCGCGAATGTGGTCTGACAGCAGACCGGTCAACAACGTGGCACCCCGGCCGTTGAGGTGGTCTTTGTCGCAATAAACAGTCGGGTCACGGAACACCGGATACTTGTCCTCGTCGAACTGCAGCAGGGGGACGTGTTCTTCGGCGGCCATCTGCTGCAACAACAGGACGGCGTCGCCTTCCCAGTCGCTTCGCCGCAGCAGGCGAGGCCCCACGAGCAGGACGACATCGATGTTGTTCTCGCGCGCCCGGCGGATGAAATCCCGATGCATTTCCAGCGCTGCGGTTGTCTCTTCGACGGGCCTCGGCTCAATGGACTGTTGGGCTATCCGTCGTGTCGCCTCCGCGACTCGACGCTCATCCATGACTCCGCTCAGTGGATGGAACTGGTTGCCGTGTTCCGGCGTGGACCTCATTCCGCCCGAGAATTGGTGAATCAGGGAATTGAAACGCCACGTCAGCGAGAGTTGTTTGATCCATGCCCGCGGGTCGCTCTGCAGCACGAGCTTCCGCGCCTCGGCCGAGCGATCCATGAACGGAGCCAGCACGAGCGACCGGACTGCCGGGAGGGGACGATTGATGTCCAGTGCGTCGAGTTGCAGGACAAACAACCTGGGTCGTTCCGGCTGCTGCAAGAGCAGTTCCTGCAATGCGCGATGGAAGGAGATGCTCTGACCATTGGACCCGGCGTTGTACGCGGTCAGTCCCGTTTGATCGCTCAGAACCTGCGGATCGACATGATGCGCGGCTCTCGAACTTCCAAACACGACGATTCCGTCGCGCATGTACGCGGGAGCCACGTTGACATGTTTCATGGTCTCGCCGTGGACGACCTGCGTCGATGCCGATTGAAACAGCCAGCCCAGGCCGCGATCGATCAGCAGTGCGCCCAGCAGAAACGTGGCCACCCGCAGAACGTGTGTGCGACTTTCGACGACTCGCGTGCCCGGCAGCGGTTTAGAACTGGAAGTAGATGAATTGTCCACTGCCCTGCACTCCTGTCAGAATCACCATGAACATCAGCGAATACCACACGGCCCAGCGCACCGCCCAGGGACGCTCGTTCAGCCAGTCGCGGCCGGAGCCCCGTTGCGATTGAATCTTCTCCGCCACCAGCAGCACCACCAAGCCCATCATCGCGTACACGATCGTCGCGAGCTGGAGGAACGGAGGACTCCATTCGCCCTGAGCGATTGAACCCAGAATCTCCATCGCATCCGACAGACTGGCGGCGCGGAAGAACACCCAACTCAGGCAGCACAGGTGGAAGGTGATGACCATCCGGACGGCATCGCGCAGCCAGTTCGGCACCCCGAGACTCGCCCACAAACGGTCCCGATGCTCGATGGTCTGATGACAGACAATCAGCATCACCCCCTGCAGCGAGCCCCAGATGACGAAGTTCCAACTGGCACCGTGCCACAGTCCTCCGAGCACCATCGTGAGCATGAGATTGACCTGAGTCCGCAGCGGTGAGATCCGGCTGCCGCCCAGTGGGATGTAAAGATAGTCGCGCAACCACGTGGAAAGCGAAATGTGCCAGCGTCTCCAGAAATCGCGAATGTTCGTTGCGAGATAGGGCTGACGGAAGTTTTCCATCAGGTCAATTCCCAGCAGCTTGGCGGAGCCAACCGCGATGTCCGAATAGCCAGAGAAGTCGCAATAAATCTGGAATGCGAAGGCATACGTCGCGAGCAGGTAGGTGGTTCCGTTGTGTTGACCCACATTCCCGTAAATGGCATCGACGTAAATTCCCAACCGATCAGCAATCACGACCTTCTTGAAAAGTCCAAACAGAATCTTCTGGCTGCCAATGTAGAGGTGATCCCAGTTCCAGTCGTGATTGGTTCGGAGCGCCGGAATCAACGTCGTGGCGCGTTCGATCGGCCCCGCCACCAATTGAGGAAAGAACGTGATGAAGAGTGCAAAGCGACCGAAATGGCGCTCGGGCTCAATGTGACGGCGATACACGTCGATCACATACGACATCGTCTGGAAGGTGTAGAACGAAATGCCCACCGGCAGCAGGACGTCCAAATACGGGGGTTGCCAGGGCAGGCTCAGGGCGTCGGCTGCAAGGCCGAGCGATCCCCAGAAGAAGTTCCAGTATTTGAAGCTGAAGAGCAGGCCCAGGTTGGAGGTCATGCTGGCCGCCAGCCACCAATTTCTGGCGCGAGGATTCTCGCTGTCGTGAATTCTGAGCGCAGCGAAGTAGTCGATCGCCGTCGTCAGGACGATCAACAGCGCATAGAACGCATTCCAGCACATGTAGAAGTAATAGCTGGTTGCGAGCAGCAAGATCCAGCGATGGCGATACGGGAGTTGGTAGTACACCAATATCACGGCGAGCAGAAAGACGAAGTAGTCTATGGAGTTGAACAGCACGGCAACATTTCCTTCGGGGATCGAAACCGGGCGGGAAAATAGTCGAGATGCGGAAACGCCTCAAGACGAATCACGTTGCGGCTGGTGTCGCTGAAGTCGCAAGACTTCAGATCGGAACTCTTGCGAGTTCCGCCACAGTGCGCGAGAGGCGCTCTAGGCGGCCGTTCGATTCACACCGTCTGTCGTGTTCCCTTTCACGCGTTCCTCACCCGCCTGGGCAACGCCTTCGCTGCGAAACACCTTGAACGCCGTCAGGAACATGATTTTCAGATCGAGTGCGAACGAGCGGTGGTTCAGGTAATGAGCATCCAGTTCAACCTTCTCGGGAATCGTCAGCTCGTCCCGGCCGTTGATCTGAGCCCAGCCGGTCAGACCCGGTGGCAGGCGATGAACGCCTCGTGCCGTGCGCGCGGCCACCAGATCGTCCTGGTTGAAGAGCGCCGGCCTCGGTCCGACAAAACTCATGCTGCCGGTCAGGATGCTCCACAACTGAGGCAACTCGTCCAGGCTGGACTTTCGCAGAAACTTCCCGACCGGCGTGATGAACCGATCGGAACCCGTGAGCAGGTGCGTGGCGAGTTGGGGCGTGTTGACCCGCATCGATCGAAACTTGGGCATCCAGAAAATCTGGTTGTCCCGGCCGATACGGCGCGACCAATGCATCGCCGGGCCCGGCGAAGTGAGTCGAACCACGAAGGCAATGAGGACCAGCGGAATGGCGGCGAGCACGATCCCGAAAACTGCCAGAACAATGTCAAACGTCCGTTTGATCGTCATGCTGCCTTCCTCGTGACCTCGCGAGAAACCTTGTTTTCGCCGGACAGGAATGTCCGGACCATCGACTCCAGTCCCGCATCCAATGAGACGAGCGGAGTCCATCCGGTGAGAAGCTGAATCTTGTCCGTCGCCACGACCAGCGAGTCAGTCAGTCGGCGAACGAAGTCTGTCTTCCCGGTGACTCGCCCCAGCAGTCGCATCGCGGAGACGGGGATCGGGAGCAGTCGCGCCCGACAACCCATCGCCTTCGCTAGCCGCCGTGCGAGCTCGCGGCCGGACACCGGAGCCGCGTCGGCCACGTGAAAGACTTCACCTCGCGCCGCGCGATGATCGACGCAGACACGTATCGCGTCGGCGAGATTTTCGACGTGGATCATGCTCCTCGCATTTTGAACGCAGCCGAGCGGTAACGGACATCCGCGCTGAATCAGGCTCATCAACCGAACCAGGTTTCCGCGCACTCCCGATCCGTAGACCAGGGGCGACCGCAGGACAACCGGTTCGATGTTCAAGTCGGATGCCAGTTGAAACGTCAGCAACTCCGCCTGCCATTTCGTCTGGCCGTAGGGATCGAGCGGGTGGCACTCGTCGGTCTCGCGATAGGCGTGCGAGGCTCCTTCGCCGACGGCTTTGATGGAACTCATGAAGACGAACCGCCGCACGGGTGTGCCGCGACATGCTTCGAGGAGGCGGCGGGTTCCCTCGACGTTCGTCGCCTGATACGCGGCCAGCACGTCACCGGGACGCTCGCCCAGGCAGTGAGTCCTCGCGGCCAGATGCACCACGGCGTCGGACTCCTTCAAGCCATCGTGCCAGCCTGGAAACGTGGCCAGATCACCGACGGGAAACCGAGCGATGTTTGGTGACGAAGCAATCGCGGAGGTGCCGTCGCGCACAGCGGCCCGCACGCGCCAGCCGTCGTCGACGAGGCGCTGGCAGACATGCCGCCCGACAAACCCGTTCGCTCCTGTCACCAGAACCGTCTTCATGCGCCGCAGTGCTCCGAAACGAAACCGGCTCGAATTCAAAATTCAGTAGTTCCAAGTTTGGGGTTGAACAAGGTGTCTTTACTCCGAAGGAGTTGCGTCCCATAGCCCAGGGTTGCCCGCGTCTGCGGGCTACCCTGGGAGGGAGAACGTATTCGCCATCTACCCTGAAAGGGTTGCGTCATTCGAGAAACGCCGATGACGGAACCCCGTTGGGGTACATGGGCGGTTGAACCGTTCCCCAGGGTAGCTCGCTTCGCTCGCAACCCTGGGCTATGGGACACAACTCCTTCGGAGTAAAAGCAAATACGAACTCTGCAAACTTGGAACTACTGAAACTTCTCCGCCAACATCACGCTGCACGGGACAGTAAAACCTCTGCCTCGCCGCCATCGTTCAACAAGGACTGGTAGATTCCCAACGTCTGATTGACGACCTGATCGTCACTGAATTCTCTCAACACCATTGCACGGCCGGCATCGCCCAACTGGCGTTGCAGATCCGGATTCACCAGCAGCTTTTCGAGCGACCCGGTCAGCGCATCGACATCGCGGGGAGGGATCAAAAAGCCGTTGACGCCGTCGCGGCAGATGTCATGACAGCCGCGCATGTCCGTCGTCACGAGCGGCTTCGCGCACGCGGCGGCTTCCAACAAGACGCGCGGCAGTCCTTCGCCATAAAACGTGGGGAGGCAGACGATGCTTGCGGTCGCCAGCACCTGCGGCATGTCGTCCTGATGGTCCCACCATTCGACGTCGTTCTCTTGCCGCCACTGGAGCAGTTGCGCTCGCGGCACATGGTTGGGATTGGCTTCATCGACGCGGCCCGTCAGCACGAAGCGGGCGTTGTGACCGCGTGCCCTGAGCCGACGAGCGGCCTCCACAAACTGGCCGACACCCTTGGACCACAGCATGCGCGCCGCGAGCAGAACCACAGGAGGACCGGCTGCCGGAGCCTGCGGTGCGAAGGCCGTCGTGCAGACTCCCGCACCGCGAATCAACAGCACCTGTTCGGGCCGGACAATGCGAGCCTGCACCAACTCGTCGCCGTCTTCGGCATTCTGGACGATCACTCGCATGCGTGGCACGTTGAGCGTCCACCGCAGGATGGTTCGCAGCACGCCTCGCATCACGCGCGTCTTCAGTCCGTCGGCGGTGAACAGATGTCCGAGTCCGGCAAACGCATTCACGACGGCCGGAACGCGCGCGAGGCGTGCCGCCAGAGTCCCCAGAAAAATGTTCTTGACCGCCACGTGATGCACGATGTCCGGCTTGTGCTGTCGATAGAGACGCACCAACTCGCGCAACGTGCCGAGTTCCCGGAACGGATTCCCGGCACCGCGCGACACAGTGATGGGGAGCAGCCGAAATCCGGCCGCCTCAATGCGCTCGCCACAACTGCTCACGCGCGTCGCCACCAGGACTTCATAGCCGGCCGCCTGTGCCGCTCGGGCCACATGCGCCCGGTGCGACCAGAAGTACCAGTCTTCGCTGACGAGAAACAGAATCCGGGGTTGGCTCATGTTCGACGTATGCCTCCATGCAGGTCGTGCGGACTGCGAATCCTTCGCAGAGGCGGGCGTCACTTGATCGCGGCGACCATGAAGCCGGTCGGTGCCGTCGTGACCTGGTTTCCCGAGCGAATGCTGCCGGGCAACCGGATCAACAGATGGTTCACGATCCGCAGCGGAAACAACAGCCGGCGCGGGGCGAAGGCCGTCGTGATCAGGTCCGAGATCACATGCAGCCGGTTTCCGAGCGACTGGATTTCCACCTTGCTGTACGAGCCGAACAGGCCGGTCAGACACTCGCGCGTCGGTCGCCAGAAGTCATACGGATCGCCGTGCTGATGGAAGAGAAACGGCACGGTGATCACGGCCATTCCGCCGGGTTGCAGAACGCGGTCGATCTGCTCGATGAATTTGAACGGGTTGGAAACGTGCTCCATGCATTCGGTGGCGACAACGCAATCGAAGCGACCGTCGTCGAACGGCATCTCGGTCACGTCGGCCACGACGTCGGTCACGCCGGGAATGTTTTCGATGTCCAGGCAGGTGTAATCCTTCGCGCCGGGAAACAGGTCGCGATACGGATCGTGTCCGGCACCGACGATCAGGACGGAGCGACGGTCGGACAGATCCAAGCCGCGCAGCGCGCGTTCCAACAACGCGCGGCGGGTCGTTGGAAACAGACGCCGCATCCAATGCTTGGGGCTGTGAAACGGGACGGCCTTTGCGGCGCGAGACCGGGGTTCGGCAAGTGACAGATCGGTTGCCATGACAAAACACCTCACTCAAGACCTGTTTGAGACCGTAAATCTGAGACTGTAAGGAAGAACTCCGCACTGGCGAGTTCACGCCGTCGTGGCCGACGCTGCCAGCGTCGGCATCAACTGTCGCAGCAATTTGCTGACGGACGCTGGCAGCGTCCGCCACGAACTTAGAACTACTAAAAATCGTTTGTCGTTGAAGGTTCGTCCTTCAAGCCGCTTTTGGAACGTGACATTTGGCGGGCGCGGTCCAACCGTCGTTGACCAGCGTCCCCTCGGCGAAATCAACCAGCCAAAGCTCCAGAACCAGCAGCGCGTAGACCAGGCAGGCGCAGTTCCGGTCGCGAAGAATGCCGCCCGCGAGCAGGTTGTCGATGAATTGACCGTTCAAAAAACTGCGGACTCGGGCGGCGGGCGACCCCAGCGTGTCCATGATCAATCCGCGCAGTTCGTTCTCCAGCCAGGAACTCAGTGAAAACTCGAAGCCCCGCTTCTTGCCGAGGATGACTTCATCGGGAAGGCGGCCTCGATACGCATCGCGCAGCAGGCCCTTCAGTCGTCCGCCGGTGATCCGCTGCGAGTCGGGCAGTGTGGCCAGAAACTCCGCCAGTTGGTGATCCAGCAGAGGCGAGCGGGCTTCCAGTGAGTGAGCCATCGTCGCGATGTCCATCTTGACCAGCAGGTCGCTCAACAGGTTGACCTGTATGTCGCCGGTGGCCTGAGTGTCGAAGCCGGAGAGCCGACGCGGAAGCAACTCTTCGATCCAGTCCTCCGTCGGTCGCATCGGTCCACCGGTCCAGATCTGCTGCTTGTCGGCGTCCTGAAGCAAATCGGTCGTCCAACTGAGATAGCGCGCCCCGGGTGACTGACCCAAGCCGCGCAGAAACCGGCTGCCGAAGCCGGCCGTTGATCGGCGGCCTCCCGATTGACGTTGAAGCAGCCCGGCCATCATCGTGGTCAGCGACGACGGGACGAATCGAAACGCGGACGCCCACTGGGCTGCCACGTAACGACGATAACCGCCGAACACTTCGTCGCCTCCATCACCCGTCAAGACCACCGTCACGTGCTGACGAGCCAGTCGCGAGATGGCCGAGGTTGGCAGGGCGCTGTAATCGGCGTAAGGCTGGTCGTACTGCCGCACCAGCCGTTGGATCTCGTCGAGTGGAGCGACTTGCAACGGAAGGACGTGATTGCGGATTCCCAATTCGCGCGCCGTTCGAGCGGCCACCGGTGCCTCGTCGAACGCCGGGTCGCTGGTTGAAACCGTGAAGCTGTCCAGGTCCTGGCCCAACTGCTTCGCCGCTTCATACGCGATCACCGACGAATCGATGCCGCCCGACAGGAAGACTCCGAGCGGCACGTCGCTTCGCAGGCGGACTTTCACGGAGTCGGAGATCAGTTCGCGAGTCCGCTCCAACACCTCGCCGTAAGGCATCCGCACCTTGCGCGTGTAGTCGAGTTGCCAGTACGGCTGCATGTCGGCGCGTTCGCCATCGGAACTCAGCCACGATCCGGGCGGAAGGGAGTGGACGTTCTGAAAGATGGTGCGCGGTTGAGGCACCATGCCCAGCGAAAGGAAGTCGTAGATCCCCTGCTCGTCGATCCGGGCGGCCACTCCGGCCGCAGCCATCAGCGGGCGCAGGGCCTTCAATTCGGAGGCGAACAAAATCCCGCCGCCACTGGTGCGCGTGTAGTACAGCGGCTTCTTGCCGAAGCGGTCCCGCGCCAGAAACAGCCGCCGCTTCGATTTGTCCCAGATCGCGAAGGCAAACATGCCGCGCAAGTGCTCGCACATGCGCGGGCCGTACTCCTCGTACAGGTGGACCAGCGTCTCCGTGTCCGACTGGCTGCGGAACGTGTGCCCGCGCGACTGCAACTGCGGGATCAGCTCACGATAGTTGTAGATCTCGCCGTTGAAGACCACCGCGACGGAGCCGTCCTCGTTGAACACCGGCTGGTGCCCACCTCCCACGTCAATGATCGAGAGCCGGCGCATTCCCAGCACGACCGACCCGTCTCGCAGCGTGCCTCCATCGTCGGGACCGCGGTGCAGCAGGGCGTTCATGGACGCACCGAAGGGCGCATCGGCGATCGGTTCGTCGGTCCAGCCGCCGGTGATTCCGCACATGAATGAGCCTCGTTTCCCTCTTGAATCTATGCGGCGCGACGCGCGGTCCGCGGCGCGGTGTCCCGTGCAACGCCCGCGACGCGCTGCCAGAGATCCGCATAAAGTTCCGTGACTCGCTCCAGACTGAACTGTTCCACCACGCGCTGTCGGGCGAGTTCGCCGAGTCGGCGTCGGCGTTCGGAGGGCATTGCCAGAATCTCGAGGCAGGCGTCCGCCAAAGCCCTGGCGTCGCCACAAGGGACGATCCGTCCGGTGTCGCCGACGACTTCGGATGAACCACCCGCATCCGTGACGACACACGGGACTCCGCAAGACATCGCCTCCCCGATGACGTTCGGAAACCCCTCGGTGACCGACGACGAAACGGCGATGTCCAGGCCGGCCTGAATCGTCGGCAAGTCGTCGCGCCGTCCGAGCAAATGGAAATTGGCCATCGGTCCGGCGCGTTGGATTCGTTCCCGCAACTCGCCGTTCGATTTGTCGATGCCGTCGCCACAGAGCAGGAAGTGCGTGTCGGGGCGGCTGGCCAACACCTGCCCTGCCGCCTTCAGGAACGTGTCGTGATCCTTGTGTGGATGGTATCGACCGACGAGACCAATCAACGCGGCGTCGCTGGCAATTCCCAATTCGCCGCGGAGCGTGCGCCGTGCCCCGGTCGAGGGGCGATAGCAATCGGTGTCGAAGCCGTTGGGGATGACTTCCAGCTTGTCCGGAGCGTAGCCGATCTCCTGGTTCATGGATCGACCGGCTTGCGAGTTCACGATGATTCGCGCGGGCAGATGACGGGACAACAGCGCACAGAGTTTCACCGTCCAGCGCGTGCTGCGCTTGTCGATCGTCGAGCAGAGCGAACTCATGCGAATGTTCCAGACAACCGGAACCTGCAATCGAGTCCATTTGGACACCGCTCCGCCCAACAGGTCCGAGTGAAACAACCAGGTCTGGATGACGTCGGGCCGCGGCTGGGAAAGCTGCCTCCTCAATCGGAACAGCGACGACGGCGAGGGAATTCCGCGTGACATGTGACACACTTCAATCGGGACTCCGATCGCTTGCAGGGGTTCCGCCATCGGCCCCGATTCGGTCAGGGAGATGACGCGACTGTCGAACTGCGCGCGATCGAGCCGGGACAGCAGTTTGTGGAGCATGACCTGCGCACCGCCGACCTGAAGATCGCTGATCACGTGGCAGACTCGCATTAACCCGCTCGACATAGATGTACCTCTTCGGTCGCTTCCGCAGGCGAACTTGCCACCAAGGGGCGGCGCACCAGGAGCACCCGCTGGAACAGCGTATTTGTCAGCCAATTCCCAAACGGAAGTTTGGCCGCCACTCTGTAAATCAATCGTTTGCGGCCAAAGCAATGTTTCCCGAACACTCCCGGTATGAAATCGATCTGAGAAAAGTACAGGCCGACGACCTCGAGAAGCTCCCGCTTCGTAAGGTAGTTGGTGTTGTTCGCCAGATAGCGGGCGTTGCTTTCGGCGATGACGTCCGCAGTCTGTCCGCGTTGATAGGGGTTTCGCACGCCCAGCCGCGCCCAAAACTTCAAGTAGGGGCGGCTCCGCCAAATCGTCGCCATCGGCACATAGCGGTGCGGTTCGATCGGCGTGTACCGGGAGGGAAAGACATGAATGCCAAAGCCTCCCGGCCGGAGTACCCGAGACATTTCGCGAAACGCTTCGGCGTAGTTCTGCACGTGCTCGAAGACCTGGTTGCTCCAAATGAAGTCAAACAGGTTGTCTTCAAACGGAATCCAGTAGTCGTCCAAAGAGACCAATCGGCACGGTTCCTCGCCGGGCTTGGCCAGTTCTTCCTGCCGACAAAGCCTCATGCACTGTTCAAAACCCGGCACGATGTCGATTCCGTACGAACGAAATCCCTGACGACGGAACTGCAGAACGGTGCCACCGTCGCCGCAACCGAAATCGAGGACGTTTGCTCCCGGCATCAACTCCAGACCCAGCTCAGCCGCCATGTTGCGATACATTTGGACTTCCGCCAGCGAGTGTGCCAGCTTGGCCTCAAGATCTCCTGCTAACGGCATTACACGATTCCTTTCGTGTCCATTGAAATTGCGATGGCTGCTGGTATTCGGGTTTGGGGAATTGCCTTCGCGTCGGTGCGAGATTAACGCACGTAACGCAGTCATCGACATGTCGCGCGATTCGCGCGGACCGGTCCTGCGGCGCGCGGAGTATCTCTGGGGTCTGAATATCAGGCAAGAGCACTTTGAACCGGACACCGCCCCCTCGAAGGTCACCGATTTCGCAGGGCGGACATGGGGTAACGTTCGACATGGCGGCGTCGGAAAATCAGGCTGCCGATCGAAGCGGCTCGCTCACGACGGACTGCGCCGACTTCCACTCCTGGAACATGAGCAGCGGCCATAGTTCGACACTGGCATCGAGTTGCCCGGACAGATGCTGGCTCCACAGACGTTGAACGGCGTCAATCCGGAAGAGGCCGGCGTCATCGAGCGCGGCCGGAGAGAGTTTCGCCTCGCACCAATCTCGCAGCGCCCCGCGCATCCATGCGGCCAGTGGTATTCCGAAACCCATCTTCGGCCGGTCGGTGAGAGCTCTCGGCACATGGCGGTGCAGCAGTTCGCGCAGCACCCACTTCGACTCACCGCCGCGTTCGAGGCAGTTCAGCGGCAGACGATTTGCAAACTCGACCACCCGATGGTCGAGGAAGGGGGCTCTGGTTTCGAGACTGGTCGACATCGCGGCCCGATCGACCTTCACCAGAATGTCGTTCGGCAGGTAGCTTTGGACGTCGGTCAGCATCAGGCGGCGAAGCAGTGGCAACGAGGGGTCCGCGGGTACTCCGTCGAAAATGCAGGGCAATTCCCGTGGATCCCGCAACAGTTCGGCCTGCCTTCGCCCGGACGACATCAGGCGCGCATAGGCGGCGATTTCGTCGCGGGCTGACAGGAGGCCGATCGCCGCATCGGCTCTACGTCGCCAGCGCTGGGACAGGGGGAATACATTGCTCAATGCCGACAGTGTGTTGGCCGCCGCACCCTTGAGCGGACCCGGCAGCAGTCGCCTCAATTGAACCGCGCGTTGAAACACCTTGTACCGCGTGTAGCCGCCGAAGATCTCATCGCCCCCGTCACCGGACAGGCTGACCGTCACATGCCGTCGTGCGAGCTGACAGACCAGCAGCGTGGGGATCTGCGAACTGTCCGCAAACGGCTCGTCGTAGACATGGCCGAGTCGCGGGACCACATCCAGGGCCATTTGCTCCGTGACATACCACTCGGTGTGATCGGTTCCCAGGTGGCGGGCAATGTCCCGGGCATACGGTGCCTCGTCGAATCGAGGTTCGGTGAAGCCAATCGTGTACGTCTTCACTCGCGTCGACGAGACCGCCTGCATCAGCGCCACGATCGCGGAGGAGTCGATTCCGCCGGACAGAAACGCACCCAACGGGACATCGGCGACAACTTGTTCGCGCACCACGTCGGTCAACAATCGTTCCAGCCGATCGACCCAGCCTCGCCCCGAATCGTCTGTCGCCTGATTACTGGCGGAGCGATCATCGTCGTGAGTGTTCTCGCACGGCGACCAGTAGGCCTCGGGAGCCGGCAGTTCGGAGGGCATTCCGTTTCGCAGATCGATCGACAGAATCGAACCGGGCGGCAGCTTCCACACGTTGCGATAGATCGAGCCGGGCGTGGGGACGTAACCGAAGCGCATCAGTGAAGCGACGGCCGCGGGATCGATGGCCTGCTCAAAATCGGGATGCTTCCGCAACGCATGCAGTTCGGAACCGAAGACCAGCGTTCGCCCGGCCCAGCCGTAGTAGAGCGGCTTTTCTCCCAGGCGGTCTCGCACCAGATACAGCCGGCGTTCCGTTCGATCCCAGATCGCGGCGGCAAACATTCCCGCCGCCTGTTGAAAGGCGCGCCGCACCCCGAATCGTTCGACGGCAGCCAGCACAACTTCGGTGTCGGATCGTCCACGGAATGTCACTCCCGCGCGGACCAGATCCTGGCGAATGGCCAGGTGGTTGTAGACTTCGCCGTTGAAAACCATCACAAACCGGCCACTCGCGGAGACCATCGGCTGATGGCCGGCCGGTGACAGATCGACGATCGACAGCCGCTGAAATCCGAAGACCACCGGCTGGCCGTCCTGCGCCCAGACACCCAAGTCGTCGGGGCCTCGATGCCGAATGGCACCGACCATTTCAGCAACCAGACGCTCCGCAGATGACGTTGTGCCGTTCCGCGAAAATGATGAGTACCCGGCGAATCCGCACATAATGCCTACCTGTTCCGTAATGTCCTGCTGACGTTTCCCACGCTTCAAGCTGCTCGCCGTTCGGCAATCCGTGACGATGGCTGAAGTGTTTCATTGAGGTCTTGAATTCCATTGGCCAGCAATAGTCGCGCGTACTGCCCGGCGATCGTTTCCACGCCCAACAGCGCCTCCGCCGATTGACGGACGGTTGCATCCGGCCGCTCGAACCACTCGTCCTTCCATTCCTCCAGCCGACTCGCAATCCGTGAGGACAATCCCAGTTGTTCCATGATCTCGCGGGTGCCACCGGGAATGTCGAGCGTGACCACCGGACACCGGCAGGCAATCGCCTCCAGCAGCGAATTCGGCAGAGACTCGACGTGAGAGCAAAGCACAAACAGATCGGCATGCCGCATCCAACGCCAGGGGTTGGCGTCAAAGCCAGCCAGGTGGACATGGTCTTGCAGTTCCAGCGACTGAATGAGTTGCTCCAACTTCGGGCGTTCCGTTCCTTCTCCCACGATCCACAATTGAGCTGATGGTCGGTGTGACAGGAGGCTGCGAAATGCCTTGATGAGGCGGTCCAGCCCCTTCACCGGATCGAGTCTGGCCGCAGACAGGATGTGGGGCCCGGCCGTCCCACCGGGAAAAGGGCAGTCCGCCGCTCTGGCGGCGGTGTCGATGTGTTCGAAGGGAACCGGGTTGTAAATGTGAGTGACGCGCGAATCTGGCAAACGCAACGGTCCGCGCAGCTCTTTGGTTCCGGTCACCGACTGCGCGATGACCGTATCGGCCAGCCGGTAGCTCACCATGGCCAGGTGCTTCATGACGCCCCCGCGCGACTGGCCAAGAAACGTGACGGGGGCCGACTCCCGAATCAACAATCGGCATTTGGGGGGAAACAATGGCCGCAGTACGCTGGTCAGAATGTTCAGGTGCGAACCCGTACTGACGACTCGCCCCGGTCGCAGCTTCCACACCAGACGCAGCAATGCGAACGCCGACCGAGACACGCGAGGAGTCTTGAGGTCATGGATGCAGACATCGGAGGGGATGGATTGCCGCAGTGGTCCCGCTCCGTTCAGCACTGCCAAATGAATCTCAAATCGCGAGCGCGGCAGCGCGGTCAGCAGGTGGCAGATGACCCGCTCCGCACCGCCCATCTCGAGCGATGAAAGAAGAAATAGAACTCGCAGTTTCGTCATCGGAACATCCATTCACCAGGACCAACTGCCGCTGTCCGTCTTATCCAAGCCGATGCAAACTCGGCAGTCACCCGTTTCGTCCCGCACCATTCAGAACCGGCATCGCGAATCGACGCTGCGAGTTCATGTTCATCGTCGATCCCACCTTGCGGCGCTCGCTCACCTTCTTCGCCGCCTCAATGAACTGACCATCGGCGATCCCGAGAATGAATGCCCACACGATCAGTTCTTTGGGACGGTAGATCGTAAAGTCC
This sequence comes from Planctomycetota bacterium, assembly GCA_038040225.1. GTDB lineage: Bacteria > Planctomycetota > Planctomycetia > Planctomycetales > Planctomycetaceae > Schlesneria. The sequence goes on from JBBPIS010000001.1 coordinate 57,137, forward strand.
ACACTCTGAGTCAACAGAAAGAACAGGAAGATCGCACACGGCAGGTACTGCTTCGTCCAGTACGTGACCCAGATTCGGCGAAACAGCATCCAGAACAGAGGCAGGCACAAGACGCCGAGTCCGAGTGCGCCCTCAAAAATGATGCTGTGAAAATGCTGGTTGTCGACGCTGTGGTCCGCGTACTGACCCAGCAGTTGATTGTCCTGAAAACATCCCGTCGTTCTGAAGAATCCGAGACCACACACCCCAACATGCCCCGACCGAAGCAACTGAAGGGCGAACATCCAGATCACCTTTCGGCCGTGACCTTCTGCGGCATCCTCGAACTTCAGATTGTATCCGACGTCTCCCAGCATCGAAGATGCGCCGACAGCAATGCCCGCGACCAAAGCTCCCACAACGAAAACCTGCCGGAGATGCCGCAGGGATTGCTGGGCGCTGTCCGACGAGACACCGTCGCGGGATGCGATCAAGGGGATGCACGACACAACCAAAATGAACATCACCGTCGAAGTCACACTGAAGGTGAGAACCAGAAAGACGCTGGAGACCGCCAACACCACGTACTGACGCCGAACGATGGCGATGATGCAGGCGACGACTGAGACCTGCGCAAAACTGCCCACTCCCATTCCCGAAGCGTAGATTCTTCCCATCATCGTCTCGAATGTCAGATGATAGACGACCACAGCCGAGGCACACAGAATGGCATAGATCATGAGGTAGAAGCTCTCGGATTGCCGTGGACCGAGCGATCTCGTCAATCCGCTCGCAAAGGAGAACACGAAGGCAAACCGACAGAAGTGAATGAGCGCGTCGAAAACGGCTCCGGACTGCAGGTTGGGGGAGAAGAACAGGCTGGTCATAATGGAGGCAAAGCCAAGCAATAAGAACCCCGTACCTTGCCTGGTGGGACTGAGCCTGAGCAGAGCGGAGGTCAGAAGCAGGCTGACAAACAGGACGACGTCGAGCGTGTTGAAGTAGGAGACGAACCAGGGAATTGTGCGGGTGATGACAAAATAGTCCTCCGGGTAGATCAGGCTGCTCGGGATGCTGACGTACGCCACGAGCGCGAAGACTGCCAGAGGCGTTTTGCGGATACAGGTCAGGATGTGTTGAATTAAATGGGACTTCATGGTGACTTTGTCGTGTTTGACGCGACTGAACGGTGCGGTGGCCAATTGGGGAAGGGTATGGGTGTGGTCTGGGTTCCTCGCGAAGTTGGATTTGCGAGTCTGAATGTTGCCGCCGCGGGCGGTGTCTGATTTTGATTCCGGCGTCCCACTGCGTCGTCAGCGAGACGGTTCCAAGTTCAAGCGATTCTCGCGATTGTGTTTTGCTGGCGTATCAGGCCGATGTCGAGTTGACTGTTGCCAATTCATGGCACCGAGGGTGTTTGGGAAGGCGGTCGAGCATGTGGCTCCGCACCGCTCAGGCGGCACGCGTGGATGTGGTCGGTTTCGTTTTCACGTCGGATACCGTCATTGCCGGGTGACCGCTGCCAGAGAGTTGATGGAACAGACCGTCCCAAAGTTCGAGGATCCGGTCGATGCCGAATCGGTCCAGTACGGTCGAGGCGTTGGCACCCAGTCGTTGCCGGTCTGCCGCACTGTTGACCAGAAAGCTCATGCTGTTGGCGAGCGCATTCACATCGTCGGGAGGCACCAACCAGCCGTCGTAATTCATGCGAATGATCTCGGCGGGGCCTGACGGACAGTCCGTGGAAATGACGGGACACCCGCAGGCCATCGCTTCCAGCAGCGCGTTGGGGAAGCCCTCGTATCGCGAGGGCATCACGAACAAACCGGCTTCAACCAGAGGCGAACTGATGTCTGAAATGATTCCCCTCAGCATGACCCGGTCAGTCAGCCGAAGATTTTGAATCATCAATTCCAGCGACAACCGTTCCGGCCCCTCGCCATAGATGTCCAAAGTCCAATGCGGGTGAAGCGGAGCGATCTTGGCGAAGGCTTCGATCAGGACGTCAAATCCCTTCTGCCGGTTCAGCCGACCGATGGCGACGATCTTCTGTTGTCCCGTTGGTGCCCAGATTTTCTTGGGGTGGCCAACCGGGTTCGGGATCACGACGGAGCGGCCTTTCGGCGCGACTTTCTTAGCCCAGGCGAGAACGGAGTTGGTCTGCACGACGACGGCGTCGGCCTGCGGATACAACACACGCCGCAGGAGCCGCATGCTCAGTGGGGACGATTCCTCGCGCGGGTCGTTTCGCTCCGACACGATCACGGGAAGCGGCAGTCCCCAAGTCGCGACCTGCGTCAGCAGATTTGTCCGATTGACGAAGCTGATCACGACACTCGGATCGGTCGCCCCAACAGAGTGTCGCAGGGCGGAAGCTCGCCGACAGAAGGTGTGGAATCTGTCGAAAACACCATATGTGTTCTTGACGAGGTTCAAACCAATGCGATGCACCCGCGAGTCGAGCGGGTAGAAATCATCGTCGACGGAACCCAGAGTAATCAGGGTAACGCAATCCCCGCGCTTCACCCAGGCGTTGGCGAGGGTGGCCATCACACGTTCCGCGCCTCCCGCCTTCAGTGTGCTAATGATCAATGCGAGTCGCATGGCAGGCTCCGATCCCAGAAGTGTGCCGGTCTAGCCTGCCTTGCACGCCACAAACCACAGATGATCTTCACTGCCGCGAATGCCGAGATGGCTGACCATCAGCCGGACTGCGGAAGCGATTTTCCCCTTCCAGTTGAGGTGTCGAAAACTGACAAACGGTCGTTCGCCCAACCGTTCCACGACGAGGTGGCGTGACAGCAGATCGTGCATTCGCCGGGGAGTGAAACTCTGCATGTGGCCCCACCGGTGGAACGGGACGGCACAACAGGGACAGATCACCTGTTGCCCCTCCAGTACTTCTCGTGACGGTACCGTTCCCAGCAACCGACCACCGGGAACCAGCACGCGATGCACCTCGTCCAGTGTGGCGGCCAGGATCTCATCGGTCAGGTGTTCCAGAACTTCCGAGACGACGATGTAGTCAAACGAATTGTCATCGAAAGGAATCGACTGGCTGTACCCCACCTTGGCCTTCTCTCCGAGCCCGTATCGCCGTTGCAGTGAATGGATCGACCGTTCACTCGGATCGAGGCAGTGGATATCCAGTCCCCGCTGAACCGCAAAGGACTCGAATACGCCGTTGCCGACGCCAATATCCAGCACGCGGCTGTCTTTCGGGATTTTGTTCGCCAGAAACTTCAGTCGCCCGGCGCTTTGCTGAAAGCTCTCAACACCTTCGTTCTGAAAATGTTCCCAGATCCGATCCTGCCCTTGTTGTGGAATGCTGGCCGACATGGACATCTTGTTTCTCCGAGGAAGAGGGAGCGTATCGTCAGGCGGCCCGGCTTCGGACCCGCACCCACGCGCTGAAGTCCCGCTGCAAGACGGCAGACAGTTTGGCGACGTCGTCTCGAAACTCGTCCGCCAACTGCGCATGGAAATCGGGCGTCAGGGCCGGTCGTCGGCACTTGACCACGTTGAGACGTTGAATGGCATCGATGATGCCCAACCGTTCGATGCCCAGCATTTTCTTGACGAATTGAGCACCCCGCACGAGATACTGAGGGGGACGGCCGGCGAATCGGCCCAGCGAGCGAAACCGATTCCGCTTCGATTCGTTGACCGGAACGAACTCTGTCCGCCCGTCCGGCGGAATCTCGAGGAACTCGCAGAGGTTTTCATAGACCGTCTGCGGAGATGCGATGAAATCATCGAGTGCAACCACGCTGACCTGTTGGCGGGGCACGAGCTTGTACAGTCGTTCGAGTTGCTCGCCGATGCTCGCCAGTTTCTTGTAGAGCACGACCTTGACGTTGCGACAATTCTGCGGCACTTTCCGGCCGTGCTCACGTTCGGACTGCAAATTCCAGGCGGTCCGAAAATCTTCGACGTCTTCATCGGCGTCGAACAGGGCCTGTGAATGCATCGCGTGAGCGATGTCGATCGGGCTGCGCAGCATGACAATCAGTTTGGCGCGCCGGTTGAACTCCATGATCCGCGGAATGGCGTCCGCCGAATACATGTATCCCACGGATCCTTCGCCGATCGCCTGATGCTCGGCAGTTGCGGCCGAGAACAGGGAGAGATAATCGGTCAGGTTGTCTGCGACGCGGTGGCGAGGAAAATCCGACGCGAAGTAGTACGGCTCTTTGGGAGAGCAGAAAAAAACGTTCGGATGCTGACCGAGATAAACGCTCAGCGAAGTCGTGCCGCTCTTCGGAGCACCGACGATAAAAAAGTTTGGTCTTCCCGGCACGCTGTCTGTCTCCTCGATGCCACCGGCGTTCTCCACGGCAGCAGGCGATCGCAATCCACTAGGCAGCCTTCAATGCCGATTGCGATTCCCGTTTGAAAACAAACTGGTTGCACGCGAGATTGTTTGTCGTAATCAGCCGGTCGAGTGTGAAGTGATGCGGCTTGTAGAATTCCAGCAAATGCTCCGGCTTGGCGACTTCAAACGGATAGCCACCCAGCCAATCGATCCAATCGTGATACGGGGACATCCCGCGCTGCTTCCGATAGTTGGAAAATGAGGCAAACGGGTTCTTGAAATCGTGCAGCCCGTGCGCGATTCCCCTGGCGATGAAGTAGGGGATGAAGACGCTGCACACAGCGATTCGCCCGATCAGGCCGGAACAATAAATTCGTTTGACCACGGTCCAGAACTTTGAAATGGTTCCCTGGTCGTTGTAGATGGAGATGAACAACTTCCCGCTGTCAGCCAGAGGAATGATGACGTTGTTCAGTGCCCTCTGCATCTGACCGGTATGGTGCAAGACCCCCCACGAGTAAACGACGTCAAACTTCCCCAGAGACCTGAGATGGGATTCGTCGAGCACGGAGGCTTCCTCGACGGTCCATTTCGGATCGTCGTTGAAATAACGTCGTTTCAATTCGCGAGTGCATGCCACGGAATCAGGGTCGTAGTCCAGCGAATGGACTTCGGCCCCCAATCGCCTGGCCGCCAGGCTGAACAGACCGCTCCCGGAACCGACGTCCAGGAACCGCTTTCCAGCCAGGTTTTCGATGGTGAGCATGTCCTTCAGGGAAAGTTCGGCCTGATGGATCCGGTCCTCGTCGAGTGTGCGCAGAAAGGCCGCCCAGTTGGCTCCAAACCGGAATCGTTTGCCGGTCGAAACTTCGGCCGCATGCATTTGGCACTCCCCTTCGCTTCCCAAGGAGCGGCGAGAATTTGCCAGTCCGGCCAAGACCTCAACTGTCTGCATATCTGACGCTCCTTTTCTTCACGTTCACGGCCCCATCCCAACGGGCGGCGAGTACTTATCAGGCCATTGAAACAGTGACAACCCCAATTGCTCAAACCCGCATCTCTGCGGCGATTCAAAGGGAGGCCGAATGCCCGGCATTGAGATCGCCCCGCTGACTTCAAACTGGCACGACAACCACGCTTGATTTGACGATCAGGTCGTCGTTCTGCGAAGGACCGCCAGAATGGTTGGATCGATTCCCAGATGCTGGCGGACTTTGACGACCAGCAGAGCATTGTACGCAATGACCCCTGCACTTTGCGCGATGGCGGCACCCACCGCCCCGAATGGCGGGATCAAGAGCACGCAGCAGGCCAGGCCGATTCCAGTGGACACGGCGGCGGCCATCACGGCATCTCGGGTATGCCCCGACATCGTCATGACCGAGCCAACGGAGCCTGACGCGACGTTGAAGAATTGTCCCAAGGCGAGAATCCGCAGAACCGTGTAGCCTGAGGAAAAGTCCTCGCGGAAGAGACCCAGCAACCTGTCGCCACAGAAGACCTCGATCAGAACCACAGGTACAGTCACAAGCACACAGACTCTGACTGCGACAGTGAGTTGTTTTTGGAGTTCCGCTTTGTCGCCGATGGCGTGCAGGTGAGCGATTCGTCCGGAAATCACCGCATCCATCGTGGTCAGTGGCAGCCAAACCAGCATGGCGAGACTCGAGGAGAGGGCAAAGACACCCACGTCCCGGAAATCCGCGGTCATTCCCAGGGTGAGCATCGAGAGCTTCTCATTCGCCAGATAGATCATTTGGCAGAGCAGAAAGGGTGACGCACTTCTCATCCAGCGCCGGTACTCAGTCCGCTTCGGAGCGGAATCGATTTCGCGAGGCAGCGAACTTTTCAACAACAGGCGACCCACCAGCAAGGCCAGGATTCCCGCCGTGACTTGGAGAATGACGGCGTACAAAGAAGACAGGTGACCGTGCGTCACGATGGCGGCGATGGCGGACAGCAACAGCATGGCCAATGGCTGGACGAGGAGTTCCGGAACGAAGCCCCGCAATGGTTGCAACAGTCCCTGCATGGACGATCGACAGATTTGTCGCATCGCCACGACCGGCACCAATACGAAGCCAAAGAGCACCTGGATGGCAAGTTCCGAGTTTCCGTTGATGAGCAGCAGCCACAACACCACACCGCCGCCCAGCGCGCAAATGGCCAGCGATGTCAACAAGACGATTCGCGCCGAGCCGCTGACCAGACCACGCAACAGTCCCCAGTCTTGCAAGGCGCGCGCGGCCGAGATTTCTCGGACAAGAAAACCGTCGAATCCCAGGGCTGCCGCCACAGCCAGCATGCCGGACCAAGCCACCACATAGGCGTAACTGCCAAATTGAGCGGGGCCCAGCGTGTGGGACAAGAGCAGCGTTGTGGCCAGCGAGACTGGGATGCCAAAAAAACGAAGCCCCAGTTGAGCCGCGAACGCGGAGCCGAGGAACCGGCGAAGCATATTCGCAATTGAGTTCGGCGTTGCAGAGGGGTTCGGATCGGAAACCGTCTGATCGCATGCGGCAGACATTCGCACCAACCTCAGTTGAGCGGGAATTACCCCGGAGGGGAGAGATCAAACCATTGGCTCAAATGCCGACGTCAAGCGGGTGAAGGGCAGTCCCGAGGATCACGCTGCCGGAACGCCGCTTGTCCGCGAATTATTTGAATCCGTCAAGACGAGTGTCATTCACTCAGCGGCGGGGTGTTCGTCGCTGGTCGGCATGCCCAACGGCAAGCGTGCGAGGATCAACTCATTCGGGTGATTGCCACAACCTGTCCCAGCCACCGAAAACGTTTTGAAATGACTGTGGTCTGGAATGACAGCCAGCCCGGCATGCCTGCATGTCGGGCTGGTGAGGCGGGCGATTTGGAGGGTGTGCTACTTCGCAGAGTCGGCGGAAAGGGTGGTGGTTGCTGTGGGAAACTTGGGGGGAACGGGAATCGTGACCTTGCCAGTGGCGGCCCATTCGGTGCCGCGGTTCACGATGGACTGAAAGCCGACGCATTGCATCGAATACTCGGCGTGGCCCATCACCGTGGTGAAGACTTTGCCCTTGCCGTAGGGGATCCACCACACCATCGGCTCGTGAGCGTCCGTGCCGCCGGTCTGCTTCGCCGCAAAGGCGGTGGCGAGGACGTTCATGCTGGCGGCGGGACCGCGCTGTCCGTGGTACAACTCGTCCTTCGTGTGGAGCCACTCAACGGGCAGGCCCTGCATCACGGGATGCTCACGTTCGCGGACGATCACGGTGAACTCGTGCTGCGAACCGTGGCCGGCTCCCGGTCCCTCGCCCTTCGGCGTTCGGATCGGTTGTCCCTTGTCATCGACCGTCAGGCGATCGCCGAACTTGGCGTCGCGCCAGCCCAGCCCGATCATCTTGTTGAATTCGGCCCAGTCCGGGAAGGCATTGTTCGCGGCGTGAACGATGACCAGTCCGCCTCCCTTGGCGACATAGTCTTCGAGGTCGCGTTGAACCGGCTCGGGCCATGTTTCTCCGTTGTAATTGCTGAGCACGGCACCGTAGTCGGCGAATTTCGGACGGAAACCGGCCCACGCTTCTTTCGGCTGTCCGTTGGCCGGAGTCGTGGCGACCTCGACCGCAAAACGACCGCTCTTTGTCAGGAAGTCCTTGAGAATCGGAGTCGTTCCCTTCCAGTTGTGGTTGTTCTGTCCGTCGACGATCAGCACGCGAACCGGCTCGGCCGCGCCGGCGATGGAACTGGCGAGCAGGCCAATCGACAGCACCGCCAACCAAGTGTCTACGAAACGTCGCGAAAACAGGCTGCTCATGAGAATTGCCCCGGTTGAAAAGTCACGTTTTCTTCCTCACCCCGCACGACCGTTATACCGTGCATTCCAGTTACTCGCACCGTTCGTGGTCTATTCGTTACGACTCGTCGAGTCCAACAGTCATTTCTGGCCGAAGTTGGGATTCCTGCTATCGTATTACCTGAACGAAGAGGAGGATGACGATTCTAAACCTGTCGCGAATTGGTGTGAAAACGGGTTGGCCCGAACGACTTCACGTCCCTCGACTCTGCCAGCAGCGGCGGCGAGAAGTTGAGTTTGGGAGGCCGAATCCGCAGCCGGTCGATGCGTCCGCCTCAGGCGTGTGCGGATCATCGGTCGCCGCGACGGTTTGCTGGCGATGCGTCAGGAGTTCTGGAGAGACCACAACTTGGGAGTACGGTCGGCGCGTGAGAACGACGTCGCCGGCAGGGAATAAGGAGACACGCAAATGCTCGTTCTTTCACGTCAGCGCGATGAGAGTATTTTCATCGGTGACAATATCAAGATCACCGTCGTCGACATCCGGGGCGACAAGGTTCGCCTGGGAATTGAAGCACCCACGGAGATTCCCGTTCATCGCCAGGAGGTGTACGAAGCGATTCAGCGCGAGCATCAGCGAGGAGCGGCCGCGACCGCGAAGACCGATGGCCCGACGAAGTGATGCCGGATGGGGTGGTCCGAACCGAGCCGTCACCAACAGCGAAGGGCAAACCAGAAGCGACTCTTCACGAATCACGCCCTTGATGACGCCGCGAACATGCTCGACTGAGCCGGACATTTGTCCGGCTCATTCTGTTTCCCGGGTGCCCCGAACGAAGGCGGTCGCCGCTGGCAGGCACGCGCCGTGGCATCACGCTGCCTGGCGTTGGCGCTGAACCGGCTTTGCCGCCGAGCAACAAAAGGTCGCACCCGTCAACAGTCCGCGTCGAGCGTGCTCCTGCCATTCGGCGATGGTCAGTCGCTCGGCAGGGGCTCTCAACGACACCGCCAACTCAGCCGGTGCGGAACCGTGACCCAGCAGCCAGTGCAGCGTGTTGCGACTGAACCAGGGGGCCGGAAACTCGGCCGTTTCGAGTCGACCGGGGAAGCAGGCCAGATGTCGCGTCCAACACACGGCATCGTGCAAGATGCTGTCCGTCGAGGAGCCGATTGAACCGGACGCCGCATCACGGATCACCACGAAGTCTCCTCCGGGTTTCAGGCAAGACAGCAGTTGAGCCGTCACCAATCTCAAACTCAACTCGAGCAGATTGACGCGATACTGCTCGAGGTCATCCACCAGAATCAGGTCGAACGCCGCCAGATGCGATTCGCCGACGGCCGATTCCAGAGTCGCATCCCCCAGTGTTTCGACATCAAAACCGAGTGCGTTCAACCAGTCGGTCAACTCCTCGCAGCCGGTGCCCGCCACCAGCACGTGCTGTCCGATCGAGTGGCCTCCCCGCACGAGAACCCGTCGCAGGAGTTGCGCGGACGGTCGCGGTCGCATGACCGAATCAGCGTCGTTGTTCGCGGGTTGATGAATCTGAATCACGTCGCGTCTCCTCCACGATGACGAACCTGGCCACGATTCCGATCATCGCGGCGGAGTTCTACGACTGACGTTGAAGACGGTCAAGACGATTGTGGGCCGACAAAGTGCGGCGGTGATGGATCGGAGTAAGAGAGATTGAGTGAAAAGTGAGAAATGAGAAGTGCAAAGTCAGTACTTCCAAGTTCGCGTCACCGTGGCCGACGCTGCCAGCGTCGGCGTGACTCATTGCCGGAGTTTGTTGACGGACGCTGGCAGCGTCCGCCACGAAGTTGGAAGTACTGAAAGTGCAATGAGGGGCGCGGCTGACACCATTTTCGGGGTGGCCTCTTTAGGAAGAGCCGCCGGCTCAATCGCCGATTGTGACGAATACTCCCGACGTGCGCGTGGCTGCGGTGCTGTTGATGGAGTTGCGGCGGCTCAAGTTCGTGCGGCAGACGTTCGATGATGCGACGAGACTCCCGCGAGGCGTTCCGCGCGGGGATGCGTTTGCGCTTGGATGAGAACTCGCATGGCCGGCCCCGTCACATCAGGCGGCAACAGTGCAACCGAAACCGTTTCCGGACTGATCGTGTCGCTGTTGTTTTGGTTCTGCCTCCTTCTGGCGGCGGGCCTGTTCGCCGCCGTGGCGCTGGCCCCGAAGCTGGCCGAGACGCTGCGTCTGCGAGACCTTTACACCACGAATCAGCTCAAGCTGGTCTCGGTCGAACGCCAGAACGAGCAGCTTCAGAGCGTGGTCGACGCGATCCAGAATGACAAAGACTTCGCGACGGAAATGACGCGGATCGAGTTCGACGCGGTGCGTTCCGACGAGGAGATCATCCCGGTCGCCGCCGACTTGAAACTGGAAACGCGCGGAATCCAAACGCCCCGCGCGCAACCGGTCATTCCGCGCGCGTGGTATCAACCGTGGTTGACGCTGCTCACGGAAAACGATTCCCTGCGATCGATGTTGTTGGGCGCGGCCGCCGTGCTCGTGGTCGTCTCGTTCACCTGGTTCCAGCCCGCGTCGGCCGATCGACTTCAGAAGCACGTCAACCTGGGCCGCACGGCCTGGCAGGCTCTGCGGGATCGCTATACGTCGCAGCCTCGGGTGTGAGTGACCTCAACGGAGGTCGCTCAGTTCGATACGACCGGCAAGTCAACGGCACAAGCCCGGTGATCGCACGGCTCACACGATTTGTCTGATTGCAAATGTCCCGCGGTGACGATGAGCATTGGGCCGTCACCCACTTTCCCGCGTGTGATCGGATGAAGCGGATTCCCGCTGCGTTCGCCAATCGTCTCGTCTCGCTCACCACGAGCCGGCAGTCGTTGGGCCGGGAGTTGTCGCTGCGGCGATGAGTCGAAAGTTTGAGGCTGCAACATGTCTGTTTCCGACACCTCCGGCGTTGATTTCATTCGCGAACTGAGACTGCGGCAGTGGGCACGGACGCATTACGTGCCGGCCGACATGCGATCGGACTCGTGGCATCCGCTGGTGCTCGATGAGATGCGCAATCGCGATGAAGAATTGTTGGAGGCCGGCGCACTCACCACCAGAACTCGGTCGATTTACGTGCCACTCGCCCCCGGCGAACGGATCGAACTGGCCGTCGCTTCATAACAACCGGCTCTGCACCAAAAACTGTCGGCTTCGGACCGGGGCCGCCGCTCGCAATGACTCACCACGTGCGAACTACTCCGCGAGCGGCGGTTCGATCCGATAGATGTCGATCTGTGCAGACTCGTCACCCGTGACCCAGGCCCAGCGAAACTTGGTGGCCGGGTGTTCCCACACGTCATCGCGCGTCGCGAACGATCGCCGCACGATGGCGTACGCGGCACCACTGGCATTCAAGTTCGTCAGCCCCGGATTGTGCGGCGGATAGAGTTTGAGCTGCGACTGGACGATGCCGTCCTCTTCGTCCGCCTCGCTCCTGTCGAACTGTTCGAGCCCCTCCTTGATGGCGAGGAAGGATTGTGGGAAGAACCCCGAGTAGCCGTTGACGAGCGGATGGCGATGAAACGTCGACCAGTACATCCACTCCGCGGTGGCTTCGTAGTTCTTGACGGTATAGCCGGTCGGAAACGGCAGGCAGGCGACCGGTTCATCGGCGGGCACGCTGTCGCGCAGCCACAACACCCAGACCGGCAGATCTCGCGAGGAGGGGCATGGATGGAGCCGCTGACTCGCGGGAAGAACTTCGAGTGTCACGATCAGGCTGGCGGCGAGCAGCGGCGCGTGTTTGAGCAGGGACCGAAATCCGGCGGGTGGAGTAAGGAGGGCGGAGGGCGGAGCGAGGGGGGTGGGTGGCGGCGAGTGGATTGATGGGCTTCGCACCGCAGCCTCTTCCGTTCCACGTTCCGCGCTCTGAGTTCCGCGCTTCCATCGTCGTGGATCGAGCAGGTCGAGTGCCTCGACACTCAACAGGACGGCTGCCAACTGCACGAACAGTACAAACCGGAACGGGCTGCGAATCAACGAGAAGCCCGGCACGAACTGCTGTAACCATTCATAGGGAGACTGCCCCGCCAGTCCTCCCGGCAGCACGTCAGCGAACCGGTTGTTCGGCCCGAGTGACAGGCCGAACGCGATCAGACCCACCGTCACCACGAACAGTCCCCAACGACGACGGCCTCGCGCCGTCAAAGCCGCGATCAATCCCAGCGGCGCGAGCAACAGCTTCAAACCGCCCCCACCCAGTGGCCAGACGTTGGCACGCGCCGCTTCGGGATGTTCCAGACCCGGAACAAGCGGCGTCCAGGGGGTGTCGGTCAGGTCGCGCGGGTGAGCAGACAGGTTGATAATCAGACTGGCATCCCGCTCCCAGGTGTGTTCCTTCGACAGCGTCCGCTGGATGTAGGCGATGGGGAGAATCATCGCGCTGGCCACCAGCCCCGCCAGCAACACATCACGCCAGAACGCAATTTGCAGCATACGTCCGTTCCACAGCCAGACCGACGCTGGCACGAGCAGGATTGCCAGAAACATCCCCCAGTAGTTGCACAGCCAGTACGTCAGACCAAACGCTCCGCCGAGTCGCAGCCAGACGAGATGACGGCGCGAAGGAGAGGGTTCCTCTTTCTTGTTCCCCTCGCCCCGGGCACCGCCGCTTCGGTGGTCGGGAGAGGGGTTAGGGGTGAGGGGCGATTCCAGAGGGACGCTCGGCAACAGTTGCCCCTCACCCCCGGCCCCTCTCCCTACGGGGGCGAGGGGAGTAGAGAACAGATCCAGCAGCGAGTGAATCGTCCAGAGGATGCCGAACAGTGTCGTGAGTTGGACCACGCCGAGTTGCCACCAGACGAACGGCAACAACTCGACCATCGCACCGCCACAGAACGCCAGCCACGGGCGATGGCCGACTCGCCGGAGCAGCCGCTGCCCGCTCCAGCCGTTCAACGCCAGAATCAGCAGTTGATAGACGTTGTAAGCCAGCACGCGATTCCCCGTCAGCCAGACGAACGGCGCGACCACGATCATCGTCGGCTGAGCTTCCGAGAACGCGAACGTTCCGTGCGCCGGATGGAAGATGGGAGCCGTCCAGTACCCGCCAAACCCGTTCGCCGCCCGGTCCGCGTTCCACCACAGCGTCCACAAGTTGAAGAGCGGCACGGTGGCTTCGGCCTCGCACCCGTAGGGAATGGCCGACCCGAGCGACATCACCAGTGGCCACGTCGCCACCAGGGCAAGGGCCAGATAAACGCAGAACCCGCCGACCGCGCGGCGGTGGGGTGACGCAATCGCCGCTCGCATTGTTGTCGTGACGTTCCGCATGGCATCCGAACAGGCAACAAGCTTTTTTGGAAAATGACGTCGTGGCGAGGAAGGATCGCAACGTGAACCGAGATCTGGTTACGTTCCCAGTTCCCGTTTGAGGGCTTCCAGTTCGGCATCGATTTGTTGTTGGCGATCGTCGGTGCGGGAGCGGGCTGGTGGGAGCGAGTGGCCGGAAGTGGATGTCGTCTCGCAGGCGACGGGCGTCGCGCCGAGGCTTTCTCGTTTGCGGATGGCCTCCGCGAGGCGCGCCTCCAGCGCGCGTTGCATCGTGGCGAGATGCTCTTTCGTGGCGACAGCCGCCTTGTGTTGCTGCTCCAGACCAGCGATCAGATCTTCGACCTCCCGCTTCCGCAGCAGGCATTCGCGGGCTTGCGTCTCGGAGTGAGCGGCCAGATGCCCGCGAGCCTTCTCGGTCCACGAAGCCGCGGCCGCGCGATGATCGTCCATCTCGCGACTCAGACGGTGCTCCGAGTTGGCGGCGGTGGTGACGCTGCGCTGCGCGCCGGCCAGCCCCTCTTCCATCTCGCGCACGATGTCGGCGATCGCGGCGCGAGGATCGTCGGTCTCATTCAAGAGCTTGGACAGGTTGCAGGTGACGATGTCGGTCAGTCGGCTGAAGTAACTCATCGCGAGTCTCCTTCGGGAGGCGAGGGCGGTTGGTTTGTGAGACGGCATTCAGCCGGCCACGGCGGGATCGACGATTCCTTTGGCCGCGAGCTTCTCCCGCAGCTTTTCGCGGGCCAGACGCAGACGGCTCTTGGTGGTGGGCAGGTTCGCTTCCATCGCCTCGGCGATCTCGGGCAAACTCAGTCCGGCATAAATGAATAGGATGAAGGTCAACCTTTGGTCTTCGGGAATCTGTGGCAACAGGTCGTCCACGACCTGGGCGAACTCGCGCTGATCGGCCTGTTCGTCCGGCAGAGGGAACTCACCGGACAGTCGTGCGAGAATGTCTTCGCGATCATCGTCGTTGGGGCGGGAGCGGCTGCGGACCGACCGCACGAGCGCGTCGTGAGACCGCTTGCGAGTCGTGTCGATCAGCAGATTGCGGGCGATCCGGTACATCCAGGCCTTGAACAAGCCTCGCGGCAGGTAATTCCACGCGGTGCTGTGAATGCGGAGCAACGTTTCCTGAGACAGATCCTCGCCCAGTTGCCAGTCGCGCAGATGCCGAAAGAAAAAGCCGATCAGCGGCGACTGATGACGCTGGACCAGTTTCTCGAAGGCGTGCTCATCGCCTCCCTGCAACCGCAGCATCAGTTCGTCGTCTTCGTCGTGCATGGAGCGGCTTCGAGGAGGGATCGTGCCGGGGAGTGGAGCCGGATCACCGACTTTGGTGCGTTGAATAATCAGAGGGGCTGCTGTTGATCGGTGAGTTTTACTGTAATCGTCTCCCGGACGCTTGCCTACGGCCAGCGTTGGCTGTGGTGCGGGAAGTCGCTATGTTCGCCACGACGATGACTCACACGGGCCTTCGTGCTGCGGAGGCCCTTTGCAACAGGAAGAATTGATGACGGCGATCTCGCTCGAATATGGGACGGCTGGTTGTTGGGAAGGGGAGATTTCCGGAGATCGCCTGCTGCTCCATCATTCGGGGCCAGCGCCGCTGCGCGACGTGCGCGCGGCCATTCGGGAGAGTCTGGAGTCGCCCATCGACTTTCCCGCGTTGCATCAGGCCATCGTGCCGGGTGATCGCATCGTGCTGGTTCTCGATCGCAATGTCCCCTCTGCCGCCGAGATCGTTGCCGAAGTCGGTGCCGTCCTGCTGACGGCCGGGATTGAGCCCGATCACATTCAGATTCTGCAGCCGGCGGCGTTGACCGGACCACGTCCGTCCGATCCGAGACGCCTGCTGCCCGCCGACGTGCGCGAAGTTGTCGGTTGGAAGATTCACGATCCGACGGCCCACGATGCGATCGGCTATCTGGCGTCGAGTGCCGGTGGCGAGCGAATTTATCAGGCGCGCGAGGTGCTCGAGGCGGATCTGGTGATTCCCATCGCGCGACTCGGGTACGACCCTGTCCAAGGCCGTCGTCACGTGATGGGCTCCTTCTATCCGGGCCTCTCCAACACGGAGGCCTTCACCAAATCTCACGGGGAGGGACACAGTGAACTCGGCCCCGATGACGAACGTCCGCTGAGACAACTCGTGCAGGAGCTGACCTGGCTGGCCGGCATTCAATTCGCGATCCAAGTCTTGCCGGCCGGGCGGCGCGGTGGAGCGGCCCGCATTCTGTCGGGCCAACCCGACGCCGTGACTCAACAGGGGCTGACGGTGCTGGACGACAACTGGCGAGTGCGCGTCGACCAGCGCGGCGAAACGGCGATCGTGTCGATCCCGACCGTGGAGGGAGACCCCATCGGGTGGGAGCAACTGGGTGCGGCCCTCGATGCCGCGTGCAAACTGGTCGTGATGGAAGGCCGCATCATCGTCCTCAGCGATCTGTCCGCCGAGCCGTCTCCCGGCATCGAGACGTTGCGGTCCCATCGTTCCGCCCGGGAGGCTCTCAAACCTCTCCGCAAAGAGTCTCCGCCCGATCTGGTGGCGGCGTCCCAAATCGCCCGCGCCGTGGATTGGGCCTCGGTCTATCTGCTCAGTCAGCTTCCCTCGACACTGGTGGAGGACTTGTTCATGACGCCGCTGGAGCACGAGCGCGAAGCGACTCGCCTGATCGCGCAGTGCGATGGTTGTTTCGTGTTCGATGGCGCACAACACACCTTCACCGAGATCGAGGACGAATAGTCGGGAAACGCCAAATTCCAAAGTCCAAACGAATTCCAAATGCCAAAAATCAATGCGTGAAACGAAAACAGGGAAGCAGTGTCGGCGTGGCCGTCTTCTCACGCATCGCTCACCCAACGCGGCGGCTTTCTCTTCGTTTGGATCATTCCTGCTTTGGCATTTGGGATTCGTTTGGTTTTTGGTTCTTGAAGTTTGAGATTTCCAACGGCCGGCAGGTTTGGCCGAAGGAAGGCCGAAAACCCCTCTTGACGCAGTTTCTGCCGGTTCCTACAACCCCGCGCGTCTGTCGTGGGCGGAGGCCCGTTGGGGCTTGACCGCGGTTCGGTCTGTCACCCGGTTCGGAGAAAAGTCATGAGTGCAGGGACGCACGAAACGGCGGCGAACGCCAACAACAAGCCAAGACGAAAAATGATCTGGATCTTCGGGGGAGCGGCTGCGGCCGTGGTCACCGCGGGTCTGCTGATGCAACACTTCCGCGCTCCCGCGGGACAGGCGGCTTCCGACTCGGGAGCTGCTGCCGGAACAGCCCGCGTCGGTGGGGCGAAGTCTCCCGATGTGTTGGCCAAGGTGGGCAAGGAGATGATCACGAAGGACGCCGTCGCCGATGAGTGCATCGCGCGGCATGGCAAGGAAGTTCTCGACGACCTCATTCACCGGCTCGTGATTCAGCAGGCGTGCGAAGCCCAGCAGATCACCGTCACCGAGCAGGAAGTCTCCGCCGAAATCGAGAAGATTGCCAAGCGGTTCAACCTCGACGTCAGTGCGTGGATGCAGATGCTGCAGGCCGAGCGGAACATCACGCCGATGCAGTATCGAACCAGCGTGATCTGGCCGATGGTGGCGCTCCGGAAGCTCGCGGGCGAGCAGATCGATCTGAGCGAGGAAGACGTCAAGAAGGCCTTCATCCGCGAATACGGTCCCCGCGTGAAGGCCCGCGTCATCATGCTCGACAACATGCGCCGAGCCAACGACGTGTGGGACGAAGCCAACCGCAACCCGGACGATTTCGAGAAGCTCGCGCAGAAGTACTCGATCGATCCGAACAGCCGTGCGCTGGGCGGTCAGGTGCCGCCGATTCCGCGCTACACCGGCAACGAGAATCTCGAAAAGGCCGCGTTCAAGCTGAAGGAAGGTGAACTGTCGGGCGTCGTCGAGATCGGGACCGGCCGCTGGGTGATCATGAAGTGCGAAGGCCGCACGGAACCGGTCGTCACCGACATCGAAGAAGTCCGCAATTCGCTCGTCGATCAACTGACCGAGGCCAAGACTCAACAGGCCATCGGCAAGGTCTTCGAGAAGATCAAGGAGCAGACGCGCGTTGACAACTACCTGACGCGGTCTTCGACCGGACCCGGCCCGGGAGCCGGACCGACCGGTGGTGCTGCGATTCAACCGGTCAGTGCCACCGGCGTTCGCCAGCCAGCCGGTTCACCCAGCCGCCCCGCTGCCGCGACGAGCAACGCTCCCGCGAAGGCCACCCGCAATTGATGACCGCCGGTTTCTGACCGGCCTCGTCCCACGTGCCTGAACCTCACGGCGCGTCGCTCCCGAACCGGCGACGCGCCGTGTTTTGGTATGTGGCCGTCGCTCGGACCGAACTTCCGACCATTTCTGGTGTCTGCTAGAATCCGCCGCGCCTTCGCATTGAGTTCTCTCACGCTCTCATTCATCCGGCCGACTCCCGAGACCCGTCCATGCGCAACGAATCCGAAATTCCCCTGGCCGATAATCCCTTTTCGATCCCCGTCGCAGATCGTTTGAAGCGGTTGCCGCCCTATTTATTCGGCAAGATCAACAAGTTGAAGTACCAGCAGCGCGTCGCCGGCGTGGACGTCATCGATCTCGGCATGGGCAACCCGACGGATGCTCCCGACCCGCAGATCATCGACAAAATGCAGGAGTCTCTGCTGGAGGCGAAGAACCACCGGTACTCGGTCGCCAACGGCATCGCCAGCCTGCGCAAAGAGGTTGCCAAGCGCTACGACCGCAAGTATGGCGTCAAGCTGAACGGCGACGACGAAGTCATCGCGTGCCTCGGGTCGAAAGAGGCGTTCAGCCACATGTGCCTGGCGCTGATGGGTCCGGGCGACACGGCGATCGTTCCCGCGCCGACGTTTCCGATTCACGCCTACTCGGTGATGCTGGCCTCGGGCAACGTGATCGCCCTCGACGTCCGCGATCCCGCCGAGTTCCTGCGCAATGTCGCGTACACCTGCGAGCACCTCTATCCCAAGCCGAAACTGGTTGTCGCCAATTTTCCGCACAATCCGTCGGGCACCTGCATCGAACAAAAATTCTTCGACGAGTTGGTCGTGCTCGCCAAGCGGTACAAGTTCCTGGTGATCAGCGACTTCGCCTACGCCGACATCTGCTTCGACGGCTATCAGGCTCCGAGCTTCCTCGCGACGCCCGGTGCCATCGACGTTGGTGTCGAGATGACCACGATGAGCAAGGGCTTTAGTATGGCCGGCTGGCGCATCGGCTTCTGCTCGGGCAACCGCGAGATGGTCCGAGCCCTCGCCACGATCAAGGGCTACTACGACTACGGCATCTTCCAGGCGAGTCAGATCGCCGCGATCATCGCACTGCGCAACTGCGAACCGGCCGTCGAGGCGATCGCGAAGGAATACCAGATCCGCCGCGACGCCCTCGTCGAGGGCCTCAACCGCATCGGCTGGGACGTCGAGAAACCGAAGGCGGGCATGTTCGTCTGGGCCAAGATTCCCGAACCGTGGTCGCAGATGGGCTCGATCGACTTCTCGATGAAGCTGCTGCAAGAGGGCGGCGTCGCCGTCAGCCCCGGCCGCGGCTTCGGCGAAGAGGGCGAAGGCTACTTGAGACTGGCCATCGTCGAAAACAGCCAGCGCCTGCGCCAGGCAGTCCGACAGATTCAGAACTGCCTCAAAACAGACGCCGTACCGGCCGCGTGATCACTGCCGATGTTCGTGACAATTGTGTTAGTTGCGGTGGAAGCATGAGAGGCCGGGTCCGGATTCCGTGAAACTGAAAACACGCACCATCCGAGACTTGGCTGAAATGGTTACGGGAGGAGTTGCGAGTGGCTTCTCGGAATCGCCCAAGAAGTCGGCTTTCGCCAGATTTCCGTATCGATCTAGTAGCGCCCTCACCGATTTCTTCATTGATTGTGACACCGAGTACCGCCACAACTCAGAAAGTCGAGTCCCTTGGACTCAGAACGTGCTTGCCGAGTTGAACGAAGGCCCCGTCTCGACGCCGCAGTTGCCTGCCGATGGCATCGTCAGGGTGATAGAAGAACTGCTCGATCCGAAGCATTTCCGAAGCACCACAGCGAACGAAGACCACGCGGCGTGCTTGGAACTGTTGAACGAAGTTCTGAATCGGGAAGGCCTCAAAGCGTATCTCGACGGCGCGGATCGTTGTCATGTCGGGGCGGGATCGATCACTTCCGCATCGCTCAACATCCAGAAACGTGTTTGGACCCAGAAGGACTTGGAACGAAAGAAAAAGTGGGTGCAGTTTCTTGACCATGCCTCGGAGGATGAGTTCACGGAAGGCGTGCTCGTCCCCCTGCTTCAGCAATGTGGTTTCATGCGAATCAACGTTGCGGGTCACAAAGATAAAGCGCTGGAGTACGGGAAGGACATTTGGATGAAGCTCCAGCTTCCCACGTCTCATTTCATCTACTTTGCCGTGCAGGTGAAGAAAGGCAAAATCGACGCGGCCGGTAAATCGAAGGCCGATCACGAAAACGTTGCCGAGGTGCTCAATCAAGTAAAGATGGCTATCGCACATCCCATTTTTGATCCCGAATTGAACAAGAGAGTGTTGGTTGACCACGTCTACATCGTCGCGAGCGGCGAGATAACGAAACAAGCAAAGCAATTCCTGGGAGAAAAGCTCGACATCGAAGGAAGACGCCAAACGATCTTCATGGATCGTGAGGACATTCTTACTCTTGCAGTCCAGACGAACATGGAGTTGCCTAACGAGGCTCCGCGCAACGACGAGGTATCCTTCTAACTGACCTAAGGCCGGTTCTACCGGCCTTCTTCGACAAGTCGCACCGCGATCGGTAGAGCCGGCCCTACACGGCTGGTGATCGACAGAAACGCCGAACCCCGCGATGATGAATCACGGGGTTCTTTCGTTGGGCATCAAGCGATGCCACCACGCTTCAGCGTGACTGTCGAAACCGTTGTCTTCAAGAAAGGAATGTCTCATGGCTAACGATCCCGGACTTTCGAACGACACTTGCATCTTCATGGAAGCGATCTCAGGCGATGGCGGAAATCAAGATCCCAACAGCGTCTGGTGGCTCAGTCCCGATATCAATCTGGTCGGCCCCGTTTCCGGACCCGAAAACGCGGACGCGGGACAGATCAATCCGGTGAGGGTGAAGTTTCACCGAAAGTCCGCCAACAGCAATTGCCTGTTTCCCGGTGACGAAAGCGTCTCCGTGGAACTTTGGGTCGCCAATCCATCGCTGGTCATGTCGCCTCGGGTTCCCGGCAGCGCCACTCGCGTCGGATTCATCGGCTCGCCGCTCCCCTCCGAAGGTTCGGTTCACACGCAACAGATCGACTGGAACCTTCCTGCGGGGTTGCCTCCGGGTGATCCGCAAAGCCCGGGACACAAGTGTCTGATTGCGAGGTGTTATCCCGATAGTGGCACGCCGGCTGGAACCGGCTTCTTTGTTCCCGGCGATCAGCACGTTGCGCAACACAATCTCGCGATCGTCACATCCGCGAGTCGTAGTATCAAATTCAAGGCCAACACGGTGAACCCGAGCGTGCTTGCGCGCTTGCCCTCGGTCGGACAGGTGAAGCTGCGCGCGGTCCTTGATCTGAACCCCATTAAATTCGTGAGTCGTACATTGGCGAAGAGACTTCACGGTCTGGCCGGCTTTACACAACTCAGAACCACGCCATTGCCGAAAGGATTCAAATTTGATTTGACGGGACTTCAGCCGTCTCAGATCGTCGATCATTCGCATCCCGACCCTCAGCTCCCGTTTCCGCACAAAGGAAATCCCAGCTTTGAAGCGCAGATTGCGTTGGCGTCGCGGAAGGTCACACCGCTGACCTTCCTGGCGAACTTGACGGGAGCCAAGACCGGCGAAGCCTGCGTCTTCCATCTCAGCCAGACGAGCGTGAAGGGCAGCGCCGAAGGTGGTCTGACGCTGGTCGTGGTGAAATTGTGATGATTTGACCGCAACGGCGAAGCGCCCAAGAAGTCGATCGTTGCTGGAGAATCGGCGCGTGATCCTGCTCAACCGCATCCCGGTCAAGCAGAGCCATCTCGCCTCCAGCGACGAAATCGTTCCACGCCTACGCGAACAGTTCGCGGATCGGTTCGCCGCCGTCGGTGATGGGGACGGGGCGGTCGCCGGCGTAGAGGTGCTTCTTGGTGTCGATGCCGAGCGTGGCGTAGATCGTCGCGTGGAGATCGGGGACCGACACGGGACGCGATTCGATCTTCATCGCCAGTTCGTCGGTCTCACCAATCGTGAGGTCGTTCTTCTGGCCGCCGCCCGCCAGCGCAATACTAAAGCATTTGCCGTGATGGCCGCGTCCGCCGCCGCCGTCGAAGGAGGCCGGTCGGCCGAACTCGGTCCCGACGACGATCAGCGTCTTGTCGAGTAATTTGCTTCGCTCCAGATCGAGGACCAGCGACGAGAGGGCCGTGTCGAGTTCCTGAATCAGCTTGTGCTGGTTCAGAATCCCGTCGTTGTGGACGTCCCAGCCGGTGCCGTTGAGGAAGTTCAGGTTGTGAGCGACCTCGACGAACCGGACGCCTCCCTGCAACAGCCGCCTCGTCAGCAGGCAGCGCTGGCCGAACTCGCCGCCGTAGCGGTTCCGCAAGTCGGCCGGTTCCTTGTCGAGTTGGAACAGGTTCATGAACTGCGGCCCCGCCAGCGACGTAGGGCTGGTTCCACCCGCTGCTACACAGCATCGAACCTCACCATCTAATCCACCTACTCCAAGGCCGGTGGAGCCTGCCCTCCATGACTCCTCCTTCAACTCACGTGCGAGTCAGTACCCGAAATTGGGTCACCTCTAGCAACTGAAACGGGGGCGTGTCGCCTCGCATCGGGCGTGGCCGATTCCTATGATGTCGCGACTTTGTCCGACCTCTCTCAACACGGAGTCCTCGCCATGACCGACCGTCTTCCGATCAGCCGTCGTACCGCTCTGAAACTGGCCACGGCCGCTGTGGCTGCGGGTTCGATGTTCTCGCCCCGTTCCGGGCGGGCCGAGGTGCCGAAGGTCTTCACGGCGGAACGCAAGGTTGGCGACAAGCGGCTCGGCGATTTGAAGGATCTCAACGGCTACTTCGGCTGGGAACCATCGGCCACGGTCGCGGAGTGGGAGAAGCGGGCCGAGTACCTGCGTCGGCAGATGCTGGTCGCGAACGGACTCTGGCCGATGCCGACCAAGCAGCCGCTGAATGCGATCGTTCACGGCAAGATCGAGAAGGACGACTACACCGTCGAGCGAGTGATCCTGCAAACGGGCGAGGGCCTGTACTGTACCGGCAGCCTCTATCGACCGAAGGCTCCAGCTCCTACCAATCAGAAGCGAGCCGCCGTGTTGTGTGCTCACGGACACTGGGCCGATTCGCGGTTCTATGGACACACCGATGCCCAGATGAAAATCGAACTGGAGAACAAGGGCGAAGTTCATCGCGTGGGAGGCCAATACTTTTTGCAGGCGATCCCGGTGCAGTTGGCCCGCATGGGTTGTGTGGCCTTCTTTTACGACATGCTGGGCTATTCGGACGGTGGGCCGCTGACGCACCAACTGATTCACGGTTTCGCGAAGCAGCGGCCGGACCTGAGCACCAAGGAACGCTGGGGTCTGTTCAGTGCTCAGTCCGAACTGCGGTGCCTGAGCGGGATGGGCCTGCAAACGTGGAACTCGGTCCGCGCCCTCGACTGGCTCAGTGCGATGGACGATGTCGATCCCAGCCGCATCGGAATCACGGGTGCCAGCGGCGGCGGGACGCAGACGTTCATGCTCGGCTGCGTCGATGCTCGCCCCGCCGCGTTCTTTCCGGCGGTGATGGTCTCGACCGCGATGCAGGGAGGCTGCACGTGCGAGAACGCCAGTCTGCTGCGAGTGAACACCGGCAACATCGAGATGACCGCACTGCTCGCTCCGCGCCCGGTCGGCATGTCGGCCGCCGACGACTGGACGAAGGAATTGGAGACCAAGGGCCTGCCGCAACTCAAGAAGCACTACGAACTGCTCGGAGTCCCCAACAACGTCGAAGGAAAATACTTCCCGTACCCGCACAACTACAACCACCCCAGCCGCGTGATGATGTTTGAGTTCTTCAACAAGCATCTGCAACTCGGGCAAACCAGCCCGATTGTGGATCGCGACTTCGTGCCACTCACGCGAGAAGAGGCCACTGTGTGGGATGCGGCTCATCCCAAGCCGCAATACTCGGAGGACGCCGAACTGAAAATCCTGCGAGCGTTCGCCAAGGATCAGGACCAGCAGTTCGCCGCCCTGAAGCCGAAGAACGAACGTTCGCTGGGCGAGTACCGCCGAGTGATCGGCGGCGCGTGGGACGTGATCATCGGCCGCAAGCTCCCCGGCAAGGATGACTTCACGTACGACCACACCTTCAAGTCGAACGGCGAAGACCTGATGAAGTTTCACACCGTCGTGAAGCTCACCAGGGAAGGGGAGGAAGTCCCGACGCTGTTCTATCTGCCCAAGAACTGGAACAAGCAGGTTGCGATCTGGATCGCCGACGATGGGAAGGCGTCACTGCTGAAGGAGGACGGTTCGCCTATTTCCGCCGTGCAGCAATTGATCGACGCGGGCGTCTCCGTCGCGCTGCCTGACCTTTTGTTCCAGGGCGAGTTCACGTCGGACGACAAGCCGCTGACCGAGACTCGTCGAGTGAACAACCCGCGCGAGTTCGTCGGTTACACGGCGGGCTACAACCATCCGCTGTTCTCTCAGCGAGTCCACGACATCCTGACGCTGATCGCCTTCAGCAAGTACAGCAAGTACGAGCCGGCCGGCATCCACCTGATCGGCCTCGGCAAGACAGCCGGCCCGCTCGTCGCGGCCGCTGCGGTTCAGGCGGGCAGCGCCGTGGACAAGGTCGCGATCGGCACCGGCGGCTTCCGCTTCGCCTCGATCACCAACGCCCGCGACCCGATGCTGGTCCCCGGCGCGGTGAGATACGGCGACGTGCCCGGCCTGCTTGCGCTGCTCGCTCCGCACAAGCTCCTCCTCACCGACGAACCGGCCGTCGGCGAGGCGTCCGATCTCACCATCGCCGCCTACGAAGCCGCCAAAGCCTCCGACAAGATCGCCGTCATGAGCGCCCCCGCCAAACAACAACCCAGCGCCGTCGCAGCCTGGCTCTTGCAGGGATAGAGTTCGTTTCAGCATTTTCAAAAGACAAAATGAAATACCGACCACCCCAATCTGTGGAACTCACTGACGAAGAGGCGAAGCTCTACTCGCAGATTCCGGAATCGCCCAGTCACGACGGATGGCATGCCGTTGCCGACGCGATGGAAGCACTCTTCAAGTCATTGGAGGAAAGGCAAGCAATTCCCGAAATCCGCTTGCAAGTTTTCTGTGACCCGAACTATGCTGAAACCGGCAACAAATCTCGGCAAGAAGTGTTTGAATCAAACGGCACGGTGGGCCGCGACATTTGCAGACACCCGCATTTCATTCCGTACCTTCGATACTTCATTCACGGGCCAAATCTTCCGAAGACAGCAATTGACGGTCTGTGCAAAATCTTGAACGATGATGTAGGGACTTCCGGCATGGTGCTTGACCAATACCGAAAGCACGCAAGAGCGTGTGTGAGACAGCACCGTCTCAATGCATCCGATGCTGCAACGGAGTTCTTCCGTCTTGGTGTTGAGATTGGCATGGAAATTCATTCTGCACGCACGCTACGCGATGCTGCGCGAACCACACGGTAATGCAGCGGCATGCTTGGTCGTCGGGAATGGCTGGCGGCCAGAGCATTATTCTCAACCGGACAACGCACAAAACGACTTGCTCCGATGGGTGCAGATCGTGGTGGAGATGTTCTCTTGGCCGGGCAGCGCGGGGCACGTATGCTCTTGGCCCGCTGCGGGTTCGTTTTGGCGTTCCCTCGCGGAAAGAGCGGTTCCAATTCACCAACTTTTGTGACAGACGACTGACCACCATGTACCGAGTTTTGATTACGGATGATCTCTCTCCCGCCGGCCTCAAGATTTTGCGGGAGACTCCGGGGATTGAGGTTGATGTTCGCAGCGGCAAGCACACGCCCGAGCAGGTGCGCGAGTACCTCAAGGAGGCCGACGGCATCATCATTCGGAGTGCCACTCGGCTGACGCCCGAGATTTTGAAGGACCAGCCGCGGCTGAAAGTGATCGTGCGCGCGGGCGTCGGCGTGGACAACATCGACCTGTCGGCGGCGACTCGCGAAGGGATCGTCGTGATGAACACGCCGGCGGGGAACACGACCTCGACGGCCGAACAGGCGATGGCCCTGCTGCTGGCGCTGGCCAGAAACATCGCTCCCGCGGGGGCCTCGATGAAGGCGGGGAAGTGGGACCGCAAGAGCTTCACCGGGACGCAGTTGGCCGGAAAGTCGATCGCCGTCATCGGGTTGGGCCGCATCGGGCTGACCGTCGCCCGCCGCTGCAAGGCGTTCGAGATGCAGGTGCTGGGCTATGATCCGTTCCTGTCCGAGGAACGGGCCCGCTCCGAGGGGATCGAACTCTACCGCGACATCGACGAACTGGTCGGCAAGTGCGACTTCCTGACGGTTCATACGCCGATGACCCCCGAAACCGAGGGCCTGATCAACGCGGCGCGCATCGCCAAGATGAAGAAGGGTGTGCGGCTGATCAACGGGGCGCGCGGAGGGATCATCGACGAGGCGGCTCTCGTCGCGGCCATTCAATCGGGACACGTGGCCGGTGCCGCGATCGATGTCTTCACCAGCGAACCCCCCACCGATTGGACGCTCGCTCAATTGCCGCAGGTGCTCGCCACGCCACACCTCGGTGCTTCGACGGACGAAGCTCAGGAATTGGTCGCCGTGGAGGCGGCCGAGATCATCTCCGGGTTCCTCGTTCGCAATGAGGTTCGTCACGCGGTCAACATGGTCCCGATCTCGGCGGCCGAGATGGTCGACATGCAGCCGTACCTCGACCTCGGTCGGCGACTGGGTCTGCTGCTGTCGCAGCTCAACACGGGAGGCATTCGCCGCGTGAAGCTGCAGTTCAGGGGAGACGCCGCCACGAAGAAGACGACGTTGATTTCGAGCGCCTTCGCCGCCGGACTGCTGACCAACAACCTGGCTGACAACGTGAACATCGTCAACGCCGACCTGCTGGCCCGGGAACGGGGGATCGAGATCCGGGAGGAGCTGTCGCACGAAGTCGGCGACTTCTCGACGCTCGTCTCGGCCACGTTGGAGACCGACAGCGGCGATCTGACGGCGGCGGCGACGATCTTTGGGAAGCAGTTCCTGCGTCTGGTCCGTCTCGATCAGTTCCATCTCGACGCGTATCTCGACGGGCTGCTGCTGCTCTACCGTCACATCGACCGACCCGGCGTGATCGGCTACATCGGCACGGTCTGCGGCAAGCGTGGAGTGAACATCGCTCACATGGCCCTCGGTCGCGAGAAGAACGAACCGGGCGGAGACGCCATCGCGGTCCTCAACCTCGACAACGAACCCGATGCCGCGACGCTGGCCGAAGTCGCTCAGAACCAGGCCGTGACGGGAGTCCAACTCGTGAAACTCCCCAAGGCGGGCGAGCCGCTGCCATGGCTGGTCTGCCGGTAAGATGAACGGCGAGAAGTCATCTCTCCGGAGGATGGGCATTCATGCCCGTCCAGCTTTCCGTCTTTGAGCTGGACTGGCAAGAATGCCCATCCTCTCCATTGTGGCGCCACAACTCCCTGCCTCGCTGATTGAGGTCGTGCCGTTGGTATTTCTGGACCATCTCCTCGCCGCAGTCTCCGCTCCACCTGCAACTTACAGCACAGGTCGGCGACTCAAATGGTGGTCGGCCACTGCGGAACCATCCGTGACGCAGCGTCTTTATAACTTCCTTGCTTTGTCCAAAGTTTGGTAGGAAAACCGAAGACAGTAGCATAAGCTTCAACCGCTGTGTTGGCCGGTTGGGGATTTGGAAAGGAATCATCCGGATGAATTGTGCGGCGAATCGTCTCGATGTGAATGGGCGCGGGATTCAGATCCATGGAACCTCCACAGCGGAGGTCGAGGTGGCGCGACGGAGTTTTCTGAATCGACTCGGCGAGCTTGGCATCGATCACTACGTGCAGATGTCGAGTGACACGTCTGCCGGCTCGTCCGTGGTCGAGTTCCGACTTCGCGAATCGTCAGCGAACGAACTGGCACCCGGCATCGATACGACTCAGCTTTGCAGGAAGTTGAACCTCGATACGCGGAACAATCCCGGCGACTTGGAGCGGGAAATCCTGCTCGCCATGCTGCTCTGCCCCATTCCGTTCGAGTTCCCCAGTTTTGACGAACTCATGTCGGCGGTTCGGATCAGAAAAAACATCGTCGAGGCGGCGCGAAAGACGGCCCTGGCCTTCGCCACCGCCGAAGCGGAACGCCCCGCCGATTACTGGGGTTATTCCAAGGATCGCGGGTTTGTCGTCCTGCCGGGAAAACCGTTGGTCGAGGCACTGCGGAAGGCCACTCAGCCCGATCACAGCGGCAGCCTCTACTCCTTTTCCTGCTACCGCGCCACCGAGTATGTCATCGCATTGGGTGTGGCGCAGGAGGTGACGTTCTGCAATCCGGAACTGGCTGCCAAACTTCAGCGGCAGGCGGAGACCCGGGCGATCAAGTCGGGGGAATTCCATCGGGTCTTCTGCCGGGAATACGGTTCGCGGACGGAGCCTCTGCCACTCCGGTATTTTGTCCCCGGTGATCGAACCTGGTTCCGCAATCCGGACAGCCATTCGTCGGATGCATCGGGCTATGAGGGTTCCTGGGTGTTTTACCTGGGCGACTGCCTGTTCACAAATTTTTGGAAGCGAGACAAGACGTTCAGTTTGACATCCAAGTGTCTGGAGATTTTCCATTGGCGGAACGCCACCTTTCGAGACGCGGAGGGTGAGTTGCGGATCGATGAGTCCGTCGTCGAAGCTCGTGTCCAGGCGACCCTGAAGAACCCTGTGGAAGTCGAACAAATCCTTCAGAGAATGGAACGGCTTTACGATCCCGCCGGTGTTTACGCGGAGGGCGGCTGCATCGACATCTCGCGCGAATACCCCCGCTGGGTTTGTCCAGGGACGACAGATCTCGTGCTGCCTGACACCGAACAGAACTGAGCGACTCGAAGCGTCACGCCGCCAGCCGGTCTCTTTCGACCGAATCCCCCGGTGGCCTACAATCGGCCATGCACTCGAAACCGCCAGCGACAAGCCAAACTCCGCCAACAGCCGACAGTCAACAGCCCAGCGCCAGTCGCTCGCGGTTTGAACTGTATCGACAGAAGGTCAAGCACAAGCAACTGCCGAAGGGGGGAGTCCATTCCGCCGGCGAAGCCCGCAGCGCCAGAGATCGCGTTCGGTCCGCCAACAAGCTGGTCTGGCAGTTCTTCAAGTTGCTGTTGCCCTATCGCCGGCAGATCATCTGGATTCTGGTCTCTCTGACTGTTTCCACTTTGATCGGACTGCTGCCTCCGGCGGGAACCAAGTTCATCATCGACTACGGCCTGAGTGGCAAGCCATTGCCCGAACCGGTACTGCGCCGGTTTCCGTCGCTCGTCGATCCGAAGCAACTGCTGCTGGTGACGGTGCTGGCGGTCTCGGCCATCTCGTTGGTGAAGATCCTCATCCACATCGTGGGGCGCTGGTACGCGACGAAGATCTCGAAGCAGATTCAACTCAATCTTCGCCGCCGTGTGTTCGAACACGCGGTGAGGCTCCCGCTGCATCGCATTCAGGAGATCCGCTCGGGCGGAGTCGCATCGATCCTGCGTGAGGACGGCGGCAGCGTGGGCGAACTGGTCTTCGGGATGCTGTTCAATCCGTGGCGAGCCGTCATCCAGTTGATCGGCAGTCTGATCATCCTGGCCTGGGTCGACTGGACGATGCTGCTTGGTGCCGTCCTGCTGTTGCCGACGGTTTTCATCACGCATCGGGCGTGGATCAACAGCATTCGGCCGCAGTTCCGAGTGATTCGGAAGCAGCGGGAGTTGATCGACGCCAGCGCGACCGAAGCGTTTGCCGGGATGAGGATTGTCCGGGCGTTCAGCCGACAAAAGCGCGAGGCGGCTCGATTCACCACCGAGAACAACCTGATGGCCCGCCAGGAACTGTACGCCTGGTGGTGGATGCGGGTTGTCGAGATGGTGTGGGAGACGCTGATTCCTTTCGCCAGCGCGGGGCTGCTCTTCTACGGAGGCTGGCGGGTTCTCGACGGTCACATGACCGTCGGCGACCTGATGATGTTTCTCGTTTACCTGCTGATGCTGCTCGAACCGCTCGCCGCGCTGGCGACGAGTGCGACGCAATTTCAGAACAGCCTGAGCGGATTGGATCGTGTGCTCGATCTGTTGGAAGAACCGCGCGAGATGCAATCGACGGCCGATTCCCTGCGAGTCGATCGGGCTTCGGTCGCCGGAGACATCGGGTTTGAGAACGTGTCGTTCACGTATCCCGGCACCGACACGCCGGCACTCCGCGAGATCAATCTGTCGGTTGCGGCGGGCCAGACGGTGGCTCTGGTCGGTCCGAGCGGCGCGGGCAAGACGACGTTGAGCAACCTGGTCGCCCGCTTCTACGACCCGACCTCGGGCCGAGTCACTCTCGATGGCAGAGACCTGCGCGACTACGACGTCGAATCGTTCCGCTCGCTGCTGGGGGTCGTCGAGCAGGACGTCTTCCTGTTCGACGGGACGATTGCCCAGAACATCGGCTATGCGCGGCGCGATGCCTCGCCGGAAGAAGTTCGTGCCGCCGCGGAGGCCGCGAATGCGACCGAGTTCATCGATCGCATGACCCACGGCATGCAAACGATCATCGGCGAGCGCGGCGTGCGACTGAGTGGCGGGCAGCGGCAACGACTTGCGATCGCCCGCGCGATCCTCGCCGATCCGAAACTACTGATTCTGGACGAGGCAACCAGCAATCTGGACACGGACAGCGAGCGACTGATTCAGCAGAGCCTGGTTCCACTGATGAAGGGCCGCACCAGTTTCGTGATCGCTCACCGTCTGAGCACGATCGCCGGAGCGGACGTGATCGTGGTCATCGAAAACGGTCGCATCAGCCAGACGGGAACGCACTCGCAGCTCATGTCGAAGGACGGCAAGTACCGATCGATGGTCGAACAGCAGGTCAAAATGACGCTGGGAAACATCACATCGAATTCGACGAGCTGACGAATGTCCGCTCAAACGCTCGGGGGCTTGTCCCCGGCCGACATGACTCGAAACGTTGGTCGTATGGAAAGGTGACGAGGCGATGAGATTCAACCGCACCGCATTGCTCTACCTGATGCTGGGCAGTTCGCTGTTCGGTGTGCGTGGTCCGGCGCGAGCCGATGACGCCATCGACTTTCAGCCCACGACGGAGTTCCTGACGCTGCCGGATGGTTGGACGTTGGGGGCGTGTTCCGCAGTGGCCGTGAGTCGCAAGGGCGAGATCTATCTGTTTCATCGCGGCAAGCACCCGCTCATCTGCTTCGATGCCGACGGCAAATATCTTCGATCTTGGGGAGACGATCTGATCAAGTCGGCTCATGGTCTGCGAGTCGATCGCGACGACAACGTCTGGGCGACCGACATCGGAACGCACCGGGTCTTCAAGTTCGATCCGACCGGCAAGCTGCTGCTGGCGTTGGGCACCGGAAGGGCGGGTGTGGAAGACGACCAGTTCAACAAGCCGACCGACGTGGCCTTCGGTCCGGATGGCGAGTTCTACGTTTCGGACGGCTACGGCAACAGCCGCGTGATGAAGTTCTCGGCAGATGGCAAACTGCTCAAGTCTTGGGGGACGCGGGGGAAGGCACCGGGCGAATTCAACCTGCCCCACGCGGTTGTCGTCGATGCGAAGGGCCGAGTCCTCGTGGGCGATCGGGAGAACAACCGCATTCAGATCTTCGACCGCGACGGCAAACTGCTGGAGACGTGGACCGGCTTCGCACCGTACGGACTCGCGCTGAACAGCGATGGCGTCCTGTTCGTGGCCACGGGTCGTGAGAACGACATTCTCTGTCTGGATGGGTCGGGCAAGGTCCGCAAACGCTGGGGCCGGAAAGGGGCGACTGCCGGAGAGTTCAATCTGCCTCACATGCTGTCGTTCGACGCCACCGGGAATTTGTATGTCGCCGAGGTCGGTGGACTGCGGCTGCAGAAGCTCGTCAAAAAATGAAGGCTGGAGCGGTGCCATGCCATTCAAAAACCGACTCACCCCAGATTGAAATGAGGGCTTTCGACATGCCAACGTTCTCACAGCACACGGCGATGGGTGCGGGAATCATCGCTCTGTGCCTGTTGCTTTGGTTTCGAGAGCGCTGGTTTCTCGATCAGACTCGCAAGGGGCAGAACCTGGTGAAATGGTGCGGACCGGACCGGGCTCCGTGGGTGTTGAGAGGCATCCTGCTCGTCGGCATCACGTTCGGCGGACTGCTGGCGAACGGGACGATCCGGCCGATTCAGTGGTGACAGGCGGCAGACTAACGGTTCGTTGAGATGTTTGTGCCACGGCTCTGTGAGCCGTGAGAACGGTCACAAGTCTCGCGACATGCGCACGGCTGGCACAGCCGTGGCACACGATCATTCCTATTTCAGCAGGCTGCTAACCCAGTCGGCGCAGCGATTCCCGTGCGGCCTCCGCCACGACTTCGTCTTCATCGGTGGAAGCCGTTCGCAGTGCGGAGAGGATCGCCTCGGAGGCCACTCCCGCACGACCGAGGGCCAGTGCGGCGTTCTCGCGCACCAGCGGCTCTTCGTCGTCGAGTGCGATCATCAAGGGCTCGACGAGCGATGACGCCTGCTGGTCCCAGCCGGCGACTGCGGCTGACACACTCTCGCGCACTTCCGCCTGCTCGTGTGACAACAGCATCCCATAGCGGGGAGCCAGCAGCGCGACATCGACGTCGGACCGCTCGCCGAGCGCCGTCACGATGGAGGCGGTCATCAGCGGCTGAATGCCGTCGTCGTCGAGCAGCGACAGCAGGACTCCCTTCGATGACTCGTCATCGGATCGGATTCGTCCCAGGGCGCGCGCGGTTTCAAACCGCACATCGATGTCCGAGTCGGCGAGCCGTTCAGTCAACTCGGTCGCGATCTCGTTCCACGGGGCAACCTCGCCGGCGGGCAATCGCTTCCCTTCGCCGAGTTGTTTGGCGGCCAACGCCCTGACGGCGGAATCGGCATCGCGCAGGGAGTGGCGACTCCACGCGACGGCATCGTCGAGCGAACCGAGCGATTTCACGGCCAGCAGCGCGCGATACCGTTCGTCGGGTGAGGTCGCCTGTTGCAGAAGTCCAATCCACTCGGTGAGCGAATGTTCCGAGAACGGAGAGATCGGGCGGGCCATGCGATGCGGAGCCTCTGCAAATTGATCGAGCAAACTCGGCCGTGTTGCCGGGCGGCAGATTGTGCGTCCGCGACGGAACGAGTTCAACTGCCCCGGTCATCGATGGGTTGCGGGCTTCGAGCGTCAGCCCCCTGGCTCTGCGTTGGGTTGATGGTCGAGGGTTGAAGGTTGATGGTCAGAGAAGACGCTTCTATTCTGACCATCAACCTTTCACAAGCCAGGGGGCTGACGCCACCCCGCTCCGAAATCGACAAGAGGGCTAACGCCCAAGAATTACGCTACTCTCTCACTCATGCCATTCACCTCT
This sequence comes from Planctomycetota bacterium, assembly GCA_038040225.1. GTDB lineage: Bacteria > Planctomycetota > Planctomycetia > Planctomycetales > Planctomycetaceae > Schlesneria. The sequence continues at coordinate 90,115 of JBBPIS010000001.1, forward strand.
GAACAGATTCGTGACGCGATACGCCATTTGAGACGGGCCGATCCCGTCCTGGGAAGCCTGATCGTCAAAGCCGGTCCGTTCACACTGAAGTTGAATCGGGATCGGTTTGGGATGCTGGTGCGATCGATTCTGTCACAGCAGATTTCCACCAAGGCCGCGCGGTCGATCCGGCTGCGGCTCGATGAGTTGCTGAAACCGGACAAGGTCGCGCCGGACGCCGTGGCTCGCGTGACGGACGAGCAACTCCGCTCGGTCGGCTTGTCGGGGCAGAAGGTTCGTTATCTGAGGGATCTCACCGAACGAACGCTCGACGGTCGCCTGCGGCTCGATCGGATCGGACGTCTGCCGGACGAAGAGGCGATCGAACATCTGATTCAAGTGAAGGGGATCGGCCGCTGGACGGCGCAGATGTTCCTGATGTTCTCGCTCGGAAGACTCGACGTCTTCCCGCACGACGATCTTGGCGTGAGATCCTCGATCCGCGATCTGTATGACCTGCCCGAGTTGCCCGACAAGCATCGCAGCCACGCCATCGCCGAACCGTGGGCGCCGTATCGCACGGTCGCCTCGTGGTACTGCTGGCGTCTGATCGACGTGAAGAACGATCCGAAGATGGACGCGAGCGAGTACCCGGTGTGAGCGTCGTCTGAATCGCCGGGGCAATTCCGGCGCTGCATGAACAAAGACGGCTTCGATCTTTCGTCCGCCTCCCTTTTGGATTACCGTGACTGGAGCCCGCCCGAGTTCCGACGTGAGTCAACCATGTCTGTTGCCATTCCACCACTGTCTGCGTTGCCACCGCCGTACCCGGTTGTGCGGTTCAGCGTCGATGATTATCACCGCTTGTCGGATGTCGGCCTGCTGGGAGAGAACGAACGCATCGAACTGCTCGAAGGCTGCCTGGTGCCCAAGACGACTCACAGCCCCCTCCATGCCGACACGATTGAATCGCTGAGCGAGCTGCTGCAACGAGTTCTTCCACCCGGCTGGCGCGTTCGTGTGCAATTGCCGATTACCACGAGTGACAGCGAGCCGGAGCCGGATCTGGCGGTGGTGCGACGAACGCGTCGGACGTCCGGTCATCCGACAGCACCCGACCTGGCGTTGACCATCGAAGTGAGTGATTCGACTCTGACTCAAGACCTCCACGACAAGGCCCGGCTCTACGCGCGAGCCGAAATTGTCGAGTACTGGGTTGTCAATCTGCGCGACCGCCGTCTCGAAGTGTTTCGTCAGCCGTCGGGTCCGATTTCCGAACCGTGTTATCGGCAGTCGCTCGTCTTCCAACCGGGGCAAACGGTTGAATTGCGCCTTGATGGCGCGATGGCTGTGGCGCTCAACGTATCCGACCTGCTGCCTTGAGGATTAGGTTCGATTCGCGCCGGGAATCCACAGCACGTCATCGCGTCCATTGTCGTTGGCGGCTCGCGCCAGGACGAACAGCAGGTCGGAGAGTCGATTCAGATAGATCGCGACCTGTGGATTGACGCGCTCGTGCGCGGCCAGCTCCAACACCCCGATCTCGACCCGGCGACAGACGGTTCGCGCGTGATGCAGATGCGCCGCGATGGCCGATCCGCCCGGCAGGATGAAGCTGGTGAGAGGCGACAGCCGCTCGTTGGCCGCATCAATCCAGTGTTCGAGCTGTTCGACCTGGGCCTCCGTGACGCGGAGCGGAGTGTGGGCGGGCGGTTCGTCAGACTCTGGGACGCACAAATCGGCTCCGACGTCGAACAGATCGTTCTGAAGGTGGGTCAGCCTCCGCGCGAATTCGTCGGTCGGCCGAGCCGCCATCACCAGCCCCAGGACCGAGTTCAACTCATCGACGCCGCCGTAGGCCCTGATCCGCAGATCGGTCTTCGGAACCCGACGACCATCGCCGAGCGACGTCTCGCCGCCGTCGCCGCTCTTCGTGTAGATGCGATTCAAGTAGACCATGTCACCATCCCTTCCACGACTTGCCGCCGTGCCGCCTCCGGTGCGAACGACCCGCAAAACACTGGCGGGAGTAGAACTGTTCGCCCCGCGAAATCAAAGGGGGCAGCGGCTCCGTGGAATCGAGTCGATTCGTGACCGACCCGGATTGGCAGCCGTCCTGTGGTTGCATCCCGCTCGAACGGCCCGTAAGGTGGGCGGGCGTTCCGTCGGACCATTTCCTCACCCCTCCGCCACGACGTTCATCGATGATTCTCACCGGCGATGAAATCAAGTCGCAGTTGGGCAAGAGCATTGTCATCGAACCGTTCGATGAGAAGCAGCTCAACCCCAACAGCTACAACCTGCGTTTGCACGACGAATTGATCGTGTACGAGGAAATCATACTCGACGTACGGCGACCGAACCGCTATCGGCGGCACATCATTCCGCCCGAAGGCTTCGTGCTGCATCCGGGTCAGCTTTACCTCGGCCGCACGATCGAGCGGACGGAGACGCACGACTTCGTTCCGATGCTGGAAGGCCGTTCGTCGGTCGGTCGCCTGGGTCTGTTCGTCCATGTCACGGCGGGTTTCGGCGATGTCGGCTTCTGCGGTTACTGGACGCTCGAGTTGTTCGCGGTTCATCCGATCCGCATCTATCCCGGGCTGCCGATCTGCCAGATCTTCTATCACACGCTTCAAGGTGTGATCAACGAGTACCGCAGCGGCAGCAAGTACCAGAACAATCAGGACATTCAACCGAGCCTGTTGTTCAAGGAACTGCAGCAGCCGGAGAAGGACCAGCAAATGCGACTGTCCTTCGGTCAAGAGGTTGCCGAGTAGAAGCGGATTTCCGGCCCAACGGGCCGGAAATCCACCTCCCCACGGTTGGTCATTTGTCCTTTGCCGGTGCCTCGACCGACAGAGAATCAAACTCTTCGATCGTGTTGTTGGTGGTTGTCTTTTCATCGATCAATTCGTTGGTCGTACACAAGAGATAGAATCGCAACAGCGGCCGAATCGGAGAGGCGGGATCGCGCTCAACAGCCTGGCGGAGGGTCTGAGTTGCACCGGTGCAATCGCCCGATTCCAGTTGAGACATGGCAATTTGGAATCGCAACGCGGTGACCTCACCCAGAGAGCCCTCCAGAAGCTGCGCCGCCGCCACCGTGTGAGTCAGGGGATACTGATCGGCTCCGAGCCAGTACGGATTGAGCGTCAGGAAGGGCAATGTCATCAGGCTGGCCTCGCCGGCACTTGTTTCTGTCACGCGTGCCTGATCGCGCCAGAGTCGTATCGCACGGGGATAGTCGGCGTTGGTCAATGCGGACACCGCGACCGCGTCGCGCCACCCGGGTGCCCCTCCCGCCGCTGAAATTTGTTCGACCGCATCGAGTGTTTCATGAGCCTCACGCACCCGGCCGGCCTCCAACAACCATGTCCCGAGCATTGTCTTGGCGGCGATGTTTTGCTCCTTGTACACGGCGTCTTCTTCGAGCGTTCGGATCGCTGTCAGCACTCCCCCCGCCTGAAAGGCCGCCGCAGCCACCTGGAACCGGTCGGTGTTTGCGGCGAGAGCCTGTTGTGTCATCTCGTCAATCTTGGCCACGATGTCTTCCAGCGAGAGTTCCGTGTTGAGCAGTCTCTCCCGCTGTTGACGCTGCATGTCGGTCGAGTTCGGCGTGAACGGCTGAAGCTGCTTGATCTGCCGCACCGTTTCCAACGCCAGATCACTGCGCCGCGTCTTTTCCAACAGGGACAGCAGGTCGTACCGAACATCGACATCGTGGGGCTGGAGCATGGCCGCCTGCTGCAAGGCTGCGATCGCCTGGTAGTAGCGGTAGAGCCCCGACCAGGGGGTCTTGGATTCGGCCATCACACCCGACTCGATCCGGTCGAGAATCAGATGAGCCACCCCCAGCAGGCGGTATCCATCGGGCGACTGGGGGTTTTCACGCAACCCGGCGTTCGCTTCGCGGATCGCGCTCATGGCGAAGGCCGCCCGGACGGGCATGGGAATCTCACCGCCCGAGGCCGCCAGCTGCACATAGTGCTGAGCGGTCCCGGCACCCGCCGGAATCGCGGGCCTTCGCAAGGCAAACACATTGTCGTAAGTCGTCGCCGGCTTGGCCCACTCGCGAATCGTGTCGATTGCGGCGACATCCTTGCGAAACGCCTGCTCGACGTACTGCACGCGATGTTTCGAGACGAATTCCTTCAGCTCCGCGTCGTCCGTCCCGTCGCGATAGAACACGGCCGTGGCCGCCGTCAGGTCTGTCAAAACCCAGTCCTTGGAGGAAATCAGATCGCTGAAGGTTGTGTAATCGGGACCGGGATTCGGCCCGGTCAGACGGGGCATCACGTGCGTGATCTTGAATTTCTCGAACGTCGTCATCCAGACAGACGCATTGCCGCTGCCCGGCAATTCCTCGCGCTCCTTCTGAAGCGAGCGGCGAGTCTTGTTGTACTGGCCGATCAAGTCCCGATCATCTCGCCCCGAGAACAAGCCGGCGCGATGGTCCACAAATGACCGTTGTCCGGCCCAGATTGAAAGGTCTCCGTGACGGACCGCGAAGTGAAACGGACGGTCATCGAGACTGTTGGCCGCGATCTTTTGGAAGACATCCATCTGCATCGCCAGATTCTGATCGAAGCCGACTCCCGTCCGCTTGCCGCCCGGGCCGTCGACCCGTCCGCTGATGACGAGCCACGCCAACGCGAAGAAACTGAGCACCGTGACTGCCCGCCCGCCGCGCGAGAACAACAACTCACGCCAGTCGACTGAATAGACCTGTCCAAACCGCCGCCGATGCCAGTCCTGGGCATTCACCGCGCAGATCGCGCAATTCACGAGACTGGCCGCCGCCAACTCGTGAGTCGTCACGCACGCCAGTCCGTTGAAGACGATCACCGCCAACAGATGGCCGGGACGGAGCCGCTCGCGATTGAGAAACAGCACGACGAGCGTTGAGACGAGCAGCACGATCGCGGCGACGGCACTGAGACTGAGCGACTGCCAGTAGTGGAGCGATTGGATGCCGTACAGGATGGAGTAGAAGGGCAGTTCGTTCGCCAGGGGCTTGGAAAACAACTGACGGAGCGCGGGATAGTCCACCGCGTACAGCCGCCACGGAGACAGCCACGTCTCCCACAGGAACGGGTGCATCACGGCGACGGCGATGGACAAACCGGCCACTCGCCACCAGACGCGACGCCGGTTGGAATCGGCCTCATCGCCCGCAACGCGACGTCGAAGCGATTCTCCCGCCGCGAACACCAGCAACAACTGCCAGCCCAGAAATGCGCGGTTGTCGAACTGAGACCACAGCCAGATCAGAGGGACGATCGACATCAGCCGCGAGGCACAGAAGGTTTCCTCCGCGCGCAGCACGATGTACAACGTCGCCGCAAGGCCGACCAGCGTCACCAACTCCGGCTGCATCGTGATCTGGGGGTAACAGACAAGCAGCGCCAGCACGGCGCAGATCGATCCCCACCACGTCCGAATCCCCGAGCGATGGGCATGCGCCACGAATCCGAACGCGACTCCCGCCAGCACTCCCTGGACAATCGACAGCCCGATGCCTCCGCCGACGGCATGGACGCCCGCCGCAAACAGATCGAACAGCCACGACAAGTTCACCCAGCGGCGATCACTTGCGGTGTACGAGAAGACATCGTTCGAGGGAGGCAACACACCGTGAGCCGCCAGGGACTGACCCGACTTGATGTGGACCAGCGTCCTCGTATCGGCGATCTGTGAGACCCCAAACAACAGTGCCAAGCCGACGACCGCCCAGCGGATCACAAAGTCACCGCGAATCGCCTCGTCTTCGACCAGTTCCGGTGTGAGTGGTTCCCATTCCGGCAGGCCCTCATCGACGGCGGGCACCGCGCCTTCCACCGCACTCATCTCCGCATCGGGTTGGCCGAGCGAAGCCTCAGCGGATTGCGGCTCATTCGAGGTGGGAGCAGGCTCACCGGGACTGGCCGGATTGCCGCCAGTCGGTTCGGAAGGAGAGGTCACAATGTCGCTCGCGGATCAAGGAAAGAAAGGCTCAAGACGGGCCGCATGGTACGAGCCGCGACGAAACACGGTCAACCAACCCGTCGAACGGCGAGGCGACATACGCGGGGTACAGCAAACCTGTTGGACTTGCCTTGTCCTCTCGCCCCGCCCTGTCTTCAGAAACGAATACTGGCGGGGAGAGGGTTAGGGTGAGGGCTTCTTCCTCGGGGAGAACTCACCCAATCTTGTCCTTGCCGACCCACAGCCGCAGGGCTTCCGGTACGACAATGCTTCCATCGGCCTGCTGGTAGTTTTCAAGGATCGCAATGATCGCACGGGTGACGGCGATCGCGGTGCCGTTCAGTGTGTGAACGTACTTCGTCCCCTTCCAATCGGGCGACTTGCAGCGGATGCCAAGGCGGCGGGCCTGGAAATCAGTGCAGTTCGAGGCCGACGTGATCTCCCCCCACTCACCCGCTTCGCCGCGGCCGGGCATCCACGCTTCGAGGTCGAACTTGCGGAAGGCCGGGCCGCCGAGATCGCCCGACGCAATGTCGAGTACTCGATACGGGATGCCGAGTCCCTGAAAAATCTCTTCCTCGATGGCGACGATCTCGTAGTGAACGGCATCCGACGCAGCGACATCGGGCGCGGTGAAGCCGAACATTTCGATCTTCGTGAACTGGTGAACGCGATAGATGCCGCGCGTCGCCTTCCCCGCCGCTCCCGCCTCCGTCCGGAAGCAGTGCGAGATGCCCGCCACTTTGACCGGCAGCTTGTCGATGTTGAGTATCTGATCCCTCAGCATGCCCCCCAGCGTGATTTCGGCCGTTGCCACCAGACAGAGGTCCGTGCCGGCGATCGAGTAAATCTGCGTCTCATTCCCGCGCGGCTGGTATCCCGTCCCTTCAAGGATCTCCATGCGAGCCATGTCCGGCGTCGTGTGCAGTGTGAACCCGTGCTTCACCAGCTTCTGAACGGCATACTGCGTGAGAGCCAGTTCCAGCAGCACCGCTTCATTCTTGAGGAAGTAGAACCCGCTCCCCGTCACGCGCGCCCCGGCCTCCAGGTCGATGAGATCGTGCTTCTCGGCGAGGGCCACGTGATCGAGCGGCTTGAAGTCGAACTTCGGAATCGCCCCCCAAGTCCGCACGGTCTTCGAGTCCGCTTCCTCACCGAGCGGCGCGTCGGGATGAGTCAGATTCGGGATCGTCATCAACGCGGCACGGACCTCCGTTTCGACGCCCGCCAGTTCCGCATCGAGCTGCGCGATCCGCTCCCGCATCGCGCGACCCTTCTCGACCAGCACCTGTTTGTCCGCCGGAGCCGCCTTCGGAATCAGGGCCGACGTCTCCTTCTGCTCATGCCGCACCTTGTCGACCTCGGTGATGAGCATCGACCGCCGATCCCGCAGCAAAACGATCCCGTGGAGGTCCGCCTCGACATGCCGGTGCAGACAGTTCGCCCGGATGGTTTCGAGATTGTCACAAACAAACTGAAGGTCGAGCATCGTGAGTCCATCAATCCATGAAAGTGAGCGGCTTGCCTGACGATTTGAGTCAGTAGAGAGGTGATCTTCAGCAAATGTTCGCGGCCGACGGCGACGAGTCACCGTCTTGCATCGCCGCGAGTTTGGCCCACAGGCTCGCGCTGGCTCTCGTTCCGCGGTGGAAGTCAGCGACACTGAAATGTTCGTTCGGGCTGTGCAGGTTGTCCGTGTTCTGGCCCCAGCCGAGCAGGAGTGTATCGACGCCCAACACGTCCTTGAAGGTCTGCACGACAGGGATCGAACCGCCCTCGCGAATCAGTCGCACTTGGTCAACTCCCCATGCTTCGCGGATGGCCTCGGCCGCCGCTTCGATGTAGGGACTGGTCGGATCAAACACGAACGCCGGGCAGCCGTGGTAGCTGGTGAACTCGAACGAGAGCGATGGCGGACACTGGGCCTTCAGGTACAGATGCAACGCCTCGGTGAGCAGGTGCGGGTTTTGAGTCGGCACCAGTCGGCAGGTGATCTTCACCGTCGCCTTCGACGGCACGATGGTCTTCGGCCCGACGCCCGTGTAGCCGCTGACGAGGCCGTTCACTTCGCAGGTTGGTCGCGTCCATCGCCGTTCGAGTGTGGTGAAGCCAGCCTCGCCGAAGACCTCGGTGATGCCGAGTTCCGCTTTGAAAGCCGCTTCGTCGAAGTTCAGGTCGCGGAATTGTTGTCGTTCGGCGTCGGAGAGTTTTTGGACCGCATCGTAGAAGCCGGGGATGCGGACTCGGCCGTTGTCATCGTGCAGCGAGGCGATCATCCGCGCGAGGCCCGTTGCCGGGTTCATCACCGCGCCGCCGAAGACGCCCGAGTGCAAATCCTTCTTCGGGCCGGTGACTGTCACCTCGACAGCGAGAATTCCACGCAGGCCATACGTGATGGCCGGCTGGTTCGGCGCGTACTGGCTCGTGTCGCTGACGACCGCCACGTCGCAACTCAAGCGGTCCTTGTGCGCGTGCAGGAAATCTTCGAGGTTCCGGCTGCCGACCTCTTCCTCGCCCTCGATCACGTACTTGAGGTTCACCGGAAGCTTGCCGACCGTGCGCAGCCACGCTTCGGCCGACTTGATGTGCGTAAAGACCTGCCCCTTGTCGTCGGTAGCACCTCGCGCGTAGAGGCAGCCGTCGCGGACCGTCGGCTCGAACGGCGGAGTCGTCCACAAATCGAGCGGGTCGGGGGGCTGAACGTCGTAGTGACCGTAGACCATCACCGTCGGAGCACCGGGCGATTCGAGGCATTCGGCGTAAACAATCGGATGCCCGGCGGTCGGCACGATCTCGGCCTTCATCCCCAAACCGGCGAGCTGCCGGTGGACGAATTCGGCACCGCGACGCAGGTGCGGCTTGCATTCGGGGTCCGCGCTGACGGTCGGGATCCGCAGAAAGTCCTTCAGTTCTTCGAGAAACCGATCGGCGTGCTGGTCGAGATAGTTGGAGACGGCGGCAAGCATGAACGCGATCCTCCGCGAAGGGGTTGGTCGAACGAAGTGGCGAGAGAATACTGAGGCAACCGCCGTCAAGAAAGGACGCGGTGCTATTGACTGTCCGCCAGTTCGCGGACGCTCGCGAGGGCATGGTCGATCTCGCCGGCCGTCGTGAATCGGCCGACACTGAATCGGACTGTTCCCCCGCCGTCGAGCGTCCCCAGCCAGCGATGAACTCCCGGTGCGCAGTGCAGTCCGGCGCGAGCCTGAACGCCGAACGACTCATCGAGAATCGAGGCGACTTCGTGCGGAGCAAAGCCTTCGATGTTGAATGACACCACGCCGACATGCGGCGTCTGCGGGGAGGCGTGTCCGTAGACGGTGACTCGGGGCAGGGATCGCAATCCCTCGACGAGCAACCCCGTCAGTTCGGCCTCCGTGCTGCGGATCTTTTCAATGGTCTGGCTCTGAAGAAATGCCAGTCCCGCCTCCAATCCCGCCAGACCCGGAGCGTTGTGGTTGCCTGATTCGTATCGATCCGGCATCTGCATCGGCTGGTGATCGTCCTCGCTGTGAGTGCCAGTTCCGCCCAGCCGGTAACAATCCAATTGGTCTTCGAGACCCGGCCGCAAGTAGACCAGTCCCGTGCCGAGTGGCCCGAGCAGCCCTTTATGACCGGGACACGCGATGACGTCGACGGGCAGCCGCGAGATATCTCGCGTCGTGTGACCCGCCGTTTGGGCCGCATCGACCAGCACGAGGGAACCGTTCCGCCGCGCGAGTTCACCGATTTCGGCCATCGGCTGGACCGCACCGGTCACGTTGGAAGCGTGCAGGATCGCAACCAGTCGAGTCTCGGGGCGCAGGCAGTCTCGCACGTCGGTCGGTTCGATGCGGCCGTCGGCTCGGGGTGCGACAAAGGTGATGTCAATTCCGCGCCGCTCTTGCAGCCACCTCAACGGCCGCAGCACCGAGTTGTGTTCGAGTACGCTGGTGACAACGTGATCGCCGGGACGGCAGAGCCCGAGCAACGCCAGGTTCAGGCCGTCGGTGCCGCTGTAGGTGAAGACCATTCGGCTTGGACTCTCGGCACCGAACAACGATGCGGCGCGCTGGCGGCAGCGATCGACGATCCGCTGTGCTTCGAGAGCCTCGCCGTACGATCCGCGTCCGACGGCGACGCCGATCTTCCGCTGATACGCATCGACGGCGTCGTACACCGCCGTCGGCTTCGGGAAGCTGGTTGCGGCGTTGTCGAGATAGACTCGCATGAGTAGCCCTGGCAGTTATGGAGGAGAGGCGGCGCGAAGATGATGAGGCACCGCGCGGCTCACCGCAAACGATCACGAGGGGACGGAGACGCGGAAACGAAAGCACCTCGGCTGCGTCGGGCAACCGAGGTGTGGAAGATTGACGGGCAGGCTGGAAGCCCGCCCCGCGTTCGGCGATCAGATCCCCGGGACGTCCAGGTGTTCGGTCTCGGCGATCTTGCGCAACTTTTCGAGGGCTCGCGCTTCGAGTTGCCGGATCCGCTCCTTTGTCACGCCGAGCTTCATACCGACCTGCTCGAGTGTCTGCGGGCCCGCTCCTTCGCTCAAGCCGTACCGCGACACAATGATGTCCCGTTCGCGCGTCGGCAGTTGCGACAGGATGCCCATCAGGGCTTCATGCTGTTTGTGGTTGATGACTTCATCCGCCAAGCCGTCGGTCCGCCGATCGGACGAATTGCTGAAGATCTCGTCGGTCCCCGTGCGGAAGCGATCGAGCTGCGTGTACTCGGCCGGGATCGACCGGGCGTAGTTCTTCATGATCGCCCAACTGGCGTACGTCGAGAACTTGAAGCCGCGCATATAGTCAAACTTCTCGATGGCTCGCAGCAGAGACATGTTGCCGTCGCTGACCATCTCAAAAAAGCTGACGTTGGGCTTCATGTGCTTCTTGGCGATCGACACCACCAGCCGCAGGTTGCTCCGAATCAGGAAGTTCTTCACCTCGCCGACCTGGTGTAGCAAGCGTTCGATCTCATCCATGTCGCGCGTCTTGGGACGAACCGGATCGAGCCCCTTCTGGAGTTCTGCTGCACGGCACTTCAGATAGTTCATCTTTCGGAAGTAGTAGACCTCTTCCTCCTTGGTCAACAGCGGGATGGCGTACAGGCTGTCGAGATAAGGGGGCAGTCCGGGGGGAGCCTTGATCGGCGCCGTCTTGCGATCCGTGGCAGGCGGAGGGGCGAGAATCTTTTTCTCGGCGTTGGCGTCGTGAAACTCGGGGGCATCCATGAAGTCGATCGGCTGGTGCAACATCAACTCGGCCCGAACTTCCGCCACCAGCCGGTAGATGCTGGTGCGCGTCCGATGGAAGTCGCGAACGAGCGTCTCCACGGCGACGCCGCGGCTGAAGCGGCGATAGATTTCTCGCTTCTGTTCGGCGGTCAGCGGGAGGGAGGCGTTGGGGAACACGGCCGTTTCCGGATGCTCTTTGTCGAAGTTCTTGAGGGTGTAACGCACGGTTTCGGGGGAGCGGCCAAACTTGCGGGCCAGTCGGTGATTGATCTCTGTCGGACAGCCACCGGCACGGGCCAGCCGCCTCGCCCGTTGGATCAGTTGCTCCCGGTCGTCGAGCGACAACTGACTGAAGTTGGTGCCGCGATCGACTTCGTCCGAATGCTTGCTCACGAACCGCTCGATCGACGATTTGAGGAAGCCAACCCGCTTCCGCCCGCCAAACCGAAAGCGGCGGCTGACAAGTCCGCGGTCACGCCAGCGCGAAACAGTCTTCGTCGAGACGTTGTAGCGCCGGCTGACGTCTTCCACAGTCCAGACCTCTTCGCCGGCATTCTCGGCCGGAATGTCTGCACTGTCGGACAAGTCTTCGACAAAGCAGCGCAGGTCGTGTACGGCTTCATCCCCGGTCAGGACCAAGTCGGGATACATCTCTCCCCGGTAGCTGGTGATCTTCTCGCAGAGTTCGGGATAGCCGAGGCTGGTATCGGGTTGCAATTCGTTCAACAAACGCTCGGCGCGGTCGATCTGCTTGAGTCGCGCCTCGCGCGGCGCGAACTTGATCTGTTGATCTCGCAGTTGCTTCATTGCGGGGTTGCGGTAGCGGGACATGATGTTACCTCCTGTCGGCCGAATTCGGCTCAAAACCGAACCGGCCGCAAATCGTCGCCACACGGAAGTGCGGCCGGGCGATTGTCAATCTGACAGCGAACATTCGCGGCAAATCATTAGTTGCAAAGCCAGTGCCGTTGGTTACCGGATCTCGAACTCGCCGGTCATGGATGGTTATGTCTGGCATGCGGCGAGCCCGCCAATCGAACCTGCCATCTCATACGCGGAAACGGGACACAAAGATCAGACAAAATGTTCGCATTGAGGAAAAAAAGTTGGACCGGATGGCAAGGTCGATCGGACCGCATCGCCTGCCCGGACACTGCGTTATCGACCGGGCTGTCAGACAACGCACAATCCTTTCCCGGTCGCCCAATCCAGCGAAACGAGACGCGCCGCCGTTGCATCCTGCTCACTCGGTCACCCGCCACCTGTGAGGTTTGGGCATTTCCTGCCCAGAGCCACTACAACGCTCGGAGTACCGAACGCGACAGCGTCGTGATCTCTCAAAGTGGTGCTCAAGGAACCGACTGCGGTGTCAGCGTGACGCCGTTTGTTGCACAACGGGATTCGGAGGAAGTGCCACCTTGGCGAAGCCGGAAATGCCGACTACCACGGCAGCGAGCACAAGTAGGACGCTTTGCCACAATTTGGAGTTCCGACGCATTCCCTCGAAAGTCTTGGACCGGCCGACTAGGGCCGACGCGATGAAGAAGATTCCGAGCGAAAGAAGAATCTTGGTTCCGATGAGCGGATGGTAGAGTTTCTGACCCTGATGAAGGGGGGCCTGAACGACAAGGTAGTTGTAGAAACCGCTCGCCAGAAACAGACCAATTCCGGCGTGCACGAACTTTTTCCACGTCTTCATCACCAGCTCTTTGAGTTTCAAATGCTCAGCATCGGAAAGTTGAGCCGCCGCCGGGGCGAGTACGAACCGCAGGAAACAGGTTCCGCCGACGAGCACAATGGCAGTGCCGACATGAGTCCATCGGGAGACAATCGCGATCCAATCCATGTTGTGGCTGCTTCAAAGGTTTGAGTGACCGGCCAGAGACAATGCCGGTCGGATTCTAGTCGCTGCGCCGCCACTTGGCACGTTGATCGACCAAACAATCTGCTCGACGGCCAGTCGACATGCGGAAAGAATGACTCTGTAACGAAATTCGCCCTCGTGGGACGAGTGGCACGAAAACCGCTGCTACGAGGTGCGGCGGAACAACTTTATTCGGATTGTGATCCGTAACGATGTCGTTTCGTTACGATGGCCACATCATGAGAGCGCGGCTTTCACTGGGGTGGTCAACTTTGCTTGGAGGAACAGTCGCCATGTTGCGTAGACGAATGAACTCGATCGTGACGACCGGATTGCTGGCCGCGTTGTTGTGCCTCGCGCCGACAGCAGTTCGGGCCGCCGAAATTTCGGATGGAGCCAAGTTCTTCAGTGCCGAAGCCCTCGCCACGGCGAACCAATCGATCCGTGATCTCGAAAAGAAGTCGGGCCACGAGGTTCGCATCGAGACCTTTGCCGCCGTTCCCGCCGACAAGGTCGATGCGGTCGGAAAGATGGAGTCCAAGCAACGGGATGCGTTCTTCTCGAAATGGGTGTTTGAACGAGCCGAGGCGACGAAATCCCGAGGCATCGTGATGCTCATCTGCCGTGAACCGTCGCATCTCAACGTTTGGGTCGGGAATCCACTTCAGAAAGCGGGGTTTGGAAACACCCAGGCGAAGGCTGTGCAAGAGGTTCTGCTCGCGCGCATGAAGGCAAAGGAGTACGACATGGCCCTCACCGAAGCCGTCGCTCAATTGTCGACGGCGTTTGGTGGTCTGAGTCACGCGAAGGCCAAGACATCAACGGCTGCTCCGGCCACTCACGAATCGAAGCGAATCGGCCATGTCACTCCAGCGTCGCCGAATCACGCTCCGGGACATCAAACTCCCATGCCCGCACCTCAGCAGTCGGGTTGGACTGGAGTTTTGGTCGTGCTGATGTTTGTCGTTGGCGGAATTTTTGTGGTGTCTCTCATCAGCCGACTGTTCGGCGGTGGACGAAGCAGCGGTGCGGGAGGCTACGGCTCCGGTGGCTACGGCGGAGGCGGAGGTGGTGGAGGCTTCATGAGCAGCTTGACCGGCGGCATCTTCGGGGCGATGGCGGGCAACTGGATGTACGACCAGTTCTCCGGCCGACACGCTTCGGGTGGCGAGTCGCATGCAACCGGAGACACGTTCGGCTCGAATGACTCGTCGGGTAGCACCGGGCTCGATTCGGGGTCCGGCTCGTCTGACAGCGGATTTGACGGCGGGACCGATTTCGGCGGAGGTGACTTCGGCGGCGGCGGAGATTCCAGCGGTGGCAGCGACTTTGGGGGCGGTGGAGACTTCTGATTCGTAGCACATACTGAGGCCCGGCAGCCTGTTGGTTGCCGGGCCTCTTTCATTCTTTGACGTGTCAGGGCAACTGGATCAACCCGGCGAATCGTTGCCGTCGTATCGGCAGGTTCCTGCGCCAAGCTCGGGCCAGGTTGACAGAGGCCGGATCGTGGGGCAGAGTCATCTTGGTGGTTTGTGCTTCCGACGGAGTGGAGCCTCCCACCGGAAGAATGTCCCGCTGGAGTCCCCTGCCGTGCGCGACGCAATGGCCCTGCAACGCCGCCGCCGTTTGATGCTGCTTCAGTCCCAGTCCTCCGCTGTGAACGGCGGTGAGTTGGTGAGGGACGCGGCGGATGAATCGCAGCTCACCGCGACCGGCATCGAGACCGAGTTCGATGTGGCGGCCCTCGACTCCGCGCGCGAACAGCTCTTCCGCGAGTGTCAGGGTCGGCGCGGAATGCATCTGCTGGTCGAGTTTCCCGGGGTGGCTCAGCCCGTGCGGCTGGATCTCGATCGCCCGTTCCTGCTGATCGGACGCGATCCTGATTGTGACCTGCAACTCGATCATTTCGATGTCAGTTCGCGTCAGGTGTACCTGCAATGGGTGGCGGGTCATCTGTTTTGCACCGACCTCGTCGCCGAAGCCGGTCCGCGACCCGGCCGACGCACACCGAAAGCCAATCCGTGGGTCGAGCGTCAGCCACTGCAATTCGGCCCGTGCCGTTTGACGATCATCGGAGAGGAGTCAGACTCGGCCCCCGCGTTCAGTCCGCTCGACCGTTCGCCGCAACTGGCCGTTGAATTTCCGCAGGTTCGGCTGAAGTTTGACGGAGTCGAACAGAGCGACAACCAGTGGCCGGTCGATCGCCCGGTGACGCTGATCGGCCGCGGCTCGCAGTGCAAATTGAGACTCAACCATCCCGACATGCCGCTCGTGCTGGCAAGCCTCCTTCGGACGCCATCGGGTTGCTGGCTGATCGACCTCGCCGGTCAGGGGACGACGCTGGTCAACGGCCGTCCCGTCAGCTTCACATCACTCGATATCGGCGATGTGCTGCAACTCGGTCCCTTCCGCGTGACAGTGACGGCGGCCGCGTTCGGCGCGATGGGCTCAATCGCCTCGCATGCGACGTCGCCCGAGCCGGACGCGGTTGTCCCGAGCAAGGCCATCGTCGAACTGGCGACCCGCCATCGAGAACTGCTCGGCGAACTGAACGAGGGACTGAGCGAAGTGCAGTCGTTCCTCGATGCCGAACCGTTGGACGAAGCTCCTCAACTGAAGGCCTCGCTCGAACACTACGTCCGTCAGGCCAGCCGCCATCACCGCGAGATGGTCGAGAGACTGGAGACACTGGCCAACTCGAATCTCCACGATTCTTCCTCCCCTCGCCCCTCTGGGGAGAGGGGCCGGGGGTGAGGGGCGATCGAAGTCCGGTTTTTCTGAAAGCCGGACTTCCCACCAAAGGTGTCCTCTCGGAGAGAAGTCCGGCTAACAAAGCTGAGCCGGACTTCAGTCTTTACAGCGTGAGGTCCGGCTCACCGCGTCAGCATCCGCAGCGTGAGTGCCAGCGAGTTCAACCGCGTCGTGGTTGTGTCGGCTCGTGACATGAACACCACCGGGCAGGCCGTTCCGCAGAGCACGCCTCCAAATCGGCAGTCGGCGGTGTACATGATGGCCTTCACGGTCAGATTGGCGGACAGCAGGTCGGGGAACAGCATCGCATCGGCCGCGCCGACGACGCTCCCTTCGATCCGCTTCTTCTCGCCGGCATCGGTCGCATACGCCAGATCAAACGACAGCGGGCCCTGCACCACGCCGCCAGGAAACTCACCCGCTCTGTTGCGTCGAGTCAGCTCGGCCGCTTCGAGCGTGTCGGGCATCGCCTCGGTCGCCTTCTCGGTCGCGGACAACACGGCGACACGCGGCAGGCTCGATGAGTCTGCCTCGCGCAACGTGGTCGCCATTTCGACCATGCTCTGCAAGATGTCCGCCTTCTGGTCGAGCGTCGGCTGAATCGTGATGCCTGTGTCGGACAGCAGAAACCGCCGCCGATCTCGTGGAATTTCCATCAGCACGACCTGACAGATGCAGCGGTTCGTCCGCAGCCCCGTGTCGCGAGCCAGCACGGCTTTCATGAGCGATGGCGTGGCGATCTGTCCCTTCATGAGCAGCCGCGCGCGACCGGCTTTCACTTCGGCGACCGCGGCGACGGCCGCATCGTCGGCATCGACGAGCCGAAAGCCGGTGAGGTCGATGTTCAGATCATGAGCCAGTTGGCGGATGTCGTCCGCTCGGCCAGTCAACACCGGCTCGACCCACCCGCGCCGGTGAGCCAACGCCAGCGCTTCAAGAACGGTCGGATCGACTCCTCCCGCCGCCACGACGGGCAGCGGCGCAGGCAACTCATCCGCAAACCGATAGAGATCGTCGAAACCAATCAAAGGCATGTCACACCCTGTTCCTCAAGCGGCGAAGACGCAACCAAGAAAAATCACAAGTACCAAAGACCAAACGAACTCCAAATTCCAAATCTCAATACGAAACACCTTGCGGGATTGTGTTTGTGTGAGGTCTGGAACTTGGAGTCTGACGCTTGTTTGGCATTTGGTCTTTGAGATTTGGAGTTCGTTTGGTTTTTGGTTCTTGAGATTTGGCAAAGGCTGCTACTCGCCGGTCCACTGCGGGGGTCGCTTCTGGAGGAACGCGGTGATTCCCTCCTGGGCGTCGTGCTGCATCGCGTTCTCAGTCATCACGCCCGTCGCGCGGTCGTAGGCGGTCGGTTCGTCGAGGGCCAGTTGATCGTAGAAGGCTCGCTTGCCGAGGCTGAGCGTCAGCGGACTGCTCGCCACGATGGCGTCGGTCAGTTCGCGGATGCTCGCGTCGAGTTGATCGGCTGCGACCACGCGATTGATCAGTCCGACAGTCAGCGCCCGTTCGGCCGAGATCGGGATTCCGGTCAGCAGCATTTCCATCGCGACTTTCGGCGGGACGCTTCTCACCAGCGGAACCATCGGCGTCGTGCAGAAGAGTCCGATCTTCACGCCCGGAGTGGCGAAGCGAGCTTCGGTGGCGGCTACGGCCAAGTCGCAAGTGGCCACCAACTGGCAACCGGCTGCCGTGGCGAGTCCCTGCACACGCGCAATGACCGGCTGAGGCAACCGCCGGATCTGCTGCATGACACTCGAACAGCGCTCGAACAGTGCTTGATAGTCGGCTTTCTTTCGCCCGGCCATTTCGCCGAGATCGTGTCCCGAACAGAAGACCGGCCCGGCCGCCGCCAGGACCACGACGCGCGCCGCGCGATCCGCCGCGATTCGATTGAGAGCCCCCCCCAGTTCGGTGAGCATCGCCTCGGACAGCGCATTCCGCCGTTCGGGCCGATTCAGCGTCAGCCGGACAACACCGGAGTCGTGTTCCACAAGCAGCATGATCAGAACCTCAGGAATCGCGATATTGCGAGTACGTGATCTTCTTATCAAGCCACAACCGAATCAGCCAGCTTGGCACCAAGTGGGATTCCTGCTCCCCTCGCCCCTTTGGGGAGAGGGGCTGGGGGTGAGGGGCGGATCAGGTCACGGTGCCCATGCGGGAAGTGGCCCGTTGCCTCACGACGGCCCGCTCGATCAGTCTGACGCGTGATGCAGCTCGCCACTTCATCGCTCCTCACCCCCGACCCCTGACATGGAATCCTGACAAAGTCGACAGGACCGGCGCGACCGTTCATGGTGATCTGCCTCCGATCGCCGCCAAACTCACTCGACAGACCGGTTTGCTGCTTGACGCAACAACCGTCGAGGCCGTTCGAACGGGCTGCATGGCCGCGCGTAGAAAGAGTCGACTCGCAGGCAGGTTCTGCCGAACTCAAACGGGATCGGCTAGGAGGACGTCGGGAACCGTGGTAACTTTCCGCGGAGTTACGCTCGTTCCGATCATCGGCAGGATGCCATCGATTCAGGGTTGTCGGTTGGGCAGACCAGGACGATTTGCTTGCCGCCGCTCATCCGTAAGGCAAAGCCATGCGAAAGTCGACGACCATTCTGATGTGTGGAGGCATGCTGCTGGTGGGCCTGGTTCTGGGGGCGAACTTCGGTTCGCTGAACCTGGGCCGGGTGGTCCACGCCGAGCACCTCGATGCCACCACCGTCGAACGGCTGTACCGGGAGATCAGCCAGGACGGATCGGCGCTGCAGGAGGGAAGCACGCTGCTGGCGAAGGTTGCTGCCGTGACGACTCCCGCCGTCGTCCACATCCAAAGCGTACGCCGCATCCCGGGCAAGGGGGAGGAAGAGGAGACCGGTTCCGGCGTCATCCTCACCAGTGCCAAGGCCAGTGGCTTCTTCGTCGTGACGAATGCACACGTGATCGACAAGACGGCACGCGAATCGATCTCGATCCAACTGCACGACGGCCGCGTGATTCAGCCCGAGCGAGTCTGGGCCGACCCGTCCACCGACATCGCGGTGATGAAGATCAACGCCTCGAATCTGTCGGCGGCCAAGTGGGGCGACAGCCAGAAGCTCGACATCGGCCACATGGTCCTCGCAATGGGAAGCCCGTTCGGGCTGAGTCGCTCGATCACGTTTGGCATCATCAGCGCGAAGGGCCGCCGCCAACTGAAACTCGGACAGTCGTCGGATGTACTCAATCAGGACTTCCTGCAAACCGACGCGGCGATCAACCCCGGCAACAGCGGCGGTCCGCTGATCGATCTGCAGGGACGGGTCATCGGCATCAACACGGCGATCGCGTCGTCCAGTGGCGGCAACGAAGGGATCGGCTTCAGCATCCCGAGCCATCTCGCCCAGCGCGTCATGGACCAGTTGCTCGAACACGGCATCGTTCATCGCGCGTGGATCGGCGTCAAACTGGATGAGAAGTTCGACAACAAGATCGCCACCAAACTGAAGCTGGACCGGGCGACGGGGACGCGGATCAACGAGGTCTTCCCGAACTCACCCGCCTCGCGCGCCGGGCTGCAATTCGATGACGTGGTGCTCAACTTCGACGGCACCGACGTGCAGGATCACGATCACCTCATCAACCTCGTCAGCCTGTCACCGATCGCCAAGCGGATTCAGGTTGTCGTCTGGCGGGGCGGTCGCAAGACCATGCTGACGATCATTCTGGCCGATCGCACGGAGATGCCACCGACCAGCCAGGCCCCGGCCAAATCGGAGTTCGGTGTACCGGTAAGGCCGATGGGGCTGACCGTCGTTCCGCTCGATGAAGACCTCGCCGAACAACTCGGCTACGAACCCGAGACGCGCGGACTGCTGATCTTGAAGATCGACGCAGACAGCTCGCTCGGCCATCGCCTGGAGCCGAACGACGTCCTCGAAGCTGTCGGGCGTAAGCCGGTTGCGAGCCTCGATGACCTGAAGCAGGCCCTCGCAGAAACGGCCTCGCGCGACTCGGTCGTCCTGCACGTCCACCGCGCCACCGATGCCGATTCGCGCGAGCAACTCGTAGTCTGGCGACGCCCGCACTGAACGAGCTGCTTCATTTCGGTAGGCGCTTCGCGCCGGTCTTGGCCTCGTCGATGACGCGCAACAGTGACGCATCGCCCTTTGCGTCCTGACCGATCTCCCACACCATGACGCCGCCGAGTTTCTGCTCGATGGCGAACTGAGTCTTCTTGCGAATCGTGGCCGGTCCGTTGAAAAACAGGCCGTCCGCTTCATCGGTCTCAAGAGCCAATCGCGCGGGTGAGACGATCTCTGAATACGTTTTGGCTTGATCGCCCGCCGTGATGCCTCGCCCATAGAACGGCAGGCCCAGACAGAGCTTCCCGGCCGGAACGCCGAGTTTCCGAAACTTCGCGACGTCGGCCTGAGCCGTCTCGAATGTCGAGTGCCGTCCGGGATTGTCGTAGCTCATGAGATGAATCGCATCGACCGCCGCGATCCCTTCGGCGGTGAGCGTTTGCCAGGCGGCCATCGCCGCCGTCAGTCGCAGCTTGTGCGGTTTGAAGGCCCGCGCGATCTCCGACAGCAGCGCCCCGTAGTTCTTCGATTCCGTGTCGTCTTTCGGATGCTCCCAGTCCAAATCGGCCCCATCAAAATGATGCTGTCGGCAGAACGCGAGAAGGCCCTTGGCGAAGAGTCGCCTCGACTCAACCGTGGCCGCGATTTCGGCGAACCCCTGCGAACGATCCCAGCCGCCGACGCACAGATGAATCTTGACGCCGTGTTCGTCGCGGAACCGTTTGAGCAACGACTTCGTCTTCGCGTCGTCGAGCGTCTTCGACTCGAACTGCCCCGTCGGCGTTGGCTTCACCGAAAAGAAGACCAGATCGGTGAGATGCCGTCCCACTGCCGAGTCGATGGCCTCAACGCGATAGTCCGGCAGATAACCAACCACGCGGAACGAGGTGTCTCGCGTCACGGGTCGGGTCTGCGCTTCAGTCGTCTGTGTGGCGATGGCCGAGCACAGAGTCACGACCGCCAGCAACCAGAAGTTCTTTGCATTCATCTCTCGGGCTCCTCGATTCAAATCTCCCGCTCTTACCACCCGACCCCTCGTCACTCAATATGTCAGCCGAACTGCAACCGCAACGCCAGCTCTTTGACGGCTGTCATCGGGATCTCGTCCGCTTCGATGGTGCGGCTCGAACTGATGAAGACGGGTGCCTCGCGAGACTCTTGTCCCGGCGTGGGCAAACGCCCGTGACTCCCCTTCACGGGCGAAGCGTCCAGCCCGATGATGTCCATGTAGTAGCGGAAGCCGAGGAACTTCTGAGCCAGTCGCCGCGCGATGCGGAGTTGCGGCAGAGACAGCTTCGGATCGACGAACAACTCCATCGGGTCGTAGCCCGGTTTGCGATGGATGTCGATCGTGCGTGCGTAGTCCGGCGCGAGGGCGTCGTCTTCCCAAAAGTAATACGTGAACCACGAATCCGGCGCGGCGACGACCACCAGTTCTCCCGACCGTTCGTGGTCGAGACCGAACTGGCGCTGTTCGCCTCGGTCGAGGATCAGGTCCACTCCTTCCGTGTTCTTCAGCAGCAGCTTGATCGCCTTGATGTCATCCGGTCGCTGGATGTAGACGTGCGCGACTTGATGATCGGCGACGGCGAAGGCTCGCGACGCACCGCAGTCGAGCGTCTCCCAACCGAGCGGTTCGCGACGGGGCTGCACGTAGCCGTGCCGTCTCAGCACGCGATTGAGGTGAATCGGACGCGACACCGGCGTGATGGCGTACTCGGAAACGACGATGACCTCCGCCCCGATGCTGCGCGCCGCGTCGATGCACTTCCCCGCTTCGGCATCGACCAGCCGAATGTCTTCGGCGATGCGAGGATCGTTCGGCCCGAGACGTTGCAGGCCGTAGTCGAGGTGAGGCAGATAAACGAGCGTGAGGCTTGGCTTGTGCTGCTTCATCACCTCGACGGAGGCTTCTGCAATCCAGCGCGAGCTGTGGATGTCGGCCCCCGGTCCCCAAAACCGATGCAGCGGGAAGACGCCGAGCTTCGCCTGCAACTCGTCCCGCAGGCCGACCGGTTGGCTGTACGAATCGAACACCTTGCGGCCATCGGCGGGGTAACTCGGGCGAGGCGTCATCGACCAGTCGACGTTGGCGTACATGTTGTACCACCAGAACATTTTGGCCGTGGTGTAAACCGGATCGCGGCGCTTCCCCTCGTCGTAGATGCGGTCGCCCCGTACCAGCCTGTTCGATTGCCGCCAAAACATTACTTCGGCGAGGTCTCGAAAGTACCACCCGTTCGCCACGATTCCATGCTCGCGTGGCAACGTCCCCGTCAGCATCGTCGCCTGAGCCGAACAAGTGACAGCCGGCAGCACGGTCCCCATCGGCCGAGCGAACCCGTCCCCGGCCAGCCTCGTCAAATGAGGCGTCTCCGCTCCGAGCATCTCGTGCGTGAGTCCGACAACGTTGAGCAGCAGCAGCGGGCGAGGCATGGGGAGCAGGATGAAGGATGAGTCAGGATCAGAGGACCAGTTTGCAAGTCTTGTCACTTCGTGGCGGATGCTGCCAGCATCCGCACCGACGCTGGCAGCGTCGGCCACGGCAGTCATTTCTCCGCTGGCCTCAAAGCAGCCGTGACGTGTTTACCCCATCGACGGGGCGTGTCGCCAGTAACGGCAACCATTTTGAGTTAGACTCCGCTCACGACGAATGCGGTTCAACTCAACACGAGAGAGAGGACGAGATCATGCCGAGTCGGTGGCCGACAATGTGCTTGGGACTGGTCTGTGTGGCTCCGATCTGCCTGTTTGCCGAGGAGGCATCGATGAAGGCGAAACCGTTGGTTGTGGCGCATCGCGGGCTGCTGAAGCACGCTCCCGAAAACACACTGTCGAACTTTCGAGCGTGTCTGGAACTGAAGCTGGGCTTTGAAGTCGATGTGCGCCGCAGCAAGGATGGGGCACTCGTCTGCGTCCATGACGACACCGTCGATCGGACGACGAACGGTCGGGGTGCGATCGATGCGTTGACGCTGCCGGAACTGAAGAAACTCGATGCGGGAGCGTGGTTCGACTCGAAATTTCGAGGCGAGCGGATTC
Source organism: Planctomycetota bacterium (assembly GCA_038040225.1). Classification (GTDB taxonomy): domain Bacteria; phylum Planctomycetota; class Planctomycetia; order Planctomycetales; family Planctomycetaceae; genus Schlesneria. The sequence continues at coordinate 113,009 of JBBPIS010000001.1, forward strand.
CGACGTTCGAGGAAGTGGCGGCCACCATCAAACAACACAGCCGCCTGCCGGTCCTGATCGCGATTGACCTGAAGGCCGAGAACATCGAAGCCGACACCGTGCGCATTGCGAAGTCGCACGGCGTGCTCGACCGGCTGCTGTTCATTGGAAACGCGATCGACAGCCCTGCTGTTCGCCGCAAACTGCACGAGGCCAATGCTGGGTCGTATGTGGCGTGTCTGGCTCAAACCTCGAACGACCTGGCCGCGGCGATCGTGGACAAGGATTCCGATTGGGCCTATCTGCGATTCGTGCCGACTCGCGAGGAACTCGATCGCGTCCACAAGGCTGGCAAGCGGGCCTTCATCGCCGGGCCGACGGTGGCCGGACTCGAACGAGCCAACTGGCAGAACGCGATGCTGGCCGGAATGGACGGAATTCTCACGGACTTTCCACTCGAACTGGCTGAGGAGATTCGGGTGAGCAGTGGAGACAAGTCGGTCGCGGCGGTATCAGGGTCGGAGGCGGATCGGCAGTTTGCAAGGTTGGCCGCGCGGTACGTCGATGAATCTCCCGCGTTGTCACCCGTCAGCGCGACGACTCTGGGCGACCATCGCTACGATCAGCAACTCGATGACATCAGCGCTGCCGCGCGGCAGCGCGAACGCGACTTCTGCCGGCAGCTTCTCGCCGAACTCGGCCAGCTCGATCGGAAGCAACTGTCGCGTGACAATCAGGTCGATCACCAACTGCTGACTCGCCAATTGAGCAGCGACCTGTGGCGGCTCGACCAACTGCAGGAGTGGGCGTGGAATCCGATCATTTACACGCAGATCCCGGGCAGCGCGATCTATGGGTTGATGGCGCGCGAGTTCGCTCCCGTCGAGAAGCGGTTGCTCAGTGTGACGGCTCGGTTGGAGAAGTTCCCGAAGCTGTACGAGCAGATTCGCGCGACGCTCGATCCCCAACGTGTCCCGCCGATCCATGCCGAGACCGCCATCAAGCAGAACCGCGGCGTATTGAGCATCATCGAAAATACGGTTCGTCCGCAGATGGCGAAGCTGGCTGAGGCGGACCAACAGCGGTTGCTCCAGGCCATCGCGGTCGCCACCGAGGCGGTTGAACAACAGCAGAAATGGCTGGAGAAGGAACTGCTACCCAACGCGCGAGGCGACGCGCGGATCGGGGCCAAGCTCTACGACGAGAAGCTCGCGTTCACACTCGGCACGGGCCTGACGCGGCAGGAGATTCGAGACCGCGCCGAATTTGAACTCCGTCGCGTGCGGGCCGAGATGTACACGATCGCGCGGCAGGTACGGCTCAAAGAAAAACCGGAGGCGAAGCTCGCCGAAGACCCTTCGCCCGAGCAACAGCAGGAGGTGATCGTCTCCGCGTTGGAGAAGGCGTATGCCGACGTCCCGTCGCGCGACGGCGTGGTCCCGGCCGCGCGGAAGTCGCTTGAACTCTGCATCGACTTCGTGCGGAAGCACGATCTGGCGACGATTCCGTCCGATCCGCTCGACATCATCGTGATGCCGGAGTTTCAGCGCGGCGTATCGATCGCGTACTGCGACTCCCCCGGGCCGCTGGAAGTTGGTCTGAGCACCTTCTACGCCGTCGCGCCGCTTCCCGCTGACTGGACCGACGCTCAATGTGCGTCGTTCCTGCGCGAGTACAACATCCGCTCGATCCACAATCTGACGGTGCATGAAGCGATGCCGGGGCACTTTCTGCAACTGGCTCACGCCAACCGCAGCCCGAACCGTTTGCGGGCGCTCCTCGGATCGGGGACGTTCGTCGAAGGCTGGGCCTGCTACACCGAACAGATGATGTCCGAGGAGGGCTTCCTCGCCGACCGCGATCCGCTGATGAGGCTCATCACGCTGAAGTGGTATCTGCGCACGATCGCCAACGCGATCCTCGACCAGTCCGTCCACGTCGATGGCATTCGCCGCGAGGACGCAATGAAGCTGATGATGCGAGACGCCTTTCAGGAGGAGCGTGAAGCGGCTGGAAAGTGGACCCGCGCCCAGGTCACCTCGGCCCAACTGGCGACGTACTTTGTCGGCTATCAGGAGCATCGAGACCTGCGCAACGCCGCGAAGTCTGCGTGGGGAGACCGCTTCACCCTGAAGCGTTACCACGACGGAGTGATCTCGTTCGGCTCCCCTCCAGTCCGCTTCGTCAAAGCGCTGCTGCTGAACGAACCGATTCCGGAATGACCGGGGTTGCCGGCATTTTCCTCAGGATGTGGATTTCACCGGCGCCGCCATCTGGTATGTTTGCGGTCCCTTGGAGTGCGGATGTCCGCCTCCATTCATTGAAGCCGTGTCACGCGACATGGCGCGTTCAACAGGCTCGAAAGCCAAGGAGAAAATTATGGGCAAGGGCAACAACAGTCAAAAGAACGACAAGAAGGACAAGAAAGTGAAGAAGGACAGCAAGAAAACGGAAGTCAAAAAGTAAACCGACCGATCTGCGGTCGGGCACAGCGACGAGGTCTCCGTGGGAGCGTTCGATTCGCAAAGTGGAAGGCCACGGTGTCAGGATGTGCTTCCGGGCGTCAGCGCGGGAAGCATTCCTGACACTTCTCATTTCGACGCCACCAATCCCGGGTGTTGGCCCCGGCCTGATCGAGGACACCCGCGAGCGCGATCGGAGTTCGCGGCGTTGAATGTTGAATTCGGTTCCGCTGACGGAAGGGTTATCCGTGGCATCCGTGGTCCCCAGTTCGATTCGCAGCGCCGGCCGACGGTCTCGGTCCGCGCGTGCGCGGTTGTTCCGGGCTTTGCTCACGGTGGTTGTGGTTTCCTCCAGCGTTGTCGGTCTCGTCGTCTGGTACGAACAGGATCGTCCGCTGCACGAAATCGAAGCCGCGTTGAAGGGCCACCGGATTCCGCTCGCGCTGCAACTGGTGAGCGGCTATCTGCGCGAGCACCCGGAAGACGCGCGGGCACAGGCGATCAAAGCCCGCATTCTGGTCGAAGCCGGTCAACTCACGGAAGCACTGCGGCTGTTTCACCGCAGGGGTGCGTCCGATGCGGCCGATCTGCACGCCTGGGCGAAGGCTCATCTGCTGCGGCAGGAGTGGTCCGACGCACTTCCGGTGCTCGAACGCTTGTTGCAGCTCAGCCCCAACGATCCCGATGCGCTGCACGAGATCACCGCCTGCCGCTCGTTTCTGGGAAAGTATCGCCAGGCGTTCGAGAGTGCGGAACGACTGGCCGCGCAGCCGGGGCATGAGGCCCGCGCGTGGCTGCAAATCGGCACCCTGCACGAAAACCTCGGCAACAAGCGGTCGGCCGTCGAAGCGTGGGCTCGGGTGCTCGATCACGACCCTCAGGCGGAGAACCTGCAAGTGTCGACGGCGGAGTTCTTCGGCGAGTATGGCCAAGTCCTCCTGGAGGACGGCCACCCGGAGACGGCCTGCGAAGTGCTACGGCGCAGCCTGACCTTGAAAGAGGACGCTGAGATTCGTTCGAGTCTCGGTCAGGCACTGCGGCAGATCGGCGACGAAAACGGAGCCATCGCCGCCTGGAAGCAGGTATTGGAATCGACTCCGACGTTGCGTGAGCCACGCGAATCTCTGGCGGATGTTGCGTTGCGGTCCGGGAACTTGGAAGAGGCACGCAACTGGCTCGAACCCGCGCTGGCCGGACTGAATGTTTCCAGCAGTTCAACGTACTTGATGCAGCGCATTTGCCTCGCCACCGGCGATCGTGAGGCCGCTCAGACATGGCAGACTCGCACCGAAGAACTGCGCAGGCGGGAAAAGCTGCGGTCGGCCATCAATCACGTGCTCGTGGAGTCACCCGAATCCTTTTGGGCGCGCGCCATTCGTGCGTATCAATTCGCGGAGGCTGGAAACTGGCACCAGGCTGAAGTATTCACCAGTGCCCTGCTCGCCGAGTCGGCACGTCAACCGTTCCTGCTTGAACTTGCTGCCTGCGTGCGAACGCGAGGTCCGCTCCCTTCGCTCGAACTCCTACCGATCCATCAGTTCTAGTTAGCCCCGTTCCAGGTCTGTCGAGGTCTTCGTGCGTCGTTCCGTGCTGGCCGCAATGTTGATTGGCGTTCTCGCGCTGGGCACCGGCTGGATGGTGTGGACGCGGAATTGGGGCGAGACCGACGCGCGATCCGACTCACCGGTCGCGCCTTCGTCGCGTGCAGCCGCATTCAACGCGGCACCGGTAACGGAGGAGGCGGGCGACTCGCCGATTCACTTCACGCTGATGACGGAATCGTCGGGGATCGTCTTCCAGCATCGGAGCGGCAATTCGCCGGAGCGACCGTTTCCCGCCGCCAATGGGAGCGGGATCGGCTCGCTCGACTACGATCTCGATGGGAACTACGACCTGTACTTCGCGACGGGACGAACGTTTCCGCTGGATCAGCCGGACGCGGTTGGGTCCGGCAACCGGCTGTATCGCAACGATGGCCACTGGAAGTTTGCCGATGTGACGGCGGCAGTTGGCGTCGGACACCTTGGGTACAGCGCCGGAATTGCCGTGGGTGATTTCGACTCCGATGGCTTTCCCGACATCTACGTCTCGTGCTTTGGTCCGAATGTCCTCTATCGCAATTGTGGCGATGGAACCTTCGTGTCGGTGGGAGAGGCTGCGAGCGTCAACGACTCGCGCTGGGGAACGAGTGCGGCGTTTTTCGATTACGACGGCGATGGAGAACTGGACATCTACTCGTGCAACTACGCGGAATGGTTGTGGGAGACCAACCAGTTTTGTGGCAACCGGATGCGGGGCGTGCGCATTTTTTGCAGTCCCAGTTCGGTGGCTCCCGAACGTCATCTGCTGTTTCACAACGAAGCGGATGGTACGTTTCGCGAGACGTTGCACGACGCCGGCATCGACGTGAAGCAGGGGCGCGGCCAGGGGGTCGTGGCCGCCGACATCAATCTCGACGGCCTGATCGATCTGTACGTCGGCAACGACCTGCAACCGAACTTTCTGTTCCTGAATGCCGGCGGCGGTCGGTTCCGCGATGCGAGTGACGAATCCGGGGCCGCCTATGACCGGACGGGCCACGTTCACGCGGGGATGGGTGTCGATGCTGCGGACATGAACGGCGACGGCCTTCCGGAATTGTTCGTGACGAATTTTGAGCACGAGTACAACACGTACTATGAGAATTCGGGGCACGAACAATTTCAGGATGTGAGCGAATCGGTCGGTCTGGCCGCGGCCAGTCGGCCCTGGGTCGGCTGGGGCACGGCACTCGTGGATCTCGACGGTGATGGTGCCAGGGATGTGATCGTCACCAACGGGCACACCGACGACAATCTGTCCGAGATGGGACGCGATGCTTCCTACGAACAACCGCCCTTGGTGTGGCGCAATCGAGGGAGGCGGTTTGAACTGGTTGGCCCCGGTGCCGCCGGTCCGTACTTCGCCAAGCGTTATCCCGGACGAGCACTGTCCATCTCCGATCTCGACAACGATGGCGATCCGGACGTGATCATCGGGCATCAGGACTCTTACCCCGCCCTGCTCAGGAATGATCGTGCCCCGGTGCCAGAGTCACAAACGAACTCGATCACGCTGCGATTCATCGGCCGGTTGAGCAATCGAGACGCGGTTGGAACTTCGCTGAAGCTCGAATCGGGGACGTTGGTGACCTACCACCAGATTCGAGGTGGCGGCAGCTATCTGTCGGCTCACGATCTGCGTGTGATTGGAATCTGCGACGGTTCACAGCCCGCCAACCTGGAGATTCGCTGGCCCCGCGGGTTTGAAAGCCGCGTGACGGGATTGGCTTCCGGAAGTTGCTACGCCATCATCGAACCGCACGATTCCGGCCAGTCGCCCCGCATCGTTGAACAATTCTGCACGACGCCGGACGGAATCCGCAGACTGAAATAACGCCGAGTCGCCTCATGGGCCGATGAAAGACCGTTGCTGATGGAGCCCCCGATGACCGAGCCGACTTCCGAACAGTCCGTTCCCGAACAGCCGACACCTCCATCGGACGGTGATTTGGTGGGCGCTGATTTCCTGCTCACGCCGATTCCTCACAAGAGCGGTGTGAAATGGGGACGTCTGGCAGCCCTGACGATCTTGGTCTTGGGGGGCGTTGCGTGGGGACTTGGCTGGATTGAACCACTGGCCGACCTGGCGTCACCAACATTGTGCAGGGTCAGCGGGACGATTCGGTACAACGGACAGCCGCTCACAAAGGGTTTTGTGCGGACCATCTATGAACGCGGTGGCCGAATGGGCACCCTCGGTCCGATTAATGCCGACGGGACGTTTGAACTGACCACCAACGGAGATTCGGGCGCATATTCGGGACGTCATCGAGTCCTCGTGCTCTGCATGGATGGCGGCTTTCCGCCCAAATCCATCTTGCCGGAGCAATACTCGGATCCAAGAACTTCACCCCTCGCGATCCATGTTTCGCGAAACGGCCCAAACAACGTGCAACTCGAACTCGTGGATGCGAAGTCACCCTGATTGCCGCCCGATGAATCCTCAGACCCAGTTGTTGTCGAACGGTTGCGAAAGTTCGTTTGGCCTCGGATCCTCTCGGAAAATTCGCCGGAATTTGCTGGAAACCTTGACAAGTTTGGATGAGGCCCGGCATCATCTCAGTACATTTCAATTTATTTTTGCGCTTCACATGACTGCGAGCCATTCAGAGGGCTCCCCTATCCAAAGTTTTGTTTCGTCCTCTTTAGAGAAGAAAGGTGGTCGTCATGTTGCGTCGTTTGAGAGTACGCTCGCCTCGAGATGCCTTCACGCTGATTGAATTGCTGGTCGTCATTGCCATCATTGCGGTCTTGATCGCGCTGTTGTTGCCGGCCGTGCAGCAAGCCCGCGAGTCGGCACGCCGCACGCAGTGCAAGAACAACCTGAAGCAGATCGGGTTGGCATTGCACAACTACCACGACACTCACAGCCAGTTCCCCATCGCAATTGGGTGGAACCCTTATACGAACGAGCGTCAGGGTGCGTTCTCAGACAAGGTCTTCATGCTGCCGTTTCTCGACCGAACGGCCGAATACCAGGCGACGAACTTCGACGACTTCCCATGGGACTCCAATGGCTGGTTTGGCAACTCAAACATCAGGGCGCAGAGCAAGCGCCTCCCCGTGTTCAACTGCCCGTCACAAGGTTATTCCACGGCTGGTGGTCAGGCCAATTTTTCCTATGCCATCAACATGGGAACAGCCGGTCCCAACGGCCAGTTCGGCAACAAGAATCACAACGGCATTGCCAGTTACTGCGGCCCCGAGGGCGCTGGAAACGACCAGAGTGATCGACCGGTCAAAATGGCCAGCATCACGGATGGTACGAGCAATACGGGTGCGTACTCGGAATTCCTCATCGACGGTTCGGATACTCCCCGGAAGCACCAGGTTCATGACTGGGCCACGGCTGGAGCCACCGACGCCGTGACTCGTCAGAACTGCATCAACCAGAACAATCTGGGTGGGCGTCCCGGGATGCGCGGGGCCTCGTGGGCCTGGTCGTTCGTCGGGAATGGCTCGGTTTACACGCACACGATGAATCCAAATGACAAGGCCTGCCACAGCTTTGCGGGTGACTGGGAAGGCAGCACGATGATGAGTGCCTCCAGCGGTCACACCGGTGGTGTTCATCTCCTGCTGGCGGACGGAGCGGTGAGGTTCATTTCTGAAAACATCGACCATACCACGTGGGTCGGTGTCGGAACGCGGGGTGGAAACGAGAAGCTGAGCGACTTCTGACGGTTCCAGGTTCACTCCTCGGCGAAGTGTCGCATGCAGCCGTTCAAATCTTCGAGTACGCGGTACACCTCTTCCTGTGCCGCGTCTTGTATTTTGTTGACCGCCATTTGTGGAGGATGCGACTCGTCGAAGGAGTCACGTCCGGTTGAGTCGCTGCGTGCGCCTTCCGCATCCGTCCGCGAAGCCCCTCGTGCCGTTGCGAGCCCGGAGTCCCGGCAATCCGAGCCGGTGACGGGGATCCAACCGCGATTCGTCGATGTCGCCCTGGAAGTGGGTGTCGAATTCACGTTCCACAACGACGCCATCCCCGGCCGCTATTTCCTGCCGGAAGTCATGGGGGGCGGAGTCGCGTGGATCGACGTGGATCACGATGGCTGGCTCGACTTGTTTCTGGCGAACGGCCGCAGCCTCGATCCGGCCGATGCGAACGTGGCTCAGCCAACGTGCCGCCTGTTTCGCAATCTGCAGGGTGAACGGTTCTCGGAAATCACTGCGGCGAGCGGCTCGGGAATCACACTGTTCGGTCAGGGCTGTGCCGTGGGAGATTACGACTCCGATGGTTTCGCCGACTTGTTTGTGAGTGGTTATGGGCCGGACGTGCTGCTCCGCAACGCCGGCGACGGAACGTTTCACGAGGTGACGTCGGCGGTTGGAGTTGGTGACCCCGAATGGAGTTCGAGTGCCCTCTGGGTCGATCTCGATGGCGATCAGAACCTCGATCTGTACGTCACCAATTACATGAACGTGACCTGGGAGAATCACAAGGCGTGTGAGTACGGAGGGCGTCCGGGTTATTGTGGTCCGAAAAGTTTTGCTGCGGTTCAGGACAGCGCCTACCTCAGCCGCGGCGATGGCACGTTTCAAGAATCGTCTGAGCGGCTCGGGCTGCGGGCTGAGAATGGGAAGGGGTTGGCCGTCGTCGCCGCCGACTTCGACGACGACCTGATCCCGGAACTCTACGTGGCCAACGACATGACGGCCAACTTTCTGTTTACGCGACGAGCCGAGCCGGGCAGTTTGCCAACCAGCCCAACGCTGTATCGTGAGGTGGCCACCGAAGCGGGCTGTGCCGTCAGTGGGTCCGGTCTGAATGAAGCCAGCATGGGGATCTCTCTCGCCGACTTTGACGGGGATGGCCGGATCGACATCTATCTGACGCATTACTACCACATGAAGAACACGCTCTATCGCAATCTCGGCAACCTGCTGTTCGACGATGACAGCTACCATTCGCGGGTCGCGGCGGCGAGCCGCGAATCGCTGGGATTTGGGACCGCTCCGTTCGACTACGATCGCGATGGAGATTTCGACCTGTTCATCGCGAACGGACATGTCCTCGGGCCCGAGCAGCAGCCCAATGCCATGCGCCCCCAGGTGCTCCGCAACGACGAGGGGATCTTCACGGATGTGTCGTCCACCGCTGGCCCGTATTTCGACGGATTGTGGATTGGCCGCAGCGTGGCGGCGGGCGACTTCGACAATGACGGCGACATCGACCTGGCCATCTCGCACTTGAACTCGCCGTTCGTGCTCCTCAGAAATGACACGTCAACCAAGGGACGGCCGTTTGTCGGGTTGGAACTCAAGACGGCTGACGGTCAGCGGCCCATTGGCGGGCGAGTGGTTCTGCAAACGAACAGTCGAGAGCGGGTGTTTCCTGTTTCGACGGGCGGGAGTTATCTCGCGGCTGCGGACGATCGGTTGCTGATGTCCTGGCCTGAGAATGAAGAATTGAAAGACATCGACATCCATTGGCCTTCCGGACGAGTTGATCGGCTCGGCAATGATCCTGTTCGCCTCGGTCAATACTGGCGAGTCCGGGAAGGCGGGGCACCGGGACGCAGGTAGAACTTCCGATCGATTTTCGTCGGAATCGACAGCCTTTGAAACTCGTTTCCAAAGCCCACTTTCGACCCGACGCATTGACCAGAAACAGACGGACCCCGGTGGTACTCATGCGACTCCCTCGTGGACATCGTTGGTGGCAGGCTGCGGCGGGAGGGTTGCTGCTGGCCGTGTTCCTGTTGTTCGGCGGCATGCGTTGGGTCGGTGGTCATCTGCCGCAGGCCGAGCGGCTGGTCGCGGAACGACAGTGGGACGCGGCTCGCAAGTCTCTTGCGTTCTACCTGCGGTTTTATCCGAACGATGAGGAAGCCCGACTGCTGATGGCGCGAGCCTTCATCAGCGACAACTCGCTGGTGGGCGAAGACAAGGTCCATGCGGCTCTCGCTCAGTTGGGGCGGATCTCCCCAAACACTCCCCGTTCAGCCGAGGCGAGGCTTCAGGAAGGGCGTCTTCATTTTCTGCTGCTCTGGCAACCCGGTCGCGCGGAGCGCTGTTTCGATGCGGCGCTAAATCTCGAACCGACACGGCGGGACGCGCATCTGCTCCTGTGGAAACTGTTCGATGCCACGAACCGTTGGGAGTGGGGTGAGGACCATTTCTGGCACGTTTACGAGCAGACTCCCCCGATCGATCATCCCGTCCTGTTGCGCGACTGGTACCTGGGCGAATTCAGTCCGGGTACCGCGACGGCGGAGCTTGATCGGCGGATGGGGCTGCTGGGTGAAACCGAGCAGCCCAGCGTCGAGAGCGAGCACCGCCGCCTGGAAGCGTTCGTCGCGAATGAACCCGGATGGCCGGTGGGCTACGCGATCCTCGCACGCTGGTTTCATCGGAACGGTGGCCTTCCTCAAGCCATTGAGCAGCTCGATCGGGCCGAACGGCTGCCGGGGGGAGAGAGCGATTCGTTCGTGATTGCCACCCGGGTGTCAACTAGCATCGAACTCGGGGAGTTTGACGAGGCTCGCCGCGCGTTCGATCGCTGGCCCGAGCCGCATGACGGTTATGAATACTGGAAGAGCCAGGGACTGATTGCAGACCAGGTTCTCCGAAATGATCGGCAGGCCGCTGCCGCGTTCAAACAGGCCATCGACACGACTCCCGGAAAGTCCGACTGGCTGATTCAGCACCGTCTGGCCCAGTGTCTCACCCGTCTTGGCGAGCGCGAGCAGGTCTCGGCCGTCCGGCAACAGTCCAAGGTGGTCGAGTTGCTGATGGAGTCGCCGGTACACAAGCGGCTTCGGAGCGTTCTGTTGTCCCCCAACGCCCCGGAGGCCGTCGAGGAAATGTCCGATTTCTATCGCCGCCTCAGACGACCTCGAGAATCCACGGCCTGGCAACGGTTGACCAGCCCGAGCGAACAGGCCAAAGTCTCCTCCTCCGTGAACCCGGGGCGGAATGCCGAGTGAGACCGACCCCTGACCCCTGACCCCGAACCCTCGCCGAAGTAATCACCTCACAGCAGACCGTCTGCTTCCGTTCGTCATTTGATAAAGGAGACTCCCGTCATGAATCGCGTGCTGACCCTGTTGGTGTTCGGAGCCGTCTGTACCTGTTTGTCGGCCTGCGGCGGCAATGCGGAATTGGGGGAGGCAACATCCACCCCCAAGGTCGATCAAAAGAAGATGGAAGAGGAAATGAAGAAGAGTTTCGAGCGGGGCAAGCTGAAGGGAGCCCCTCCGGGAGCATCGAAGGCACCGTGAGGATGTCGTCCGATCCTGACGGCCGGCGCCAGCGTCTTCCCACGAAAGTTAAAGCACCAAGCGGTTAAACTTTCCGTTTCCGTATGCTTTATCTCTTTGTGGATCGGTAATGAATCTCCCGCAGTGCGGCGATAGCATGCTCGCCGCACTTCTCTGAGCGGGAACCGTCATGCAGAATTTCTTTATCAGTTACACCAGGGCCGATCTGGAATGGGCGACGTGGATCGCGTGGCATCTCCGGGAAGGCGGGCATCCCGTGGAGATGCAGGATTGGCACTTTCGTGACGGGCCACCGGTGGTCGAGCAGATCAATACGGCCCTGGCCAACGCGCACACGACGATCGCGGTTCTCTCGCCCGAGTACTTCGACTCGAAGTGGTGCAAGGTCGAGTGGCAGGCGGCGTTCTCGCTGGAGCTGGAGGGCAAGGGGCATCGGTTGTTGGCGGTCCAGATCAAGGCGGGCGATCTTCCGCCGGTCCTCCTGCCCAACGCACGAGTCACCCTGCACAAGTTGAATGAGGCCCAGGCTCGCGAGCGGCTGTTGCAGGCGGTTGCCGGACCCAAAGGTCCGCCCCTGACGGCTCCCGCGTTTCCCGTGACCATCACCAAGCCGGTCGTGGCCCCCGCCCGGCCACCCGGGATGTTGCCCGATGTCTGGAACATCCCGCATGAGCGGAACCGGAACTTCACCGGGCGGGTTGAGTTGCTTCAGCAGATGCGTCAGGCCCTCACATCCGGGCTTCCGGCCGCCCTCGTGCAGGCATTGCACGGACTCGGCGGGATCGGCAAGACGCAATTGGCGATCGAGTACGCCTATCGGCACGTCGGCGACTACAACGTTGTCTGGTGGGTGCGAGCCGAGGAGCCGTTGACCCGCACGGGCGATCTCGCGGCGCTCGCCGGCGCGCTGAAACTCCCCGAGGGTAACGCGCAAGACCAGCGGATCGCGGTCGAGGCGGCCAAAGCGTGGCTCAGCCGGCATTCCGGGTGGCTGTTGGTGTTGGACAACGTGCCTCATCCGAGCGATCTCGTCGGCTTGCTCCCTCAGGGGACGAACGGGCACATCCTGATCACGTCCCGCGACCCCAACTGGCTCGACCGGGCCACGCCGCTGAAGGTCGACGTCTTCCCACGCCCGGTTTCGGTCGAGTTCCTGCTGAAGCGTGCCGGTCCATCGGTCCCGTCGGCGGGAGGGCCCGGCAACGGGTGTGACCTCACCGCCGCCGCGGGGCCCACCCCACAAACCCCCCCCCCCCCC
>JBBPIS010000001.1:125523-135612 GCA_038040225.1 Planctomycetota bacterium
CCGGTTTGGGGTCGTTGTCGTTGTCACGCGCCCGGTCCCTCGGCCCCGGGCGGGGCGCCCCGGGCACTCGGCTCGCCCCGCCCCCCCCCCGACGGGACCGACCCAACAACCCGCCCCCTCCACCGCGTTGCACCACGCCGCCGAGCGGTTGGCCGAGGCCCTCGGCGATCTCCCGTTGGCATTGGCTCAGGCGGCCGGGTACATCACGGAGGCGTCCGTGTCGCTGGCCAAGTATCTGGAGCTGTATGAACAGCGGCGAGGCGACCTGTGGGGCCGGGAACATCCCCCGTTGGACCGGAAGGAGACCGTCGCCCTCACGTTCGGGCTGAACATCGAGCAGCTCGAACGGGCATCCGATGCCGCCCAGTCATCGGATGTCTCGCGATTGGGCCGGGCGGCGGTGGAGTTGCTCAACGTCTGTGCGTTCCTGGCCCCCGATGACATTCCCCGCTCGCTGTTCCTGACGGGCGGAGACAACCTGCCATCGACTCTGGCCGCCGTCGTGGCGGACGAACTGGCGTTCAACGATGTCTTGAGCCTGCTGCGCAGCTTCTCGCTGATCGAACTGACGGACGAGTCCTTCTCGCTCCATCGTCTGGTCCAAGCCGTCTGCCGCGACCGGCTCGAGCGGCCGAGCCACGCCACTCAGACTTCGGAAGTCTCGGCCACCCATGCGTTCGCCGCCTCCGTCGTCAAGCTCGTCGATGCTGCCTATCCAACAGACTTGCTGACCAACGTCGCCGTCTGGCCCCTCTTGCAGCGGCTCCTGCCCCACGCCCGAGCCGCCGGCGAACAGGCCGAGCAGTTCGGCATCGAAACCAACACCACCATACGACTGCTCAACTGCGTGGGAATCTACTTGCGGATTCGCGCCGAGTATGCCGAGGCGAAACAGATCCTCACCCGCGCCGTCCGGGTCGTCGAGATGGCACTCGGCTCGGAAAATTCTGTAGCGGCGGTCTCCGTGAACAACCTCGGCCGCGTACTTCAGGAACTCGGAGACCTGCCGGGGGCGAAAGAGGCGTTTGAGCGGGCGTTGAAGATCGGCGAGCAGGTCATCGGACCGGATCATCCCCAAGTCGCGATCTTCGTGAACAACCTCGGCGACGTGCTTCGGGCTCTCGGAGACCTGTCGGGGGCGAAACAGGCGTTTGAGCGGGCGTTGAAGATCGACGAGCAGGCTTATGGGCCGGATCATCCCAACGTCGCGAGAGACGTGAACAACCTTGGCCGCATACTTCAGGATCTCGGAGACCTGCCGGGGGCGAAACAGGCAATTGAACGGGCGTTGAAGATCGACGAGCAGGCCTTCGGGCTGGAACATCCCGAGGTCGGCTTCAACGTGTGGAACCTCGGTGGCGTGCTTCAGGATCTCGGGGACCTGCCGGGGGCGAAACAGGCGTATGAGCGGGCGTGGGGGATCCTCAGAAAGTTTCTCGGGGACGAGCATCCGCGCACACGGAACGTGAAAGAGTGGCTTGAGGCCGTGACCGAGTTGCTGGCCGGGAAGCCTCCGTCGGGTGAGTGACCGTGGCACCCAACGCGTTCTCCATGCTCCCGTTGTGGCCGATCGAATTCTCGGACAGCTTTTGAAACGCCGGAATCGACTTGAGGGACAGCCACAGTCACTCGCGAAAGAACGTCGACTCACGGGGGGCGGCGTAACGGACCGAGAGGTGCGGCGTCTCGATCCGCTTCTGGTCGGAGGCGAGCGATTTGAGGCCCGCCGCCACGAGGCCGCTGGTCAGCAGCGTTCGTTCGACGGGGTAGGGGGCCTTGCCGGTGTTGAACATCGTCTCGGCGTTCGACATCAGCGCGGCCGAGTAGACCACGTTGGGATTGGGCGGCAGGTGGAACAGCGTCGAGAGCGGTTCGGCCTGCCCCTTGAGCTTGGCTGCGAACAGGAAGTCTTCCGTCAGCTTGTTCATCAGCAGCATCGTCGCCTTCAGACCGTCGGCGTATTCAAAACGGTAGGCGATCGGCTCCTTGACCCACTCGCGCATCTGCTCGGTCGTGGGATAGCGATGACTGAGCGTGGGGGCCTGAGCCAGAGTGTGGCTGCGTGACAGACACGCCTCGAACAGAGCAGGGTTCCAACCACCCTTGGCCCACGATCCCGCGGCCAGTGCCTGCCAGACGGCGTCTCCGCGCAGGGCCTGCATCGCCACGACACCGGTCTCACCGCCGCGCCGGCGTTCGGCCATGCACTGCATCGTTTCCAAAGCGTGGAAGTCGTAGATATCAACCGGGCCGTGAGCCACGCACATGATTTCTTCGACCTCGGTCCCGTAGGGCATGTCGATCGCCGGCATGCGCCACGTCACCGGCAACGACGAGCCCGCGAGGAAGGGGAAGTTCATGGACCGAGACGTGTCGACCATCTCCTTCGCCCAGTCGAAGTTCCACGACAGATGCTTGTCGTTGAAGACGGGGACGGTGCGACCGTCCTTGCGGAACACTTCGACGATTTGCTTGAAGAGCTCGTAGCGCGGGTACTGCTTCTGCCCGATCTCATTGACGGGATAGTTGCCGTGCTCGCCGATGAGCAGCACGGCATCGACTGCCAGTTTGTCTCCACCGCAGCGCAGGGCCTCGGCGACGGTGGGATGGATCGTGAACCCAAACTCCTTCGCGCGCAGCTTGCTCAGATCGCCGTCGGGCGACTGGTCGACGTAGGCCGACACCACGTCGATCTCGGGCCGATGCCACTTCCCCCGCAGCGGGTAGCCGTGCAGAAACCGCTCCGCCATGTGCCAGGCGTGCGAGCGGTAGTTCCACAGCGTCGTGACGACGGCCAACTTCTTGCGTCGCTTTGGATCGGCCTCGCCACCGAAGGCCAACGCGCCACCAACAAGGCCGACTCCAGATGCAAACAGAAACTCGCGACGGTTGAACACGATGGATGCTCCCGGTGAATGCCTTGGAGGGTGGGCACTCTCGCCCGTCTCCGTGTCAGCGAGCCAGAACAACACTCACACGTCACAGAGTTGGACCGCTTCGCGGAGACCGACCAGGGGATCGCGGGTCGGGATGAACTCGTGACCGACGTAGCCCTTGTAGCCGATCTCGATCAGCTTCCGCATGATGGGCGGGTAGTTGATCTCCTGCTTGTCGTCGAGTTCTGCCCGGCCGGGATTGCCCGCCGTGTGGATGTGGCCGATCACGTCCTTGCATTCTTCCAGGCGGCGGATCACGTCGCCGTTCATGATCTGCACGTGGTAGATGTCGAACAGCAGCTTCACGCGCGGCGAGCCGACACGACGGACGATGTTCGCAACATAGTCGATGTCGTCCCCTTGGTAGCCGGGATGACCCTTCATCGGATGCGAACCGTCGCGGGTGTTGAGGTGCTCGATGCAGACCGTGACACCCTTCTTCTCGGCGTGAGCGGCCAGCTTCTTCAGGCCCGCGACGCAGTTGTCGGCTCCCTCCTGGAGCGAGATCTCGCCGCTGTTGGGATCGTCGGCGTTCTTCCATTTGTAGCCGGTGAAGGCGATCACGCTGGGGACCTTCGCGGCGGCGCAGTCGTCGATCATCTTCGACGTGACGGCAATGACCTCGGGCTGATAGGCCGGATTGTTGAGGCCCTTCATGAACGGCGCACCGGGCATCCCGTTGGCCGCGATGGCGCACGTCAGTCCATGTTTCTTGATCGTGGCGAACTCGGTGGGACCGCAGATTTCGACCGACTTGCAGCCGAGGCTCTTCGCGACCGAGCACGTCTTTTCGATGTCCCACTTTTCTCCGGCGACATTGAAGCACCAGAAGACGACGGAGTGATTGATGTTTCCTTTCATGGCAACTTTCTGGTCGGCAGCAGCGACCGTTTGAGGAGTCAACGAACTGAATGAGGCCGCCGCACCGGCAGCCACCGTGGCTTGAAGCAACTCGCGACGCGAGAGACTGTCGTTCAACATGAGGCGGTCCTTTTTCGAGACTGGCAACGGCACGAAGTAGAGTCTGTCGAACTCCCGAAATCAATCACCATGCTTTTGACGCAGACGTGGCGAGAGCCGCAGCATGAGTTGAACCCGCTCGAATTCGTCGAGCCAATCCTGCGTTACATCGGGCCTCGGGAATGCGCTCCCGAGTTGTCGGCACTGCAACTTCGGGCAGTTCAATCAGGTCTGGGGACATGCAACAGGCGGACGGGTTCGGCATCGCGTCTCTGCTCCACAATCGTGAGTGTGCCCTTGGACCAGGCCGCCTGATCGGCACTGTTTCCGCCATTCCACTTCGTGACGACCCCGCTCGGCCAGTGAATCTCGATGGACTCGAGAATGGCACCGCTGGCGATGCCGAAATGGACGACTCGATCGCTGCTCGAAAGATAGCTGCCACCGCCGTGGCGATGCCTCAATTGAGTTCCGTCGCTCGTTCGGATCACGCACCGCGCGCCGATGGCCTCCCGATTAGAGGCGGTGCCTACCAGTTGCAGCTTCAGCCAGCGTCCCGAAGCACTGCCCGAGTTGAGCAGGACCGCAGCCGGCTCGTTCGTGTTGACGAAGACGAGGTCGAGGTCGCCGTCGTTGTCGATGTCTCCCGTCGCCAACCCGCGTCCGGTGTGAGGCGTCGCAAGGTACGTCCCTTCCGGAAACGTGGCTCGCACCAGGCGCTTCTTGTGATCGTTGAGAAGGACCAGCGGCTCCTGTTTGACGGGGGCATTTTTCGGGTGATGGATGACGTGCCCGTTGGCCACGGCGATGTCTTCGTCTCCATCGCCATCGAAGTCGCCGCAGACCGTTCCAAAGCCGACCAGCAGCGTTCCCAAAGCACCCAGCCCAACCTGTGAACTGGAATGTCGGAAGAGGGCGTGATCCTCGTTGCGATACAGGGCGAAGGTCTCGTCTTCGTAGTTGGCAACCCACAGGTCGAGCACGCCGTCTCCATCGAAATCCAGGACGCCGACGCCCATGCTGCCGTTCGGATTGCCCTTGTCGTCGACGGCCGTTCCACTCGACAAGCCCGTCTCCGCAAAGTGGCCGCGACCGTCGTTGACGTACAGAAAATTGTCGACGGTGTCGTTGGCGACGTAGACGTCGAGGTCACCGTCGTGGTCGAGATCGGCGAGCACGACTCCCAAACCCTTTCCGCCCGGCTTCAGTCCCACCTCGTGAGTTCCGTCGCGAAACGTACCGTCGCCGTTACCGAGAAAGACCGAATCGTCGAGGCCCTCGAACTTGCGCGGCGGACAGACGTCTGCCACATCGCGCGAGGAACTTGTACAGGGTGGATGATTCGTCGGCGACCAGTCCACATAGTGGGCCAGATACAGATCGAGCACGCCATCGCCATTGAGATCGCCCCATCCGGCACTGGAACTCCACGAACGGTCCGTCAGCCCGCACAGGTTCGTAATCTCATCAAAGGTTCCGTCGCCGCCGTTGCGCCACAGGGTGACTCCCCCATAACCCGTGACGAGCGCATCCGGAAAACCATCGTTGTCGTAGTCGGCGATGGCCACGCCGTGCGAGTACTGCCGCGCCACCGAGATTCCCGCCGGTTGGCTCGCGTTTTCGAACCGACCTCCTCCAACCTGACGGAACAGAGCCGAAGCTCTGCCGGAAACAGACACCGCGGTACCAAAGTCGCCTCCACCCGGCAGAAACAGATCGAGCCGACCATCGAGGTCGTAATCGAACAATCCCACCCCGCCGCCCAATGATTCGAGGATCGCATTCTGCTGCGCCTCCTCTCCATTGCGGTAGGTGAAGTCCACCAGGGATGTCCTGGTGACGTCAGTGAAGTCGAAGAATAGGGACGAATGGTCGCTCGTCGGGGCACGATGTGGTCCAACATTGTTCTTCGTCGAACAACCACCACATCCCATTTGTGCCAGACACAACAGCAAACAAAACCGCCAGATGTCGGCCACAACCGGCGTTCTGTCAGAGCCACGAGTGCAGGACATGCAGACCTCAACCTTGAAATGTTTCCCGCCTCACTTCATCACATGCTCAACCTGTTCCGGGCAGGGCGAACATCTGACCGGACCACTACGGATTCGAGCCCGTCGGTGTGGGATTCAGTTGGCGTCGGTGCCGTTCCGCCAGATCGGCGTATCTGGGGTCGTCAGCCGTCTTCTCCGCGAAATAGTCCGCCAGCCGACGATGCGCCGGTTGAAACTGCGAATCAAAATACAGGGCACCGTTCAACCAGACGATCCCCTGCTTCTCGGAAACATGGTCGAGGAAGATGCAACCGATCTCGTAACGTAAGCCGGGGTCATTGGGCTTGGTTTTCAGGTCGTCGAACAGCTTGTCGACCTTCGCCAGGGCGACCTTGGTCGTTTGCACCTTGTCGAATTCCACAGCCGCCTGCTGAACCTCGCCGGTCCTTTGAAGTGACGTGGCGTAGTTGAATCGGACTTTCCAGTCTCGTGGATTTGCCTGCACGGCCTGCTGCAGCCATCGAACGGCTTCAGCATAATGTTGTTCGGACAGTTCGAGTTGACCAAATTCGGCGGCTGCTTTGGCGGGGGCAGCTTCGCCGGTTTCACCAAGCATGCGATAGGTTTCTTCCACGAGTGGCCCGGACGAAGTGACAGCCTTCTCCAGTTGCTGGCGAGCCTCCGCGTTTCGATCCAACAACCGCAGGCAGTTGGCCATTCCGACCAATGCGGGTTGCCGCTGTTCGAGCGCGGCGTTGCATCGGCGGTAGAGTTCGAGTGCCTCGGCCGGCTTCTGCCGGGTCAGCAACAAGCGAGCGAGGTTGTAAGCCGCGGGGGCGTGCCCGTCATCGAGCTTCAACGCAGCGCGATAATCGGCTTCTGCCGACTCGTGATTGCCCTGATACTCGTTGATTCGTCCCCTGATGTAATGGGGCTGGGGATCACGGGGAAAATCCTTCTCCCAAAGTTCCAGAATCGTTGCTGCGGTATCGAACCGGTAGTTCAGCACGCAGCCGTTGACGTAGGCCTCGCAGATCTCGTCCGCATCGTCATCGGCCTTCTGAAACAACTCGCTCAGATGTTTTTCGATCGCGGTCAACCGGCCGGTCTGGGCTTCGGCCAGCAAGGCTTCGCGAACGATCAGATCGCGAGAAAAGCCTCGCTTCTCGGCGATCCGCAGATAGTCTGACATCTCTTCCAGACGCGCTCGCTTGCGACACAGTCGCGCCTGCAAGAAAGCCGTGCGAGAATCGGCCGAGACTCGTTCGGCGGCATGCAACCAGCGCTCGGAAGCCTGCCAGCGATGTCGAGTCATGGCGGATGCGGCCTGCGCATGAAACCAGCCGACGAACCCGCCGAATGCCCAAACGGCTGCAATCATTGCCACGCTCATCAGCGCGGCAAGCCACTTCCATCGCAACCGAATCCGCATCGCCTGCACGCCTCAACAACTTCAGCGGGATTGTCTCCGCGGATTCTGTCGGAACCCGTGTTCTCTGTGAAGGACCAGATGATTTCGACCTGCCAAAAGAAACACCCGGCCCTCACGAGGGCCGGGTGTCTGGAATGATCATGGTCGCACGGAGCCTTACAACTTTGCGACCATCCGAGTGGCGATCGCTTTGGCTTCGGCGGGGGTCGTCGACGCCTCCAGTTTGGAAAGTTCAGACAGGAGTTCGGTGGCCACTTGAGGGTTGCCCGATTTCATCTCCTCAATGGCCGGTCGAAGACCGGCCGCCGCGCTTCCGGCCTCACCGGACTGAGCAATTCCCTGTAATCGCGACTTGAGTTCGTCTGACGATTTTGGTTTGGCAGTCTGTTCAACAGAAACGGATGGACCGCCGGACTTTCCCCCACATCCGGTCAGCAGGGGAAGAAGTGCGATGGAGCAGATCAAAGCACCGATCATCTTTCTCATGGGTAGAACCCTTTTTCGAATCTTGGTTGAGCAGAAGCGGATCAAACAGCAAAACACAAGACCGACCCAACGCAGATTGGGTCGGTCGAACGATGTCACAGCAGGCGACTGCGGTGAGGTTAGATTTCACCCACATTCCGGCCATCGGAAACACCGCCCAAGGCCTGCCACGTGTTGATGTCAGTGTTGTCACCGACGAATCGGACAGCACCGTCAGCCATCAGCGTGTGAACACCTCCGGTGTGGTTGCTGCGGGCATTCCACACTCCTGCACTGTCATACCATCCACACCCGGCACACGGGTGACAATCGGGGTTCGGCGAATTCGGGGGATTCAGCGTGTTGAAAATCGTTTGGCCACCAATGCCGTTCATCCACTCGCGCCGGACGTGATTGTGGATGGCTGCTCCACCCCCGGCTCCCGTCGTACGACAGGTTTGACCGTACGAATCCAACTGACCCGGAGTGGCAAATGAGTTTGGCATTCCGCCGGGGAACGGCACATTGCGCACGAGCACCCGCTTCAAATCGAAAGTCGTACCACCACTACCGGTGGTCGACTCGGAAACCGCAATCGTATTGGAGGTACCGTCCGAAATCGCAGCCATGCTGACCGACGTTTGCCACTTGAACATGCCGACCTTGTCAGCCTGCGCGACACCCCAATATGTGGAAGGGCCCGCTGACACCACGTAGTTGTTTCCCGCTTCAGCGCCCGGCCATCTCTGGTCGGACGGGCATTGGAAAGCGTTGATTTTCTTCTGGGACAAGGCAAGATTGGGAACTTCGTTGTACATCAGATTGAAGTCGATGCCGGAATACAGGGGTGCCTGATCAATGTAGGGCAACAGCATCGCGTGCGTGCTGAAGCCACGCCAGGCGCAGGTTCCCGTGCAGGAGTCCCGAACCGATCCGAATGTTCCCTGCGGAAACACCGTGTAGGTGTCATGGTAATTGTGCAAGGCCAAGCCGAACTGCTTCAGATTGTTCTTGCACTGGGTCTTGCGAGCCGCTTCGCGCGCCTGTTGCACGGCCGGCAGCAGCAGTGCAATCAGCACCGCGATGATCGCAATCACCACCAACAGCTCAATCAGAGTAAACGCACGTCTTTTTCGAGTAACCAAGTGATCTGTAATTTCGCTCTCCTTCAAGAAACCAAACAGTCAGAACGGACGACCACGCAGACAAACATGTCTATGGTCGACTAGGCGGGGGTCGAGTCAGCGGGAATCAATCAGGCGGGGGGGGGCAAGTCAGCGGGAATCAATTAGGCGGGGATCAACGATGATTCAGCCAATCATTGTCAACCCAATCTCATTGCACACTGCAGTGCCCTGCGTTCTTCAAAACGTCGGAGGGGGAGCCAAGTCTTTCGAGGCTCACTTTCACTGGGCACAACGGATCAGTTCGGGATCCATCATCGGGCTTGGGATCAAGAAGGCAATGGCGCTCGTTGGATACTTACAGAGTTGACTGCTCAATTGCCACTTTCGTAATGGCGAGCCAACTGATTTGTGTGCCTCCTGCTTCTGTCCGAGCCCCATTCGCCGGTACTTGCTTTCGTTCATGTTGAATACGGTCGACCGGGGCAAGTCAGAACGGCGTCCGGGATCCATCGACCAATCCCGGTCAACAAACCACAACCAGCCAATCGCAATCCTCAGCGAAAGATCGCGATGTTTGAATTTGGATGCGTGTGTGACCAATGCAACAGTGTTGTCAGCCACAATTTGTCAGCGTCTCGGGAGCTTCCGATGATTTCATCCCAAGAATTACGGATGCAACGAATTCGTGCCGTGGCCTTCGATAGTCGTTTCTCGCGAATGAGAGATACAAAATCCCTCGACGAACAAGACACATGGTTTCCTCGCGCCAACTCACGCTCAACAATAACAGAGCGTACGACGCGGCATCTCTTGAAGATCCAGTCCGCAATGTCGGCACAGAAACCATCGGCCAATCACAGCTTGCCCACCATTTGGTTGGCGAGAGCCTTGATTTGCTCACTGTCCTGAAGTGTTTCGAGCTTCGCAAGATCCTGAAGCAACTGGTCGGCCAGTGGAGCTTCGGTCTTCTTCAGTTCCATCAAAGCATCGCGAACTCCACCTGTAGCACTCCCACCCGAGCCAGAACTCGCGATTGCCATTTAGACGCTACTTCACCTTTTGACGATGAGGTGGAAGCGTTTTGGAATTGAGAGGCGGTAGTTTGCACCGACCTCACGTGCGACGTCAATCGGGATCGGACGCGGCTCTCAAAAGTGAGCGACCCTCCCGCAGGC
>JBBPIS010000002.1:0-710 GCA_038040225.1 Planctomycetota bacterium
CAGTTGCTCAAGGCCACGAACCGTCTGGCGGAGGCCGAGCCGCTCATGCGCCGCGGGCTGGCTATCGATGCGCAGTTGTACAGAGCCGAACAGGATTGCGATGTTCAAGGTACAAGCAAGATTACTGGTGATGATGCTAATTGTGATGATAATCGGCTTGATACTGGAATTAATTGTGTCCCGCAGTGCGGACTGATTCTGCTTGCCACACGATGCATGAATCGGATGACCCCATTGTTCGAGTGTTTACCCACCATTGGCGACGCTGTTGCAAATCTGGCAGCAAAAACTCTGGCTGCACTTGAGGAAATAAGCGCCTCGCCCATGATGTCACGCCGCCCCTCTCGATCCAAGCTGCACAAGGCAATTGAGGCGTGCATCCAAGCAAAGAAGGCGGCATCACGACAAATGAATCTCGATCAGGCAACGGAAATTTATCGCGTCATTCAGTTTCTCACGGCGCTCGATCATGCCGTCTGCATCGCCCTCGCGAAAGATAAGCGGAACGCTGTGCATTTCGCCGAACAGGTTGTTACTTCAGCAAACCTGACTCAAGCCCATCGACATTCACAGCAGGTCGACCTCGAAACTCTGCTATGTGCTACCAAGGACAATGATTGGAAAGACGACACTCCGATTCCCGCTAACTTTCTCGGCCCGCTCTGGCCTGACAACAATTCTGAATGACGGCTCTGGGGTCGGGGGGGGGG
>JBBPIS010000002.1:720-129175 GCA_038040225.1 Planctomycetota bacterium
CCAGCACGGCCAATTTTGAAATTGGAACGCCCGACCCCTCTTCTGTCCGCACTCACATCTGAAATCTGTCGCCAAGTTTTTTCTGGCAGTTCACTTCGCGGATACCCGCCGCGTTCGAGGTCCGCTCACGTAGGGGCTGTCTTGCAGAAAGAAACGGAGTTCCAGACCGTGGGCGGAGGTTACTCCAATGCGCGGAGAAGTGACGATTTTGTGATCGCTCAACACGGCCTCGTCGGGCTGTTCGATCCAGAGGCGGGTTCCGCGGGTGAGATCCCAGCCGTCGAGGCGGCGGTCGACGGCAAAGGCTTCGCAGAGTCGGGCCGGACCTCGGGCCAGATCGAGCGGCGGGAACGGGCGGCGTTGCTGCATGAGTTCGATTCCTTGCAGCGGCTGCACGGCTCGAATGAGGACGGCGGTGGCGATACCTCGCGACTGGGTTACGGCGTTCAGGCAATGCCGGGCGTGGATCGGGTAGACGTAGAGCAACCCCGCGCGACCGAACATCGTTGCGTTCTTGCGCGTCAATCCGCGAAACGAATGAGACGCCGGGTCGTCCGCCCCGAGATACGCTTCCGTTTCCACGATGGCTCCGCCGCACAGACCGCGCGGCGTTCGCCGGATGAGATGCTTTCCGATCAACTCGCGCGCCACGTCCACCGGGTCTCGGTCGTAGAAGTCACGTGTCAATACTGTCATCGCCGGCCTCTTGTGGAACGTTCGGGAGGAGGTTTCAAAACCACTGTACCTCGACTTCGTCGAATTCGGCGACACGGCGCGGCACACTTGATCGTTCGTCAAACCACCACACGGCCGAATGCCTCACTCCGGCGGTTCATTCGTCGAGGTCGCGGCATCTGGTAAGCTCACCGGCCGAATTGATCTCCGGCTGCAAAGCCGGGTCGTTCCTCGAAGGCCGACCATGCGACTGTATTTGTCCCCTCATCGCTGCCCGGGTTGCGAGATCCGCAAGCCGCTGTGCTTTTGCGCGATGATTCCAAAACTGGCCCTGCAGACGCGTGTGATCATTCTCATGCACACCTGTGAGGAGGTGCTGACGACCAACACGGCGCGGTTGGCGGCCAAGGCCCTGACAAACAGCGAAGTCCGCATTCACAGCCGAAAGGACGAACGGATGTCGTCGGACGGGTTGCGGCAGCCGGGACGGTCCTCGCTGCTGCTCTATCCCAGTCCGCTCTCCGTCGAACTGACGCCCGAGTACGCCTCCCGTCTGGAAGGACCGGTGAACCTGATCGTGCCGGATGCGAACTGGAGGCAAACCACCAAGTTCGTGCGTCGCGAGCCAGGCCTCGTCGGCATCCCTCACGTCCGACTGCCACCGGGACCACCTTCCGAGTACCGGCTGCGGACGCAACGCAGTGCCCAGAACCTTTGCACGCTGGAAGCCATCGCCCGCGCGATCGGTATCCTGGAAAGTCGCGAGGCGCAGGCGAGCCTCGAAACACTCCTGCGCGTGCTCGTCGAGCGGACGCTCTGGTCGCGAGGCATGTTGTCGGCCAGCCGCTGCGTCACCGCCGACATCCCTCCCGAAGCGTTTTGCAGTTGAGGGAGTGGCGAATAGGGAATAGGGAGTGGGGAGTGGGGAGTAGTCAGGACACGGAAATCAGTCGTTCCATCAGGATCTGCGCCTCCGGTCGTGTTGACCGCTATCCTTTGCAGTACACAACCAACATGAGACTCTTTCCCTACTGCCTACTCCCGAACCCCTACTCCCTACGACGCCTTTCGGAGGCCGCCATGCGAACCGCGATGATCTGTTTGCTCACCGTCTGCCTGACGTTCCACTCCGCACAGGGAGCGGATCGCAAGCCGGTCCTCGGTGACACGATTGCCGATCTGCGGTTCAAGGACATTCGGGGCTTGCCGCGATCGCTGGCCGATCTGGGGACGAAGCGGGCCTATGTGTTTGTCTTCACCACGACTCAATGCCCGCTCGTGAGGAGGTCGATGCCCAAGCTGATCGATCTTGACACCCGCTTCGGCCCGCGCGACGTGCAGTTCGTGGCGGTCAACGTCGGTCCCGAAGAGACGATCCGCGACATGGCGGCTCAGGCGCTCGAGTTCGACGCGGCGTTTCACTTCGTCAAAGACACGGACCTCTCGTGTGTGAAGGCACTCGGCGTCGAACGGACACCGGAAGTGGTCGTGCTGAACGCGGAGAAGAGGCTCGTCTATCGAGGCCGCATCGATGACCAACTGCGGCTGGGCGGGTCTCGCCCCGAGCCGACTCGCCGCGATCTCGAAGAGGCGTTGAACGACGTGTTGGCCGACCGCGCGGTCTCGGTCGCCCAAACGCCGGTCGATGGCTGCCTGATCACGGCGCCCGAGCCTTTGGCTTCTGATCAGCCGGCGCCGACGTTTCACAAGGATGTGGCTCCGATCCTGAATCGACGCTGCGTTGCCTGCCATCGCGCCGACGCGGCAGCGCCGTTTTCGTTGCTCTCGTTTGCCGAGGCCGCGGCTCACGCGGAGATGCTCGCCGAAGTCGTCGTCGATCAACGGATGCCGCCGTGGTATGCGCAGGCCAAGCCCGGCACGTTCCAGAACGACCCGTCGCTGACTCGCGCCGAACGCGAAACGCTCGTGCGGTGGGTCCGGTCCGGGCGAGGGGAGGGCGACCCGAAGGACGCCCCCGCACCGCCCGAGTTGCCAACATCCAAATGGAGGATCGGAGAGCCCGACCTCGTCATCACGATGCTGGAGGAACACACGATCCCCGCCACGGGCTTTGTCGATTACCGCAACATCGTCCTGCCGCATGTCTTTCTCGGCGACACGTGGATCGAAGCGGTCGAGATCCGACCCGACAACCCGGCCGTGGTCCATCATTGCAACATGGCCTACATCACGACGAAGGGGGCGGGCGAGGAGACCTTCATCACCGGCCACGTCCCCGGCGGGCAGCCAATGGACCTCGGAGACTTCAACAACGGCGTGGCCTTGATGATCCCGAAATTCGCCGCGCTCGGCTTACAGATCCATTACACAACCACCGGCAAAGAGGAACGGTGCCGCATCTCCGTCGGCTTCCGGTACCCAAGGCGCACGGTCCACAAGCAGTTCCAACATTTCCTGCTCGATCCGCACCGGCTGGGAATCGAACCGGGACACGGCGCGTTTCCGGTCCGCTCCAGCCGCACACTGGATCACGACGTCACGTTGCTCGGCCTGTTCACGCACATGCACCTGCGCGGCAAGGATGTGACCTTCTTCGCCGATGTCCCGAACCAGCCGCGCGAAACGCTGCTCCAGATCCCGAACTACAACTTCGAATGGCAGTTGGGCTACGAGATCGAACCGGGCAAGAAGCGACTCCCCAAAGGAACCCGCATCGAGGCGGTGGCCCATTACGACAACTCGGCCTTCAATCCCTACAACCCCGACCCCAAACGCAAAGTCCCCTGGGGCCGCCAGACCTACGACGAGATGTTCAACGGCTTCGTCTTCTTCGTTGCCGACGACGAAGACCTCAACCTGACCATCAACCCCAAAACCGGCCGCGCTCGAGCGACCTTAAAGTAGCCTTCATCGCTCCGCGTGAAGTGAGCCGATTGTGAGTGGACCCCGGGATCCACAATCAACACCGAACTCGCCCACGGCTTTCTTCACGCGGAGCGATGAAGGCCACTTTGGTTGCGGCGGAAGGCCGTGCCGGGAGATTCGTGCTTCCACGGCTTCAACGGTTTCACCCGCTCGCGACGGGTTCAAAATGTTCGGCGCGGCTGCCTCGTCCGAGCAACGATTGCTCGATGACGGCCTTCAAATGGCCGGGCGGCGCGGCGAGCCAGCGGACTTCTTCGGCCTGCAGGCTGGCCACGGGATGGCCGTCGAGATAGGCGACTCGGTTCGACGCCGTGCTCGGGATGCGATCGTGCTTGGTCAGGATGCCGACCAGGTTGAGCGGGTCGGCGGCGGAGATGACGAGGACTTCCTGAGGCGGCACTTCGTCGCGGAGTTGGCGGAGTTGCCTGATCGTGTCGGGAAGGGCGAACTGTTCTCCGGCGACACCGGTGATGAAACGGCCTCCGCGAATCTCGCCCCGCGCTTCGAGACGTCGCAGAACCTGGAGCAACTCGAACCACGAGGGCGTTCCAAACTCGCGCGTCAGCAGATCACGAAAAACCACGCCCCAGCGACGGAGGAGTTGCCACGCCCAATCCTCGGCGATGCGTTTGGCGTGATCGCGGGGGTCGGGTGTGGTTTGTAACGCGGTGAGTGTCGTCGAAGTGGAGGGACAGAAGGGACGTGAAGGACTGAAAGTGTTGGTGCCATCGATACAGGTTCTATCGACATCGGCGCTGTCGATACCAATGCCCTGACTGGCCAACGCACCCTCTTCAAGCTTCGGTCCCTTGTGTCCCTGCCGTCCCTTCGCCGCTTCTTCCGACCGCAGCGACCAGCGTCCGAGCGCCATCCGCGTCGTGCGTGTTCGTTCGGCCCGATGGCGTGAGGCCGCTCTGCCGTGAGGCTTCTTGTCGGCGATCAACGTTCGCAGTCCGGCGAACCCGTCGGCCGTGAGCCATCCGCGCGTGACAAGTTCCCCCAGCACATCGTCCAAGTGTGACGGCAGCATGCGCGTCGCGGCGAGGATGTCTGACGCGAACACCGCCCCGCGAGCCTGCAACAGTTCGCAGACCTCCACGGCGGGACTGCTCAGCCCCTCGGCATCGGGTTGCGGGGCGCGGTCCGTCAACCACTCGACGTCCTGTCGCAAAAAGATCGACACGGGCGCGACGCGAGTCAGACTGGCCATCGGCTTCGCGCGGTCGGGATTCCGCACGGGAGGGAACATCCGCCCCCAGCCGACTTCGCCCGTCAGGCACAGTTCATCGAGCCACGCCGGCTCGTACCCGTCGAGTCGCGCCGGAAGGAGATCGCGTTCCCAAGCCACTGCCGGAATGTCGAGCCCCTGCAACTGCGAGATCACCTCGAACAACCCGTTCGTCCCGGCGCGCTGCGTCCCCGGCAGCAGGCCGTGATGTCGGGCGAGAAACCGAATGAAGACATCGACCGTCACCGGCTCGATCTGCTTGCGAAGGCCATCGAGCGTCAGGCGATGAATGCGCGCGAGCAGTCGGCGGTGACACCATTCAGTTGAAGGTTGAGGGTTGAAGGTTGAGGGTTGAGGGTCAGAGGCCGCGGGATCGAAATGCTCTTCATTACTCGCCACTCGCCACTCGTCACTCACCCCTTCCGAGAACCGGCCTCGCAGCACGACTCCTTCGCCTTCGAGAGCTTCCAGCGCGGCGTCGGTCTGACTCACGGTGAATTCGAGCCGCTCGGCAGCAGTCTCCGCCGTGATCGGCCCGCAGATTTCGAGCAGCCCGCGCAGCATGGTGACTCGCGCCTCGATCGAGCCCCAATCGTGACGGACCTCGGGCGGAACGGTGACGACCGGCGTGAGCGTCGCATCGGGAAAGGCCGCGAGTGCGATGGGGACTCGTTCGGTGGCGGCCCAGGCGAGCACTCCTGTCCCCTCGCCCCCCGCTTTGGGGGGGAGAGGGTTAGGGTGAGGGGGGCTTTCGAGGGCAGGTTGAGAGTTGATGGTCGAGGGTTGATGGTCAGCGAGGAGGCATTGTTCGGAGTTGGGAGCCTGTTCACCGCTTGGCCCCCTCACCCTAGCCCTCTCCCCCGAAGACGGGGGCGAGGGGACAAGGCAATCAGCCGGCTCACCTGATCGGAGAACTGTGGTCGCTCGACCGGCCGCCACCAGTTCGTCGAAGAACTCGCACCACTCAAGGCCCTCCTCCACGGGCAACAGCACGCGGCTGAGCAGGGCGTCGTGCAGTTCGTCGGCGTTGCGGACCAGCGGCTGGGCTTCGGCCACGACCTGGCGGATCGCCTCGGGGTCGAGGCGGCCCAGATCCTGAAGGCTTTCGACCGAGAGAGACCGGCGCGTGGCGACGGCTCGCGCGCGGCGCTCGGCCACTTCGCCTCCGTCCAGGAATGCGTAGGGGTTCGCGTTCAAAAGTTCGTAGCTGAACGGAGACGGTTCGCGCGTGTCGCGGGCGAGGAACTCGATCTCACCCCGTTCGACTCGGCCCAGCACCTCTTTCAGAGCTGCGATGTCGTGAGCCTCGTGCAGACAATCGTCCATCGTCTGGCGGACGAGCGGATGATCGGGCAGCTCGATGTCGCCGACCACGTTCTCCTGACAGCCGGTCAGCTTGGGAAAGACCGCCGTCAACAAGTCCTCACTGCGGAAGCGTTGCAGGGCAGGGGGCACCCTTTGGCCGTGCTTCGATCGGATGACCTGCAAGGCTCGCGTCGCGTTCCAGCGCCAGCGGTTCTGAAAGATCGGCACGGCCAGGACCGCCTGCTCGAACATCTCCTGCACGTTGCGCGGCGTCAGCATCCCGAACATGCTTTCGAGCGGGAAACTGTGCTGCGGGCCGAGCGACAGCACGATGCCGTCGTCGTCGGCGCTCGCCTGCAATTCAAAGTCGAACGAACGGCAGAACCGCTTCCGCATGGCGAGACCCCACGCGCGCGTGATCCGCATGCCGAACGGAGCGTGAATCACCAACTGCATCCCGCCGCTCTCATCGAAGAAGCGTTCGAAGACGACTCGCCGCATCGTCGGCAACAGCCCGATGGCCGCCTTCTGCGCCCGGGCGTACTCAACCGTCTGCCGCGCGGCGTCGATGCTGACGTGAGTTTCCACGGCCAGCCAGTCTTCGACAGGTAGTGAGTCGTGTTGGTCCTGAGCAGTCACCGTCGTCGATGTAGGGTGGGACAAGCTCGCTTCGAGCGCCGGCCCACCATCCAGCGGCGTTGCGTCTTCGTGGTGGGCCGGCGCGGCGACGCACCGCTGGTCCCACCCTACTTCTTTTGACGACGCTGAATCCGTGGCACCCCGATTTTCAGACGGCTCACTTTCGTAGGCCAGTCGTCGTTCCAACTCCTCTCTCAGCAACGAAACTTCTTCGGACAATTCGAACGTCCGGCCGGGAGCCTCACCGCGCCAGAACGGGATCGTGGGCGGAGCCCCGTGAGCATCCGTCACGAACAAGTCGCCTCCACGCAGATACCGAATCCTCCACGAGGTGTTCCCCAATAGAAAGATCTCGCCCGCCTGGCTCTCCGTCCCGAAGTCCTCATCGACCGAGCCGACCACGGTGTGATCCTCTTCCGTCACGACGCGGATCGCGAAGACTTCGGGGATCGCACCGGCGTTACTAATCGCGGCGATCCTCGCGCCGGGACGGGCTCGCAACCGGCGGCCGACCTGATCGTGATGCAGATAGACGCGGCTGCGGCCGGCCGAGTTCGTGATCCCCTCGCTGAGCATCTGCACGATGCGATCGAAGTCCGCGCGAGGCAGGTTGCGATACGGAGCCGCTCGACGACAAACGGCGAACAGTTCATCGCTGCTCCAGTCCTCGCACGCGACCGCGGCGACGATCTGCTGCGCGAGCACATCGAGCGGCGCGACGGGGATCGGCACGATGTCGAGCCGCCCGTGACGGATCGCGCGCGTGATGGCCATGCACTCGATCAACTCATCGCGAGTCAGCGCGAACATCCGACCCTTCGGCACCAGACCCAGCGCGTGGCCCGACCGGCCGACGCGCTGCAAAAACGTGGCGATGTTCCGCGACGAGCCGATTTGAATCACGAGGTCGATGTAGCCGATGTCCAGCCCCATTTCGAGCGACGCCGTCGCCACGACCGCCTTCAACTGCCCGGACTTCAACCGCTGCTCGGTATCGTGCCGCAGATCGGCCGCCAGCGAACCGTGATGGCTGGTGATCGCCTCCTCACCCAGCAACTCGCTCAACTGATGAGTCAACCGCTCCGCCAATCGCCGCGTGTTGACGAAAATCAGCGTCGCCCGGTGCCCGTTCACCAACTCGACGATCCGCGCGTTGATCTCGGCCCACTGCTCGTGCATGCAGACCGCCCCGAGTTCACTCGGCGGCACCTCGATCCCCAGATCAAGCTGCCGCTGGAAGCCGACGTCGATGATGACGGGGAGGGGAGGGGTTGAGGGTTGAGGGTTGAGGGTTGAGGGTAAGGCCGAAGACGGGGGCGTCGGCCTTGTCCCCTCGCCCCCCGCCTTGGGGGGGAGAGGGTTAGGGTGAGGGGGGCCTTCGCTGAGGGGTTGAGTGTCGATTGCTGATGATTGCTCGTCGAACGATAGACTTCGCTCGAAGAACTCCGGAAACAGAGTCGGTTCACCACTCGGCCCCCTCACCCTAACCCTCTCCCCCGAAGACGGGGGCGAGGGGATCGGAGTCACGACACGATGCGAATCAACAGTCGTCTGCTCCTCAACCCTCAACCCTCGACCCTCAACCTCGCCCGCCCCCACCAGAAACCGCGCGATTTCCTCAATGGGCCGCTGGGTCGCCGACAACCCGATCCGTTGCAGACGCTGCGGGCAAAGCGCCGCGAGCCGTTCCAACGTGAGGGCCAGGTGCGAGCCGCGCTTGTCCCGCACGAGGGCGTGGATTTCATCGACGATCACCGTCTCGACGGTCTTCAGTTTCTCGCGTGCCTTCGGGCTGGTGAGCATCAGGTAGAGCGACTCGGGCGTCGTCACCAGAATCTGCGGAGGCCGCCTCACAATCGCCGCCCGCTGCGACGCCGAGGTGTCTCCCGTCCGCAGGCCGACCCGAATCGGAGGGATCTCCAATCCGAGGTCGCCTGCCACGGCCAGGATCTCGGCCAGCGGCACTTCCAGATTGCGGTGCATGTCGTTGGACAAGGCCCGCAGCGGCGAGACATAGACGACGCGAATCTCATCGGTCAATTCGTTCCGCACGGCCAACCGCAGCAACCGGTCGATCGCCGCGAGAAACGCCGTCAACGTCTTCCCGCTCCCCGTCGGCGCGGCAATCAACACATCCCGCCCCGCCACCAGATCAGGCCACCCCAACTCCTGAGGCTCCGTCGGCGCAGCAAACCGCCCCCGAAACCACTGCTGAATCACCGGATGAAATAGTTCGAGAGACATGGTCGCACGGGGGGCCAGAAGAACAGCGAATCAGCACAACGGAGAAGGGTACGCGACCCAACCGTTCTCCGCGACTCTGCCAAAGTAGCCTTCGTCGCTCCGCGTGAAGAAAGCCGTGCGCGAGTTCGACACTGATCGTTCAAACCACATCTGATCTCCCTCGGCTAACTTCGCGCGGAGCGATGAAGGCTACTTTTCCTTGTTCCCAAGTGCCTGCTTGAGAACGAGGACAATTCTTGGACGAATCGAATCTGTGGTATAGTCGTCACCGTCCGCAGGCGACCAGTTTTCAAAGGGCAACATCATGGAACGGATCGAAACAGCTTCGCCTCCGCGAGTTCCCAGCAACCTCGGCGGGCGCTGGATTGCCTGGAATCATGAGCGGTCGAAGATCGTCGCCAACGGAACAACACTGGCGGAGGCTCGCGCCGCCGCGCGACTGGCTGGCGAGGCACGCCCCTTCCTGACGAAGGCTCCCGATCCGAACGTCCGATTCGTGGGCGGACTGCGATGAGGTAGCCTGCTCATCACATCAACGAGAGTTCGTACTCCGCTTCTGGTTCGAGGTGACTCTCTATGAAACGAACAGCCAATTCTCTTGCCACCAGTTCGGTTTCGCGTCGTGCCGCCTTACAGGCGGGAACGCTGGGGCTGCTCGGGTTATCGATGCCGGACGTAGCCGTGTGGCGGGCGCGAGCGGCCGAGACGGGAGTGAGCCTCCCAAAACACAAGTCGGTCATTTTTCTCTTTCTGACCGGCGGACTGTCGCAGCATGATTCGTTCGACATGAAGCCGGAGGGGCCGAGCGATTTCAAAGGGGAGTTCAACCCCATCGCGACGCGCACGCCGGGCCTTCAAATTTGTGAACACATGCCGCTGCTGGCACAACGGAGTGACCGCTGGGCGCTGGTGCGATCGCTCACGCACAACAACAACGATCACAACGCCAGCACATACATGATGCTGACGGGCAAGTCGGCCGTGCCGCCGACGTATCGCTCGATGACTCCACAGTCGATCGACCTGCCCTGCATCGCGGCCATCGCGGGAGCAACTTCACAACGACGCGATCATCTGCCGCCGAGCGTTGTCTTGCCGGAGAAACTCGTCCATTCCAACTCAGGAACGTTCTCGGGCCAGTTCGCCGGAATGCTCGGCAACACGCACGAGCCGTGGTTCATCGAAGCGACCGACAAGCCGCACGCCTATCATTCGTACTCCGGTGCATTTCCCAAATACCTCTTCAACCTGCACAAGGGTGAGCCGGCGGACAAGCTCGATTGGCGGTTCGCGGTTCCGAATCTCACGCTGCCCGAAGGAGTACTCGCGCCGCGCTTCCGCGAACGCCGAGACATCCTGAACATCGTCGAGCAACAGCAGCGGCATCTCGAAGACCAGGCCGCCGTCGGTGGCTATGACCGCATCCGTCAGTCGGTGATTTCTCTCATGTCCGATTCGAAGGTGCGCGCGGCGTTCGATGTGCGTCAGGCCGCCCCGAAGATTCTTCAGCGCTACGGCGACAATTCGTTCGGGTGGTCATTGCTGATGGCGCGACGATTGATTGAGGCGGGCGTCAACATGGTGCAGGTCAACCTCGGCAACTTCGGAAGCTGGGATCTGCACGGCAACAATTTTCCACTGCTGAAAAACTATCTCTTCCCACCGACCGACCAGGCCGTGTCGGCCTTGCTCGACGATCTGCAAGAGAGCGGAATGCTCGACGACACACTGGTGGTGATGGCGGGCGAGTTTGGCCGCACGCCGCACATCTCGCATGTCGCCCCCGAAATCTACAAGCTCCCCGGCCGCGATCACTGGGGCGCGGTTCAAACCGCCTGGTTTGCGGGTGGGGGAGTGCGCGGCGGCACGGTTCTGGGAGCCTCTGACAAAAACGGAGCCTATCCCATCTCCGACCCACAGAAACCAGAGAACCTCGCCGCCACGATCTACCACGCGCTGGGCATCCCGGAGGACGCCGCATGGCACGACGCAACTGGCCGGCCGTATCACGTTTACGATGCCAAGCCGATCGAACGGCTGTTCGCGTGACATGGCCACAATGGCATCGCTTCAGTGAAGCGATACATCACCCGGCCAAAGATGAGAGAGATGATGAGAGAGATATTGGCGAGCCGCATGCCGTAAGGCTGCGGGTTCTTGATCGTCGTAAGAAACCGCCTGCGGTCTTCCGGTGCATGGATCGCATGGGATGTGTCGTCACACACGCGTGAGGGAGGGATCCGTCAGTCGTATTCGGTGGGAGCTTCCATTCTGACTTGTGGCAAGTCCTTCGCATGCAACAAAACCCTAGTCGTATCTCGTATCGCCTCGATGTTTCGATACAGGTCTTCAAGCTGCGCATACGTCAAAGTACGCGATCCGATCTTGCCCGTGGAAAATAGTTGCTCAAAGACTGAATGAGACAAAGACATCGCACGAATGTTCTTGTATCTCAGAAGTTCCGCACCCCGTATTCCCGTCGACTTTACCGATTCAATCTTGCATATCGGCAAGTGCTCACCTGTCGTGCGCAATGACTGATCCGGCGATTGAAGTCTGTCGGTTGGACGAAGGAATGCGCTGCAGAAGGGAAATCGAAAAGTGTGGTCCTGTGAGGATGCCTTGCAGAGCTCAGCATCGCAGAAAAAACTTCGCATGCGGCCCAATTGTTTCTTCATCCTCGCATCGTTTAAGTAGAGTCCATCGTCATCCTGAATCTTGTATTGCACGCCAACAATTGCTGCGGTCTCACTCTCGATGTTATGCCTCTCGTAGACAATGTCCGCTCCAGTTACAAACTCTGGATTGTCCGGATGAAATACACGGACTCGAAGAACGTTCCCGGCCAACAACGCAAAATCCGAGTAGCCCTGTGACGAGCCCAAAGACGGAATCTCGTATTCGAATACAGCCGCGTCCCTTCTGATCGCTTGGTGCTCGCTGATTTTTGATGGTGATACTTCAATCCTCGCTCGTTCTAGCGACGTAAGGCGCCGACTGAGTTCGGCAGTACGTTCGTCCTTATTTGCGGATTTCAGAAGCTCTTTGATCTGTGTGATCTCACGATCTAGCAGCTCCAACACCGTCACTTCATTTCCAGTATTTCGCGAGCTAAGCACGGCTTTCTGTCGAAATTCCCTAGTTGTAGCACTTTCCTGAGATGCCCGGATCAGGCTCGATTCACCAAGGATCTCAGGGCAGATCTCACCTCCCAGTCGAATGGCTTCTTGGTATGTGCTTTTTGAACTAGCGCCGCGTGTTGCTAAACGGATGAGTTCCCGGACGGCATTTAGCGTCACCCATTCCGAATCGAGTCTGTTGTTTCCTTCGATTCCCTCGACCATTTTCTTATCCTTGTTACGCAACGTAGCCTTACTGGATCCGCTCCTCACACCGCATCGGCGGTTTGTGCAAGTTTGGCAACCCTCCCCCCGTTATGCCACGCAAACATCGGTGAAATGTTCCTGGCGAGCCGTGTGCCGTAAGGCCACGGGTTTGGTCGGTCGAGACCAGTTCGATACGCTCCGCGTCGGACGAAGAAGAACCCGCAGCCTTACGGCATGCGGCTCGCCACGCTCGTCTCGATTGACGAGCTCGAAGAGTTTTGAGAGAGACGCGAACGATGGGCGACGGCACGGAACCGCAGATCAATCTGCTCCCCATCGAGCGGTATTGGTTCCTGACATGGACGACCTACGGGTCATGGTTGCCGGGCGATCTGCGCGGCTTTGTGGGCGAAGCCGTCGATGAAGACGGTCTGCGGCGTCCTCACAACGAATCCCACTCGCCGCCAGCCATGCCCAGCGAGGCGTTGGCTCAATTCTCCCGCGAGCTGTTGGTGGGACCACCGATTCTGCTGAACGTCTTGCAGGCCAAAGCTCTGTTGGAACAGTTCCTCGAAACGACTCGGTATCGCCGGTGGTTGCTTGTCGCAGTGGGTGTCATGCAGACTCACATTCACGCTGTCATTGGCGTCACTGGCGATCCCAAACCAGAGAAGATTCTCAACGACTTGAAGAGCTATGCGACTCGCCGTCTCAATCGAGACTGGGCGCGTCCCGTCAGCGAAACGTGGTGGAGTCGATCCGGCTCGAAACGGAAACTGGCAGGTGAACAAGATGTGGTCGCGGTCGTCGAGTACATTCACCACCAACCGAATCCGCTGCTGATTTGGACCCGCGAACGAGGCGTAGTGTTTCGGGTGGAACGTTGATGAACAAGAACCCGCGGCCTTACGGCACGCGGCTCGCTAAGGTCTCATCAGTAGCTACGATGACCAGCGAGGCAGGATGGTGACATCGAGCAGCCGCTCGTGGCGGATGATTTGCAGGGCGATTTCGCGTTCGGCTTTCAGTCCGTTGAGGACGCGGTGCAGGTCGTCGATGCCAGAGATGAGCCTGCCGCCGGCCGCGATGATCCAGTCGCCCGGCGCAAGGCCCGCAGCGGAGGCCGGACCGCCCGGCAGAACTTCGATGAGCTCAATCGCCTGGTCCGTGAGAAGGTCCAGTTCGCGGGCCAGACGCCGCGGAATGGGAGCCAGCGTGACGCTAATTCCGAGCGAAAGACGGCGGACGCGCCCATGAGCGAGTAGTTCGCCAACGACCCAGCGGGCGGTCGTGGCGGGAATGGCAAAGCCAAGCCCCTGGGCCAGTGCGATGATGGCGGTATTGATGCCGACCACGCGTCCCCGTGAATCGACGAGCGGCCCACCACTGTTGCCAGGATTGAGCGGCGCCGTGTGCTGGACGATGTTCTCAATCAGCCGGCCTTCGGCGCTCCGCATCGTCCGGCCGACAGCGCTGACGACGCCGGTTGACACAGTGGAACGAAAGCCGAACGGATTGCCCATCGCGATCACGAGCTGCCCCACTTGCAGGCTGTCGCTTTCGCCCAGCTCCGCATGCGGCAGGTCGCGTGCAACCAACCGAATCAGTGCCAGATCGGTGGATGGATCGTCGCCGATTAGACGCGCATCGAGCGAGTCCCCGTCCTCCGTCGTGGCTCGCAACCGCTGGCGGCCGTGAACGACATGACTGTTGGTCAGGGCAAAGCCATCCGGCGCAATCACAAAGCCGGAACCTTGCCCGCGTTCGCCATCGGCTGGATGACCCGCGACGGAGATGACCGCAGGCCCAACGCGGCTGACGACACCGATCACGGCCTGTGAGTAGGCGTCGAGCAGGGCTGCGTCTTGTGGGGCACCCGCTGCGGAGCGACTTGATTGGGCTTGTTCATGTGGATCGGCCGGGTCGGTGGTCGGCAACAAGTCTTCGCGAAACGTCGTCAGGCTGAACATCATTCGTCCCTCATCGTCAAAGGAATGTGGCGATCGAATGATAGGCACGAGCCGCTTCAGGTAAAGCGGCGAGATCGCCGCACGACAGATTCGGCCGAGTCGAGTACGCAATACCGACTGTTTCACAGTGGGCCTTGTGACGGGAAGGCCCTCAAGACAGGATGTGCTCTCGATCCATCAGCGCATGGCGTGCCGTCCTTAAGCTATCTCGAACGCGTGACACGTTCCGACATCACCGACTGAAACATTGAGGTGTGAGATGAAGAATGAACGGGAACAACGGCCCCACATCCCACGGACTGAATCGCGGGGACTGACTCGTCGCGATGCACTGCAGCTTATCGGTGCGACGGCGTTAACCGGGATCATTTTGCCGAATGCAACCTCATTCGCGCAGCCGATGAAACGTTCCAAGAGGGTCATCATCGTCGGAGCTGGCATCGGCGGACTGTGTTGTGCGTTTGAGCTAATGGATCGTGGACATGACGTCACGGTGCTGGAGGCATCGGGACGAACAGGTGGGCACGTCAAGACAATTCATGATCCGCTGCCGGACGGGTTGTATGCCGATGTCGGGGCCGAGCACTTCACCAAGCCGGGGTATGACCAGTTCTGGAAGTATGTCGAGAAGTTTCAGCTTCCCGCGCTGCCGTATCCTCGGCGGTTGAACATGCTGCGGCGGATCGACAAGAAGTGGTACACCGAGGAGCAGCTTCAGGATCGCGGCATACTCACGGCGTTCGGGTTCAACGCGCGCGAGATCGACTTCATCGTGCAGCGCGGGTGGACCGAGTTGCCGCTGCTGTACCTCGGCCCGTATCTCGATGCGTTTCAGGATGAGTACCAGCCGTTCGGGGCGGGGCTCGATCAACTCGATGAGATCACCGCCGGAGAGTTGCTCGCGAAGGACGGGGCATCGGACGCGGCGTTGCGGTTCAACGGAGTGCGGCGAGGGGACGGCAGCCCGGCCGCGCGCAATGACGAAGTGTCTGCCCTGTTCCGGCTGTGGCAGCAGGCGATCGTCAAACGGCGCGGGCTGCCCGTCTTCAAGCGCGAGGTCTTCCGGTTGAAAGGGGGCAACCAACTGCTGACTGACACGTTCGCAGCCAAGCTCGGCGAGCGAGTGCGACTTGGCTGTCCCCTCACGGCCATCGAATACGGTGATTCGCAGGTGACGGTCCGCTTCAAGGAGTTCGGTGAGGAGAAACAACTCGACGCCGAGTACC
This sequence comes from Planctomycetota bacterium, assembly GCA_038040225.1. Lineage (GTDB taxonomy): Bacteria > Planctomycetota > Planctomycetia > Planctomycetales > Planctomycetaceae > Schlesneria. The sequence continues at coordinate 16,220 of JBBPIS010000002.1, forward strand.
TCGTGTGCTGCCTCCCGCCGACGATCCTGAAGAAAATTCCGGTGACGCCCGCGTGGCCGGAATCGAAGCGTTACGTGCTCGACAACGTCGCGTTCGGTTCACAGTCGCGCGTGCTGCTGCAATCGCGCACGCCGTTCTGGAAGGGAGACCTGCCGAGCATCAATCTGGAGACCGGCGACAGCGCGATGTATCTCGTCTACGAAACGGCCGACGAAGTCCCCGGCGACCGCAGCATCCTGATGGGGAGCGGCAAGCCCGACGTCACCGCCGACGAAGCCATGACGGCGTTCAAAGGCTTCTACCCCGGCAAGTCGCACACGCTCGAACAGGCCTACGTCCACAACTGGTCCAAAGACCCGTGGGCCTTCAACTGCGAACGTCATCCGTTCGCACTCGGCATGCTGAGGAAGTTCTGGCCGCACATCATGCAGCCGATCGGCCGCATTCACTTCGCGGGTTCGTTCGCTGACAATCTGCCGTGGGGCATGGATGCGGCGACGAGGTCCGCGAATCGAGTGGCTGAAGCAATAGACAGGCTATGAGCGGTACTACCATCAGAATTCCGAAACACCTGAGTCATTGAGCTGAGAGACAACGTGATGGCGGCACCAAAACAAATTGTTCGATTGTTTGTGTTGGCGACGATGACGTGCCTCCTTTCATGCGGTGAGTCGGCAGCCGGTGAATTGGCCGATGGTCTCAAGACGCTGGATGTGCTGGTCGCCACTGCGGAGGAGCGCGATGGACTGGCGAACCAGGTCCGCGACGATGTGCGAACGCGATTGCAGCAAGCCAACTCCCGAAGCAGCGCCGAATGGCAGGCTGTTCGATCGCGCGAGGACTGGGAGCGGCTGCGGTCGGAAAAGTTGAACGCCTTGCGAGCATCGCTGGGCTCGTGGCCACTGCCGCCCGCGTCCGTGCGCGTCCACGTCACCGGGACGGTCGAGGGAGATGGCTTCCGCGTCGACAACGTGCTCTTCGAGACTCGCCCCGGCTGGTGGGTGACCGCCAATCTGTATCGGCCGTCGCAGGCTCGCGAGTCGATGCCGGGCATTCTCATTTGTCACGCTCATCACACGCCGAAGGAACATGGCGAATTGCAGGACATGGGGATGACGTGGGCCAGGGCGGGATGCCTCGTGCTGGTGCCGGATCAGCTCGGACATGGCGAGCGGCGGCAGCATCCGTTTGCGTCGGTCGCCGACTTCGCCAAGCCGTTTCGTGTCGGTCACGCCGACTACTCGTTCCGTTACGACAGCGCGGTGCAACTCCATCTGATCGGCGAGAGTCTGATCGGTTGGATGGCGTGGGACATGATGCGGGGCATCGACGTTCTGCTGGCTCAACCGGGTATCGACGTGAAGAGGCTCATCCTGCTGGGAGCCGTGGCAGGGGGAGGCGACCCGGCGGCGGTGGTCGGTGCGTTGGACGATCGGCTCGCCGCAGTCGTGCCCTTCAACTTTGGCGGACCTCAACCGGAGACACGCTTCCCGCTACCGGACGATGCCGAACGAACCTTCCACTACGCGGGCGGCGGCAGTTGGGAGTCGACTCGCAACCTGCGATGCTCGGCGGGCGAGGGCTTTCTGCCGTGGATGATCGTGGGCAGCGTGGCTCCGCGCCGGTTGGTCTATGCCCACGAATTCAACTGGGATCAGGAGCGCGATCCCGTTTGGAGGCGACTGCAAACGATCTATGGCTTCTACGAGCAGCCCGCGTCGCTCGCGTGGACGAACGGTCGCGGGGCCGTCACCGGTTCGTCGCCGCAAGACACGCACTGCACGCACATCGGTCGAGTCCATCGCGCGCGGATTCACGAGTCATTCCGCCAGTGGTTCGGCATCGACGTGACGCACGAGACCGAATTCTCCTCGCGCGTCCCGGCCGATCGTCTGCGCTGCTGGACTCCCGAGATGAAGCAGCTGCTCCAGCCAAAGTCGCTGAGCACGATGACGACGGAACTGGCGGACTCACGGATCGCACAGGCTCGTCAAAGTTGGAGTGTCATGTCACCCACCGAACGCCGCCGCGACATGCGGTCTCGCTGGGAGAAGCTGCTCGGCGGCACGACTCTCGAACGATTGACCAACGCGGAACAACGCTCCTCGACGGAAGACAATGGCGTGCGAGTCGAACGCTGGATGTTGACTCTCGAATCGGGCATCCGCCTGCCGTGCGTGCTGCTTGTCCCGCAGAAAAAAGACTCGCGTCATCCCGTCGTGTTGGCTGTCTGCTCGCAGGGGAAGGCCCGACTGCTGAAAGAGCGTTCCGCCGAGATCTCGCAACTGCTCGAACGGGGAGCCGTTGTCTGTCTGCTCGACCCGCGTGGCCTGGGCGAATCGAAGCTCGGAGACAGCCACGGTCGCCGCAGTTCGGCCACGTCGATCACATCGAGCGAACTGATGCTTGGTGGCACGATGCTCGGTCAACAGCTTCGTGACGTGAGGTTGACCTGCGACTGGCTGCGCCGTCATCCCGCAGTGCAATCTCGACCGATCGCGCTGTGGGGCGAGTCGCTGCTGCCGCCGAACGATCCCGCCGCACCGTTCCGAACGCCACGCGATGATGACGGCGCGCTGCCACCTCCGTCCGAACCCAACGCCCCGCTGCTCGCTTTGCTGACCGGGCTGGTTGAGGACGATGTCGCCGCGATCTACGCTGTCGGAGGACCGGTCAGTTGGCGTTCGCTGCTCGCTGACTATCTGGTGCTGCTGGCCCACGATGCTGTCGTTCCCGGTGCGCTGACGGCAGGTGAGATCGCCGACCTGGCATCGGCACAACGTTCGACCACGCGAGTTCGCCTGGAAGGACTCGTCGATGGCTGGAACCGACTCGCATCAGATCGGGAGTTGCAGTCGGTTCGAGAAATCGCAAAGCTGGTCTCGCTGGAGCCTGGGCGAAGCAGTCCGGTCACGTGGTTGCTCCCCACGCGATAACCACAAGCAAGAGACACACTTCATGTCTTCAATTCACTCCAGAAGTGGTTTCAAAAGCCAGACAGTAACCCGAAGCGTGAATGGCACTAGCTTTAGGTAGTGCCATTCACGCTTCGGGTTAGTTCTGAAACCGCGTCGATTTGTGATCGAGCAGTCGCAGAAGCAGAAGAAGTGAAGTTATGATCGTCTGACTTCGAATCCTGAAGGAGATTCAACATGCCATCCAATCGACGCGGCTTCTTGAGAACTGCCGCTGCCACTGTTGCCGCGACCTCGTTGCCTCGGTGGTTTCTGGAGGAAGTGGCTCAGGCCGCGCCGGCGGCTTCTGCTGCCGACGAACAACCTGCGGTCGCATTGGTCGGCTGTGGAGGCATGGGTCGAGGCGATGCCAAGAACGCCTCCCGGTTCGGTCGCATCGTTGCGGTCTGTGATGTCGATGACAAACAACTCGCCGAAGTGAAAAAGCTGTGGCCCGATGCCGAGACTTACAAGGATTTTCGAAAGGTGATGGACCGGCAGGACATTCAGGTCGTGATCTGCGGCACCGTGGATCATTGGCACACGCTGGTCTCACTGGCGGCGCTGCGTTCGAAGAAGGATGTGTATTGCGAGAAGCCGTTGACGCTGACCATCGCCGAAGGGCAGCACCTGGTGAAAGCGGTTCGCGACACGGGCCGCCTCCTGCAGACGGGCAGTCAGCAGCGGAGTGACAAGAGTTTTCGACTGGCCTGCGAACTCGTCCGCAATGGGCGCATCGGCAAGCTGAAACACGTCTCCGTCTGGCTGCCGAGTGGCCGTCGCGAAGGACCGTTCCCGACGGCGATGCCTCCCGCCGGATTCGATTGGAACATGTGGCAGGGACCGACTCCACAGGTCGATTACGTCCCCGAACGCACTCACGTCACGTTCCGTTATTGGTGGGAGTACTCCGGCGGCACGATGACCGACTGGGGTGCTCATCACAACGACATCGCGCTGTGGGGCATGGGCCTAGAACGGAGCGGCCCGGTCTCCATTGAAGCCAAGCCGCAGGTCGAGATGATTCCCGGCGGCTTCACGGCCCTCAGCGAGTACGCCGTGGACTACACCTACGCCAATGGTGTCACGCATTCGTGCCACAGCACGGCCGCCAACGCCTGGAACGGCGCGGTGGTTGACGCGAAGGGGCAGCAACACGGCGTGAAGTTTGAAGGGGCCGACGGTTGGATCTGGGTGACGCGCGGCAAGATCGAAGCCAGCGATCCCGAGTTCCTCACCACGCCGCTCCCGTCGAATGCCACCCGACTTTACGAGAGCAACGATCACATGGGAAACTTCTTCGACAGCGTCCGCTCGCGCAAGCCACCGATCTGCGAGGCCGAAATCGGCCACCGTTCGGCCAGCGTCTGCCACCTGGGAGTGATCTCGCTGCGACTCGGCCGAAAACTGCAATGGGATCCGCAGGCCGAGCAATTCGTAGGCGACGACGAAGCCAACCGCTGGCTGACCCGCGAACTGCGCAAGCCGTGGAGCTATGACTCCGTGTGACAGGCCGTGTGCCTGCGTCATTTCGCGCGGGTCAGCCGATACAGATCGCTGCCCATTTTCATCAGGTAGAGCACATCGTGCCGGGGGTCGTACTCGAGCCAACTCAGGCCGCCGATCCCTTTCATCTCCTTGGGTGGCGACAGTGGCTTCGACCAAGTGGCACCGCCGTCGGTGCTTTCGGACACGCCAGCCTTTGTCAGGACGAACATCTGTTCCGCATTCTTGCCGAAGACGGGGCCGTATTGCGCGTCCTGGACCTCACCGATTTTCTTCCAAGTCTCGCCCTTGTCGGTTGTGGTAATCAGGCCACCGTCCACCAGCCAGTAAAGCGATCCGGCGCGCCACTTGGGAAGGGCCTGAGCACTGTTTGTCCCGACGGGGCTGTACTCGCCGCACGGGCGAAAGGTCTGGCCGCGATCGGTCGTGCGCAGCAGGTTCGGTTTCGGCTTTTCTTTTGTCTTCGCCTCAGCGACGACCGCCGTCTGACCATCGAAGATCCAGCCCGTGCCGTGGCCTTTGCCGACTTCGACGAATGACTGGCCTCCATCGGTGGATGACAGCAGCAGCCCGCCCGCCTCGTGCTTCAGGGCCAGGACGAATTTCTGATCGGGATCGGTCCAGTCCACGCCGCACCAGTCGATGTGGCCCGATTTGTTGTCCAGGTATTTCCATGTGACGGCTCGATCGGTGCTGACGGAGATGGGCGAGCCGTAAACGAGAGCCGTCACCATCTTGCCGCTGGGTCCGGTGGGGTCGAGCAACCAGCAGCCGGGAGTTTCGGTACGTCCCTTGGGCTGTGTGTCGCTGACACGCTTCCAAGTCTGGCCCTGATCGCGCGAGTGGAACGTGCCACGGTCGCTGAGGTTGACCCAGACATCGCCGCTCTGGTGATCGACGACCACGCCACACAAGCCGCCGAAGCCGGTCTTTTCGCTCTTGAGCAAGTCGGTAAGTACCGGCTGCCAATCCGGGTCTGCTGCCAGCGCCGGGGCTACGCAAATGAGGAGGAACAACACACACAGTTTTTTTATCACGATCGTCTCCAGAAGATGACTTGCTGTCCGGGCCAGCAGCTCAGTTCTCTCAGTCAAAACTACTTCTTTCCGATGCAGTACAGCTTGCGGCCGCCTTTGATGTAGATGCGTCCGTTGGCGACGGCTGCTGACGCCTGACTCGAATCGCCGAGGTCGTTCGTGGCCAGCACCTCGAAATTTGGCCCGGCGGCAATGACGACGCTCTTGCCACCGCTCACGAAATAGATGCGGCCTTCCGGCGTCACGAACGGGCTGGCTGCTTGATCAAGGCCGGTCGGCAGCCGTCCCTTGTAGACCGGTTCGCCATCGTCCAGCTTCCGGCACTGAAGAATGCCGGGGCTGTTGGTTCGGTAGACGTGGTCGCCAATGATGAGGGGCGATGAATAGCCCTCCGGCACCGGTGTCGTCTTCCACTTGACCCGTGTCTTGGTGACATCCCCTTCGCCCGTCGGATCCACGGCAATGCCCGGGCCACCGCGTCCCCCCTCGCTGTAAACCAAACCCCTGCCAAAGACCGGAGTCGGCACGTCACCGGAGTTGGATGCCCACCAAATCACCTTGCCGTCGGCGGGGTTCAGTCCCTGCACGGCATTCGACGCACTCACCAGCAACTGCGGCTTGCCCTGCACATCAACCAGTACCGGCGTGCTGTGGTTGAAGCTGGCCGTTGGTCGGGGCTGCTCCCACGCGATGTCACCGGTCTTCCGATCGAAGGCGATCAGGCGCGAATGCTTCGGCATGGTGCCATCTGCCAACACCAGCACGGTGTCCTGATAGAGAATCGGACTGGTGCCGATGGCCACGTCCCAGGCATAGGGAGTGATTTCCTTGCGCCAAACGAGACCGCCCTTCATGTCGAGCGCAACCAACTCGGAGGAACCGAAGAGTGCGTAGATTCGTTCGCCGTCGGTACAGGGGGTGGGTGCGCTGTAGCCGCCGCGCAGATCCTTCAGCAGCCACGGACCGGGTGGAACTTTGATGTCCCACACGGGCTGACCGTCTGCCGCGCGATAGCAGGCCACGTGGTGCTCGGGAAACTCCGACTGGGCGACTCCCTCCGGCCAGTAAACCATGATCAGGAAGAGGTGGTCCTTCCAGACGATCGGGCTGGACTGATTGTGATCGAGCTTCGCCTTGCCATCCGTGCCCGGTAGCTGCTCGGTCCAAAGGATGTTCGCCCCGTCCTCGCCACCCCAGGTGAGCGGCAGGTCAGTGGCGTCGGTGATCCCCATCCCCGTGGGACCGCGCCAACCCGGCCAGTCACCAGCACCCGCGGCCCCGGCCAGCAGGAACAGCACCGCAATGGTCAATGACATTCGTCGCACGTCCGCACCTCCTGCTCGACGTTGGGTTGAGGCATCGTTGATGCCAGCATACCGTGCTCAAATTGGATGGTACGAACCACGATGACCAAATCAAACCTCGCCGCCTGGAACCGACTCAACCGCCAGATCGTGGCGTGTGAGCGGTGTCCACGGTTGAGGACGTACTGTCAGGCCGTCGCGGTCGAGAAGAAGGCGGAGTTTCGGGAGTGGGACTATTGGGGTCTGCCGGTCCCCAACTTTGGCGATCCGGCCGCGCGGCTGTTGATCGTGGGCTTGGCTCCCGCAGCGCATGGAGGGAACCGGACCGGCCGCGTGTTTACAGGAGACCGCAGCGGCGACTGGCTCTATCGCGCGCTGCACAAGGCCGGCTTTGCCAACCAACCGACATCAACCTCAATCGACGACGGACTGCAACTGCGCGATTGTGCCATCACGAACCCATGCCACTGTGCCCCGCCCGGTAACAAGCCGACTCCCGAGGAAATTGCCAATTGCTCCGAGTGGTTCGAGCGAACTTTCGCGTTGCTGCCCGTGCGGGTCATCGTCGCGCTGGGACAGACCGCTTGGAAGAGAGTGGTCGATCACGCACTCGCGGCCGATTGGCTGAAAGGGCCTCGCCCCAAGTTCGCTCACGGCGCGGAAGTGCCACTCGACAATCACCGCCGCTGGTTGATCGGCTGCTTTCACCCCAGTCCGCGAAACACATTCACCGGTCGTCTGACCGAACCGATGTTCGACGCTGTGTTTTCTCAAGCGCTATCGCGTCTCGTGTAAGCCGCAGAGACCGTGAGGCGATGGCGGTCACGTGGACATCAAGGGGCTTCAATCCAGAGAAGATCAGCAACATTCGCGCGGACGGACTCGTACGTGACAAACGTGTACTGCCCGCTGACCGAGTTGGCGGCGATGAACCGGCCCCCTCCAGGCTGAGTGGAATCGTCTTCATACCCGACCAAAAGCAGACTGTGTCCCGAACCGGCCGCCACGGGCCAGCCACGGTCGAGTACCTGCTTGATCTCCAGCAGGTGGCTCTCCTCCAAGCCCGGTGTCGGCGTCCAGCGTTTCATCCAGTGAGTCTCAACACGTGTCTGCTTTGTTTGCTCGGCCGTCTTCCGGACGGTCTCCGACGGCGCATACTCCGGATCAAACACCGGCTTGTAAGGCATGTCGCTTTCGGTGCAGATGCCGAACGTCGCATGGGCGGTCTGTAAATCGGCGAAGAACTGACCGCGATCGACCGGGGGTTGTTTCAGAACTTGCAGGCAACCCCAATTCAGGAATTCGACGCTGAGCCGATCTCCCTTGTCGCGTTTCTTGGCCAGAGCAAATTCGAGGGCACTGGTGAACACACAGACCGAACAACTGCCGCGCTGACCCTGTGGATGGGGAGTCAGTCTCCAGCGTGCGAACTGGGGACGCAAATCCTGCCGTCGCGACTGTTCTCCGCCGGCACCTACAAGACTCATTACCGTCGCTGGAGAGGATGACATCGCGAGCCGAAATCTCCCCAGATTGGCAAATGGAAACGGGGAACTGTGACGCAGAGTGACGACCAGTTTCATACCTTCCGCCGTTGCTATTGGCCTTTCAGGAATCAACAACACGAAGTGGTCCGCCGTGCCCGTTCCCTCGTGCCACACAGCCCAACCGGGACCAGCCTGATCATCGATCAAGTTTTGAACTGAATGACCCGGTTGACAGTAGTCCGTGTGTGCCACCGCAATTTTGACCGGCTCCGGTTTTGACTCACTCGATGCCTGCGCGGCGAGCTCCACCCGGTTCAGAACGAATGAACCATTCGGGTGTCGTCCCGGACCTCGCGAGGGAAGACGATCATCGCGCAGCACTTCGAGCCGCAGTCCTGTCACGGACTCTGCTGGTGCGGGAAAAGTCACCGTGTAGCTGTCTTGTGGTGGATTCTGACCCTCGACCAGGATCGAACCATCCGGCAACTGGCGCAACGTGGCACCGTGGGAGGATGCCAGTCCCGTCGCATTGACGGTCGTCCATTTCAGAGCCACTTTCATCGCCAGCCTCTGCGCCTCAGTCAACAGGATCGCTGCGTCTTTGGCGTCGGGCGCGTCCGGCCGTTCGCTGAGTTCTGTGCGGGCAGCACGCATCTTCTCGATCGCCAAGTTCGCATGATCGAGCTGCAACTGAATCAGCGATTCGATGGCCAGGTTGAGAGGCAGGGGAGCGTCTGGATTTGACGCGAGTAGCTGGTTCACCTCAATCAGAGTATTGAGAGCCTGTTCAAACTGGCCGGCTCGATACTGAGCGAGAGCCAGCGTGGTTAGATGTCGCGGGATTCTGTCGGGACGGCGCGCCAGGCGTTCCGCTCGACCAAGCGTCTCGGCGCAGTCGGCGGCAGAACGCCCGGGTTGAAGAATCAAAGGCCAGATCGACGCCTGCCATTGATCGGCCCGGTCTGGATGAGTCTGCGAGCAGGCCAGCGCGGCGTGCCGCAGTTCGTGACTGAGCGAGACATCTTTGATGATCCTCTCGCGCACCGCGTCTCCAAATCCCAGTTCATCGAAGAGGGCTTCGACCAGCAACTCGGCACGCTTCGACACGTTCTCGTCAATCGAAGCCGGTTGTTCGATCACTTCAAGACCGGCGTCCCACACCACTACGGAGGCCCCGGCGGCAGCGAGATAGCGTCCTGAAGGACTGAAATCCACCGCATGCACCGCACCGATCTCGGGGCGCAAGGTCAGGACTTCCTGAGCGGTATCGAGATCCCACAGACGAACCGTTTCATCGACACTGCCCGAAACCAGTCGCCGTCCATCCTTCGACCAATCCAGTGAGTGGACCTGCGCAGAGTGTGCGGGAATCTCGATCAGGCGTTCACCATTGGTGGCATCCCAGATCGCAATTGTGCCATCACTCAGTCCGGCGGCCAGTCGCCAACCATCCGGGTGCCATGCCACGCAAGTCGGACTGACGCCGGTTTGAAGCTCCCCCAGAGTACGAACGTGCTTCCCAGTTTGAGCGTTCCAGAGCTTCAACCAACCGTCGGCTGAAGCCGAGGCCACATAGCGTCCGTCGGAACTCCAAGTCAGATGTTCGACGCGAGACGCATGACCCTGGATTGTTTGGGGAGGAGCATCGACCTCGGGATCGAAGACCTGCAACTCGCCATGCCAGTTCGCACTGGCGATCCGAGTTCCCTGGGGGTTCCATGCGGCAGTGACGTACCACTTCCCCGCCGATCCAAACGAACGAATCAATCGAGCGGACTCCGCATTGAACACCCGCAGAGTGCCGTCGTAGGCCGCTGCCGCCAATCGATGTCCGTCGGGACTCCAACCCAACCCGCGCACGATGCCGCCGAAGTCGTTGACCGTGACTTGGACGCGTTGCTCATCGATGTCCCAAATACGGCAGGTCTTGTCCAACGATCCCGAAGCCAGGAAGCGACTGTCAGGGCTCCAGGCGAGACTCCAAACGTCTCCGGTGTGTTCGTCGAGTGAGATCCGATAATCCAACGGTTCCAATCGATGCAGTTGGACCGCACCATCCATGCCTGTGGAAACCAGACGGTTTCCCGAGGCGTTCCAAGCAACAGTGCTCACAAACCGCGAATGGGAACGGGCCAGGTAGGTTTGGCTTCCGCTGGTTGCGTCGAAGACACGGATCGTCCCGTCATCGTGGCCGCTGGCCAGTTGCGTGCCCGTCGCATTCCAGGCGATGGCACGGCCTCCCAATGTGGCCAGTCGCAGATGCGGAATGGACTCCCACGTCTTCGTGTCAAACACAGTCCGCCCATCCCAACCATTCGCAGCCAGTCGGGTGCCATCCGCGCTCCAATCGACTCCGAAGACCGGCTCCTGGAAGGGCAGCATCTGTTCCACCACACGCTGTGGGAAGTCATAGATGACCACATGCTTCTCGATCGAGGCGCATGCCAGTCGATGGCTATCAGGAGACCAGCCAATCGCCTGAATGGAACCGGCCATCGGAATCGTTTGAAAGTCCGTCAGTGAACTGAGCGAGCCAACTCGAACAACACCATCGCTGGTGACAACCGCCAAGTGTTGTCGGTCTGGTGAGGGGACCGACAACACCACCGGCAAGGTTCCGACTTTTGCCCTGCGAACATTCCACTGGTCCGTCACATCCCACACGCTGACGGAACCGTTGTTGCCACCGGTGATGGCTGCCGTCCCATCGGACGTGAACGCCACGCAACGAGCCCCTCCCTCAGGACTGGCATGGCGGAAGACCTCATGTTCGGTTTCAGCATCGATCACGGAAAGCGAGCCTCCCGCGATGGCGAGCAGCGGTTGATTCGGACACCAAGCCGAAACGGGAGTTCCCGGTCGAGTCGTGGTGTAGGGGATCGCCCGTCGATGCGCCGCCTGGAAGTAGTACCATTCCCAACCACGCAGATCGGGTCGCCCCGCTTGAGGAGCACAGCCTGCGAGCATTCGTTCGAGGGAAACCAAATCTCCCGACACAAGGGTTCTGTCAGCAGTACTCATTCGAGCCAGATACAAGCTGCGTTCGGCGGAATCACGTTGGGCCAGCGCTTCGCGTTGAGCAGCCTCGGCAGCCAGCTGAGCGTTCCGTGCCTCGCCCTCGCGCTGCTGGGCCAGCGAGCGCTGGGCCGTTTCCCGCTGGAGAGACAATTTGGTTTGCACATAACCCACCGTTCCCACTGCGACATTGAGCACGAGGAGGCAGGCCGCCAGAGCCCACAATCCCGCAATCACCGGTGATCGACGGCACCATCGAATGGCTCGCTCGACACCGCCCACGGGTCGAGCGAGGATCGGCTCCTGATTCAGGAACCGCTGCAGTTCCGCCGCGAACTCGGCCGCCGTGGCGTATCGCTTGCGGGGCTCCTTCTGCAAACACTTCAGGCAGATCGTTTCCAGATCGCGCGGCACGCCGGGATTGAGCTGTCGCGGCGATACGGGCTCACTCTCGTTGACTTGGCGCAATGTCTCCAGCACGCTCGCTGCGTGGAAGGGGGGACGGCCTGTCAGGACCGCGTACAAGATCGCGCCCAACGAATACACGTCCGCTGCGATGCCTGTCTCGTGCGTCCTGCCCGAGGCCTGCTCCGGAGACATGAAGCCGGGTGTTCCCAGAATCTGTCCCGTGCCGGTCAGCTCCGACTGGCCGCTGAGTCGCTTCGCCAGCCCAAAGTCTGTCACGCGGGGATGACCCGATTTCTCAATCAGGATGTTCGCGGGTTTGAGGTCGCGGTGGATGACGCCCTGTTCGTGAGCGTACTGCACGGCCTCGGCCACAAGTCGGAGCAGATCGGCAGCCTCGTGAGGCTTCAGTGGCCCGGTCGCGATGATCGCGGCGAGACTGGCGCCATCAATGAATCCCATCGAGTAAAAGTGCCGACCTTCGTGATTGCCGACTTCATAGATGGGCACGATTCCGCGATGGTCGAGTTGCGCGGCGGCTTCGGCTTCAACGTAGAACCGTTGAACATCTTCGGCACTGGCCAGTTGGCCGGCCAGAATCATCTTCAAGGCCACGATCCGATTGAGCCGAACCTGTCGCGCCTTCAGCACGACACCCATTCCACCCCGGGCGATTTCCTGCAAGATCTCGTAATCGCCGAAACGCTCAATGGGGGGTGAAGCATTCGCGTCCGCTTGGCTTCTGACCCGACCGGGATTGTCCGAGTTGGAACCCCAGTAGCCCATCGTCGCCGCAACTGAAAGATCAATGTCCGTGGTGCGACCGGCCAGCGTTGCATCCCGCCTGGATCCATCATCCACAGGAACTCCCGCCGGGTCGTCCGCGATCGTGGCGGGCGGCGGCTCGGAAAGCTGTTGCTGAAGATCGGGTGGATGGGAACCCGTGGTCATGCGACAGACTCTCGCTCGGACAGGCGGAGGATACAACTCCCCTCGTTACCGCTCGTCCCGTGGCCGCCGGTGGAGCGAAGAAAGCCGCTCAGAGTCCCTGCTTGGGATACACGACAAACCGCTGTCCCTTCTTGACCGACAGGCAGGGAACGTTGGTATTGGCAAGCACTGCCTCAACGTCTTCACACACTACGGCCGGACCGGACCATGACAAGTTACCGTGATAAACACGCTGCTTGAGACCCGCCCGTTTCATGTCCCGCATGAACCGGCACAGTTGGGCCTTGTCGTGCTCCTTGGCAGTTTCGTAAACGTCGTTCAACTTCATCTTGGGATCGCTCATCGCCGGCTCCTGAAAGGGAAATTTGCCGGGGCATTGTACCGTCGGCGATGAGGCCCCGGGGGGTGAATCGCGATCGAACGGAAAGAAACACGTCATTGGTGCTCCTCGAATTCAGTGTGAATGTCCGTGTCGAAACACCTTTTTGTGATTGCGCCCTACGTCTACGAAGACGTTGGCACGCGCTTCAGTCCTTCACCTTTGCGAACTGCTTCTGGAAGAACTCCAGCATCTCGACGTTCACGTTGCGGCCTTTGGCGTCGGGGGTGAAGACGTAGACATTCTCGATCCCCAGGCCGTCCATCTTCTGCTTGAGCTGCCTGCCGAAGTTGGGATGGTGAATCCCCTGGCCGGGTTTTGCGTCCGGTGGGAGCGGGCCGTCGGCTTCGTTGTAGACCATGTAGAGCGGTGGATCGTCCCTGGTCAGATGCGTGATGGCGGAGGACTCGTCGTAGAGTTTTTGTTTTTCCGGAGTCGGGTGCAGCGCCTCGTCGGCCGTGGTCACGCCATAGACTTTGAAGATCGAGGGATGCTCCCACGCGCGGCCTCCGATCAGTTCCTTGATCTGGATCGGATCATAGGTTCCCTGACCGCCAAACGTGCCGATCGCCTGAATGCGAGTCGACTCGCGCCGGATCGGGTCGTCGCTCTTGGGATCCGCCAAGTCCTCGTGGAATCCGAGCCACATCGAGATCCCCGCGCCGGCCGAGCCTCCGTAGCAGGCGACTCGCTTCGGGTCGATGTTCCATTCCTTGGACTTGCTGCGCAGGAACTGCAGCGCCCGAGCACCGTCATGCTGCGGCACCGGAAAGATGACGTCCTTCCCGTCCACAAAACGGTAGTGGATCGCGGCGAGGCTGATTCCAGCATCGAGATACATCTTCAGCACCGCCGGGGCGATGGTCTTGTTGCCGGCGACAAACCCGCCGCCGTGAATGTAGATCACCAGCGGCGTCGGACGTTCAGACTTCGCCTGAAAGAAGTCGAGCACATTCCGTTCGGCCGGACCATACTTGACGTCGGCTTGAGTCGGCTTGATCGCCTCCGCCGCCTTCTTCGCCTGTTCGGCCAAGACTTTCTGCCGGTACTCCCGAGCCTCCTCGCGCGTGAGGACGCCATCCTTGTTGGCATCGGCCTCAGGAAACTGCTTGAGCAATTGCTGAAGCTGTTCGTCGGCCTTCGGCTTCTCCACCTTCGGCTGCTCTTCAGCCCAGACGTGACCACCAGCCACGACCATCAAGAGGAGCCACGTGAATCGACGCACGCCTGAGTTCATGGCAAATCTCCTTTCTAAGTCTCTCACCCAACAGGATCGCAATCAATCGAGCATGCCACGCTCCAAAGGAGCGCATCAGTTCTCCGTCACTTCCTTCGTCTTCAGCGGTCGCCAGGTGCCACCGAGATGCTCGTCGTCGGTGCCGATGATGATTCGGGAATTGATCACTGGATCTTTCCAGAAGTTTGGTGACTCACCAAGGGCCTCAACTTTCACGCCCTCGAGCGTCCAGTAAACTGGGATTGAGTAGGGTCGAAAAGCGAGGTTCCCATTTGCATCGTCCACCAGCCTTCCGACCAGATAGACATGACTGTAGAAAGGACCGCCGTCGAGATCGGGATCGTAGCTGGATGAGGTCCAGATGTGGAATCGCTTCGGGTCGTTTTTGGTCGGTTCCAGATAAAGGTCAGTGCATTGCCGACACTTGGAACGATTTCCCCCAATGGAGTTAAAACGGTCAGTGGGGCCAACAATTTTTGTTGCCAATGTAGGAATGGTCATTCGAGTGATGGGCATATCTTCTGACAGGTCTAACACGTGCATGTGGATTTCTCCTTCGCCAGCCCCATCCACCCGATTTGCCAGCAGCACGCTGGCCTTTTTCGTCTGCGGATCAAATCTCGGACAAGCAATCCCTTCAAAATCCCAGAGGTAGAACTTCCCACCGTTGTCTCTTGAACGAAAGCCCGTGTCCCGTCCGGCCAGGTGCGCGACCTTTTTCACATCCACCGCCCATCCCGATTGTTGGTCGGCGAGTTCCACATAAAAGATGCGTCCGAATCGAGGGGGGCTCAATTTTCCGTCCTCACCCGTCCAGTAGCCGCTTTCCAGCAGCAGGTACCCGTTGTCGGTGTTTGGGAGTTTGCAGACACCCTCGAGATCACTGGGACGACCGTCTTTGTCTTTCCAGTCGTCCACCGCGACTGGTTCAATCGTCTGCCGGCTGTCTTTGCTGACGGTTAAAACGAGCAGGCGTGAACCCGGCTTGTGCGACTTGATGTCGCGGACGAGAAGATATTTTGCAGAGTCTGCGTCCTGCTCGATCAGCACCATTCCGCTGATGTCCGGCAAGCCGTTCGGGAACTCCGGTCGAAAGCCCGAATAACGATACACATAGTTGTTCCACTCGATACATTTGGGCTCCTCCTCCTGTTTGACATCCGCTTTCGCCGGTTTCAGGAGGGTGCAGTTGTCGTTCTTTTTCGCCTGGCCGGCGGCTTGATCGAGTGCTAGGTACAGGTCGCCATCCGGCGACAAGGCAACGGCCTCGACACCTGTCATTTGGTCGGGTGAGTGGTACCGAAAACCAACCTTTGAGTAACGATGCTCTATGTATTTCCTCGTGGTTGTCGTCCACAGCAGTTCTTGCAGACCCTCTGTCCCCTCATCGTAGAGCGCAAACAATGTTTTCGCGTCTTTCGAGAAGAACAGATCCGACAGCCCACGTTTGTGCAGCGGCGCTTCAAACGTTCCCACCAACGTGACCGTCCCTTTGCGTCCATCGTCCGGTACATTTTTGAGGTCGAAGGCATAAGCTGTTCCATGGGTCCCCTGCGAAGAGGTCAAGAAGATGCCGGCGAAAGCGCGGTTCTTCTCGTTCGCGACGTCAAACGGGTGAAAACCATCAGGAATGAAAGTCATGGCTTCCATGCCGTCGGAAGGTCCGCCGACCTTCTTGGGCGCTGCTAATGGAAGTTGCGAGAGTTCCCAAAATGCTGCGAATTCTTGGCCCGGGCCCTGGTCCTCGCCCAAGGCAGTTTCCGCAGCATAGTCCTTAAGGCTCACATCCTCGGGCTGAGGGGGCACATCGTAGGACTGAGGGGGGACATACCGAACGATTCTGGCGTGGCTGACGTCTGTTCCGTCGCCTTCCACCCCAAGGTAGAGATACCCGTCACCCGGTACCGTTGTGATGGATTCCAAATCGCCGAGTTTCGCAGTTCTCGTAATCGCCTGATGACGATTGAGATCCTGAATTTGCAAACCCTTCTGATCGGCGCCGAGTCGCTGACGTCCAATCTTGCCATTATCGCTGACGACGTACAGCCAGTCCCCAAACACGGTCGCGCCACTGGGTTCGAAATTGTGGTCGGCCTTGGTCTCGGAGATTTTCAATTCCATGAACACCGTACTTTTGTCAACAGCGGCAGGCCAGTCGGTGGAGGAATGAGCCTCCGCCGCTTGAAGCTCAACCACCGAAAGCCACGTCCAGAGCACACCGCTGAGAATTCGCATCAGGCTGAATCTGTACACCGCCATCGGAACCTCCCCTTAATGGAACACGTGAACGTGACTACCAATACTCCCGTGCCTCGGCTCGCCTCTCCTCTTCGACACTCATATCTGCGGAAACACGATTTGTCAAAGAGGCACTGGCGAAGGGAAGTGTGGACGTGTATGCACGCTCAGAGTCTTCAAAGTGTTCGATGGGTGTGGTCTTCTTAAGTGGGGAAACGTCCTCCTCCAACACCATGCCCTTCAGGGCGTGCCACACTTGTCATGTCGTCTTTAGTCGTGCCATCCAGCCGTCAACAACTACGGTTGAGCCTTGAGCACTTCGAGACCGGCCGTGGCGACCTGGGCATCTTCGGTCGACTTCACGCCCGAGACGCCGATCGCACCGATGATCTTGCCGTCCTTCACAATCGGCAGTCCCCCCTCGATAGGCAGGGCTCCTGGAAGCTTGAGAACTTTCAAACCCGCGCCCCCCGTCGCCAGCATGTCTTCAAACACCTTCGTGGGACGACGGAACAGGGCCGAGGTCTTCGCCTTTTCGAGTGCGACTTCCACGCTCCCCAGTTGAGTGTTATCCAACCGCTGAAACGCCACCAGGAACCCCGAACCATCGACGACGGCAATCGCGACGGGCCAATTGTTCTTCTTGGCTTCGGCCTCGGCGGCAGCAATCACCTTTTTGGCCTGTTCGAGTGAAATGGGCTCACCGTAGGGAATTGGCGTCTGGGCAGACGCGGATGAACCGACGCACAGGGTCAGTCCCGTAAAAACAGCCGCGGCAAGCATCCACGGGCGTGACAGCGCTGACAGACTGGTCATTGAAAATGTCCTTCCAAGAATCACTCGAAACATCGACCGGCCCGCTGCCGATCAAGAGCTGTGACTATGACAGACGAGAGCCTGAATCGCGAACGTTCAGGAGAACGTGACGACGCGTTTCTGAATGACTGCGGTCGTCATCATCCCGCACGATGTTTCGGCGTTTGAGGCTGCGCCAGGTGACGTGATGCAGACCGTTGGAGATGTCAATTCGGTGGAAGCGAGGCACAGTCTGCATACCGATCGCTTGGTTCTGCGGTTGCGTCCCAGTTCTGGGTCGGGCGTTCAAATTCCAAAAAAAGAGGCTGACCGATCAGTTTTCCCTCCAACGGCTCCCCTTCGGCCATTTTTTGAAATTTGAATGTCCGACCCCGTCTTTCTCAGTGGACAGCGTCCACAACCAACCCAACGACCATCCCAACGCACCACAACATGCCTCACTGGCTTGGATTTACCGTGGTCGTGCCAACCCACCGTGGCGTCACAGCAGTACAGAAGCCAGCCGAACTATTTCGGGACGCACTCGACATTTGACGGCAGCGGACATCTGAACGACACGTCCTGAGACCAATCTGTTTGATAGCGAAGTACCAAAGAGAAGTCTGGTCCCCACGAATGAAACCACATTGCACGGCATCTAGAATCTTCGTTTTTAATGTACCGTTCGGCTATGTTGGAACTGGTCGGCCGAACTTGGACAATGCAGTTTCGTATGGATTCTGGCTTGCGTCGTTCATCGTTGAGGTCCGGCTGCCCAAGGACTATCTGATAACATTGAGGCCGCACGTGTGCTGAATCAATATACTTGTTGAAGAACTCGCGATATACGTTCCACTCTGGTGTAGTAACATCAACGGGCTGATTGTGGCACAATCGCCTGCGTAGTTGCTCAACGACTCTCTCGGAACTGGTCATCTCGAACGGTGCCGACATCTGTGGCGCGACAAGCCGTCGATATGCTTCGTCACACAATTCAATCGTCACCCGAAACACCGTCCACTCTGGTTCAGATTCACCGGCTTCCTGAAGATGTTTTGTCGCGGGAAAGGGGCCGACCCGGTAGCTGCCGAATGGCCGCCAATCGGGAGTTTTCCCGGTTGCAGATTCGACAGCATCTCCTAACAGGTCACGCATTTCGTACGCCGCACTTGATTCGCCACGTGGTGAAACAAAGCTGAAGTCCGCAACCGGACTCTTCAGACATTTCTCACTATCGACCGAGCGGGAACCGTGTTTACCCGAGACCGTGAGTAGTCGCGCCGTTATTCCGCGACGATTGGCGTCAAGTGAGGCCTCGACGGGATCACCGAATTCGACGATCGATTCATCCGGCCGCGAACTCCACGAGTTGTCGTAAACCTGACGCAGAAGGTGAACCCGTTCGTCCAGTACTTCATTGTCTGACCCAATAATGTGATCGCCAGATGCAAATAGCACCAGTGTTGGCGTTCCGATATGTGTAAGCAATAAATAGGCGTCCTCGTTTGATCCATTTCGCACGAACACGTCGAACGAGATCAAGGCCGACTGCTCGCCGGATCGAAAAAACGCGCACTCCACCACTATAACAGATATTCTATCTCGAAGTGCGTCGCCATCAGAAATCATGGCGCTTATCGCTATGCACATGTGGGCCTCCTTCATTTATTAATTGACCACTGACCCATGATTTTATTCCGCACCATTCCCACCGAGTGATGTAAATAGTTCCACGGCAGAGTCCGACGAAGTCGCACCGTTTCCGAAATAAACATCCGCCAACACTTTGATGTTCGGCGCGAAACAGACGTCATCCTTTCGACATGTCACGACGAGTCGCGACCGCATCTCGCTGGATTCAAAATCAAGTGGATGCAATCGCGAGACCTTTTTTAAGATTACGAACTGAAGCTCGTTGTCGCGCGACTGGTCGGGAAGACCGACAATTATCCCGCAGTCTTCCAGAGCGCAGACCGTTGTGCATGGAAAACGGATCCGCTGGCTACCATCTTCGTCACAGTAGCACGATTCGCTGTCCACTGAGAAACAAACCTGAATCTGTCCGGTATGTGGGTCGTGATCCCAACTCTGGCATGCAGATTCGACTGCGTTGTGGGGTGGCCACTCACCTTTGAACGATTCCGCTTTGCGGCTGACGACAAATGTGGAACTGCTTGCCATCCTAGCGTTTTTTCCTAGGAAGTCGTCACAGTGTCGTCGACCTGTTGCCGCCATGTAAAAAGTGCGTCGAAACGTTCCTTCCGCACTGGAGAAAACCTCCCAGATGGATGGCTGCAGCAAAGTACTGATCAGCGCCGCAGTGAATTGCGGCAACGATTCGCGTCGAATACCTGCAACTTCGTCATTGCGATCCAACCCTAGGCTACGAACAAGAAAATCCAAAATGTTCACAGCAATCGCTTCTTTTCCAACACGTCCAAGAATATCGAGCAGCATTCGTTGGACTGCCGAGACGACGGCGGTCTGTTCCGAAGCGTCCTTTTCATTCTTTGGAAAGATGTCGCTGAGAAATCCGCCGATGATTTGAGTTCTGTCGTAACTCAGGCCATCAGGCGAATTGGTAATCTGATTGCACACTGCCGTGACAACATCTTGAACGAGTTGCTCATTTCGTAGATCGGCAACAATCGAAAAATGCACTGATCGCGAGGAACGCCCGGTACATCTCAGTCCCACACTCAGCCAGAATTGTTGACGGGTGGCATGCTTCTCGACAGAGTCATGTGTTTCGGCGAAGACCCCAATCCATCTTTGAAATGCGCGCTCGACGTTATTCTGAATGGATTGTCGCTGTTCGAGTGTCAATTCCAGAAATCGGAATCCGCCGACGAACCAATGTGCCAGCGCCAAAGTCATCCGGCAGTAGAGACCAACCAGGTGCTGGATGCCCGCGTTCCGTGCATCCTCCTGCCATTCCATCGTCAACGCACCCTCTAACTCACCCAATTCCTGCGCGAGTGTCCAAACTCGTTGCGGACTGGGTTTTGTACGCGATTTTTGACGAAAGATATCACACCAAAGAGTGAGGAGTTGCTCTACCTCTTGAGCGCTGACTTCATTCGCTAGAGCATTTTTTTCTCTCGACTCCTTGAATCTTGACACAGCAACATTGAGACGACGCGAGAACTCGCGAAATCGAGTGTCAAGGTCAGTGCAATCTTTAAGCTCTTCCGTCGATATTGGTGCCGGTGGAAGGGCGATCAGGATGTCCGTTTTTTTCGGTCCTTCGAGCATTGACTGGCGGCCTCCACTAAGAATTGCCTAGCCAAACAGGATGCGCTACGTGCGTATGCTATCGTCCCGATTTGCTCGGCTCAAGTTCGCAGATCGAATCGGTCAAATTCCAGACGCACCGAAATCCAACAAGCGGAGAGCATTCCGCAGGCGGCAGACTCGATCGCAGTCGAAGACTGAACTCATCCTCCTCCGCTGACCAGGCACACCCTCTAACCACTCTCGCAGTACCTTGGTCGAGAAAGCACGGATTCGGGAGGTGGTTAGGAACGGTTTGCGGCTTTAGCCCAAATGGCATTACTGAAAACCAGTCCCGGGTCCACTGCTGGACTGCACCACACAAATCGTGAATTCGATACTCGTTTGGCAAGAAGGATCCTACAACTGGCGGGGCGACTCGGACTTCGCCACACTTCGGCAATCCATAATCCGCGCGTAAATCGCCTGTCGTACCGAGTGGCCATGGCTGCGCCAGTTTTCCACCAACAGTCGCTGCGAAAATCCATTGCGCCTCGGACGGCAGATCCTTCCCGCACCACTTTGCATACTCGACAGCGTCTCGCCAAGTGACATCTCGAACTGGTCGCTGACGATCGCCATTGGAACGGAAGTGTTGTTGCCATTTTCCGATCGCATGGTATCCCATTTTCTCTACAAAAACTTGAAATTGGGCGTTCGTCACTAGGTAGAGGTCCATGTAGAAGTCACTCAGTACAAATGATACGTCCGACTTGATCTCTTGAACGGACATGACCCCGCTTGGAATCAACGCCATTTCACTATCGGATGCCTCGTGAAATACAAACTTCGGTCGCCCCGACATGGAGAGAAGTCTGCGGTCAATAGAGTCCGGCAGGGACTCGACCTTGATCCCGCACTCGACTGTCGGGTGTGGTGAATTCTCATCGAATGTGCTCCGGATATTGATCTGCGGAATCTTGGCGTTCTCGATTGTTGCAATTACCTCGTTCGCTGATCGCGGCCGATTTTGTGGGTCGATTGCCATCAATCGAAACACCAACCGATTGAGCCATTCTGGCACATCATCCCGAAGCGAATCCACTCGAGGACGGGGTGCGTTCATGTGGGCTTTGTACACTTCCTCCGAAGTAGTCCCCGGGAACGGGAGGTGACCAGTCAATAAATAAAAAATACTACAGCCTAACGAATAAAGGTCGGCTAAGTGGTCAACAGTGTGCCCGTCACGGATCTGCTCGGGAGCGAGGAACGCCGGAGTTCCAATTCTCAAGTTGGGAACGGTAAGTACTGTTGACTGTGGATCATCATGCAGTCTGGCCCCGAAATCGACTAGGAATACTTCACCATCCGCATTTACCAGGAAGTTTGCCGGTTTGAAATCGCGATGAACAAATTTACGTCCATGCACATGAATGAAGATTTTACAGAGTTTCTTACAGAGCGTAACGACCGTAATAATCGGACAATTGCGGTCTTGCATAACAAACTTTTTCAAAAGATCCTCTCCGTTGATGCCATCAATGAATGACATCACAAAATAAGGACATGGGTTTGTGTCGCAGAATTGGATCGCGGATGGAATGCCGCGGTGATCGAGCTCGCACAATGTGCTGAACTCATTTTGGAATCGACGTCGCTGGGAGCTGTCGTGTTGCATTCCTCCATGCATCTGCTTCAGAACTGCTAATCCTTTGTCTGAGCGATACACCAGATATGCCGTACCGAAAGCCCCGTTGCCAAGTTTGCTCCGAAGAATCCAGTCGTCAATTCGCACCACAATCCCCTCGCCATTGAGAATGCGGAGAATTCGGTCGGCTTGAAAGTCAGTCAGCGCTGGTAAGCTTGGCGGCCCATTGTCAGCGTCTGTCAGTGGCAGTTGCTTTAGGACATCTATTACCGCGGCTGGCGACAAAGATGCGGAAACCGCACAAGCCCGTGTCCATGTGGAATCCGAAATGCCGAGGATGTCGCATGCGATTTTCTTGAGTTCGACTAACACCGGCATTTGTGAACTCCTCATGTTCAACAGACGATTGCACAACCAATTCAGACATTCACCTCACACCAGCAACTCTCGGAGCGGCTGGCGGTCATCGACAAGGTGCTGGGGGCGGCCGTTGAAGTCGGGGAGTTTGACGTCGAGGTCGATGCCGAGGACGTGGTAGATCGTGCTCATGATGTTTTGGAAGCTGATCTGGCCGTTGATCGAGCGTTCGGCGCGCGAATCGGTTTCGCCGATGACCTGGCCCATCGTCAGGCCGCCGCCGAAGAACAGGGCGCAGCCGGCGTCGGCCCAGTGTTCTCGGCCGGGGCCGAGTGGTGAGATCTTTGGCGTGCGGCCGAACTCGCCGAGAACTACGACCAAGACATCGTCACTCAGGCCTCGCTCGTGCAGGTCGGTGACGAGGGCGGTGATGCTCATGTCGATTAGCGGCATCAGGCACTTCAGCGCGAAGAAGATGTCGCCGTCGGCACTGCTGTGATGGTCCCAGTCGCCGGCGTGCAGCGTCACCACTCGAACGCCCGCCTCGACCAGGCGGCGAGCCATCAGGAACGGCTTCCCGTTCCAGTCGTACATGTACTGCTTCGCCGTTTGATGCGGATATTTTCCGGCTTTGTGGCCGTAGCGAGCCAGTGTTTCGGGCGACTCATTGGTGAGGTCGAACGCCTCACGCACCTTCGGCGACGCGATCATCTCCAACGCCTGAGTCTGAAACCGGTCGACGCCACCAAACGAAGAAACGTCTCGCCGATCCAGTTCGCGATGCAGGTTGTCGAACGCGGCGAGCAGCGCCTTGCGGTTCTCCAACTGCTCCAGATTCTTCACGGGGGTGAGGTCGCGGAGCGATTCGTGGAACGGACGGAACGGTGCGTGACCGGCTCCGGCGTAATGCGGCTTCTCGTAGTCGAACAGATCGGACGTCTCGTTCATGCTGACATACGTCGGCAACGCGAACTGCGTCGGAGCCAGCCGACTGATGATCGACCCGAACGCCGGCCGCTTCCCCGCCGATCGAGGCAGTCCGGTGTAGACCTCGCTCAGATAGTGATCGTTCTCGACCGAGCGAATGCCCCGCACCAGCGCGGCCCGGTCCAGCATCGCGGCCTGCCGAGGCATGTGCTCACAGATTTGCACGCCGGGCAGTTTCGTGGCGATGGGCGAGAACGGCCCGCGATGCTCGGCCGGAGCCTGCGGCTTCAAGTCCCACATGTCGATGTGCGACGGCCCGCCATTCAGCACGATGTAGATCACCGACTTCGACCGCTTTCCGTTCGTCGCCGCTGGTTGTGCGGAGTCTGCTGCCGTGGCTTCATGCCGCAACAGGTCGGCGAGAGTCAGCCCGCTCAAGCCCAACGCGCCGACACGCAGCAACTCGCGGCGGCTGAGGTGAGACGAAGGCGGATGGTTCCGGTTGGAAACGCTGAACATCGTCAGGCTCCGAGGCAGGACAGGCGGGCGAGTGAACTCAACGGCAGGATGATAGCTTGAGTTCTGGATCGACGCATCAACTAAAGGATCGATTGATTTGGCGCTCCCAGCAGCGAAAGCCAACACAAGGATTGGCAGAACAATGAGGGCAGAATGATGGGGAAACTGAAGTCGTTTTTCTCGGCATCGTTCTGCCCTCATTGTTCTGCTAGTCCGGATCGTTCTCGGACAGTTGTTGATGCGCCGATCTTAAAGGCGGATGCCTGTGGGAACCGACGCGATCCCAATCGTCCAGGTCACTTCTCGAAGAACGGGAACAATTGCTTGAGTTCGGCCGCGTTCGGTCTGCGGCCGTACTCGCAGAGTTCGAAGGCTTCGGCGTATTTGACGGCCTTTCCTTTTTCTTCGCCGTACAGCGCGATGAGCGAGTCGCGGTAGCGATTGGCTTCGGCGGATTGGCGGTCGTGCCAGCGTTGCTTGAGCCAGGCTTTGCGTCCGGCGATATCGTTCGCGGGGGGAACCTTGCTGACGAACTCTTCGCTGCCGCTGGCTCCTCCCTCGTAGACTTGGGACTCCAGTTCGTGCAGGGCCTCGACCTTGAGATCGATGACGTCGTCGAGGGCCACGGTCATGTCGGGCTTGAACGGGTAGGGCTTCTGGAAACCGTCGCTCGAATAGAGGAAGACCGGGTTTTTCTTCAGATAGGGCGTGTCGGGACAGAAGAAGGGGACCGTGACCATGAAGGCGGCGTCCTGCACAAGGATGCCGACGTAACGATGGTCGGGGTGATAGTCCCACGGGCGATGAGCGATCACGATGTCGGCCTTCCATTCGCGGATGACCTTCGTGATGAGGCGGCGGTTTTCCAGAGTCGGTTCGAGTTCCCCGTCGTGAATGTCGAGCACCTGTGACGTGACGCCCAGCTTCTTCGCGACGGCGGCCGATTCGGCAGTTCGGCGTTGGGCGAGCGGCCCACCCGCCATCTGCCAGTGGCCGATGTCACCGTTCGTCACCGAGCAGAGCTTCACATGGTGACCGAGCTTCGCCCACTTGGCCGCTGTGCCTCCCGCCTTGAACTCGGCATCATCGGGATGTGCTCCGAAGACGACGATCCGCAGTTTGCCATCGTCGGGCGGTACCGATGGCTGACCCTCGGCCGCGTTCAACGAGATCGATGTCGCGAGGAGGCCGCCTGCCAGCGCGGTGGTCATCACAACCAAGTTCAAGGCGAGTTGAGGTCGAAGACGTGTCATGCGAGGTCTCCCGTGAAGAGCGAGATTTCTGTGGCTGACCGCCAGCGGTGGCGGTTGTCTGTCGTGGCGGTATACCATCTCGCCCTCGGTAACATCAGCCTGCCGTAGCACATGCTGCCAGCTTGTGCGGGTCTCGTGCGATCACGGACAAGAGGAAAAGCAGGATTAAGAGTATGAGTAAGAAGACGCACAAGCTGGCAGCATGTGCTACGGGCCATTGGACTCACCATCACCCTCCTCAGAGAGAACCATCGACCATGCCGACCTGGAAACTTGCTCTGCTCATGCTGTCGCTCGTTCCCGCTGTCTCGTTTGCCGAGAACTGGCCGTGTTGGCGCGGGCCTCGCGGGGACGGAAGCAGTGTGGAGGCGAACGTCCCTTGGAAATGGGACGCCACCAAGAATGAGGGTGTGGCGTGGAAGGTGGCCGTGCCATATGGAGGCCATTCATCGCCAGTCGTGTGGGGCGACCGCATCTTCATCACGGGGGCGGACGAAGCGAACCCGCGACGGATGCTGATGGCGTTTGATCGGACGAGCGGTAAGTTGCTGTGGGAGCAGGAAGTCGCCAAGACGCCGCTCGAAAAGAAGCACAAGCTGAACAGTTGGGCCTCGGGAACTCCGGCGACCGACGGGACGCTGGTCTATGCCGCGTTTCTCGATGAGAAGGAGATGCTGGTCTCGGCGTATGACCTGAATGGCAACGAGAAATGGACTGTGCGGCCCGGCGTCTTCTCCAGCGTTCACGGGTATTGCAGTTGTCCCGTTCTGTTCGAGAAGACGGTGATTGTGAACGGCGACCACGACGGCGAGGCTTATCTGGTGGCCCTCGACCGCGAGACGGGCAAGACCATCTGGAAGACGCCGCGCGAAAACAAGACTCGCAGTTACTGCACGCCCATCATTCGAGACATCGACGGCCGGACGCAGATGATCCTGTCGGGCAGCAAGTGCGTGGCGAGTTACGATCCTCGTACCGGCCAGCGGCATTGGATTCTCGACGGCCCGACCGAGCAGTTCGTGGCATCGCCGGTGGAGAACAAGGGGTTGATCTTCATCACGGGCGGATTCCCCGACAAGCACATCCTCGCCATCGACCCGCGCGGCTCGGGACAGATCACCGAGGAGAGCCATGTGAAGTGGCACCACCTCAACAAGGGAGTCTCCTACGTGCCGTCGCCCGTCGCCGCGAACGACTACTTTTACTGCGTGGCCGATGGCGGCATCGGCGGTTGTTACGACGCGGTGACCGGCGAAATTCAGTGGCAGGAGCGGCTCGGCCGTCATCACAGCGGTTCGCTCGTGGCGGCCGCCGGTCGCGTCTACTTCCTCGACGATGACGGCATCACACACGTCCTCGAAGTCGGCCCCGAGTTCAAAGTCCTCGCCACGAATCCGCTCGGCGAAGAAGCGTACTCGTCCCCCGCGATCAGTCAGGGCCAGATGTTCATCCGGGGCGAGACGCATTTGTTCTGCATCGGTGACCGCCGCGCGAAGACGGCGGCGAAGTGATGCGACTTGACTCGCAAAGATTCTCCCTCGGCTGGCGAGCGTCCGGCGTGAGCCGGATGGTTCTGCGGTGTCGAACGCACCCGATTGTCACGAAGGCACCAGTGGGTTGACGCCCGCCGCTCGCCGAAGGAATGGTTTCCAAAGTCATCATGCGCGACTATCAAGCTCTCATCCGCGGCTATTTTGCTGATCCGCTCGCGAAGCCGTTGCGACCGAAGGAACTGGCCCACGAGTTGGATCTCGGCAAGAACGACTTCAAGCGGTTCAAGGATGCGATCGAGGAACTCGTCGCGGACGGGAAGCTGCTGGTGGGGAAGAACAAGCTGGTGCGATCGGCCGCGCCGGTGGATCTCATCGCGGGAACGGTCAAGCGGACGGGGAAGGGGACCGGGTACTTTCGGCCTCACGATCTGACGAAGCTCGAACCGGACGAGTCGCTCTACATCTCGCCCGAGGATTTGAAGGACGCCTTCACCGGCGACGAGGTGCTCGTTCAGTTGCTCAAGCGGCATGAACGCGGACAGCGTTGCGGGCGGGTGATGGAGATCATCTCGCGCGGGTCGCAGGCGTTCGTCGGAACGT
The DNA here is from genome assembly GCA_038040225.1 of Planctomycetota bacterium. Lineage (GTDB taxonomy): Bacteria > Planctomycetota > Planctomycetia > Planctomycetales > Planctomycetaceae > Schlesneria. The sequence goes on from JBBPIS010000002.1 coordinate 43,538, forward strand.
ACCTCGAACATCGCAACCGCGGCTTCGTGCGGATCGACGGCAACCAGTTTGAAGGCCCGATCTCGGTGGGCGATCCCGGCGCGAAGGGGGTGCAGCCGGAAGACCGCGTCGTTGTCGAGATGCTTCGCTTTCCCAGTCGCGACGAGGCGGGCGAGGCGGTCATCACGAAGGTGCTCGGCCCGCGCGGCACGCCGGGCGTTGACCTGCAAACGATCATCGCCGAGTTCGACCTGCCGGATGAGTTCTCCGAAGCGGTGCTCGAAGAGGCCCGGTTGCAGGCGCAGATGTTTGAAGGGGAAGTGACGAGTGGCGAGGGGCGAGTGACGAGTGAAAACGCTGAGCCGGCGGAGAACTCTCCTTTCCCCTCACCACTCGCCACTCGCCACTCGTCACTTCCCTCCCGCCTCGACCTGACCGACGAACTGATCATCACGATCGACCCGGTCGATGCGCGGGACTTCGACGACGCGATCTCGCTGACGCGCGAGGAGGATGGCAACTGGCGGCTCGGCGTTCACATCGCCGATGTGGCGCACTTCGTTCGGCCCGGCACGCTGCTCGACCGCGAGGCTCATCTGCGCGGGACGAGCGTCTATCTGCCCGACAAAGTTCTGCCGATGCTCCCCGAGGTGATCTCGAACGCGCTGGCCAGCCTGCAGCAGGGCAGGGTGCGGTTCACGAAGTCGGCCTTCGTCACGTTCAGCCCCGAGGGCGTGCCGCTGCACTCCGAGTTTGCGAACTCGAAGATCAAGGTCACGCAGCGGTTCGCGTATGAGCAGGTGATGCCGCTGATTGCCGGGTCGAGGGTTGATGGTCGAGGGTTGATGGGCGGAGAAGAAAATGCGGGGACGGAATCCGGGGCTGAACGCACTTCTTCTGACCCTCCACCATCAGCCCTCGACCCTCAACCTTCTTCTGACCCTCAACCCGCCGCCGAACCGCGCGTGCTGGAACTCCTCCAACGAATGCACACACTGGCGATGATCCTGCGGAAGCGGCGGTTCGCACATGGGGCACTCGATCTGAATCTGCCCGAGATCAAGATCGACATGACTCGCGATGGCAAGGTGGCTGGCGCGCATCGAGTCGGCCACGACGAAAGCCATCAGATCATCGAGGAGTTCATGCTGGCCGCCAACATTGCGGTGGCCACGAAGCTCGCCGACTGTGGCCTCACCTTTTTGAGACGCACCCACGCGGCTCCCGATGAGCGGAAGCTGCGGGTGCTCGGGGAGTTTGCCAAATCCCTGGGCTACAAACTCCACGCAACTCCGGGGCGGGCCGACCTTCAAAAACTGCTCAGGGAAGTCCACGGGACTCCGCAGGACTATGCCATCAGCTACGCGCTCCTCCGCAGCATGAAGCAGGCCATCTACAGCCCCGCCGATGACATCGGCCACTATGCCCTCGCCGAGGACAACTACTGCCACTTCACCAGCCCGATCCGCCGCTATCCCGACCTGACCGTGCATCGGTTGCTGGATCAGGTGATGGCGGACGAGGGCGGAGGGCGGAGGGCGGAAGGCGGAATCAAGCAGGAGGACAAGAAACCGCGTGGCAAGAGTTTGCCGTCTTCACTCCACACTCCGAACTCCGCCCTCCGCACTTCCCCCATCCCCGACGAAATCGTTCGACTCGGCGTCTGGTGTTCGATGACGGAGCGTCGCGCGCAGGATGCCGAGCGGGAACTCATCAAGCTGAAGCTGCTGACCTATCTCGCGGATCGCATCGGCGAGGAAATGCACGCCACGATCACGGGCGTCGAGAAATTCGGACTGTTCTGCACCGGCATCGAACTCCCCGCCGAGGGCCTCGTTCACATCAGCACGATGGGCGACGATCACTACGACTACGACGAACGCCTGCACACGCTGGTCGGCCGCCGCAGCAACCGCACGTACCGGCTGGGCGACTTCGTGCGCGTCGTCATCGCCAAAGTGGACCTCGCCGAACGCAAGCTGGAGATGCGGCTGATCGTCGAGGAGCGCACCGCACCTCGCGGCACGCATCCGAGCGATACACAACCGCATCGGGAACGCAAATCCTCGCGCCACGAATCGCATGGTCCCAAGAAGCGCGGCCGTCGGCGGTGATGTTTTCGGAGGCGGAGTATTTCGGCTCGATCGGACCTGCGTCACTCGACTACTGTAGTCCCGCCGCTCCGTCGGCGGGAATTCCGGTCGGCGGAGCGACCGGCCTACTATTTCACCCAACCGTTCTGTCGCAGCCAGAACAGCAAGTCCTTGCCCCACGGGTGAACGTCGTTCGCCGCGACGCCGTTTTTCCCTTCGCTCAGGCCGATGCCGTGCTGGCCCTTTTGGTAGACGTGGAAGTCGTAGGCGACTCCCGCCTTTTCCAATGCCATCACGAACTGCAACGAGTTTCGCACGGGGACGGTCTTGTCCTCGCCCGTGCTCCAGACGAAGCACGGTGGTGTCTCCTTCGTCACCTGCTTCTCGTTCGAGAGGAGTTCGACCAGCGCGGGATCGGGCTTGTCTCCGAGCAGGTTCTTTTTCGAACCGCCGTGCGTGACACCGTCTTCCATGCTGATGACGGCGTAGCACAGGACGCCGAAGTCGGGCCGCGAGCTTTGTCGTTCGATGGCATCCGCCGAGTCGGACTTACCCGCGTCGAAGTGCGTCACCGCCGTTGAGGCCAGATGACCGCCGGCGCTGCTGCCCATCACGCCGACTCGCTTGGGATCGATCTTCCATTCCGCAGCCCTGGCTCGCACGAGCCGGATCGCGCGCGAGGCATCTCCCAACATGACCGGGTGCCGATAGCCCTTTGAGCCGAGGCGATACTTGAGCACGAACGCGGCAACTCCATTGTCTGCCAGCCACTTCGCGTAGCCTTCTCCTTCGTGAGGGGCCAGTCCTCCGTAACCACCGCCGGGACAAATGACGATGGCGGTGCCGCTCGCCTTATCGCTGGCGGGGAGATACGGCGTCAGCGTCGGAATGTCGTGATCCGCAGTGCCCAACGCGCCGGGCGCGTCTCCGTCCCACAATCGCACCGGCTCCGCAGCCGCCACCCACGACAACGAACCGCCCCACACCAACGCCACCAAAACCGCAAGCCTGTTCCTGCACATCGTGTCCGTCTCCCCTGGTGTTTCCGTTGAGAATCTTGTTGCCACCAAACCTTCGAGCCAGCCCCAGCGGCAGGATCATGATGATCCAACGTTCAATCGACCAGTGGCCCGGGGCTGATTTCCCGCCGCTCACATTCGGCAACCGATTGCCACCACCATTCGACCGGCTTATCCTTCGTTTCAGAATTCGTTCCCTCCCACAACCGATCACCATTTCGTTCGTGAGCGAGCTTCCCATGATCGACATCCCCGTGAAGTTCCCCACCGAGCGAGAACGCTTGCGACGACTGATCGATGCAGACCGGGGCCTCGGTGCGCGAGAGCGCATCCAGGCGATCGACGGAATGTTGGCCACCGTCAAAAGGCTGTGTGCCGGAGTACCTGCTGAAGTCGATCACGACCGCTTGCGTCGCATTCGCAAGGAGGAAGTCAGGAGCATCTTTCGTGAGTTCATCCAACGACAACTTGAACGCGCCGACGGAACTGATGGATCGGCTGACTGATGCGGTGGCGGGCTTGGCAGGCGTGTTCGCTCAACAACGCATTGCATACGCTCTCATCGGCGGACTGGGTGTGGCGGTGCGGGGGAATCGACGTCTCACGCAGGACGCGGATTTTCTCCTTCACATACCGGCGATCCAGTTGCCGCGACTCTTGGAAGCACTGGTCGAGTCCGGTTGCACGCTGGATGTGACGCAGTCCATTCGTGACTGGACAGACGGGGGTATGCTCGTCTTTACGGGACCGGATGGCGTTCCCGTTGACTGTTTGAAGGCCGTCATCCCGGTGTTTCATCGCATTCTGGAGCGTGCCCGCCCCGAATCGTTCGGCGAGCAGACGGTCCGCGTGGCCGATGCGGAGGGGTTGTTGCTGCTCAAGCTGATCGCCTTTCGGCCGCTCGATCAGGAAGACATTCGAGGCATCCTGGCGGCCAACGCGGAGCAACTGGACCTCGACTGGGTGCGGCGGGAAGCCTCGCTCGCGGGTCTCGACGCACAACGCATGGGCGATTTCGAGTCGATGGTCGGCGAATTCTACGTGGCCTGATCCGACGCGGCGCAACCCGAACTCACGCCGTTTGTGTCTGAATTGAAGTTGTGAGCATGCTCCCTATAATCCGGCACGATTGGTTTGAACGAGCCCGTTCGCAACGCTCGCGAACAGCAGATCGCGGCGGATGCCGCAGGGAGTGACCACGTGTCGGAATCGACAACCGCCCCGCCTCGCGCCGGGTTGATTGACTGGCTGGGTTTGCGTTGGTTCTTCCGGTTGTTGTCGTCGTCCATCGGACAGAAGTTCGTGATGGCGATTACCGGCCTGTTGCTGTGCGGGTTCCTGGTCGTGCATCTCGAAGGGAACCTGCTCCTGTTTGTGAGCGCCGAGAAATACAACGCCTACGCGCACTTCCTCCACAGCCAGGAGGAACTGCTGATGGTGGCCGAGACGGGGCTGTTCCTGTTGTTTCTCGCCCACCTCTATCTCGCCTTCGCCACCGCTTGGGGAAACAGTCAGTCGCGGCTGGACCAGTACGCGATGAAGCAGTCGAAGCAACCGCGCGGCAACCTTGCGACCAGTCCCAGTGCGTGGATGTTTGGTTCGGGCGCGGTGGTGCTTGGGTTTGTGATCCTGCACCTGATCGACATGAAGTTCCTGGCGCGGCCCGACATCGCGTATCTCGATGAACACCACCCGAACGCTCCGTACGCGAATGCTCTCGCCGTACTCGGCAATCCGATCAGCCGAGTCTGCTACACGCTGGGCGTCCTCGTGTTGGGCCTTCATCTTTCGCACGGATTCTCCAGCGCGTTTCAATCGCTCGGATTGAACCATCCAAAATACACACCCCTGATTAAGTGGGCCGGTCGAATCTTCGCGTTTGTCATTGCTGTTGGCTTCGCGAGTCTGCCGGTGCTGATTCCGAACTTGAAGCGGTAGCAACAGACTTTGCAGTGCGGTGATATGAAAGCGGCGACGAATCGCCGCACTCCATAAAAGGACAGTGCCAGCATGGTGACAGTTGCCGAGACCCCGCTCGACGGACGTTGCCCCACGGGTGACATCGCGACCCGGTGGGACCGCCACAAGTTCGACCTGAAGCTCGTCGCGCCGCACAACAAGCGGAAGAACACGATCATCGTCGTCGGCACCGGGCTGGCCGGAGGCTCCGCCGCCGCGTCGCTCGCCGAGTTGGGTTACAACGTCCTGTCGTTCTGCATCCAGGACTCACCGCGTCGCGCCCACAGCATCGCGGCACAGGGTGGCATCAACGCCGCGAAGAACTACGCAAACGACGGCGACTCGGTCCGGCGGCTCTTCTACGACACGGTGAAGGGGGGCGAGTGGCGGGCGCGCGAGAGCAACGTCTACCGGCTCGCGACTCTCAGCACGTCGATCATCGACCAGTGCGTTGCGCAGGGTGTGCCGTTCGCCCGCGAGTACGGCGGTTCGCTGGCCAACCGTTCGTTCGGCGGGGCACAGGTCTCGCGAACCTTCTACTGTGCCGGTCAAACCGGGCAGCAACTGTTGCTCGGTGCGTATCAGGCCATGATGCGGCAGGTGAATGCCGGGCGAATCAAGGTCTTCGCGCGACGTGAGATGCTGGACGTCGTCGTCGTCGATGGTGTCGCCCGAGGAATCGTGACCCGCGATCTGGTGACGGGGAAGTTCGAGACCTTTTCGGGCGATGCGGTGGTCCTCTGCACGGGCGGATATGGCAACGCGTACTATCTCTCGACGATGGCCAAGACCTGCAACGTGACCGCCGCGTGGCGTGCCCACAAACGCGGGGCCTACTTCGCGAACCCGTGCTACACACAGATCCATCCGACGTGCATTCCGGTCAGCGGCAGCCATCAATCGAAGCTGACGCTGATGAGCGAAAGCCTGCGCAACGACGGCCGTGTGTGGGTTCCGCTGGCGAAGGGCGACACCCGCTCACCCGATCAGATTCCCGAGGTCGAGCGGGATTACTACCTCGAACGGCGCTATCCCGCGTATGGCAATCTCGCTCCGCGCGACATCTCGTCCCGTGCCGCGAAGGAACGTTGCGATGCGGGGTTTGGAGTCGGACCGTCGGGGCTGTCGGTCTATCTCGATTTCGCCGCCGCGATCAAACGGGATGGCGAAGACGTGGTGCGAGCCAAGTACGGCAACCTCTTCCACATGTACGAGAAGATCACCGCCGAGAACCCATACAAGGTTCCCATGCGAATCTACCCGGCGGTCCATTACACGATGGGTGGCCTGTGGGTCGATTACAACCTGCAAAGTAACCTGCCCGGTCTGTACGTGCTCGGTGAGGCGAACTTCTCGGACCACGGAGCCAACCGTCTCGGGGCGAGTGCCCTGATGCAGGGTCTGGCCGACGGTTACTTCGTCATTCCCTACACGGTCGGCGATCACATCGCGACTCGCAAACTGAAGCCCGTCTCGACGGATGCCCCACAGTTTGGCGAGGCTCTTTCGTCATCGAAATCGCGCGTCGAATCAATCCTGAAAGTGAACGGCCAGCGCAGCGCTGAGCAGTTCCATCGGGCGCTCGGCAAGATCATGTGGGATCACGTCGGGATGGGCCGCAACGAGCAGGGCCTCATCAAGGCCATCGATTCGATCCAGCAACTGCGGGAAGAATTCTGGCGGGACGTGAAGGTGCTCGGCAGCGGGGAGACGCTCAACCAGAACCTCGAACACGCCGGTCGAGTCGCCGACTTCCTGGAGTTCTCCGAGTTGCTCGCGCGCGACGCCCTGCATCGCGACGAATCGTGCGGCGGCCACTTCCGCGAAGAGCATCAGACGAGTGAAGGCGAATGTGCTCGCAACGACAACGATTTCTGCTACGCCGCCGCGTGGGAGTTCCAGGGCGTCGGAGGTGACTCAATCCTGCACAAGGAACCGCTGACGTTCACCGACTGCCCGCTGGGAACACGCAGCTACAAATGACTCGCCTCCGAAGGCAATACAAGCAACCACGGAAAACACGGAAGGACACGGGAACAAGCGGGAAAGTCAGAACGAGGACAGAGGCAGGCAGTGAAGCATGACTTCCCGCCTTCTCCCCGTTCCGTGACCTTCCGTGTTTTCCGTGGTTAAGAAAGTCTTTCGCAATGTCTCACGCCGCTTCCAAATCATTGAACCTCACGCTGCAAATCTGGCGACAGGCCGGACCGAACAAGCCGGGGGCGCTGAAGAGCTATCAACTGAGCGGCATTTCGACCGACATGTCGTTTCTTGAAATGCTCGACGTGCTCAACGAACAGCTCATCGCCAGCGGCGAGGAGCCGGTCGCGTTCGATCACGACTGCCGCGAGGGGATCTGCGGAACGTGCGGAGTCATGATCAACGGCCAGGCGCACGGACCCGACAACGCAACGACGACCTGTCAGCTTCACATGCGCCGCTTCCACGACGGCGACACGATTGTGATCGAGCCTTGGCGGGCGAAGGCCTTCCCCGTCGTGCGCGATCTGGTCGTGGACCGCTCGGCCTTCGACCGCATCATTCAGTCGGGCGGTTACGTCTCGGTGAACACCGGCGGCGCTCCCGACGCCAACGCGATTCCGGTTCCCGGCCATCAACAGCAGGAGGCGATGGCCGCCGCCGCCTGCATCGGTTGCGGCGCGTGCGTCGCCTCATGCAAGAACGCCTCGGCGATGCTGTTCGTCTCGGCCAAGGTGTCGCACCTCGCCAGCCTGCCGCAGGGCCAGACTGAGCGCAGCAAGCGAGTCCTCAGCATGGTCGCGACAATGGACCAGGAGCAGTTCGGCAACTGTACCAACACGGCCGAATGCGAAGCCGCCTGCCCCGCCGGCATCAAACTGACCAACATCGCCCAACTCAACCGCGAGTACCTGAAGGCGGTACTATTCTCCGGCGATTGAATTGCATTGTGTGATCGCATTGGTCGGGCGTCTTTCCTGTCCCCTCGCCCCGGCTTTGCGGGGAGAGGGTTAGGGTGAGGGGTCTTTTTTCGATCAATCACGGACGCTCATCTATGACACTGCTCCGCACGCCCCTCTATGACTGGCACGCTTCGCACAACGGTCGCATCGTGGAGTTCGGCGGCTGGGAGATGCCGGTCCAGTACACGAGCATCGTGGACGAGCATCATGCCGTGCGCAGGGCCGCCGGGTTGTTCGACATCTCGCACATGGGACGGCTGACGTTCGGCGGTCTCGACGCCGAGCCGCTGTTGTCGCGGCTGCTGACCTGCCGCGTGGACAACCTCCACAACGGGCAGATTCGCTACGGACTCGTCTGCAACAAGGCGGGCGGCGTGCTGGACGATGTGCTCGTTGATCGGCTCGATTCGATGAACTTCGGACTCGTCGTGAACGCCGGCAACCGCACGAAGATCGTGGCGTGGATTGAGAAACTCATTGTCGAGATCAAACCGGAACATCGTGCCCGCGATCTGGACTTCGAGGACCAGACGCTGGAGACCGCGATGATCGCCATTCAAGGACCGAAGGCCCTGCCGATCCTGTCACGACTGACGAGAAGCACAGTCGAACTGGGATCGCTCAAGTACTACACGGGCTGCCCCGGTGAGGTCGCCGGGATCGAAGCCTTTGTCAGCCGCACCGGCTATACCGGCGAAGACGGCTTCGAGATCATCGTCGAGCAGGATGCCGCCGCGACGCTGTGGCTGCGACTGTTGGACGACGGGTTGGAAAACGGCCTGATCCCGTGCGGACTCGGCTGCCGCGACACGCTGCGGCTGGAGGCGGCGATGCCCCTCTACGGGCATGAGCTGTCCGAATCGGTGGACCCGCTCACGGCGGGCCTCTCGTTCGCGGTGAAACTCGACAAACCAGACTTCATCGGGCGCGAGGCGCTCCTCACGATCAAGGCCCAGCCGCCGCAATCCGTTCGCGTCGGCCTGCAGCTCGCCTCGAAACGGATTGCCCGCGAACACAGCGAAGTGTTTACCGGCGACACGCGCATCGGCGAGGTCTCGTCGGGCACGTTTTCACCCACGCTGGAGAAGTCGATCGCGATGGCCTACGTCGCGGTGGACCACTCGTCGGTCGGTTCGTCCGTCGAAGTGGACATCCGAGGAAAACGAGAAACCGCCACTGTCGTACCTCTGCCGTTCTACAAACGATCACGCTGAGAAGGGACGGAAAGGACGCCAGGGACCGAAAGAAAGACCCGACCCCCGCCGTAGACTTCTGACTTCTGACTTCATTCCACCACCCACTACCCACTTCCGGACTCACTCATGGCTCAGCGCGACTTGTCGAGATACCAGGAAAAGATCGTCAAGCGGTACTACGAGAACCGCCCCGCGCTGGATGCGGAGCGCCTGAGCGAACTCGTCGCCGAACTGTACCTCGCCAGTGACAAGAAGAAGCCGAAGCTGTGGGAGTCGGCCAAAGACATCATGCTCCGCCTCGGCACGCCGCAATCGCGAGTCGACCACGTCCTCAAGACCGCCGACCCGGTGATCCTCGCCGAAGTCGTCAAGGACGTGCAGTCGGGCAAGATCCGCCCGAAGCCGCCCGAGAAAAAGCCCGACGCGCCAACGGAATGAAAGCGATCGTCCCCGGATCCCACAACGCAACCTTCGGCCGCAACCAAAGTCGCCTTCATCGCTCCGCGTGAAGTGAGCCGATTGTGTGTGGACCCTTGCATCCACAATCGGCACCAACCTCGCGCACGACTTTCTTCACGCGGAGCGATGAAGGCTACTTTGAGGCAGAAGAATTTGCGCAGGCCGACAAAAAACAATGCGTTGGTAGTGCAGAAGGACAACGACCATGCAGCGCCTGTTCCTCGCCCTCCCGTTGCCGGACGAGACCAAGGCGGCGCTGCGCACCCTTCAGCCCGTCGCGCAGCGCGGCGTCCGGCTCGTGGTTTCCGATCAGATGCACCTGACGCTGCACTTCATCGGTCCCGCCGAGATCGATCGTCTCGTCGAGGAACTCGGCCGGGGCCGTTGCGAACCGTTCCTGCTGACGATTCGAGGCATCGGCCATTTTGAAACGGCCCGCAACACCATCACGCTCTGGGCCGGAGTCGATCTGTCTCCACCGCTGCTCGACCTGCACCGTGCCCTCGGCGAACGATTGACCTCGCTCAACCTCCCGCTCGATTCCCGTCCGTTCTCGCCCCACATCACCCTCGCCCGGGGAGACCGTTCGCTGATGACGGATCTGCTGGAAACATTCGCTGCCGATCACAGCCAATTCCAACTCCCCGCCGTCCCGGTCACCGAGTTCCAGCTCTACTCCAGCACCCTCCTCACCACCGGCCCGGTCTACATGATCGAACGCCGGTTCGACTTGACGATGGCGGTAAAGGGCAGTTGACGAGAGTGGGCATCTCTATTCTCTGGTCGGTGTTCAAATTTCAAAATTGGCCGGTCCAGCGGCGTACCCTGATCATGCCATCCCCCGTCAAATTCTGAGATTTGAACAACCGACCCCTGATTCGTTGCTGCCACCGTATCAACGTCGCAGGCTGCGCACCAACAGGAGCACATCGAAACACATGATTGACAACCTGCATCCATTGAGAGCAGAATCTGCCCGCGCTTCATCCACTTATTCGATCATTCTGGAAGCAATGCCACAGTGGCAGCGTTCGAGAAGCGCGCCACCCTGCTACGGCTTCGAGAAAAACAGATATCTTTCCAGTGTTGTCAGTTTGAAACAAACGCGGGGCAATCATGACGGGCCACTCGAGAAGTACTGCCGACGGCAATGCTGTCAAATTTGACGCGGTGATGCATGCGGAGTTGGATGAGATTTCCACGCGCCGCGAAGTGGCTGGCCTCCCTTCTGTCGCGGAACGCAAGGATGGCTCGGCGCTGGAGCGTGCCGCGCAGTCGGAACTGGTGGGTCTGGCCCTTTCCGGAGGTGGCGTGCGGAGCGCGGCCTTCAGCCTGGGCGTGCTTCAGGGGCTGCAAAAAAACGGTGCGTTACAACGCGTCGATTATCTGTCGACGGTTTCAGGAGGGGGCTATGCGGGTGCCTACCTCTCGTCGTCGGCGTTGAGCACCGGCGCATCGGAGACTCATGAACAGACCGTCACGGCTGCACCGAACGGCGGCAGCCATGCGAACCCGCCAAGGCCCGGTGGTACTGCCAACCCAGCGGGCCACCAGCGCCGTAATCGCGAAGAACGTCATCTGGAAAAGGCACTGGGGAACAGCAGTGTGCAACTGCCGCGCATCCGGCAATTGCTCGGTAGCGGCGGGTTCCTGTGGGACAAGCTTCACTGGATGAACCGGCAACTCGTCGGAATGTTGCTGATCTGGTCGGTCGTGCTGAGCGGACTGGTCGCGGTGTCCTCTCTGACAGCGTATCTGTTTCGAATGCTGGATTATCTCACCGTCCGCGAGGTTCTGAATGGGATCGGCGTGCGAGACGATCTCACGCTGGCGCTGTTTCCTCCGATGGTATTGCTGGCCCTCTATTTCGTGTGCTGGACAATCTCGTACTGGAGGAGCCCGCGTCTCGCCAAAGGGAACACTGCCCGCAAGCTGCTGATGTTGTTTGTGACGATCAGCGTGGTCGCCGTTACGGCCATGATGGGCAACGGCGACCTGAGTATGGACGAGGTTTCCAGGCTCGTCACCGGCGAGCCGCTTTCCCCGGAATGGCAGATCCGCGTCGAGCAATGGTTGCCCACGGCGGTCTATTCGTTTTTGGCAGCCAGCCTGATTCCATACCTCAATCCGCGGCGGTTGTTCCGCAGCGGTGAAGAGGGCAGCAGTTCACTGGAGCAACTGACATTCAACCTGACGAGCGCGGCACTGGTCTACGGTGTTCCGTTCTTGCTCGTGGCGTATTTCGCTCACGAGAACATCTCACTGTACGCCCAGCGGAGGATTCCATTCTTGGTGCCCGGCGACATTCAAAAATCGGAGGGCACTCCGGCACCAATCTTCCGCGCCATGCTGGCTGAGGAAGTTCTTGAGAAGCAATCCTCGAAGGTGGGGGTCGCAAGCGAAAGACCACCAGCGCAGACGATCGTCGAGGAGTTTCGGCAACTGGTAAAGTCAGGTGTCGCGAGTGAAGACCCACCGCAAAAGTATGCCGGCAAATTGTTGTTGGCCAAGCTCAAAGACCGGTGGTTGGACGCGCAGCTTTCGTTCCCGCCCGATCTGGAACAACTAAAACACGAATCCGCGCGAATGTCGCTTCGAATGGAGCCAAGCGGTACGGCAAACGAAGTCGCCGAGCAAGCGGGGTTTGAAAACCCCCATAGCGAGATCGGTTGGTTGCGTCGAGCGCGTCACCTGGCTGTGCTTCTCACCAGCCTCCCGCAAACCGATTCCCAAACGGACTACGAATATCTGAAAGTCATGCGGTATCGTCGTCAGGAACGTGCCGCGGGGGAACGGCAAGCGCACTTGATGAATCATCTGCTGATGGATGTCGATCTCTACAACTTGTTTCCAAATGTCGCCCAGAAGCCGAACGGCTGGCCGAGGACGGATGCCGAATGGGGTGTATTCCAGCAGGCGCGCGCGCGGGCGATAGCCGTGAGCGAACTGGCGAAGCAATGGCAGGAGGATCAAACCCGAAAAAAATACATCCAAAAGGAGGTAAAGAAACCGGAACCGTGGTTGTTCCGCCTCGAGCTGACATCCCATTTGCAGCCACCCAAGGATGCCAAAAATTCGCAGCCGCCTGACAACGGTCAAGTTTCTGTAAAACAAGAGACTGCCAGCGAACTGAAACTGACGATGTTGGATCCCACAACTGGAGACGAATGGAATGGTGAGCGCAAGCTCGAAGATCTTGATCGAGACACCGTCTCCGATGAGAAGATCAAGCCATTGCTGATTTCCGAACTGACGATGATCAAAAAGGTCGTCGACGCGAACCGGAAATTGCTGGAAACCTACTACCCGAACACACTGTGGCCGTCATCCAAGGTCTTCTCGTATGTGGTGCTCGAAGAAGATCAACGAGTGCGTTGGAATTGGTTCGTTTGGTCACTGGCGGCGTTTCTGATCGCCGGCCTGTTCGTGGACCTCAACGCGACCTCGTGGCACGGTTACTACGCGGAACAGATCGCCCGGACCTGGATCGAGCCGGCACCCGGGCTCGGCCGTGAAATCCCGCTGTCGCAACTTGAAACCGCGCCGCACGGTCTGCCGTACCACCTGATCTCAGGAACATTGAATTCATTTCAGTACGATCCAGACAACCCCCGGCAAACCTCGCTGTTCCTGTTTTCGCGGCTGTATTGCGGAGCCGATCAGACCGGATACCGGCCGACGGAGGAATTCGAGGCCGGCAAATTCATGCTGGCCGACGCCTGTGCGGTCTCGGGGGGAGCCCTGAGCACTTTCCGCGAAAAAAATCCGCTCCGGAAATGTCTGCTGTTCCTGGCGAACTTTCGACTCGGGCAATGGGTCGGCAATCCCGCCTTCCAGCCGACGAATTGGCCGTTCTGGGAAACGCTGGCACGGGTGTGGCCTGTGTCACCGTTCCGCGTAATGTGGATTCGCCTGTGCAAGCTCTTGCAAAGCCAGCGGCACGTCTTCGTCACCGATGGTGGCCACACGGACAATCTGGGCCTGGAACCGCTGTTGCGGCGCCGCTGCCGGCTGATCGTCGCGGTTGATGCCACGGAAGACCCCGACTTTCGGTTCGCGGAACTCGTCCGATTAACCATGTGGATGTCGAACATGGACGGGATCAAGCTCACCTGGAATCCGCCCGAGTTTCAAGCGCCCAATGAACCAGAGCACACGGAAAGTGCGGATGCCAAGAAAATTGATGCAGGTCATCCACGCGATTGGCTGCGTGTGATTCCCACCTCCGCCCGTGACGAAAAAGGGCGTCAGGTGCTGCGTGCCGACGCGCCGCAGCATTGGATGCTCGCCCGCATCGACTACGGTGATTCCGGCAGCGGCCGGCGGCCAACAACCGGCTATCTGCTGTACATCAAGTCGAACGTCTGTGTAGGAGACCCGCCCGAATTGATCGAGTACCAACGCACGCATTCGCCGTTCCCCCACGATCCCACCAGTGATCTGATTTTTCAGGCCGATCAGTTCGAGGCCTATCGGCGGCTCGGCGAAACTTCGGCCCGCGCGGTCGTTGCGAAAACTTTCAGAGAAAGGCCGGCTTCCAATTCCACCGGCAAGGATCCGGATCACGTCATGGATTGGGTGCATTCCCTCGAAAAGGCGACCCACCAACACCCCCACGATCCGCCACCAGCCTCCTCAGCACCCGGTCCTTCCGCGCCACCAGTGGACACGGGCGATCTCGCTACGGAACTACGCGTGCTGGAAGACTCGCAACAGCCGTGGTTGCGACGCAAACAGGCGGCGGAGCGTCTCGCCACTGACTCCAAGTATGCGCTCGCAGCGGTGAGTGTCTTGGCGGAGCGTTTGGGCACGCTCGACGCGAGTACGGCTACGGAGTGTCGGCATTTGCTGTTGGAACTGGGCTCGCATGTCTATCCGGTACTGTGCGGGGATTTGTCCTCCGCCAAGGGCAAGCCGCTGCTGCGCGTGATCGAGGTGGTGAAAGAATCACTCTTGCTTCATCCGGACGAATCCGCAGCGAGGGCATTGATCCAAGTGCTCGACCGAAAGAATCTCGGCGAACGAGTACGCCATGCGGTCGAAGAAGCGGTGAAGTCGTTGCCTCAGCATAACTACACAGACTCCTTTTGGGCCGCCGCCACACAGCATGTTGGTTAGGTTGTGCGATGAATGGGCGTCGGGTGTTCAAATTTCATAATTGGCCGTGCGACAGAAATGGCTCGCGCCAACAACGAACACGGGATAACAATCGTCGGACGCCACCAGCCGCCAAGCATCACCGCTACGTCGAGCAACCAGACGCCGAACACTCCGCCGCACCACGAATCGTTGGGGTGGAGCCCTTGCGGACGCGACACGTGCGCTAGGTCTAGCTACCTTGTCGCTGCTTCGCGCGGGGCGAGGTGGGCGGATGCTTGAGGGGTTTTGATGATGATGTTGCTGCGCTGGGGGGTCTGTTGTCTGGCGTTGACCGTGGGATTGGCGAGCGTTGGTCGCGGACAGACACCGCTCCAGGAGCAACTGCTGGCCGAGGGAGCCGTCTCGCTGGCGAAGGCGGCTCGGGGGGAGGGGGATCCGCGGCGCGGGGCGATCCTGTTTCATCAGCCGTTTCTGGCGTGCGCGAAGTGTCACGCCGTGGGGCAGGTTGCCAACCTGCCGGTCACTGCGCCGAGCCAACTGACGCTCGGTCCCGATTTGGCGAAGCTTGGCAAGGAGGCGACCGCCGAAGCGCTGGTCGAGTCGATTCTCGATCCGTCCAAGGTCATCCGGAAGGGTTTTGAATCAGTCGTCGTGCAGACGACGGATGGCAAGACGGTGACGGGACTGCTCGTCGAGGAGACGGCCGACAAACTCGTGCTGCGGGACGTGGGACAGGGCGGCTTGTTGGTGACGCTCTCGAAAGCGCAGATCGAAGAGCGAGTGAGCGGTAAGGTGTCGATCATGCCGGCCGGGCAGGTGAACGCTTTGGCGGGACGGTCGCAGTTTCTCGATCTCGCTCGCTATCTGATCGAGATCGCCGAGGGTGGTCCCGCGCGGGCGCAGCAGCTTCAGCCGCCGCCGTCCCTCTTCGCGTATCGGCTGCCCGAGTACGAGCAGCAGGTCGACCACGCCGGGATGCTGCGCGAACTCGATGCCAAAGCGCTCCAGCGCGGCGAGGCGATTTACAACCGGCTCTGCATCAACTGCCACGGAACCAAGGATCAGCCGGGGTCGCTGCCGACGTCGCTCAAGTTTGCCGATGGCAAGTTCAAGAACGGGGCCGATCCGTGGCGGATGTACCAGACGCTGACTCACGGCTTCGGCCTGATGGCCGCTCAGACGTGGATGGTCCCGCAGCAGAAGTACGACGTGATTCACTATGTGCGAGAGACCTATCTCAAGCCGCACAATGCCGCTCAATTCGTGAGCATCGACGACACCTATCTCGCCTCGCTACCGAAGGGGACGACGCGCGGTCCGGCTCCATCGAACGTCGAGCCGTGGTCGTCGATGAACTACGGGCCGCATCTGATCGCGACGTATGAGGTCGGTTCGGATGGGAGAAACTTCGCTCACAAGGGGATTGCCGTGCGGCTCGATCCGGGCCCTGGAGGCGTCTCGCGCGGGAGACAGTGGATGGTGTTCGACCACGACACGCTGAGAGTCGCTGCGGCGTGGAGCCGGGCGGAAGAAGAGGGGGAGACAGAGAGACGGAGGGATGGAGCGAAAGAGGGTGCAACGTCGAAGGCCAACTCTTCGTCTCTCCGACCCTCCGTCCCTCCGTCTCTCCGTCCCAACTTCATCGACTGGCACGGCATCAACTTCGACGGACGGCACAACATCCACCCGCAAGTTTCGGGCGACGTGGCCTTCGCGAACCCGACCGGTCCCGGTTGGGCCAATCCGAAGACGGGAAGCTTCGACGATCCGCGAGTCCTCGGTCGTGATGGACGTCGGTACGGACCGCTGCCGCGCGCGTGGGGCCGGTATCGCGGGCTGCATCAACATGGTGAACAGATCATCGTGTCGTATACCGTCGGTGAGACCGAAGTGTTGGAGATGTCGGGCGTCTCACCAGTGGCTCCGTCGCAGCCTGTCTTCACACGCACACTCAACATCGGGCCACGTTCGCGGGAGATGTTGCTCAAGGTGGCGACTCATCCGGTGAAGGAGGCGATGGTTGAGATGATCGGCGTCGACAACAGAGATGGCTCCAGTGTGGGGCAAGTGGCGCTGCTGTCTGTCCCTCGCAAGGCCACCGTCGAATCACAGCCCAACGGAGCGAAGACGGTGCTGGCGGCCGGGCTGTCGCCGATGCCGACCGGTGCGAAGTGGCAGCGGGGGACTGATGGTTCGCTGCTACTCGGTCTTCCGCCGAGGAAGGAGCCGTTGAAGTTCGTGCTGTCGGTGACGGCGCAGCGGCAGGCGGTCGTCGAGGCGGAGGATCTCGCGGCTCTGGTCACAGCGCCTCCAGCGGACCTCGCATCACTGGCGAAGGGCGGGCCGCGACGATGGCCCGAGGTGCTGACGACCGAAGCGACAGTCGGGCCGGACAACGGTCCCTTCGCCGTCGATGTCCTGACGCCTCCCGTCAACAATCCGTGGTTCGCGCAGGTGCGTCTGACCGGTTTCGACTTTTTCGACGACGGCGATCGCGCGGCGGTCTGCTCGTGGGACGGGGATGTCTGGTTGGTGAGCGGACTGGCGCGGTTGGAGGCCGTGACTGCGAACGTTGATGACAAGGGGACACGGGGAAGGGGGGACACGGGGACGAAGAGAAGACCCGAGACCGCAAAATCTCCTTCCCCCGATCCCCCTGTCCCCTTGTCCCCCTCTCTCACCTGGCAGCGCATCGCCTCCGGCCTCTTCCAGCCGCTCGGCCTGAAGATCGTCGAGGACCGCGTCTACGTGAGTTGTCGCGATCAGATCGTTCTGCTGCGCGACGTCAACGGCGACGGTGAGACCGACTTCTACGAATGCTTCAACAGCGACCATCAGGTCACCGAACACTTCCACGAGTTCGCGATGGGCCTGCAAACGGATGAGGCGGGCAACTTTTACTACGCCAAGTCGGCGCGGCACGCCTTGACCGCCGTGGTGCCTCATCACGGGACGCTGTTGAGGGTGAACAAGGACGGTTCGCGGACCGACATCCTCGCGAACGGCTTCCGCGCGGCGAACGGCGTCTGCCTCAATCCCGATGGAACGTTCGTCGTCACCGATCAGGAGGGACATTGGAACCCGAAGAACCGCATCAATTGGGTTGTCCCCGCGCAGGAGGGCGAGAAGCCACGCTTCTACGGCAACCTGTTCGGCTACCACGACGTGACCGATGAATCCAACAGCGCAATGGAGTCGCCGCTCTGCTGGATCACGAATGCCTTCGACCGCTCGCCCGCCGAACTGCTGTGGGTGACGAGTGACAAATGGGGGCCGCTCAAGGGCTCACTGCTCAACCTGTCGTATGGCTACGGCAAGGTCTTCGTCGTGCCGCACGAGTCCGTGGCTCGGGCTGCCGGCCTGAGCGAGTCTTCCAAGCAAGCGGACGACGCGAAGAAGCAGGGCGGCGCGAAGAATGAGAAAAAAGAGGACACAGGCAGGCAGCCCGTGCCACGGCAGGGTGGCCTGTGCGAACTGCCGATCCCTCAATTCCCGACCGGCATCATGCGCGGACGATTTTCTCCGGCGGACGGCCAGCTCTACGTCTGCGGCATGTTCGCGTGGGCGGGAAATGTGACTCAGCCCGGCGGGTTCTATCGCATCCGCGCGACGGGCCGTCCGGCTCACGCACCGATCGGCTTGATGGCGAAGAAGAACGGCATGTCGATCACATTCACCGAGCCACTCGACCCGGCGACCGCCTCTGACGCCGCGCAGTATGTCGTCAAGACATGGTCGCTGAAGCGAACGGCCGATTACGGCTCCAAGCACTTCGATGAGCAGACACTCAAGGTGGCGAACGTTACTCTGTCCGCCGACCGCCGCACCGTGTTGCTCGAACTCCCCGACATCCGACCGACGTGGTGCATGTCGATCGAGTACAAGCTGACCGGCTCGAACGGCGAACCGGTCAACGGACTGATTCACAACACGATCCACTCGCTGGGCGAGTGACAACTGTAGGCCTGAAAGGCCGGGATTAAGCCAGCCCTGGGCAAGCGACCAACGGGAGCCCGGCCCAGGGAAACGAATCGAGTCCACGACACAGCCCCAACGGGGCGCATTACGTCGCGACACATTCATGTTCCTAATCCGCCCCGTTGGGGCTTTGTGAAACCGGCCCTCTTGAACCCAGGGCGGTGCTCCCGATGGTCGCTTGCCCCGGGCTTGCATAACGCCGGCCCGTTGGGCCTCAATGAACAGTCTTCAAACCAGCCGGTGCGCAGATTTCCCAAGGCGTCACGCTGTATCTGCTCCGACGTGGCGGCTACCTTGGCTGCGGCTTGGGCGATTCCGCTTTCACACCCTCCCTGACGAAAGGCCAACCATGACGATGCAGACAACGCGACGCGGCTTTCTGGCGACCACGACCGCTGCGGCGGCCGGGGCCGTCCTGCCGTATTGGGCTTGGACACCCAGAACGATGGCGCAGGAGACCAAGTCTCCCAACGAACGGCCTCGCGTCGGCTGCATCGGGAACGGCGGCATGGGCCGGGGAGACGGCGGATCGGTGAAGCGGTACGGCGACATCATCGCCAACTGCGACGTCGATCAGTCTCACGGCGAGAAGTTCAACAAGGACATTGCCGGGGGCAAGTCTGAGGTCTACGGGGACTACCGCAAGCTGCTCGATCGGAAGGACATCGACCTCGTCACGATCAGCACGCCCGACCACTGGCACACGCGGATCGCACTGGCCGCGCTGCGGGCGGGCAAGGACGTTCACTGCCAGAAGCCGCTCACGCTGACCATCGACGAGGGCAAGCTGCTGTGCCAGGTCGTCAAGGAAACGGGCCGCGTCTTCCAGGTCGGCACGCAGCAGCGCAGTGAGAACAACAACATGTTCCTCAAGGCGGTCGCGATCTGTCAGGAAGGCCGCCTCGGCAAAATTCAGAAGGTGACCGTCGCCATCGGCGGTTCCCCGAGAGGCGGCACGTTCACGAAGGAGACCCCGCCCGAGGGACTCAACTGGGACATGTGGCTCGGTCAGGCTCCGCTCGTCGATTACATCAAGCAGCGCTGCCACAATGATTTTCGCTGGTGGTACGAGTACTCGGGCGGCAAGCTGACCGACTGGGGTGCGCATCACGTCGACATCGGTCAATGGGGGATCGGCATGGACCAGAGTGGCCCGGAGTCGCTGGAAGTCGTCGCCGTCGATCATCCCGTTCCGTTCGAGAAGGGCTGGCCGACGAAGGACGACACGTTCAACGCCGCCGTCACGTTCGACGTGAAGGTGATGTTCGCGAACGGCGTCGAGATGCGCATTCGCGACGACGCGAAGGATCTCGGTTTCGACAACGGCGTCATGTTCGAAGGTGAGAAGGGCCGCATCTTCGTCAACCGCGGCAAGCTGACCGGCGCGGCGGTCGATGAACTGAAGGACAACCCGATCTCGGACGACGTGCTCATCAAGCTCCGCAAGGGAAAGCGGCTCGACAACCACATGGCCAACTTCATCGAGTGCTGCCGCGACCGCTCGACTCCCGTGTCAGACGTCTGGACGCACCATCGCATCCTGACGACATGCCATCTCGCCAACATCGCGATGCGTCTCAACCGCACGCTCAAGTGGAACCCCGAGATCGAACAAATCGTCGGCGACGACGAAGCCAACAAGTGGCAGGGCCGCGAACAGCGCAAGGGCTACGAAGTGGCGTGAGTATTGCGAACGAACTTGAGTACTTGCCATGTTTGTGTCACTGGCGAGCGTCTTCGCTCGCCAGTGGCTTGTGACGATGCAGACAGGCAATAGCGAATGCCGGTATCACCCGCGTGAGGATCCCTTTGGTCTTGGGTAGCGACGCATGACTCAATCCACGGTCTATGTCGAAACAACCGTGATCGGCCATCTCGTTGGCCGGATACTGAAGGATCCTGTCGTCGCCGGACGACAGACGGTCACTCGCCAGTGGTGGCCCATTGCAATGACGAAACATCGCCTGTTCGTTTCGCGACTCGTCGCCGATGAATGTGGTGCCGGAGATGCCAAAGCGGCGGCTGAGCGATTGGCGGTGTTGAATTCGCTGGAGTTTCTGGCGGCTTCCGCCGAGGTGGATAAGCTGGCGGAGCAATTCATTGCGGGCCACGCCATTCCGGAAACGGAACCTCGCGATGCCGCTCACATCGCACTGGCCGCGGTACACGGAATTGATTACCTGGTGACGTGGAACTTCAAGCACATCGCGAACCCCTCGACGCGAGCCGCCATCGAGTGCATTTGTCGAAATGCCGGTTATGCTCCACCAATCATCTGTACTCCCGACGAACTCGCCGAGGAATGACATGTCCCAAGACTCCATCACCGACGAAATACGGTCCATTCGACATCAGTTGACCGAACAGTGCGGCAACAGCGTCGCCGCCGTTCTGGCGGACGCGAGAAAGCGCGAAGCGTCTGACGGACGAGCTTACGTGACGCTACCCAAACGCCAAGTGCTTACCGGAGTATCTCAACAAGTCGGCACTGTCGATCAGCCAACAAAGCGACTCGATGAGCGACCAATAACGCCAGCAGCGGGATAGTCACTAAAACAATTCTGGCACAGGAAAGCACTGGCGGTCCAAAAAGATCGCCAGTGGCACCCGTGCGAATAGAAGGGTCGGTCCGATGAGCGAACTGTCCACCGTGATGGCCAAGTTGTCCGGAATTCGCAAGGCCGTGATCGCTGCGATGACTGAGAATGTGAGTGGGAAGCGTAGCGCTAATGAAGTCTTGACTCGTCGGAGTTTCGATCCAGAGGCTGTGCAGCACTACTTTACACAAGCGGCCGTACTTCTTGAGAAACTGAAGGAGCTGCTTCCTGATCTCTACAACGACTTTCAAGCAATAGAGACGAAACCGCTGATGGAGATAGAAGGAAATCCAAAAATGTACTTCTCGAGGGCTCAAACCGAGCGGCTCGTCCGAGACGTCGATCAGGTCTTCGAGATCCGAGCAAATAGCGAGCTTGAACAACCTCAACAAGCGGCTCCCCGCTGCGTCTTCATAACGCACGGTCGGTCGAACGATTGGCGTGTCGTCCAGCCATTCATCGAACGGGATGTGGGTATTCCAACGATTGAGTTAGCGCAAGAGGCTAACCTTGGGCGAACCATCATTGAAAAGCTAATCGACAACGCGGGTCTCTGTGATACGGCCGTTATCGTGATGACCGGGGATGACAACGCAAACGACAACGAAGCAAGAGTTCGTGAGAACGTGATGCACGAGATCGGCTTCTTCCAGGGAAGGTATGGAAGGAACCGCGTCGTACTCCTGCACGAAGAGGGAGTGAACATCCCGACCAATCTCTCAGGCGTTGCCTACATTCCCTTTCCGAAGAGTCGAATCGAGGCAGGATTCCACGTGCTTCAGCGCGAGCTGAAAGCCATGTACAAGTTGTGACTGCCTGCTTAGGTACCTAGGACGGTACTTTGACGCCAAATAACACGTTCAAAGCACGTCCCTGCCTCCGCGGCTTCGCAGGTGACCTCGGTTGCCGCTTCGGCTTCCACTGATGGAGTTGACGTTATGGTGACGATCACCGCCTTGAAGCCGTTCATTCCTTCGGGGAAGGATTTCGCTGCCGCGAAGAACTTTTTTCTGGATCTCGGATTCGTCGTGAATTGGGAGGCGCCGGGACTGCTGGAATTGCAGTTGGGTTCCGCGGTGTTCCTGCTGCAGGACTTCCACAACCAGACGATGCAAGAGAATCTGATGATGTTCGCCAAAGTGGATGACCTCGATCTTTGGTGGGATCACGTCTGTCGGTCCGGCGTCCTGGAACGGTATCCCGGAGTTCGCGGCAAGGAACCAACCGAATATCCGTGGGGAGTGCGTGAGGTACACCTCATCGACCCCGCGGGAGTCTGCTGGCACTTCGCATGAGGATCTCGCTTCGCTGGGTGGCCTCGGTTGCTGTTTCGGCGACCTGCGCCACCCGCGTGGGAACGAGACAAAAGCACCGAAATGAATGTGCCGATCTCCATCCGCCGTGCCACTGAAAAGGATGCCCGCCGCATCAGCCGCCTGATCCGCAGAAATGCGGAGATGGTGCTGGCCGTCCACTATTCGCGCGACCAATTGATGACTTGGAAGCGATACAACACTCCCGCGCGCATCCGTCAGCGCCTGCCACAACGAACGACTTTTTTTGCGCCGACCGAGCAGGACGACTCTGCGCGACCATCGGATTGGAGGGGACGGAGTTGGTCGGCCTTTATGTGAGTCCCAGCGTTCGAGGCCAAGGCATCGGAAGATCATTGTTGGCACATCTCGAATCGTTTGCCGCGAAGCAAGGCATCGTTCGATTGCACCTGACATCAACTCCTTCTGCGCTGGATTTTTATCTGCGGAACGGCTGGCGAGCAGGAGACACCCAAGTCGTGAAGATCATGGGGGTGGACTTCGAGGAGACTTTCCTGTCCAAGCGCCTGAGCACACAAACCCGAAGAAACAAGTTGGGCCAATGAGAGACATCGAATACATCCACACGTTTACCAAAGACGAACAAGATCGCCTGGTCCGGCAAGGCGAACTTCTGGAGCCTCACCTCCACAAGTACATCGATCTGTCGGGCTGTTCGAGCGTCCTGGAAATTGGCTGTGGGGTCGGCGCACAACTCCGCCTGCTCTTCCGCAGATATCCGCACCTTCACCTGACCGGAGTCGATATCTCCGAAGATCAAATCCAACGAGCGCGTCTACTGTTGGCGAAGGAACTGTCAGAAGGCCGGCTGGAACTTCACACCTCCCGAGGTGACGAACTCCCTTTCGCCGATGGCTCATTCGATGCGGTCTACATTTGCTTCGTGCTGGAACATGTGACTGATCCCATGGCCGTCATCCGAGAAGCCAAACGCGTCCTCGCCGATGGTGGCGTGCTGTACTGCACCGAGGTGTTCAACGACGCTCTTTACGTTTACCCGCACTCGCCAGCGATCATGCGGTATTGGCGGGCCTTCAATGACTGCCAACGCAAGATCGGCGGCGACCCCAACATTGGCATCCGCCTTTGCAATGTGATGATCCAAGCCGGGCTGGAAGTGGAATGGCTGAAAGACGCCTCATACATGCTCGATCAAAGAATGACCGACCCCAACGAACGAGCGACATACTTCAATCACTGGCACGCCAATTTTGTGAGCGCGAAACAACGACTGTTGTCCGAAGGGGCGATCGATTCTGCTTTGGTCTCCGAATTCGATCGGGAGTTTGATCGTCTGCGCAACTCAACCGAATCCGTTTTTCTGTATTCGAATAGACAGGTCTGTGCCCGTAAGTAGTCATCGACGCAACCCACAGTTCAAACTCACTCGTGAAGTGCTGGCTGACAATCACCATCGCATGGATTGCGATCTCTGTCACTACTCGTCGAAGTGCCACGTACACATGACCGTGGGGGCGTGACGGGCGAACTGCCAGTAGGGGCCGTCGGGGGACTTCTGCTTTTCGAGGAAGAACCGCTTCGAGGGCGGAAGATCTTCCTTGATGAGCATGAACAGGTCGGTCGTCACGTCGCGGTTGTCACCGTAGTAACTGTGCCCCATCAGGCTGTCTTCGATGCGGCTGCAGTCGATGGTTTCGACGCCGGGAACGACCAGGGGAACCTCGGCGTCACCTGCTCGCATCTCATTGTGAAGTCCCTTCGACACGATCAGGGCACTGTCTCCCGAGTTGGCGTAGAGCGTGACCCGTTCAGCCTGCTCGACAACACCCGGTGCCCACGCCCGGAAGTCGGCGTGACCAACATCGGGGGCACACAGGACAACGTGACCGAACGGTTTCCGGCCCTGCGGCGTCGGCAGATTGTCGAGGCATTCCATCACGATTCGGTTGCCCATGCTGTGGACCATGATGTGAATGCGGGTCTCGGGCGGGATCCCCTCGCGCAGCGTGGTCAGGAATTGAGCGAACGGAGCAACCGAGGCCTTGTTGATCGGTTCGTCCTTGTCGTACTTGAAGACACCGCACTGGGTCGGCCAGCAGTACGAGACGACCGCGCCGTTGAACGGAATTTTCAACGCGACCTGCGCCGTTCGAGCGACCGCCGCCTCGAAGCTGACATTGAACCCGTGAACAAAGAGCAGCAGATCCTTCTGTCGCGACCGCCGCACCTGATCGCTCACGCCGTCGAGAAACGCCGACTCAGACAACCGCGTGGCCTCAACCTCGCCCGCCGGTTCGACCGGCGAAGACGTACTCGTGGCGGACGCACTCTTGCTGGAGGCACTCGCCACCGCAATGACCGCCGACTTCTTTCGCTTCTCCTCCAACTCCATCCGCAGGCCAACGTCGTCACGCGGCAGTGTCGCCTCGCAACGGCCGTAATGAACCTCATCGAGCACCCGGTTCGCGGCCTCGGGATCGTCGGGCGATTCCAACCACCCCCGGTTCGTCGCGACGAAGACCTCCCACGTGCAATGATCGGCGGACCACTCTCTCACCGCGACCGGTTCGGCCAGCGTATCGACATAGCGATCCATTCCGTCGAGGCCAAACCGCAGCGGCTTCCCGCTCCGCAGTTCGGCCTCCTTCGCCGAGTCATACATGATGACGAGCGGCTCGCGCTTCAAGACGGGCGGGGCGGGAACACGGCAGGCAAACGGCAGGAGCAGCAGGCACAACGCCGCTGCCACCCACGACCGTCTGGCGACAGACCACTCGAAGCTGCTGCGACCGTCCACTGGCAAAATCCCTTTTCCGGCGACATCCTTGTCCCGCGTTCGGCGGGAGTCTATTTGAAGCCGCCTTCCTCGCGAAGGTGAGTTGGTCGCGGGGGCGATCATGCCGATGCCGGTTACGATTTCCATCACCCTTCAGAGATCACACTGATGCGATTTTGTTATCACGCCGCCGTCAACCTGTTCGTCGCCGGTGTCTGTTGCTTCCCGCTGCTGTTGGCGACGGGAGAAGCTCGCGCCGCTGAGGCCGCTCGCAAGCCGAACGTGCTGTTTCTGTTTGCCGACGACATGCGGGCCGACTCGATCGCGGCACTCGGCAACCCGACGGTGAAGACTCCGAACCTGGACACACTCGTCCGGCGCGGTTTCACGATGCGGAATGCCTACTGCCTGGGAGGCAACTCGGGCGCGGTCTGCACTCCCAGCCGCAACATGCTGCTGAGCGGCAACGCCTACTTTCGCTGGAAGGATTTTGAGCCGCCGAACGCTCCAAAGCAGAAGGGGCTGCTGTCGCCGGGCGATGGTCCGAACTTCCCGCTGTCGATGAAGGCGGCGGGCTACTCGACGTATCACCACGGCAAAAAAGGGAACACCGCCCCGCTGATTCAGGCGAAGTTCGACATCAACAAGTATCTCGGCAACGACGAGGACGAACGTCGCAGCGGCGAGCCTGGCCGCGAGATCGTCGATGCCGCGATCGAGTTTCTCAACCAGCGAAGTCTGCGCAGCGACATCGTGCCGCCGTTCTGCATGTACCTCGCATTCGGCAACCCGCACGATCCGCGGGTCGCCGCGAAGAAGTACCTCGATCAATACCAGCGTGACCTCATCCCGCTGCCGAAGAACTGGCTTCCCGTGCATCCGTTCGACAACGGCAACATGGAGATCCGCGATGAGAAGCTGCTGCCGTGGCCTCGCACCGAGGCCGCTCTGCGGCAGACGCATCACGAGTACTACGCAACGATCACCGCGATGGACTTCCACATCGGGAGGTTGCTGGAGACGTTAAAGCAACAGGGCCAACTCGACAACACGCTGATCGTCTTCTCGGCCGATCAGGGGATCGCGATCGGCAGCCACGGATTGCTCGGCAAGCAGAGCCTGTACGACGCGGCGATGAAGTCGCCGCTCGTCGTCGCCGGACCGGGGATCCCGCGCGGCGAGTCGAACGCGCTCGTCTACCTGTTCGACATCTACCCGACTCTGTGCGACCTCGTCGGCGCCCCCGCGCCGAGCGGCATCGACGGTGCGAGCTTTCGCCCGGTGATCGAGCAGAAATCGAAGACGGCTCGATCCGAGTTGTTCTTCTCGTACCTCAACCTGCACCGCGCGTGGCGAGACAACCGCTACAAGCTGATCCGCTACCCGCAAGTCAACGTGACGCAACTCTTCGATCTGGAGACCGACCCGGACGAGATGGTTGACCTGTCGAAGGAGCCAGTTCAAGCAGACCGCATCGCGCGGATGATGGTTCAACTCGCCAAGGCTCAGACGCATTACGGCGACTCGCAACCGCTGACCATCGCCAATCCGAAGCCCGCCGCGTGGACGCCGCCCGTGCATCCATAGTCGGAGTTACGTGACTGTGGCCTCTTCATCGGGGTGCCGCCAAGCGATGATCGAGTAGCCGAGAGCGGCGGCCAGTGCCGTACCGCTCGAAGTCAGGTACATCGCGGTGAAGCCGTACTCGACAATGACGCGGCCGAGAATCGGGGCGAAGATCAGGGAGCCGAAGTCGGTGAACCCGAGAATGATGGCCGTTCCCGCACCGCGGCACTCTTTGGGAAAGGCTCCTGAGCCGAGCGAGACAACGGCGGGGAAGAGCAGGGCGTGGCCGAAGCCGCACACGATCGCCGCCGGGATGAACTGCCAACTCGTCACGACGAAGGCCAGCATCGCGTGACCGACGACGTGGCCGAGCAGGCCTCGCACCAGCATCCAGTGACGGCCGACCGTGCGACTCCAGTTCGAGACCAGCAGTCGAAACACAAACGCCGAGAGGGCGTAGCCGGTGAAGAAGACGCCGATCTCGTGAATGTGATGCGCGGTGGCGTACCGCGTGAGAAACGTCTGCGTCGCCGTGACGCCGAGGCCCATCACCATCGCAGCCACCACGACGGTGCCCGGCCAGAAACGGAACATCAACCGAAAGGCCGGGGGCGAGTAGGCGTGCCGCTCGTGCTGCTGATCGCGCGTGAGCAGGATCACGATGACGAGGTACACCGTGCCAATCAGCGCCGCGCCGCCGAACAGGATCAGGAACTGAGTCCGCTTGTCCGGCACGAACCTGAGCACGAGATCGCCGATGTTCGAGCCGAGGATCATCCCCACAAAGCCACTGCTGCCCAGGTTGCCGATGATCTCGGTGCGGCGTTCGGGCGGAACGTGATTCTGAATGTGCGTCATCGAGCAGGCGAACATCCCCGTCAATCCGACGTAATACGCAATGCGCGCCGCGTAGATGACCCACGACAACTGCGTGGCCAACAGAAACGCGAGGCTGCCGACGATGAACAGGATCGCACACAGCGGCCACATCCGCCGCGTGCCGTAATCGTCGAGGACGTGCGAGGCGCTCAGACGCAGCACGACGGCGACGGCCGTCCCCACCGCCACGATGTCTCCCGCCACACTCTCTGTCCCGTCGAGATGGTGGACCAGTTCCGCGAACCGAAACGTCAAAGCGTTGGCCATGAGCAGGACCGAGTTCGCCAGATACGCCAGCCAAAACGTGCGGCCATACACGCCGGACATCTGTTCGGGGGAGCCGATCGCGGCGGAAGGAGAGGGAGGGGAGTGCATGACATCCATGTCATTGTTTGACTGCCGAGTTGACCCGAGTGTCACCGATTGTGCGTTCGACGTCGAATCCAATAGTTCGGACGTTGTGCCCCGTGACTGACAGCCAGGACGAGAGCGTGGTCCGCACGGATTTCGTTGTGCAGAGCATAGGGAAAACGAGACATCCGAGCACTGCGGAGACCGAGGCGAACATCCGCTGTTTCTGCGAATGGATATCGCTCGGGATTCTGTTCGATGTTTTCGAGCATCGAGCAGTACTCGCTCAAGAAGGCTGCGCCGACTCCAAGCTCCTGCTCGTCATACCACAAGGCGGCTGCACGGGCTTCCTCAGTTGCCTCATCCAGCACGACCACGTTCATTTTGAAACTCCGCCTGACGTGCGGGCGTCTAGAGCCGCTTGGATGCGTGCGACGGATTCGCGCCAATCACAGGCCGTTGTCTCTCCAGCGTCATAGGCCCTCGATCGTTCCACCGCGACCGCCACCCACTCGGCTTCGATCGACGCGTCGTCGTCGCCGGGTTCGAGACTCGAAATCAATTCTCTCGCCAAAGCGGCGCGAACGGGGCGCGGAAGTCTCAATGCTTCCCCCATCACCCGTTCGACAGCACTGGGTTCCATGATCGTTGTTGTCATGACGTACAGTCCCTTCATGGTTCATGAATTGCTCATCCGCCATACGCACTATAGCGTCTCAACCCGCGAGAGAGCGCCAAGCGATTGAGGAGGTACAGCACCAGCACCCACGCAAAACCAAGTCCCAATTCAAAGGCCAATTCCGGGTGATCGTACTTTTGCAGCAAGACGGCGGCCGGGACGAAGGCGAGGTACTTGAACGGCAGCAGTCGAATCCAGTCGCCGTACGGCGCGGGGAGCCAGTCGAGCGGGAGCATATGTCCCGACAGGAAGTAGCTCAACAGCATGTAGACGAACACCAGCGAGCTGACCTCCAGGAACCAGAACGCGACGAGGCCCATCAGGCTTTCGATCAGGAACCCGATCAGAAAGGCGAGCACGAGCGAGACGCACCAGCCGGCGATCGTGATCCCGTCCGGCCAGCCTCGAAAATAGTCCCGGCACAGCCAGAAGACCAACGCGAACGGCACCAACGCCACGGCGTAGTAGACCAGCTTGTGGGCCACCCGATGCCAGAAGAGGTAGTCGAGCAGATCGATCGGCTGGATGAGGAACTTCTTGATCGTTCCCTCGCGAATGTCTCGGGCGATTCCCGTCGTCAGCCCCGGCATCGACGAGAAGGCCCGGCCCACCATGACCAGCAGCGAGTAGGCCACCATGTCACCATACGTGTACCCGCTGAGTACCTTCGTGTCGCGCGGCCCCGTCGCCTGATAGATGGCTCCCCACAGAAAGACCTGCGTCACGATCGGCAGGAATCGCACCAGCGTCGCGAACGCGAAGTCGGCCCGATACACGAGCCGCTCCTCGATCGACGTTCGCAGGATGCACCATTTGATGCGCAGGGATGAAGTCATGTTGGTCAGGGATCGGACTGGGGTTGATGGTTGAGTGTTGAAGGTTGAGGGTTCGAGGAAGAGAGACGTGGTCGGGCGTTTTCCTTCTTTAGGCCCTCAACCGTCGACCTTCGACCATCAACCCTCTGCGGCCATTGGTTCCTTCCGCGCGAAGAGTTCGGCAATGACGTCTTCCAGGGGCCGCTCCTGCACGCCGACGTCTTCAATCGTGTAGCGGTCGAGCAGGGCGGCGAGCACTTTGGGAATGTCCTGTCGCGGGACTTCCAGTTTCACGCGGGGCGGCATTCGTTCGACGATCTTGCCGTAACGTTCGAGGTCATCGGGAATTTCGGTCCCCGCAAACTGAAGCTGGATCTGTTTGAAGCTGCTGAAGCGGTCGAGTATCTCCGCCAGCGGTCCGTCATGCTTGATCTCGCCCTCGTTGATGATGATGGCCCGGCGGCAGAGGGCTTCCACGTCCTTCATGTAGTGACTGGTGAGCAGCACCGTCATCTGCTGTTCCTGCTGATAGTGCCGCAGAAATCCCTGGACCCTCCGCTGCGAGACGACGTCGAGACCGATGGTCGGCTCGTCGAGCAGCAGCACCTCGGGCGAGTGCAACAGCGACGCGATCAACTCCATCCGCATCCGCTCGCCGAGCGACAGCTCGCGCACCGGCTGGCCGACCAGCTTGCGAACTTCGAGCAGATCGGTGAGTTCATCCACGCGCCGCTGAAATTGCGCGGGTTCGATGCCGTAGATTTCGCGATGCAGAATGAAGGACTCCTGTGCCGGCAGATCCCACCACAATTGGTTCTTCTGCCCCATCACCAGCGAGAACCGTTTGCGGTACGCGTTGTCGCGCTGCCACGGCACATAACCCAGGACCGTGGCCGATCCGGACGTGGGATAGATCAGCCCGCTCAGCAGCTTGAGCGTCGTGGTCTTTCCCGCGCCGTTCGGACCGAGAAACGCGACCATCTCACCCCGCTCGATCCGGAAGCTAACCCCCTTCACGGCCTGAACGAGGTTGTATTCGCGATGGAAGAGACCGGTGAGCGAAGCCCGCCAACCGGCCGGCTTGCGGTAGACGCGATAGTGCTTGGCGAGGTCGCGGACTTCGATGATCGACATGGGGCGGATGATAACGGCGCGGGGTACGTTTTCAACGTGCCACTTAACTCGGTCTTTCAGCAAGGGGACTCAGCGAATCAGAGGTCAGAGGTCAGAAGGGGAAAGGTCTGTGCGGGAGGAACAGAATGCGAGCGGGTTGAAAGCGTGTTCCGAATAGCTCGCACCGGATCGGGAGATGTCAAACAAACAGGCCCGAGCCTCACGTGAGAGTCGGGCCTGAGAAACGGTGACGCTGCGGCCGATCAGTTTCGGGCGGCGGTCTTGGCGGCCTTCAACTGGGAGTAGTAGTCCAGTGCGATCTGCAAGACCTCGTTGTTGTACTCGGTCTTGGCGAAAACCGGCTTGTCCGTCTTGGTCTCGTGCTCTTCTTCCTCTTTTTCGACCTCTCTCGTCGCCTTGTCCTCATCCCGCTCCCGCTTCATGGTCTCTTCGTTGAGCGAAACGGACTTGCGATTCTTGCGGGCGAGGAATCGCTCGATGTCCTTCTGGACTTGTTGAAACTTGGGGTCGGCGGCGACCCTCTTCTGACTGGCCTCCTTCAGCGAAGCCACAATCTGCGGGCTGGCCAGGTCGTAGGCCGAGTGCTTCGCCGGGGCGACGCGATCGAAGGCGAGAGCGTTCTCCAGGAACGACTCGCCCAGATCCATGTGGTCGATCAGCGAGGGCAGAACGACATCGGACTCGACGCCGCGATTCTGCGTGCTGTCGCCGTTCACACGGTAGAACTGGTTGATCGTCAGTTTGACGGCCCCCCGTTCCTTCCCTCCACCCAGAGCGCGAAACATGCTGTTGCTGACCGGCATGACGTTCTGAACCGTCCCTTTGCCGTGAGTGGTCACGTCACCGATGACGATTCCCCGACCGTAATCCTTGATCGCCGCCGCGAAGATTTCGGAGGCCGACGCCGACAGGCGGTTGCACAGGACAACCAGCGGACCCGAATACTCGACACCGTGCTCTTCGTCATCGTGGGTCTTGATCTTGCCGTTTGGCTCCTTGATCTGCACCACGGGACCGCGATCGATGAACAGGCCCGAAACTTCAATGGCCTCACTCAGTGCGCCGCCCCCGTTCATCCGGAGGTCGACCACGATGGCATCGACTCCCCCCTGGTCGCGAAATTCGTCCAACACCTTCAGGACATCGCGAGCCGTACTCTTGAAATCGTCCTTGCCAGCCTGGGCTCCGCCGAAGTCGCGATAGAACGAGGGGATGTTGATGATGCCGATGCGGCCCTTCGTCCCGGGGATTCGTTCGTCCGCCGGGATGATCACCCCTTTGACTTCCTGAGCCGTGAGCGGGATTGTTTGACGAGTCAACTCGTACACCACGGTCTCGCCCGTCTCTTTCAGAACTCGCAACCGGACCCTCGTCCCCTCATCGCCGCGAATCAGACGAACGACCCGGTTCAGCTTCATCTCGACGATGTCCTGGAAATCGCCCTCGGCCTGGCCGACGGCCGTGATCTTGTCGCCCACCTTGAGGCGTCCGTCCTTCTCGACCGCACCGCCAACCACGACCTGCGCCACGACGGTCATTCCGTCCTCGGATCGCAGCGCGGCACCGATACCCTGCAGACTGAGCCGCATCTGAATCTCGAAGTCCTCCACCGTCTGTTTCGACATGTAGCTGGAGTGGGGATCAAAACAGTGAGCCATTGAGGAGAGATACATCTCCAGCACTTCGTTGTCTTCCGTACCGTGCGCGGCCTTCTTCACAGTGTCGTATCGCTTGTGCAGCTTCTTGCGGGCCTCTTCGATAGTCACCTTGTCGAGTTGCAGTGCCAACAGATCGTACTTGACGCGCTTGCGCCATCGTTCGTTGGCCTCGTTCACATCGGCCGACCAGGGCAGTTGATCGCCATCAATTTCCATGGCTTCATCCAGGGCGAAGTCGTGCGGCGAGTCGATCAACTTGTGGGCCACGGCCAGACGCTCGTCGAGCCGCTTCAGGTAGAGGGCGAACACCTCGTAACCGAAGTCGATCTTGCCCATCTTGAGGAAGTCGTCCAATTGGTCGCGATACTTCGCGAGGCCATCAATGTCCGACTTGTGGAAGTACAGTTTTTGCGGGTCGAGTTCCTTCACAAACCGCTGCAGCAACATCGCCGAAATCCGGTCGTCCAGAGGCTTCTGGCTGATGTGGAACTGGCTGATCATTTTCGAGACCAACTTGGCCGTGTCCTGATCCGCCGGGGACGGAGATGACAGTTGCTGAGCAAAAATCGTCGTGGCGACGAGCACCATCAAACCGACAGTCAACGCGGTCATGGCCCGCGACAAGGGAGTAAACTGCATGGCGGTGTTCCGGTCGTGGAGAGGGGAAAGCATTCGACGGCTTTTGAAATTCGACACCAAGCATCGGACCGGCGCGATGGTAGCTGAACCCCCGAAATCAGACAAGAGGCGCTGTGGCGAGGCAGGTCTCGGATCATCGACAACGCCGGTTCGCTTTCTCCAGCCGGGCCGGGAGATTGTGTCCACTCACGATGCACCAGGGGGTTCGATTCGTCATGCCGGGAAGCCTCCAGCAGACCTTGCAGACACTTGGATTGATGCCCCCCACTTCACGGCTGACTTCTTTCACGACATGACTTCAGATCAAACCGTCGCGGCCAGCAACGAGACTGATCCGCATGTGCAGCGTGCGAAGGTGACGTCGGTTGGGATTCGCCACGACCGGATTTCTCAACACATGCCGCGTCGACACACCAGCGACCGTATCAGGCAATCCGGTCCTTGCGGGCGCGAACGAACTTCAAAGTGAAGCCCGGTAGCTGCTGGTCTGAGCGACGAAGTTATCGACGCTCCTCTAGTGAACTCACGACCGACGATTTCAGTCGACCCGACAGAGATAACTCGCCGACAATTGCAATGCTTAGACGTTGTCGATATTCTGCCTCCCAGTGTTGATGTTCCCAGTCCCCAGTCCTTAGTGAGAACCAGTTATATGGCACGCACATCGTCAAATTTCAGCCTCTCCGACCTGGAACGAATTCTCGACGAACGGAAGGGCCAAGCCCAAGAGCTCGGCAAGCGGCGAGATCAGTTAACCAAGGAACTCGCCAAGATCGAAACCGAGCTCCAAGGAATCTTGGGATCGAAGCGAAGAGGCCCGAAGAAAGGTGTTCGCCGCGGAAAACGCCCCAAAAACGAACGCTCCCTGCGCGAAATCGTCTTCGACCTCCTGGGGAAGAGCAAAAAGGGGATCACACTGGCTGACTTGGAGCCAAAAGTCCTTGAAGCGGGCTACAAGTCCTCCAGCAAGAACTTCAGCAACATGATTTATCAATGCCTGTATAACTCCCAAGGCGTTGTCAACGACCCGGAAACTGGTTGTTACCGCATCGAGAAAGCCCAATAGTTGCGCCGCGTTGGCCACAATTATGCGTCGAGGCCAAAAGTTGCTGCATACTCCCGCACAGCGGGAGTTGCCGCATCTTGACTTGACCTATGACTGTGGAGTTAGGCTGATCGTGCCGTTGCTCCACGAGTCGGACTTCCGTGCAACAGAGTCATCCGGTGGTAATCCGAAAGCGAAGGGGTCTGACCTGAGTTGGCGGCCTGCCTGACGACGATGGATGGGCCACATCCTTCACTCTGGTCAACTTGCCAGGGAGTCTTGGGCAGATTGCAAATTGTCCCCCTGCCTGCGGGCCGACTGCGTCACAATCACTGGCTGGGTATTGACCGGGGGAACTTTGAATGGGGGATCGACCGGCCCGTGACGATTCGGCCTTCGACGCGTCGGCGGCCGTGAAACTGGTCCTGGAATTGATGGCGATTCCGGGTCGCAGCAAGCAAGAGGGGCAAGTTGTCGAGTTGATCCGAGCCAGGCTCCTCGCGGCCGGTGTGCCTCCCGGGTGCATCGAGACCGACACCGCCCACCGTCGGATTCCCGGCGGTGGTGAGGTTGGTAATCTGATCGTGAAGTTGCCCGGCACCCAGCGCGGGCCGCGTCGGTTGCTGATGGCTCATCTCGACACGGTCCCCATCTGCGTCGGATGTGAGCCGAAACTCGAGGGCGATGTGATTCGCTCGGCGAACCCCGCCACGGGCCTCGGCGGCGACGACCGTGGGGGTGTTGCCGTCGTCCTCACAACGGCGTTGGAATTGCTCCGCCAGCGGCGATCGCATCCGCCACTGACGCTCTTTTTCTGCGTGCAGGAAGAGATCGGGCTGTACGGCGCGAGATACGTCTCGGCCAACAAACTCGGTGCGCCGAAGTACTGCTTCAACTGGGATGGCGGTGACCCGCACTTCGTCAACGTCGGGGCCACGGGCGACTACGCCATCGAGATCGAAATTGAAGGGCTCGCCAGCCATGCCGGCGTCCATCCTGAACGGGGTGTCAACGCGATCTCGATCGCGTCGCTGGCCATTGCCGACCTGACGCAAAACGGCTGGCATGGGCTTATCGAAAAGGGGCGGCATCGCGGGACGAGCAACGTCGGTATCATTCAGGCCGGCGAAGCAACCAACGTCGTCACCCCAAGCCTTTCGCTGCGGGCCGAGGCTCGCAGTCACGATCCCGTCTTTCGCAAGAAGATTGTCGAGGCCTACCGCAAGGCGTTCGTCAAAGCTGCGAAGTCGGTCAAGTCCTCCGACGGCAAAACCGGCCGCGCCACCTTCAACGCCGATTTGAAGTACGAATCGTTTCGCCTCGACCCCAACGAACCGGTCGTCTCACTCGCCAAGTCGGCTGTCGAGCAGATCGGCCTCACCCCCGAACTGTGCATCGGCAACGGCGGCCTCGACGCCAACTGGATGACCGCGCACGGCTTCCCGACCGTGACGCTCGGCTGCGGCCAGCACGACATCCACACCATCCGCGAATGGCTGCACGTCCCCAGCTTTCTACAAGGCTGCGAAATCGCGTTGCTGCTGGCGAGTGGCGAACTGGGGTGAGCAGTACGCAAATGCGATTTTGAGGAATGAATTGAGTCGAATCATTCCTCTTCCAACTCGCGCAGCCGTTGGACAGTGTCGCGGAGTTGTTTGGTGATTCTGGTCTTGGCCTGGTGGACGTTGTTCACGCTGGTTCCCAGTTCGTGGGCGACGATCTCGGCGGAGCGGTCGAGCAGGACGTATTGCTCGAACGCGCGGAAGGCGGTGCTGTTCTGGCACGCTTCCCGAACCAGTCGCAACGCCTGAGTGACGAGTTGCTGTTCCCAGATGTCGTCCCAGATCGGTTCGACGGCCAGTTCCGCCTGAGGGATCTCGTCGAGCGGGATACCACGGAATCGGACGTTCTTCCCGGCACGACGGATCGCCGCGCGGACGGTACACGTCTTGAGATATCCGCGAAATCGTCCCTTGGCCGGGTCGTAAACGAACTCGCCGCTCGCCCCGAGGAAGTTGGTCAGCACGTCCTGAATGATGTCGTCGATGTCCTGCCGACTCGCGCCGCACTTGGCCGCGAAACCGGCAATAATCGGCGCGTAGCGCGCACGAAACTCCGACCAGGCCAATTCTCGTTCGCCTGGTCCCTCTGAACCAAGCCGGGCAAAGATGCTCGCTCGCGTCAGATGACTTTCGTTGATATTCGCGGGGTCCATAGAAGGCGGCTCGCGGGAGAAGGCATCGTGGTTTGGCATCTCGTTCATTTGGCTCACACTCTCTTTTCATCAAAGTAGCCATCATCGCTCCGCGTGATGAGCCTTGCGGTACAGACTCCCGATCAACACGCGAGTTCGTTCGCAGTTTCGAGCGGCGGTTGAAGACTTCGGCTGCGTGTGGCGGCGGGTTTGGAACAATCGAAGGTCTCCCCTGAAAGGCTCATCACGCGGAGCGATGATGGCTACTTTGTGAGAACCTTGACGTTTCCCTCTACCTGATACCCGAAAGTCGATCACGCCTGACAAGCCGTTCCGCTTTTTTTTGGAAATCTTTCTCGGCGTCTGTCAGACCCGGTCGGTTCGTGGTTACTGGGTTGATGACGGGCGACGCGAAGCTGCCACCAAGCACCGGGGTGAGCCGGGCGGCGTCACCCCCCGGACTTTTCGAGTCCACGGCGCGACACCGAAATTAAGAAATCTGTCCGGGGCCTGACGGCACCCGGCTCACCAAGACGGTATCTTTGCGACAACTTTCTCACGGAACCGAAGCATGTCCGACAAACCCGCCGACGATCCTCACGACCCGGCGCTCTCGCCGACCGACCACTACGACGAGGCGGCGATCAAGCGTGCTCGCGAGCTGCTCAACAACATGCCCGAATCGGTCGGGCCGTACCGCATTCTCGAACGGATCGGCGGCGGGGGGATGGGCGAGGTCTATCGGGCCGAGCAACGTGCGCCCATCCGTCGGCAGGTCGCGCTCAAGTTCATCAAGCTCGGCATGGACACCAAGGCGGTCCTCGCGCGATTCGAGGCCGAGCGGCAGGCCCTCGCGCTGATGGACCATCCGCACATCGCCAAGGTCTTTGACGCGGGGACCGACGACACCGGGCGGCCCTACTTCGTGATGGAGTACGTCAAAGGGAAGCCGATCACCGACTACGCCGATCAGAACCACCTCACCATCCGGGAGCGGCTGGAGCTGTTCGAGCAGGTCTGTCAGGCGATCCAGCACGCGCATCACAAGGGGGTCATCCATCGCGACCTCAAGCCGGGCAACGTCTTGGTCAGCACTCAGGACGACCGGCCGTTCGCGAAGGTGATCGACTTCGGCATCGCCAAGGCCATCGCCCAGCGGCTGACCGACGAGACACTGTTCACGCAGCACGACCAGTTCCTCGGCACGCCGCAGTACATGTCTCCCGAGCAGGCCGAGGGGAGCGTCGACATCGACACGCGGACCGACGTCTACAGTTTGGGCGTGCTGCTGTACGAACTGCTCACCGGCAGCACGCCGTTCTCGACCCAAGACCTGCGCGCCGCCGCGTTCGAGCAACTCAAAAAACTGATCATCGAGGTCGATCCCCCCAAGCCCAGCACACGCCTGACCCTGAACCAGCCGACGCTCTCGACCCTCGCCGCCTCCCGCCGCACCGAGCCCAAGCGCCTCGGCACGCTCGTCCAGGGCGAACTCGACTGGATCGTGATGAAGTCCCTCGAAAAAGACCGCAAACGCCGCTACGAAACCCCGATCAGCCTCGCCAACGACATCCAAGCCCACCTCCAAGGCGAACCCGTCCAAGCCGCCCCACCCAGTACCGCCTACCGAATCCAAAAGTTCGTGAGAAAACATCGCGGACCGGTGGTCGCGGTCACTGTCATCGGACTTGTGCTACTCCTCGGCATCATCGGAACGAGTTGGGGATTCGTGCGAGCCGAACGTAACGCGGAACGCGAACGACAAGCGAAGGAGAGTGAGAGCATCGCCAAGCAAGATGCGAACACACAACGTGACGCCGCTATGCATGCCCGCAAACAGGCCGTTGCCGCTCAGGATCAGGCAGAAGGAGCGCTCGCTCGCGGTTTCGTGCGACCATTGGTTGGAGAGGATGTACTCACAACGTATGCGATCGCTCGGTTTAAGAACACCTCGCCCGAGATCGAAGCCCTGTGGGAACTCGCCACGCTGGAGAGCGACACCGTTGGTCTACGGATGCTCGATGAAGCGACCCGTGACGCATTCATGACCGAGCAACTGGTGAACTGTGCCGAGCCAGCCTTGGTGGCCGCCATCGGCCTAAATCTCGACCTCCGACAGCGGGCATTGACACTGTTGCGGCCTCGCCTCAATGATCCGGCGCTCACGCTCGACCACCGCGCGGGCATCGCGTGGATCATGCTAATGCTGCTCGACAAACCTGAACCAGACAGCACGGTGTGCGTGACCATCATCAAAGAAGCGATGGCAGCGAATACTACTTCCCCAACTACGGCCCAGACTTATCTCGACAATCAACCAGACCGCGTTGCCGCGCTGTTGGAACCCTCAACCGCAGTCGCCTTACTACTCGCCCGCCTCTCTGATCGCGCATTTTGGTTTGATCCCGAAATTGCAGAGGCAATCGCCGCATCCTCAGTGCGTATGAAACTTGACGTCGCAGCGACGGCTTGCGAATCCACGTCAAAGTTGTTGCTGGCGGCCCTCTCCGAACCGAAGCAGGACGCATACACTCTCTCCAAACTCGCAAAGGCACTGTCTGTGTTGTCAGCGCGTTTGGAAGAATCAACCGCCGCGCAGGCCTGTGCAACCGCATCGGACATCTTGCTCACACTCCTCGTTGATCGGGACCGGACTTACTATGAGCGGATACAAGTTGCCAACCCATTAGTCGTGTTGTTATCGCGTCTTGAGCCGGTTGCCGCTGAACGCATAGCGGATGGATTACTCGCGGCTTTGCCTGACACCCAAGAGGATCGCCTTGAGATCGACCTTTTCAACTCGCTCGCTGCAGTTTCCACGCGACTAGAGTCAACTACGGCAGCGCGCGTATGTACGTCAGCGTCGGACAGATTGCTTGTGCTCCTCGCTGAGTCGAACGGAGATCATCAACTCCATCTTGCTAAGGCACTCGCCGCTTTATCCGCGCGACTGGAACCAGATGCCGCGTCGCGAGTCTGTGAGTCGGCGACGGGCAGGTTACTCGCAGCATTCGCCGAATCGGAGGAAAGCGTAGGCGACCTCATCAACCTAGCTGAGGGGCTCACCGCGTTGTCATCGCGACTGGAACGCGAAACCGCCGCGCGTATGTGTGCCACGCCATCAAACACATTGCTTGCAGCTTTCGACGATCTAAAAGCAGACGGATATAAATGCCGCAACTTAGCCAAGGCGCTCGTAGCATTGTCAGCGCATTTGAAGTCCGATGACGCTGTGCGTGTCTGCCAGTCGGCATTGGACAAGGTGCTTTCCGCTTGGCTACTCGATGACAAGTTTGACCATTACCTTGCGGAAGCATGCTACTTATTGTCAGTGCAACTGGATTCCGTTGCGGTAAAACGTACCACCCCGCACGCCATACGACGGCTACTTTCTAACCCGGAACATATCTGGCAAGTAAGTCTATTCAGCCATCATCTCGCCCCGCAGACTCGTCAGAGTGTGCTCCACGCACTGTTTACGAATCGACTGGTATGGCCCTACGAATTTAGCGACGGGATCGAAGTGGATAAATCAATCTGCACAATTCTTTCAATCATGCAGCGGCAGGAAGCGCATCACGCGGCGGTGGCCACGCCGCCCGACGACAAAGAGGCCGCCACCGATTCCACCGATCACGCGTTCTCGACGCTGAAACTCACGACGGCCGAGATCGTCGAGTTTCTCAAATCGCCGCTGGTGCAGGGGGACCACCGCCGGGCGTTCCTCGATCTGCTCGAATGCCGTTACGGACGCCGGTTCGGCAACCAGTGGGCGTTCGTGGAATACGCCCAAGCCGAGAACCTCGGGCTGGACTTCACCACCCGCGTGAAACGCCCCGACCCCAAGGCGATCCTGCAAAACATCCGCACGCTGCTCGATGAAGAGGCCACGACACCGGACTCACAACAGTCATCGCAGCGGGACCAACCAAAATGAACCCAGGTGAGCCGGGCGGCACCAACTCCCGAAGAATTGGGATTAGATTTTTACTCCGACGGGGGTTGCATACCACATCCCGACGCACCAAAAGGCACGAGGAACAACGGAGCCGATGCGCGTCTCGGACGCGAAATCGTGCCTACTGACTTCAGTCTTCAACCTCTGATCTCAACCCATTCCCCTTTGCGTCACTTGAGGCCGGGCGGTAACATGCTCGCCGTTCATGGAGGGCTCGAATCGAGGTCGGGCTTGGTCGGTTGATGTCGATGGCCTCGCAAGGACGCGGAAGAAATTTGATGGCGATGCAGGGACGCACTCTCGAAGCCGATTTGGTCTCGCTGCGCGAGCTGGTTCATGCGCGGCTGGAGACTTATGTCGCGACGGCTTCGGCTCCCGATTCGAGTGACTGTCCCGAGACGTTGCGCGAGGCAATGGCGTATAGTCTGCTCGCCGGAGGAAAACGGCTGCGGCCCGTGCTCGTGCTGCTGGCGTGTGAGGCCTGTGGCGGTTCGGTCGAGGCGGCTCTGCCGGCGGCCTGTGCGATTGAGATGATTCACACGTACTCGCTGATTCACGATGACTTGCCCGCGATGGACGACGACGACTATCGGCGCGGGCGGCTGACCAATCACAAGGTCTTCGGGGAGGCGATGGCCATTCTCGCCGGCGACGCTCTGCTGACGCTGGCCTTCGAGGTCATCGCGAGAGACACGCAGCCTGGCTCGGTTGCCGCAGCGTGTTGTGCTGACTTGGCGAGTGCGGCGGGATGGTGCGGGATGGTGGCGGGACAGGTGGCGGATATTGAGGGGGAGAAGCGGGTTGATGGTCGAGGGTTGAAGGTTGAGGGAGCAGGCAAAGAAGAACCCCTCACCCTAGCCCTCTCCCCGCAAAGCCGGGGCGGGGGGACAAGACAAGAGACAGACTTAGAAGCCCTTACATCAGCGCTCGCCCAACTGGAGGCGATTCATCGGCGTAAGACCGGCCGGTTGTTGTGTTCAGCCGTCACGCTGGGGGCTCGGGTGGCGCAGGCCGACGCGAAACTTGTCAATCGGCTGGAAGAGTTCGGAAAGCGAGTTGGTTTGGCGTTCCAGATTGCGGATGACCTGTTGGACGTGACGGGCGATGCCGCCAAGCTGGGGAAGGGGGTCGGGAAAGATGCGACTCTCGGCAAGATGACTTATCCGGCGCTGCTGGGTGTGGAGGAAAGCCGCCGCAAGGCGGACGCACTCATTGACGAAGCGTGTCGGTTGTTGGAGCCTCTCGGTGAGAAGGGCCGCAAGCTCGTCGAGTTGGCTCGATTTGTGACGCAGAGAGATCATTGAAGACTGGTGGATGGCTGAGGGTTGATGGCAAGAGGGAATGACGGCGTTTCATTTCTTGCCATCAACCCTCAACCATCAACTTTCAACCCGGGGATGACCATGAACTTTGAACTGCTGCCGAAGATTGACTCGCCGCGCGATCTGCGCGGGCTGACCGATTCTCAACTGCTGCAGCTTGCCGATGAGATCCGCGAGGCGCTGTGCAACCTCGTGCAGGAGCGGTCGGCTCACTTTGCGAGCAACCTCGGCGTGGTCGAACTGTGTCTCGCGCTGCATCTGGTTTACGACTTCTCGAAGGACCGGTTGATCTGGGACACGGGGCATCAGATCTATCCGCACAAACTGATCACTGGGCGTTTCGACCGCTTCCGCTCGATCCGGACCAAGGGGGGCCTGATGGGGTTCCCGAATCCGAACGAGAGCGAGTACGACCTGTTCATGACAGGCCACGCGGGGGCGAGCGTTTCGACGGTGCTGGGACTGAAGGCGGGAGACGACCTGCTCGGCCAGACCGGCCGCAAATCGGTGGCGGTCATCGGCGACGGTGCGTTGCCATCGGGCATCGTGTTCGAGGCGATGAACAACGCCGCCGAACTCAAGAAGGATCTGCTCGTCATTCTGAACGACAACAAGATGGGGATCTGCCCGCGCGTCGGGGGGCTCGCGAAGTATCTCGACAAGGCGCGGACGGCTCCGTTCTACAACGGCCTCAAACGCGACGTGAACTGGCTGCTGAACAAGCTGCCGGTCGTGGGCAAGCCGTCGCGGAATGCCCTCTCGCAAATCAAAGAGTCGATCAAGGGCTTCCTGCACGGCGGAATGCTGTTCGAGGAGATGGGCTTCCGGTACATCGGGCCTGTCGATGGCCACGACCTGCTCGGACTGCGACGCGCGTTGGAGATGGTCAAGGAAGTGAGTGGCCCGGTGCTGCTGCACGTCTTCACGCAGAAGGGGCAGGGCTTCGATCCGGCCTGCGAAGACCCGGTCCTGTTCCACGCACCGCCTCCGTTTGAGAGAAGCTCTCGCAACGAAGTGCTCTCGGTGAAAAAGTCGTCGTCGAAGGCATACACGAACGCGATGAGCGACGCGATCTACGACGCGATGCACCGCGACGAGAAGGTCAGCGTCCTGACCGCCGCCATGTGTGAGGGGAACAAGCTCGGCCGCATCCGCAAGGATTTCCCCGAGCGATTCTTCGACACGGGCATCTGCGAG
Source organism: Planctomycetota bacterium (assembly GCA_038040225.1). Classification (GTDB taxonomy): domain Bacteria; phylum Planctomycetota; class Planctomycetia; order Planctomycetales; family Planctomycetaceae; genus Schlesneria. The sequence continues at coordinate 86,368 of JBBPIS010000002.1, forward strand.
GCGCACACCGTCGCGTTCGCCGCCGGCATGGCGAAGGCGGGCCTGCGGCCGATCGTCAACATTTACAGCACGTTCCTGCAGCGCAGCTTCGATCACATCTTTCAGGAGGTCGCGTTGCAGAACCTGCCGGTCACGTTCTGTCTCGACCGAGGTGGCCTCGCCGGTCCCGATGGGCCGACACATCACGGCGTCTTCGACAACACCTATATGCGCGTCTTCCCGAACATGACGGTGATGGCTCCCGGCGACGAACTCGACATTGCGCCGATGCTCGACTTCGCGCTGTCGCATCCCGGCCCGGTCTCGATCCGGTATCCGAAGGCCAACGTCGAGAGTGTCGATCGCCCCGAGACACCGGTCGAATTCGGCAAGGCCGAAGTCTGGCAGTGGGGTGAGGACGGAATGTTCCTCGCGTTTGGAGCCCTCTTCCCGATGTGCGTCCGTGCGGCGGAACGGTTGAGAGAGCAGGGGCTGGATGTCGGCGTCATCAACGCCCGGTTCGCGAAGCCTCTCGACGAAGAGACCATCTTCCGAGCCCTCGAACAGACCGGTTTCGTGATCGCCATCGAAGAGAACACGGTCTGCGGCGGCTTCGGCGCGGCGGTCCTCGAAGCGGCGAATGCAGCCGACGTGAGCACCAACAATTTGAAGTGCCTCGGGATCCCCGACCGCTTCATCGAGCACGGCGAACGGGACGAACTGCTCGCTGACATCGGACTCGATGTTGCGGGACTGGTCTCCACCGTGCACGCGATGGCCGAACGAAATGGATTGGTTTCCAAGCGTCCCCGGCTCAAGCCTGTTGGCTGAGTCGCGGACAATGTTTTGTTGCAGTTGGGCAGGACGTGGGTTGGTACCCGAAAACTGGATGACGGTCAGTGCCAGTGAATGAGTCGCGCTTTGGTCGAACCAATTCGATCGTTTTTTCACCCTTCGTTACCTTCGTTTGCTTCTGTCCAAACTGTCTTGAACAGAAGCAAACGAAGGTAACGAAGAATGAGGTGGGACTGAGGGCGGTGATTAGGTTGGCTGTGTCGAGGCGGCTCGAATCTGAACAAGGATGTGATGTCATGATGCGTTCCACTCAAGCCGTCGGCTGGCTGCTGGCCGGTCTGTTGATCTTGTCGTCGTCGTCGTTGTGGGCGGCCGACAAGCACAAGCTTGAAGAGCCGGTCGATGACTCGCGCGTCTTCGGGGTCGGGACGCGGGTCGACGTGAACGGCAAGACGCAGCCGTCGCCCAAGGTGGAGCCGCTCAAGCTGTCGGCATCGGCCGCGTTGTCGTATCGCGAACGACGGTTGCTCGGCCCCGGCAGCGAGGCCGAATCGTTTCGCTCGGTCCGCGATTACGAGACGACTCAGACAGACATCGACGTGAGCGGGCAGAAGTCCACCGCAAAGCTGGGCGATCACTTGAAGCTCATCGTCGCGCAGGGACGGATCGACGGCGTGGAGTTGTACAGCCTCGGCGGGTCGCTCACGTCGAACGAACTCGACCTGATCCGGTCTCCCACCGACAGCCTCGCACTGATCGCACTGCTGCCCACGAAAGAGGTCGAAGTCGGCGACAAGTGGACCGCGCCCGGTTGGGCTTTTCAGATGCTGACGGCACTCGACGCGATCGCGAAGGGAGAGTTGTCCTGTTCGCTGACATCGGTCGAGAAGCAGATCGCCCGCGTCACAATCGAGGGCAAGCTGGAAGGCTCCGCGTTGTCGGCGCTGAGCGATGTGACGGTCGGCGGCTTCTACGAGTACGACCTCAAGGACCGCTGCATCACGCAGTGCGACTTCACGCAGGTCGAGAAGCGCGGCTTCGGACCGGTCTCGCCCGCGTTCGAGTTCACCGCGCGAGTCCGCCTGCTGCGCAAGCCGGCTCAACTGCCCGGACGTCTCGCCGATCAGAAGATCGTCGATGCCGCGGCCAACGAACCGAAGCCGTCGGCCGTCGCGCTGCGGTTCGAGTCGCCGTGGAACATCGGGTTCGAGTACCCGCGCCACTGGCACCTCTGGAAGATTCAGGAGAAGGCCGCGATCTTCCGGCTGATCGACCAGGGCAACTTCGTGGCGCAGTGCGATCTCGCCCCGATCAATCCCGCGAAGCCGGGCGAACACCTTTCGAGTGAAGAGTTCCAGCGCGACATCCGCCAGGCATTGGGCGACCGTTTGAAGGAACTCGGCAAGGGCGAGGTCATCGCGACGACAGACCGCAGCTACGTCTATCGCATCTCAGCCACGGGAGCCGAGGGGGAGCGGCAATTGACCTGGGTCTTCTATCTGATCGCCGACCCCTCCGGCCGCCAAGCATCCCTGTCCGTCACGGCCGACACCCCGCAGGTCGAAACGCTGGCGAATCGCGAACGCGAACTGCTCGACACCCTCCGCTTCGGGCCTCCGCCGCCAACGCCGACTCTCCGGACGACGGGCAAATAGCCAAGACAATGAATTGAACAGAAGGGAACAAAGGAAACGAAGGAGTCACTTGGAAGACTTGTCGTTGCCAATAGACTCATCCGACAACCGTTTGCGGTCTTCTCCCTTTGTGATCTTGGTTCCCTTCTGTTAAATTCCGACCCTTGATCCGAGTGAATGCCGTGGTAAGCGGCCGATTCCCGTTACAACCGGCAATGTCGTCAAGGTCCGCCGAAGGAATCCCCGATATTGATGGGGTACGCGGTCGTCATTCTCGAAGCGCCTCTCGCGCGGATCGGCATGGATTGCCGAACCGGGATCGAATGCCGTCGCGGATCATTCGGACGGCCACAACATGTCGACGGCGGGATTCGAGTCGGCAGCGCAGAAACCGGAGTCGCGACACTCCGAGATCGCGATTTTTTCGTGGGATAAGCTTCCAGCTTGTCCATTCCGCACAGGACCTGACAAGCTGGAAGCTTATCCCACGTCAATCAATCACAACCTCTCCGCGCGGCAATGCCTCGCGCGGCGATCTCGCGCGGTTTATGTCGCGCTCGTGCTGTGCGGGTTGTCGATGGTTGGCTGCACGCGCGCCCATTACAGGGAACAGGCGGACGCGGAGGTGTATGACGCCGTCGCCGGGGCGACGGCCAATCCCCGGTTTGAGATGCCCGGCTACAACATTGGCATTGATCCCCGGTCGAGGCTCTTTGATCCGACCGACCCCGACCGGCCGCCGATGCCTCCCGATGATCCGGACTCGCACCGGCTGATGGAGTGCGTCGATGGACATCGCGGCTGGCCGCACTGGCACAAGGACGGAGACCTCGCCGATGTGGAAGTCAGCGATTACCGGGCGTGGCTGCCGTATGACACCGACGGACGGGTTCGAGTTGACTTGGGCGGCGCGATCGAACTGGCACGGCTCCATTCGCGCGAATATCAGGCGCAGATGGAGACGCTGTACCTGTCGGCACTCGACGTCACGGCCGAGCGGTTTCGATTTCAGTCGCAGTTCTTCGGTGGCAACGCGACTCAGTTCACCAGCCTCGGCAGAATCCGTAATGGAGGAACCAGTTCGAGTCTCCTGACGACCGACACCGACCTGCAAATGAGGAAACTCTCCACGACCGGGGGGACGCTTATCGTCGGCCTGGCCAATTCGATCGTGTGGGAGTTCTCGGGGCAGGACACGAGCGTCAATTCGTCGCTGCTCAACTTCGCGATCTCACAGCCGCTGCTTCAGTTTGCCGGTCGGCCGCGCGTCATGGAAATTCTGACTCGCTCCGAACGAAGCCTGCTGGCCAACGTGCGGCAATTCGATCGGTATCGTCAGGGGTTCTACCTCGACCTGGCCACGGGAAACGCCGTGGGGAGCGGCCTGTCCAGGACAGGGGGATTGTTCGGCGGTTCGGGATTGAGCGGCTTCACGGGTGTGGGTGTCGGCGGGTTTGGTGGCGTCGGTGCGATCGGCGTCACGTCGAGCGGAGGTTTCGCGGGAAGCGGCGGGGTCGGCGCGAATGGTGCCGGCGGCTATCTCTTTTTCCTGCAGCAACAGCAGTTCATCCGCAATCAACGGGCGAGGATTGCCGGCCTGCGCGACACCTGGCTGCAACTCGACGCTGCGTTTGATGCCGGCCGGTTGGAGAGTCGATTCCAGGTCGATTTCGCGCGGCAGGCTTACTACACGGGACAGAGCGAACTCCTGAATTCACTCGCCGCCTATGAGAGTGCGCTCGATCTGTACAAGATCCGTTTGGGTCTCCCGCCCGATGTGTCGTTCGATCTGCGTGACCAGTTCTTCGACCAGTTCAATCTCATCGACCCCGAGCTGACTCAACTTCAGGACGCGGTCGGGGACCGGTTGGAAGCCCTCGCGGCCTCGCAGATCGAGGGAGGTGCCGTTGAAAACGATTCGCTGGTGAAGGATCTCGCCGCCCGAGTGCGAACGTTCAAGGACGGGCTCGCGCTCGACATGCAGGTTGTCGAGGACCACCTGCCGCAGCGACGTCAGGCGCTTGTGGACCTGGCCCGGCAACCCGACTTGAAGGAGAACCAGTTCGATCTGCGAGCACTGACGGTCGAAGCGTTGGAGAGTCGCATCGAGACCTTGAGGACCGAACACGTTCGACTGACGGTCGAGTTGGACGCGCTGGAGGGCCTGATCGGCGGACTCGCCAGCGACACTCAATTGAAACCCGCCGAGCGACTGCGGGCCGAGAAGGAGATCCTGACACGATTGTCTTCGGCGCTGCTGGAGTTGTCCCTGCTCCAGGCCCGCGCCCGGTTGCATGGAGTGACTTTGGTCCCCGTCGCAGTGGCTCCCGAGACCGCGTTCCAGGTGGCGATGGTTCGGCGGGCCGACTGGATGAATGCGAAAGCTTCGCTGGTCGACAGTTGGCGGCTGATTCGTTTCAACGCGAACGCGCTGCGATCGAACCTGTCCGTGAACGTCGCGGGAGACCTCGGCACGTCCGGCAACAACCCGGTCAAGTTCGACAGTGCCAACGGACGGCTCACCGCCGGATTTGCGATCGACGCTCCCCTCACGCGAGTCCTCGAACGGAACCAGTTCCGGCAGTCGTTGATCGACTACCAGCAGGCGCGACGTTCGCTGATGTTGCAGCGGGACGAGATCCATCGCGGGTTGCGTTCGCGCCTGCGACAGATTCGGCTCGATCAGTTCAACCTGGAGCTGCGCCGCCTCGCGGTGGATGTCGCGATCACTCAGACCGATGTCGCCCGCCTGAAGCTCGTCGAGCCGGAGAAACCGACGCAGGATGGGAAGGTCGCGCCCCCCTCGACGACCATCGCGCGAGACCTGGTCGATGCGCTCGCCAACCTGCAACAGACGCAGGTCTTTTTCATCCAGGTCTGGGGCGACTACGAAATCCAACGGCGTCTGCTGGACTTCGACCTCGGCACGATGGACCTCGACGACCGCGGCCTGTGGTCCGATCCCGGTCCGCTGACGGACGACACCCTGCTCGGAAGGTACTACGAATGCCTGCCCGATCCGTTCGTCACGATGGAGTCTCCCGATCCTCCCGGATACGTGGAGTTGGCTCCCGCCGAGTTGCCGCCCGAGCCCACGGAGTTCAAACCGCTCTGACTCTATCGGATTGCAGGTGTGAGTGAATCGCGTTCGGTTTTTGCCGCAGAGCGGCACTCGATGGTAGCCGTGGGCTTCAGCCCACGGATGACGTTCGATGAATGTCCCCTGTCGCGGAGCGACACTTGATCGCGACGCTTCAACCCATCAATTGTCGCTCCGCGACAAGTGGGGTGTCACGGTTTCGAGACCGTGGGCTGAAGCCCACGGCTACCATCGAGTGCCGCTCTGCGGCAAACACCTGCAATCCGGTAAGGTCAGAAAACTCTTACCAATGAGCCCCCGTTACCACCGGAGTGACCGGCGCGATCCGCCATGTCGGAAGAGGATTCGTGACAGTTGATGCCTGGGAACGATATGCTTGGAGAGCGTTTGTCCGCTTGAACGTTTTCCTCCAGCCCGTCGGTCACCATGAACGTCAGCCCCCCGAACCATCAGTCTCCCGCGCGAGTCGGCGGAATTCGGCGACGCCTGCTCCTCGCGTTGGCCTTCGTCGTCACCTGCGGAGTCATCGGTGGCGGAGTCGTCTACTCCTTCCGCGATAATGGAACCGTCAACGTCATCACGTGCCATCCGGTCCTGGGTGAGTTCGTGACCGACATCGTCGAGCGGGGCGATGTCGAAAGCTCGTCGAACATCGAGCTGCGGTGTGAGATCTCGTCCCCCGAGGGCGTCCGCATTCTGGAAATCGTGCCGGAGGGAACGGCCGTCAATCCCGGCGATGTCGTCGTGCAGTTGGATGATTCGACCATTCGCAAGGATCTCACCGCGCAGAAGATCGCGGTCAACACCGCCGAGGCCGCGCTGAGCAAGGCGAAGAACGACCTGGATGCGAACGTCATCGCGCGGAAGGAATACGAACTGGGAACGTTCGTGCAGGAGGTGCAGAAGCTTGAAAGCGAGTTGTTCGTCGCCGAAGAGAACTCGCGGAGGGCGGAGAATTTTCTCCGCCACAGCCGCAAGCTTGCCGCGCGGGGCTACATCAACGACGTGCAACTCGAAAGCGATCGCTTCTCGGTTGACAAGTTCGGCAAAGACCTCGATGCCGCCAAGACCAAACTCCACGTGTTGCGCGAGTACACGAAACCCAAGACGCTCAAGAAGCACGACTCGGACATCAAGACGTCGGAATCCAACGTGGTGTCCGAGCAGGCGAAGCACGAGATCGAAGTGGACAAGCTGGCCAACCTCGAAAGTCAGCTCAAAAAATGCGTGATCGAGGCCCCGTCCGCCGGGCAGGTCTCTTACAACAATCAGGACCGCTGGATGCAGGACGAGTTCAAAATCCGCAAGGGGAACCTGGTGCGACAACGGCAGGTCATCGTCAAGCTGCCGGACGCGACCAAGATGCAGGTGAAGGCGAAGATCGGGGAAGCGCGCGTCGATCGGGTGAAGCCCGAGATGGCGGCCATCGTGCGGATTGAGGCCCTGCGCGGCACAGAACTCAAAGGGACGGTGAAGACCGTCAGCGCTTACGCCTCCGGTGAAAACTGGTTCAATCCGAACACCAAGGAATACGACGCGGTGATCATCGTCGAAAATCCACCGGCGACCTTGAAGCCCGGCATGTCTTCACAGGTCGCGATTCGAGTGGAGACTCAGCAACAGGTTCTCCAAGTTCCCGTGCAGACGGTTGTCGAGCGGTCAGGCAAGCACTACTGCATCCTGCGCGAAGCGGCCGGCACGCTCGCCCTGCGCGAGTTGTTGATTGGTTCCACGAACGACAAGTTCATCGTCGTGAAGGACGGACTGAGCACGAACGATGATGTCGTCATGAACCCGCGAGCCCACCTCGCGCGCGTCGGCTTGAAAGACGTGGATTCGGCACCTGGCTCCTCGAAGCCAACCGATCCCGCCAAGCCAACCGATGCCACCAAGCCCGCCACTCCGGCTCCTGCGACCGCCACCACGAACTCCCCCGCGCGAGGCGCGTCGTGAGTCGCCTTTGGCAGTGGTCGGTCGGGTCCACATGGAGCAGCATCAAGAGTCTCTTCCTGCATCCGCTGCGATCGTTCCTGACGATCCTGGGTGTGTCCATCGGTGTGGCCAGCGTCATCTGGTTGCTGGCGATCGGCGAAGGGATTGGCCAGGCCGTGCAGAAGCAGATCGAAGGGCTGGGTGCCGACAACATCATCGTGCGGTCGATCAAGCCCCCCTCCGAAACCACGGCGGGGCAGCGCGGCATCTTTCCGTACGGCATTACGCGCGACGATCTGGCCCGCATCCTGGAAACGCTGCCGACGGTGAAGCGCGCCGTGCCGATTCGCGAAGTGCGGCGCGAGTTTCGATATTCGGACCGACTGGTTGACGGACGCATGGTTGGCTGCACGCCCGAGTACGCTGAGATCACGCGACTCCAAGTCGATCGCGGCCGATTCCTGACCGAAACCGATCGCGCCGATCGGCAGAACGTGTGCGCCCTGTCAGCCGAGACGGCCGATCGCCTCTTCCCGTTTGAAGACCCGCTCGGGCGATCGATCAAGATTGAACGAGACTACTATCTGGTGGTCGGCGTCTTGAAGCCCCGCACTCCCTCGGCGGGAATCGGCGGATCGCTGGAGGCTCAAGACTTTTCTCGCGACGTGTACGTTCCGATCGAAACGCTGTGGTTGCGCGTCGGGGACTTGGTGATGACGCGCCGCAGCGGCTCGTTTGAGGGAGAACGAGTCGAACTCAGCCAGATCACGCTGCAAGCCGTCGATGTCGCACACGTCGTCGAGACCGCCGAGATCATCAAAGCCACACTCACTCCCCATCACAAGACGCTCGACTACGGCATCACCGTGCCGCTGGAGTTGCTGGAACGCGCGCGGGCGATGCGGCTGATGTTCATGCTGTTCCTGGGCATCGTCGCCGTGATCTCACTGCTGGTCGGAGGGATCGGCATCATGAACATCATGCTGGCGACCGTCACCGAACGGACCAAGGAGATCGGCATCCGCCGGGCACTCGGTGCCACTCAGGGCAACATCACCCGACAGTTCCTGCGGGAAACGGTCACGCTCTCGGTCCTCGGGGGAGTGGTCGGCATCCTGGCGGGACTGGCCTGCCGCCCGTCGATCAATCTGCTGCGCTGGGCCATCGAGCAACTCGTCCCCAACGTCATGTCTCAAATGCCCGACGTCATCCGCACGATGGAACCAACCATCGTCAACTGGTCGGTCCCGCTCGCCTTCGCGATCTCCGTCCTGGTGGGAGTGATCTTCGGCCTCTACCCGGCCATGCAGGCCGCACGACTCGACCCCATCGAAGCGCTGCGTCACGAGTAACGGACGGGGCAAATCCCAAATCTCAAGCACGAAATCCGAAACGAACTTCAAATCTCAATGACAGAAACCTCAAACACTCACGATGTGAGTCGTTTGAAGTTTTGAGATTTGGCGTTTGGGATTCGTTTCGGATTTCGTGCTTGAGATTTGAAGTTTCTCGTCGCGGTTACTTCTGAACGCACCACGTGCCGTCTGCACCGAGCGTGACTTCGCGGTGAATGGCTTGAGCGAACTCGTCCACGGCACGACGGACGCCCCATTCACCGGTGGTGTCACGGTAGACGCCGTAGTCGTGGCCAGTGAGGAGACCGCCAGGACGGACCTTGGGCCACCAAGCCGCAATGTCCGCACGCACGCACTCGTACAAGTGGTTGGCATCAATGAAGGCGAAGTCGAGACTGGCGTCGGCGAATCGCGTGGCGGCGCGTGGCGACGCTTCCGGTAACACGAAACGCCGGTCGTGAGCGAACTCGGTCCACCAACGGGCCGCGTAGTACATGGCCTCGAATTGCTCGGCATTCATCTCATCGAAGAGTGACTCACCCTTGAACGGCTTCCAAGGATCGACCATCCACAACTTCAGATAGGGCAGCTCGCGCAGCAAGACCTCCGACGTATGACCGTCGAAAACACCGATTTCCGCTCCAATGATCGGCATGGGAAGCCGACGCAACCAGTTGATCAGCGACGTCTGACGTGGATCGGTCCGGCGTTCCACCCGCATGACCGTGCGATCCTCGTTAAACCACTGAAAGATCTGCGATAGGTAGTCGGCCTGAACGCGCGGATACCACTCGGGCCAGGTCCGCATCACGATGGCTTGATCGCAATACTCGTAGCCTTCAACCGGAACCTGTTCCGCAAGACGAGCGAAGTATTCGCGACAAAACTCTGTCTTGCCGATGAACAACCCCGAGTTGATCCAGTGCCGCTGTTGAGCCACCGCCGCCATCGGCAGTGACGATTGAAACCGCACGAACTCTGGTAACTCTGGCCAACAGCGCGAGCCAGTAGCATTGAAGAGTAGATCGCAGGCGAAATTCTGACGAAAGCGATCCACCGCGATTTGCGGATTGTCGAGGAAGATCACATCGCACGAATCTGCCCCGATAACGTACGGCGTACGCACTTCCTTCAGTGCCTCCGCAGTTAGCCTCAGTTTCTTGATGTTCCTCCACGGATCAGTGCCACGCAGCACCCGAGTCTGAAGACCGAGAATTTGTAGGCTTCGCTCCATCACACCGTTCGGCTTGTCTGGACGGTCGAGACCATGCCATGTGAGAATCGTCGCATCAGGGCACTGACAAATAGGGACTGGCGTCAGTGCTTCGGCCACAAAACGGTGCCAGTCACCATGCAACGGGCCGGGGCAATGCGCGGCAATTGGCTTGGTGCCGAACAAGCAATTCGAGATGCGAACAGTCACAACGCCTCCTTCGTCTTGGAGAGTGCTTTCGCTCGCCACAGTTTCCACAGCAGGTTTTCATATTCGCTCGCCATACGCGTCGCGTGGAACCGCGCGTCGGCCGCAGCACGACCCTCAGCGGCCAGTCCTCTGGCCCAATCCGGATGCTCCTGCAACAGTCGCACGGCCGCGGCGATCGAATCCGGCGTCGGCTCGACGATCAGTCCGTTGATCCGATCGCGAATGACCTCCGGCACAAACCCCACGTTGGTCGCGATCACCGGGCGCTCGCAGAACATCGCTTCCGCAAGCACCAACCCGAAGCCTTCGTGTTCGGAGACCAGGCTGAAGGCATCCATCGCCCGATAGTAGTCGCCGAGATAGTCGGAGGCGGACGCGAATGCAAACCGTCCGGGGATCAATTCATTCGCCTGCCTGAGCAATTCGTCGCCACGCGCGCCGTGACCGACGAGGAGCAGTTTGAACTGGCGAGGCAATTGCGCCACCGCCTCAATCAGCAGTGGCATCCGCTTCTCCTCCGAAAAGCGTCCGACCGACCCAAGCACAAAGTCGTGCGGTGCAAATCCCAATTTCTCACGCCCCGCGGCGCGACTGTGAGTGTGTCCCAAATGGGCGAGATCAACGCCGTTCATGATCATCGTCGACGGAATGGTCCGGCACGCACGCTCTTTCACGCGGGGACTGACGGCAATCGCGTGGTCAATGACGCGCGCACTGTTTTCCAATGTCTGTGCCGTCCAACACGATTCGCCGTGTGCCACGAAGATACACAACGGCGGCCGGGCCGGTTCGAGGAACTTGTTGTATCCGTCGCCCCACAACAGCATGACGTCGCATTCGGACGCCGCGTGATGGATTTCGGAGGGGTCACAGAATTCAACCGGCACCGACATGGCAGTGATTGCTTGCGGACAGAGGTGGTCGGGATTCGTCACGAGACACTTCACAAAGTGTACCCGCTGCGGATTGAGGAACTTTGCCAGACTCATCGTGTGTTGCTCGACGCCCCCGTTCATGAAACACGGCCCGACATGAATCAGTCGCAGCGGTGCCTTTTCATCGGGTCGAAGCGTCTTTGAAATCAATCTGCCGTTACGCTCGATCACTGCGCCCACGGCTGCTTGATTGCCGTCCCATTCATACCCCACTGGCTTCCGAAAGTCCTCGCCCTCGAATGCCACTGGCTTCCGAAAGTCCTCGCCCTCGAACGCCACTGGCTTCCGAAAGTCCTCGCCCTCGAACGCAACCGGCGTCCGATAGTCTTCGCCTTCAAATTGGAATCGTGTTGATCTCGTCTTGGGAATTAAATCCTGCGCGGGGTCGTGGTCCATGAGTCGTTTGGCCCTGAAAAATCGGTCGAGTGCTGAATGATTGCCCCCGCGCAACAGACACTGTTGACGCAGACACCCCTCCCTGAGCACGGCATTCCTCCAGCCGAGACATCGCGCGTCCGAGTCGTGACCGCCCGGACGTTGGAGTCCTCACCACACTGGTCACTTCGGGGCCGCCGGCCCCTTCGCTCCAATGTAGGGCAGGTCGCTTCCGCTACCGGAGATCAACAGCGGCGAGCCCGCCGCTGGCACGAGAAAATCGGGATCGCCAACGTCACGGTGGGGGACGTCGTCCCGTAAGTCTTTTAGTTCGGCCAGTCGGCCTGCCCACCCATCGCCCGGGATTACCACCCCATTCTGTTCCGACCAGTTCGAGGAGATTGTCCAAGCCTTCGTTACGAGATTCAATTGATCTTCGCCCGCCTGGACTTGCTCCCCCTCCAGAATCAAGTTGTTACAAACAAGAGAATCCTTGTTCTCTGAGGGGACGGACTTGCCTCGAAACGAATTCACGAATCCGAGCCAATACTTCGTGCGTAAAAACGTGTTGTTCACGATTTCAATACGACTGTCAGAAGTCCACGTATCAATGTCCAGATTGATGGCATTCATTCCACCAACGAACACGTTGCCAGCCAGCCTGAGTCGACGACAGGACTGAGTGGCGAAGATCTGCGTGAAAGGTGAGGAGAACAGACAACCTTCGCAGATCAAACTCGGCGCTGTGTGTTCTCTCGCATCGACCGACACACACATGGCACCGCCGCGCGAATCGAACCGGCATTGCTGGAGTCGAACAACCGAAGTGGACTCCTCCACATGCGAAATGATCGCAAGCAGCGACCGACGGGAGTTGCTCGCCGTTTGCGAAAAAGTGCAGTTTTTCATGGTGACATTTTCGGCGGCACCGGACACGAGCACCCCGTGTTTGTCCACTCTCTCCAAATCGAAGTCCAACCCCTCGACGGTGACTCCGGAGACATCTTTGATTAAGTGAGTGTCGTCACCACCACTCGGATTCCGGATCGTGGCTCGCGGCTTCGCCGTCAGCGTCAAACCATTCAAAGCGGCCCCCTGAACTTGAAGCGATTCCACATACGGGCCGGGACCGACAACGGTGATCGTGCAGTTTTCGGCGGCTCGATTGATCGCCTCGCTCAGCGTGGCACAGGTGGCGTCAGGACCGGGGCCGACAATGATTTTTGTCAGCTTGGCGACGCCCGGCGGGCCCGGAATCGGAATCCGTAATTCCGGTTCCGGAGGATTCGGCCAGAGCTTCCAGGCGGTCAGGCCGACGGTCGCGAAAATTGCGGCTGCCACCAGAAGGGGAGCGACAACGCTGCGCGTCTTTACCGGTGGTTTATATGACTCGGCTGTATCCTTCGGTGTAACAGTGTTTCGCGGCAACTCATTCAGGACTGTAATCAGATCTGCTGTCGGCGTCTGATTGATTTGCGCCATGATTCGGCCCAAAGTTTCGGCCACTTCATTGGCGGACTGATATCGATCGTCGGGGTTCTTCATCAGCAGCTTTTCGACCATCTCGGACAGGACGACCGGGACGGACGGGTCGACATCCTGCAGGCGGGCCGGAACCAGATCGAGGATCTTGTGGATCGTCTCCTCGGGAGTCCTGCCGTGGAACGGCGAGTGCCCGACCACCATGCAATACATCACGCATCCCAGACTGAACAGATCGGCACGCGAGTCGATCTCGTTCCCGCGAATCTGTTCGGGAGCCATGTAGGCCGGTGTCCCGACTCGGTGGCCGTGCGACGTGAGATCTGCATTGTCGGATCCGACGCGGGCGAGGCCAAAGTCCATCAAGCGGACTCGCGTGGCTCCTTCATGCAACATGACGTTGCCCGGTTTAACATCGCGGTGGATGACGCCTTGAACGTCAGCGGCGGCCAGAGCCTGTGCGATCTGGGCACTCAGGCGAATCACCTCGATCGAATTGAGCCTCCCGCGTTCGGCAACGTACTCCTTGAGCGATTGTCCCGCGACAAACTCCATCACCAGAAACGGAGTCTCCCCCTGTTCTTCGACCGAGTGAATCGTCAGCACGTTGTCGTGACTGATCGCCGCCGCCGCACGAGCTTCCCGCTGAAAGCGCTTCCGCGCCACCTGGCTCTGCGCCAGATGAGGACTCAGAATCTTGATGGCCACGGTGCGCCGCAGACTGGGATCAAATCCCTTCAAGACGATCCCCATGCCACCGCGACCAATCTCTCCGTGAATCTCGTACTTTCCCAAGCTGAGCGGGACTGAAAACTCTTCGGAGAAGATCGCCAAACCACCGAGTAACAACTCGCCCGTCGGCTCGCCGGATTGTTTCGGTGAGTATTCGCGAGTCTTTTCGGACGCACGATCTTTCGTGGATGGATTTGATGTGCCGTCCAGAAAGTCATCCGGGTCTTCGCCATCGTCAGCGGATTTGGCCATCACACGTCTCCGAGCGATCCTGAATTTGCCGCCAGATTAGCCCCCGGTCTGGGGTGCCACAACTGTGATCTGACTCGCGGGGAATAATTTTCGACGATCCGCTCGACACAGTCCGCAGAGTCGGCCCCTCGGGGGACAGACACTTCAACCATTCCAACGAGGACGTTCGCGACAAGAAAGCAGTGACGTTCTGGAACGAGACCGCAACAAGTTTTCCCAGAAACCGGAGTCGTAAGAGCTTGGGCCGAAGTCTCACGACTGCGGCTATGGAATGACTTTCAGCGGACGCCCGGACGTGAACTGACTTCGCTCCAACACGCTCTGAAACCCGTCTTGCCCGGTTTTCCCAGCCCAACTACCATCCCGCCGCCTTGGACCGGGCGGTCGCTGCCCGTGTGTCCGTTTGAATTTCTGCGCTGGGGCGCGGTCATGTTTCGGGCCGGCCTGACATTTCTTCGACGATTGCTCTGCGCCACGATCCTGCTCGTCTTGATCGCCTGTGGTGCCGAGGTGGCCGTGCGCATTGGTGAGGTCGTCCAGGGGCGGTCGATCTGCTCGACAGTCCCGTCAACCTGCCTCATCGATCCGACCGGACTGTTGGTTCCTTCCTGGACCGCGCATCGCGAACTGAAGCCGCACGCGACGGCCAAAGTGGCATGTCGGGACTCACGTAGCCAAGTCGAAATCCGCACGAACAGCCACGGGCTGCGCGGTCCGGAGATCGTCGTTCCCAAGCCGGCCGACCTCTACCGCATCGTGTTGCTGGGCGACGAGACAATCCTCGCGCCGGAAATGCCCGAAGCCGAACATTGCACTCGTCTGTTGGCTGGTCTGCTTCAACAGAGGACTCGCGTGCGGGTCGAGGTCATCAACGCGGGCCTGCCCGGCGCGTGCCCGCTGACCGAGTACCTGCTGTTCAAACAGAGGCTGCTCGCACTGCAACCGGATCTCGTGCTGTTGCACTTCGACTGGTCCGACGTCTCCGACGACCAGCAGCTTCGCCGACGAACGCGCTGCGACAAGGAAGGAACTCCGCTGTCGTGCCCCCATGCCAGCCTGGTCGCGACCAAACGAGTGGCGGAACCGCTCGACAACCTGCGCCAACAGTTCCGTCTGATCGACTGGGGCCTGACCTCCGCGAGCCAGCAGTGGAAGCAAAAGCTCGCCGAACAAAACGCGTCGACACGCGATACCACAGCCAATCCCTATGCCTGGCTGCGCGAGGAACGACCGGATGCAAACGTCTCCGTGCAGCAGTCGTTTCACCCGGTCGCCGACCTCGCCCGGTTGAGTTACAGCGCCCACTTCCAACTCGCGGTGGTGACGTCTCCCAAACCGTGGCAGGTCTCGTCGCGATGCAGCGCGGGGAAGGGGACTCGATTGGCGAGCGGCGTCGCGGACGACGCCTATTTCCCCAGCCGCGCTCCGTTTGACAGCCTCGCCGATTACGCGACCAATCTGGGTCTGCAATACGCGGACGCTTCGATGACGTTGATGAGTGGACACGAGGCCGACGCGAACTTTCTGCGCTATGCACCGCGCTGGTCCCCCACAGGCCATCGCCGAATCGCTGAGTTCCTCGCCAGCTTTCTCGACGAAAGGATTCCCGGTCCGTGGAACAGCGGATACCTTCCACAGGACGAACAGCCGATCGGCCGTGCTCCAAGGCAATCAGCCCCCGTCCAGTGGGCGAGCGGCGAGCGATGAAGCCAACAGGTTGAAGGTTGAGGGTCGACGGTTGAGGGTCAGGCAAGAGTCCGTTCGCTGTCTTTTCGACTTGTCCTCAATCTTCAACCCTCAACCCTCTTTAGAGACTCCCCATGACTCACGTACCCTCCAAGGCAGAAGTCTACTTCCACACGGCGGCCGACCACCTCGGCATTTCTGACCGAATGCGCGTCCTGTTGCTCACGCCCGAGCGGGATGTCAAGGTGCAGGTCGCGATCCGGCTCGACAACGGCGAATTGGAAACGTTTCTCGGGTATCGCGTCCAGCACGATGGAGCGCGCGGACCGATGAAGGGGGGATTGAGGTATCACCCCGAGGTCGATGATGCCGAGGTCCAGACGCTGGCTCAGCTCATGACGTGGAAGACGGCCGTCGTCGATCTGCCGTATGGGGGAGCGAAGGGGGGCATCGCCGTCGATCCGCGAAGTCTCAGCAAGGCGGAACTCGAACGGCTGACGAGAAAGTTCGTCGATCAGATTCACGACATGGTCGGACCCAACTCGGACATTCCCGCACCCGACATGGGGACGAACTCGCAGGTGATGGCCTGGTTCATGAACCAGTACCAGAAGCATCACGGCTTCCAACCGGCCTGCGTCACCGGCAAGCCGCTCGAACTGCACGGGTGCGAGGGGCGCGAGGAAGCGACTGGTCGCGGCGTGGTCATCATCGCCGACCGGTTGTTCCACAAGCTCGGGCAATCGCTGGCGGGGAAGACGGTCGCCTTGCAGGGCTTCGGAAACGTCGGCAGCTTCACGGCGAAATTTCTCTACGAACGGGGGGCTCGAGTCGTCGCGATCACCGACGTGCGCGGCGGTGTGCATGATCCGCTCGGACGCGGCCTCGACATCCCGCAACTGCTCGAATACGCGCGGGCGAACAACGGCGTGCAGAGCTTTCCCGGAACCGAGCCGCTCACCAACGAAGAGCTGTTCGCGCAGAACGTCGATCTGCTGATTCCGGCCGCGCTCGGCGGGCAACTCACCGCGCAGACCGCTCCGCTCGTGAGGGCCAAGTACATCGTCGAAGCCGCCAACGATCCGACCACTCCCGAAGCGGACGAGATCTTCGCCAAGAACGGAGTCACCGTCGTCCCCGACATTCTGGCGAACGCCGGCGGCGTGACGGTCAGCTATTTCGAGTGGGTTCAAAACCGCAGCGTCGTCCACTGGCCGCTGGAAGAAATCCGCACGAAGCTCGAACAGAAAATGACTGCCGCCTTCGACGCCGTCTGGCAGATCGCCCAAGACAAGGAGGTGCCGTTGCGCACAGCGGCCTATATTCTGGGGATTGGCCGCGTCGCCCAGGCGACTGAGTTGGCGGGGGTGTAGTGACACCGGTCGCTGCTCGAATGACCGGCAGGACCGGCACAGTCCCAACTGTCGGTTTGACTCGGATGCGGTTCGTCCCTATCATCCTCCCCGACTCAAGATCGCAGCGGCCACCGGCCGATTCTGCTGAGGCCCACAAAATGACCGGCAATCTCAATTCCCTGCTGCAAGCCTGCTCCTCCAATGCCCCGAGCATTCGGATCGAGGTCGTCATTATTAGCGGAGTCCATTAGCGATCTCGGGGTGGTGAAGTTACGAACCATGACAAGCCCTCAGGTCGCACCTGAGGGCTTTTTTGTTTCCGCAGTCAACGCTAGGGCCGAGCCATGTCCCGCATCCAAATCTACGACACCACCCTCCGCGACGGCAGTCAGGGTGAGGGGGTCAACTTCTCGCTTCAGGACAAACTGCTCATCACGCAGAAGCTGGATGAGGTGGGGATCGACTTCATTGAGGGGGGCTATCCGCTCTCGAACCCGAAGGACGCCGAGTACTTCCTGCGGGTGCGCGACCTGCCGCTGAAGCAGGCCAAGATCTGCGCGTTCGGCATGACGCGGCGCAAGGGCTGCGCCCCGGAAGACGATGTCGGCATGTGTGCCCTGCGCGACGCGAGGGCACCCGTCGTGACGATCGTCGGCAAGACGTGGGACTTGCACGTGTTCGAGGTGCTGTTCATCGACGAAGCCGAGAACCTCGCGATGATCCGCGACTCGGTCTCTTTCCTGAAGGCCGAGGGGAGCGAAGTCTTCTACGACGCCGAGCACTTCTTCGACGGCTTCCGGGCGAACCCGGAATTCTCGCTGAAGACGGTCGTGGCGGCTCAGGATGCGGGGGCCAGCATGATCGTCCTGTGCGACACCAATGGCGGACGGCTTCCCGAAGACATCGCCGCGGCCGTCGAGGCCGTTCGCAAAGTGTTGAAGGTTCCCGTCGGCATTCACTGTCACAACGATTGCGAACTGGCGGTCGCCAACTCGCTGACGGCGGTCGATCACGGCGCGATCCAGGTGCAGGGAACGATCAACGGGATCGGCGAACGCTGCGGCAACGTCGATCTCATCAGCGTCATCGGCAACCTGGCCCTGAAGAAGGGCCACGAGGTTTTGAACCCCGACGGCTTGGTCCATCTCACCGAGCTGTCTCGGTACGTCTACGAGATCGCCAACATGAACTTCCGCAACAGCCAGGCTTTCGTCGGCACGAGTGCCTTCGCCCACAAGGGAGGCATGCATGTTCACGCCGTCAACCGGCTGGCCGCCAGTTACGAGCACATTCCGCCGGACTCCGTCGGCAACCAGCGGCGAGTCCTCGTGAGCGAGTTGTCCGGCCGCTCAAACATCATCGCCAAGACGACGAAGTACCAGATCAACCACGACAACGCGCTGATGTCACGCATTCTCGAACGAGTTCAAGACCTCGAGAACGAAGGCTATCAGTTCGAGGCGGCCGAAGCCTCGTTCGATCTGCTCGTCCGCAAGGAAGCGGGAGCCTACCAGGCGAAGTTCCAGCGGCAGCACTATCGTGTGAACGTCGAGACCACGGCGGGGCAGGGGACCATCACCGAGGCGACCGTCAAGCTGCGGGTCAACTCGCACACCGAGCACGTCGTGGCGGAAGGAGATGGCCCGGTGAATGCTCTCGACAACGCCCTCCGCAAGGCGCTGTCGGAGGCCTACCCGAACCTCGCCGAAATGCAACTTGTCGATTACAAGGTGCGCGTCATCAACTCGACGGAGGGGACCGCCGCCCGGGTCCGCGTCGTGATCGAAAGCCGCGACCGCACGGACGTCTGGAGCACCGTCGGCGTCTCCGAAAACGTGATCGAAGCCAGTTGGCTGGCCCTCGTCGATAGCGTCGAATACAAGCTGTACAAGGATGCGGAAACGCAGTAGTTCGCCCCGTTCCAGATGAGGATCGAAACATGACGACCGTCCAACTAACCGATGAGAATGAGCGATTCGTTTCCGCCTCGCTGGCCGAAGGGCTGTATCATTCGCGCGACGAACTGCTCAACGACGCCCTCCATTCGCTCCAGCAGGAACGTGAATGGAGAAAACATGCCGAGGAGGGTGCGCGGCAGTTGCAGAACGGCGAGTATGCCGAGTTCGACGACGAATCGTTGGCCGAATACTTTGAAGGGGTCAAACGTCGTGGGCGAGAGCGACTCGCCGCGAAGAAGTTGTGACCATGATCCCAGTTTGTAACCAGCGTCTGTTTCGGAGCGTGTGCCATGAGCGTCGGCCTGTTGGATGAAGGTCTTCTCGATGACGTGCGGGAGGGAATCACCATGAACCTCGCGCCGCTGAATATCGAGCAGTATCACCAGATGATCCGCGACGGAATCCTGCACGACGGCGAACCCATCGAGCTGATTCACGGAGTGTTGCTATTCAAGGACCGTCGCGACCAATCGGGAGGCATCATGACACACGGCGCTCGGCATCTGCGGGCTCTGAAGAAACTCACGGCGCTCTTGACGCGATGGGCGGAAGGGAAGTCGTGCCACCTGCAGGCGCAGGGGCCGATCACGGTGAGCGGGACCAGCGAGCCGGAGCCGGACTGCTGCCTCGTGCGCGGAACACCCGACGACTATGCGGACGAAGTTCCCCGCGCGGACGACGTATTGGTCGTGTTCGAGGTGGCCTACAGTTCACTCCGCTCAGATCGCCGCACCAAACAGCGGCTCTACGCCAGCGCGGGCATTCCGTTCTATGTCATCCTCAATTTGCAGGACGATGTGATCGAGGTACTGTCCGAGCCATCAACCACCGAGTCTCGCTACACAGCTCAATTCGAGCGTCGCGACGCCGAGGCTGTTGACTTGTCGCTGGGCGAGCATGGCCAACTCTCGTTCACCGTCGAAGACTTGTTCTAACAGTCCCATTCAGTTGACTCACAATCCTAATGACCACCGAAATCCCCAAGCAATACGATCCCGCTGCTGCCGAAGCGAAATGGTTTCCCTTCTGGGAGCAGCGCGGCGACTTCAACGCCGATCCCGATCCCACAAAACCGCCGCATGTCATCATGATCCCGCTGCCGAACGTGACCGGGGCGCTGCACATGGGCCACGCGCTGAACGGCACGTTGCAGGATCTGCTGACTCGCTGGCGCAGGATGCAGGGGTACGAAGCCCTCTGGATGCCGGGAACCGATCACGCGGGGATCGGCACGCAGGCGATGGTCGAGAAGCGGATGTTCGAGGAGGAGGGCCTGACGCGGCACGACGTCGGGCGCGAGGCACTCATCGAGCGCATCTGGAAGTGGAAGGACGTGTACGAGACCCGCATCCTCTCGCAACTCAAACGGCTCGGCGCGAGCTGCGACTGGCGGCGGGTGAGGTTCACGCTCGACGAAGTCTGTTCGCGCGCGGTGCGGCAGACGTTCTTCAAGATGTTCCAGGATGGTCTCATTTTTCGCGGCAAGCGGCTCGTGAACTGGGACTGCTTCCTCCAAACAGCCGTCGCCGACGATGAGGTCAGCGAGGAAGAGACTGACGGCCACTTCTGGACGTTCAATTATCCGGTGGTGGAAGAGACGAGTGACGAGAGTCGAGTGACGAGTGCCAGAGAAGACAAAGGCACACCCTCCGAGACTTCTCCGGCACTCAGTACTCAGTACTCAGTACTCAGCACAGGCGAACGCATCTCGTTCTCAACAACCCGTCCCGAAACGATGCTTGGTGACACCGCGGTCTGCGTGCATCCGACCGATGAGCGGTACATGCACCTCATCGGCAAGCATGTTCGGATTCCGGTGAATGGGCGAGTCATCCCGATCGTGGCCGATGCGCTGTTGGCCGACAAAACGCTCGGCACCGGCTGCGTGAAGGTGACTCCCGCGCACGACCCGAACGACTACGCCTGCTGGACTCGCAACAAGGAGAAGATGGGTGAGCCGATCAATCTTCTCAATCCGGACGGCACGCTGAACGAAAACGCCGGGCCGTGGCAGGGCCAGGATCGCCTCGTCGCGCGCGACGCCGTGGTCGCCGAGATGGAACGGCTCGGCCACTTCGAGAAGGTGGAAGACCGCAAAATTCCGCTCAAGCACAGCGACCGCTCGAAGACCCCCGTCGAGCCGTACTTGTCCGAGCAGTGGTTCGTGAAAATGGACACGCTCGCCCAAAACGCCATCGACGCCGCCAACGACGGCCGAGTGACGTTCTACCCCGAACGCTACCGCCAGTCGTACCTCAGTTGGCTCGGCGAAAAACGCGATTGGTGCATCAGCCGACAACTCTGGTGGGGACACCGGATTCCGATTTGGTCAAAGCGGCTCACGGACGAAGAGGAGGGGGCCACCGAGGACGAATCCCATTCTTTATGTGCTCGCGGTGGCCTGGACGAGTCCGGGGCGCGGGTTCAAATGGTGTGCATCGCGCCGAACGACCGAGACTATGAGACCCAATTTGAACAACTTGGTTTCACTCAGGAACCAGACGTCCTCGACACCTGGTTCAGTTCCGCGTTGTGGCCTCACGCGACGTTGGGCTGGCCGGACACCGAGCACAATCCGCCGCTGACCTCTTCTTCACCCTCAACCCTCAACCCTCAACCCTCAACCAAGAACGAAGTCCTTCCCTACTTCTATCCCGGCAGCGTGCTCGTGACATCGCGGGACATCATCACGCTGTGGGTGGCGCGGATGGTGCTGACCGGTCTCTACAACATGGGGGACGTGCCGTTCAAGCATGTCTGCATCCATCCGAAGATTCAGGACGGCTTTGGCCAGACGATGTCGAAGTCGAAGGGGAACGGCGTCGATCCGATCGAGTTGATCGAGAAATACGGCTGCGACGGGATGCGGTTCACGATCGCCTCGTTCGCGGGCGAGACGCAGGACGTGCGGTTGCCGGTCGGGTACGAGTGCCCTCATTGCCAGGCCGTGATCCCGCAGGAGCCGCATCACCTGAAGTTCAAGCCGGGCAAGCCGAAGATCAAGTGCTCGAAGTGCAAAAAGGAATCGCAGTACGCCACGCCCAACTACACCCCCGACGAGGGCGAGCCAATCGCACGGGTCGTGATCGAACGCTTCGAGTACGGCCGCAACTTCTGCAACAAGTTGTGGAACGCGGCCCGGTTCGCGATGCTGAACTTGGAGTCGAGAGACGAGAGTGGAGAGTCGAGAGCCAGAGAAGAAGTTCTCGCCGCGTCTCCTGCTCTCGACTCTCGACTCTCAACTCTCGATTCTTCTCTGGCTCTTGACTCTCGACCCTTAGCTCTCGACTCCCTCCCCATCGAAGACCGCTGGATTCTCTCGCGACTGGCGACCGTGACGGACGAAGTGACGTCGCTGCTGGACGTCTACAAGTTCGACGCGGCCACGCGGTCGCTGCGCGATTTCGTCTGGAACGAGTTCTGTGACTGGTATCTCGAAATGATCAAGCCGCGTCTGCGGGACGAGGCTCTCAAACCGGCGGCTCAACGAGTGCTGGTGGCAGTCCTCGACACAACGCTGCGGCTGCTCCATCCCTTCACGCCGTTCATCACGGAAGAGTTGTGGCAACGACTGAAGGAGATCGCCCCTTCGCGCGGGTTGCCGAGGCCGACGCAAGCCGCCGACGCGATCATCATCGCACCGTGGCCGAGTGGCCTCGAAGCGTGGAGAGACTCAACTCTCGAAGCTCGTTTCCAGCGATTGCAGGACTTGATCGTGGCCGTCCGCAACGTGCGCGGCACCTACAACATCAGCCCCGCGCTGACGGTGACGATCTCGGTGAGATGCTCGTCCGAATCGGCAGCCGATCTGGAGCAGGTGAAGTCGCAGTTCGAGAGCCTCGCCAAAGCGACACTGACCGCCGCCGGTCCCAACATCGCCCGGCCCACCAAGGCGTCCGTCAGCTTCTCCCTCGGAGACAGCGACGGCTATCTGCCGCTGGAGGGGCTCGTCGATCTGCAAGCCGAACTGGCTCGACAGAAGAAAGAAGCCGACAAAGTGCGCGGCTTCATCGCGGGGACGGAGAAGAAGCTCGGCACTTCGAGCTTTGTCGATCGAGCGCCGCCCGAGGTCGTGGCGGAAGTTCGGCAAACTCTGGCCAATCAGCAAAAGCAACTGGCCAGCATCGAAGAGATTGTGAAGCTGTTGTCGGCGGACTAATGCTCATCACTCCGACCAACTGATACTCATCGGGGGTTGTTCACAATGAAATCGACTGTCGATGAAATTCGATTGCGGTTTGATGCCGATGTGGAGCGGTTCTCGAATCTGGAGACCGGGCAATCCGCGACGGTTGACGCTCCGCTGGCGATGAGCCTCGTGGCGGAGACGGCTGCCGCCGTGACTCCTCTCGCCACTCAACTGCTTGATGTCGGCTGCGGTGGCGGAAACTACTCGCTCAAGTTATTGCAACACCTTCCCGGGTTGAGCGTGACGTTGATCGATCTCAGCCGGAACATGCTGGATCGTGCGGCCACACGAGTCGGTGCCGCAACTTCAGGGACGATCACGTCCGTGCAGGGCGATGTGCGTGAGATTCCCCTTGCACCGGAATCCTTCGACATCATCCTGGCTGCCGCCGTGTTACATCACCTTCGCACCGATGACGAATGGCGGATGGTCTTTCAGAAGTTCTACCAATCGCTGCGGCCGGGTGGTTCGATTTGGATCTTCGATCTGATCGAACACAGTCATCCGGCAGTCCAGCGGGCTCAGTGGCGAAAGTACGGCGAGTACCTGGCTCGCCTCAAGAACGAAGCCCATCGCGATCAGGTGTTCGCCTACGTCGAGCGTGAAGACACACCGAAACCGCTCGTGTTTCAACTCGACTTGCTTCGAGACGTTGGATTTCAGCAGGTAGACGTCCTGCACAAGCACAATTGCTTCGCCGCATTTGGTGCTGTGAAGTGATTCGTGATTGCGGGCGTCCTGTTTCCGCAAGCGGCTTGAGGGTTCAATTCCTGCGGGGCTATACTTTCGTCGTCGCAATTAACAAACATGGGGAGAGTTTGCAGTGCTTGTTCAAATGGAACTGTCCCGGATCATCATCAGCGAGATCAACGACCAGCAGGTGATCTTCCTGCGCGAGGTCGAAGGCGAACGCTCGTTTCCCATCCTGATCGGGCTGTTCGAGGCGACCAGCATCGACCGCCGCGTGAAGGGCGAAACGCCGCTGAGGCCGCTCACCCACGATCTGCTCAAGGCGAGCATCGAGGCCCTCGGCGGGGAGCTACAGGACGTGGTCATCAACAGCCTGGAAGACCACACCTACTACGCGGCCATCCGCATCAAGAAGGATGGCGAACTGGTCGAGGTCGACAGCCGCCCCAGCGATGCCGTCGCCCTGGCCGTTCACTACACACCTCACCTGCCGATCTTTGTAGCCGATG
Organism: Planctomycetota bacterium; assembly: GCA_038040225.1. Taxonomy (GTDB): domain Bacteria; phylum Planctomycetota; class Planctomycetia; order Planctomycetales; family Planctomycetaceae; genus Schlesneria. Next base: position 110,749 of record JBBPIS010000002.1, read on the forward strand.
AGGTGCTCGACGAAGCGGCGGGGTGACGGTTCAGTAGAGAGAGAAGTCCGAACCGCCATTCCCGCCACTTCGATGCATGCGGGTTTTATTCGGGTGAGTCCTCCGCCGTCGGGTCACGGAGTTGGTCGGCATCCACCCGCTCGGCGTTCTCGAACGACGATTCACCGGCGTCGGCACCTCCCTCCAACAGCCACTTTGGCCAGAGGTGCACCGGTATCCAGTGGGCCTTGTACGCGCTGATCAGCACGCCGATCAACAGCGTGCCGCAACTCCACGAGAAGGCCGCGATCGCTTCGCGTCCCACGTGCGAGGCCGCTTCGCGATAGACCACCATTGTCAGGCCGTAACCCAACAGGAAACTCGTTCCGCCAAAACCCGTCCAAAACGAGCGGCTTCGGCTGATGTGGGCACAAACGTAGGCCGCCCCCACCAATCCGGCGATGTACAGCAGTCGCCAGAGCAGCGGAACCTCCGCAGCAGCCGGAGCGGCGAGTGCCACGAATGCGGTCAGCGGAAGCAGGATCGCGCCGGCATGCCGCAACAACTGAGCGAGCGCATCGCGGTAAAACAGACCCAACAACAGAACGGCCGCGAACAGCGCGTGATAACAAACCGTCATGCGGTACGCGGCGAATGGCGTCGACGGCAGCAGAAACCAGACGCTCAGCGTCATCAGCAACGCGGCGGTCATGGTGATGGCCGACGACCGGCGCCGCAGACCCAACACGGCAAAAATGATGCTCACGCCAAGCAGCGGAAGCGGGTTCACGACCGCCAAGGTTGAGACACCGATCGTCTGCGGGCCGATCACGCTGAACAGCAGGGACGAGCCGAGCAGACCGATCTCGGCTCCCGGTGCTCGCCTTAGCATCGCCCAACCGTAGAAGAGCGCGACCAGCCAGACCGCCAGCCAGACGGGCGAGGCCACTGTCACGGTCAGCCGGGTGAGGAAGTCGAGCATCACGCCGGTTTGGTACCACGGCCAGGCCATCAGCATCACGCCGGGAACAGCGAGTAAAGCGCGGCGAACGAGGCGCACGTTGCCACTCACCAAACCGGCCTCCAGAATCAGCACGAGGTTCGCCAGTGCGAACGGGACCAGAAAGTAAGGCCGCCAGATCGTGTCCAGCACGATGCCGAACCGGCTGTCGGGCGAGACCCAGATCATCCCCGTCGGGCTGAACGTCAGCGTGAGGGCATACGACCGCAGAGCCATCGCCGTCACGATCATTCCGAACGCCGTCCAGGGGAACCACGGCCACCGCCACGGAGTTCCGTTGTTGGCCGTGTACGCCCGACCAAGTCGGACCGCGGGAAGCAACGTCAGACAGAGCAGGGTGGCCGCCTGCGGAATCAGAAACAGCATCCAGTCGACTTTCTTTGGCTCGTGACGCGGATTCAGTTCGGGCGAGCACCACCACGGCATCACGTAGAACAGCGCCAGAAACAGCACGAACGGAACCAGATAGGCCGCTCCCAGCCGAATCCCCGCGCCGCGCAGCGTCAGCAGCATCACGGCCACCGAGAACAGGAAGCCGAACCCCAGCAGGGCCGCTCCGCCACTCGACGACTCCATCTTCACGAACAGATCGTCCGCGCTGACCGACACCGCCAGAAACAGCAGCAACAGCAGCAGCAGGATCGACCGGGCGTCCTCCCACACCTTGCCGTATCTCACAATCAGTACGCCGATCGCCGACAGAACCAGCGTGTATCCGGCCAGCACGCCCATCATCAGCCAGCAGTTGATCGTGCCGATGTTCTGTTCGCCGTATCCGGCCCGAACCGCATACAGCATCAACAGGGCACTCATGAAATAGAACGGATTGTGAGTCCACAGCCAGCGAACCAACGACAAACGTGATGTGAACATGGTCGCCTCCTCAAGAAGAAAGGAAAGAACTGCGACGCGGGAGGCGAGATGGGATGAGGTGCCTCCCCGAACGATGTGCCGATTATATCGGGGCATTTCGTCGGGGAAGCCCACTCTTTCCTCCCGGCCCGAATGGAGTTGGCCATCCCAACGAAAGAACCCCGGCTCCTCAAAGGAACCGGGGTTCACCTGCCAGTTGGTTTGCGAGACGCCTCGGGCTATTTGCCGAGCTTCTCCTTGAAGAGCTTCTGCATGTCGGCCCAGCTCTGTTCGTCGGCGGCCTTGTTGTACTGCAGGCCCGGCAGGTTGAACTTCTTCGATGCCTCATCGGCTTCGGGAACGGTGAAGCTGTGCCGCGCACCGGGATACGAAATGAACTCGTACTTCGCACCGCCCGTGTCGAGCGCCGCGCGGAACGACTTGATCGTCTCGGCGGAAATGAAGGTGTCGTCGGCTCCGTTGCAGATCAGAATCTGAGCCTTCGCCCCCTTCACCTGTTCCGGCGTCGGGACCACGAGCCCTCCGTGGAAGCTCGCCACCGCCTTGAGGTCCGTCCCCGCGAAGGCCAACTGCTGGACGGTCGATCCGCCGAAGCAGTAGCCAATCGCTGCAAGGTTCGACTTGTCGCACTGCGGCTGTGACTTGAGCACCTCCAACGCCGCCAGCCCTCGCTGGCGCCAGTCCTCCACATTCGAGCGAACCTGTCCGGCCATCGCCGTCGCGTCCTTGGGATGATCGACCGTCTTCCCTTCACCATACATGTCGGCCGCGAACGCGATGTAGCCGAGTTTGGCGAGCTGCTCGGCCCGACGCTTGGCATAGCCATCGAGGCCCCACCATTCGTGAACGACCAGCACACCCGGTCGCGTTCCCGAGACGGCGTCGTCCCACGCGAGATAGCCGTGGCAATCCAGATTGCCGTGCTTGTAGGTGACCTTCTTGGTTTGAACGGCTGCGTCGGCGGAGGCCGCCAGTAACAACAACGTGAACATCAACGCAAACGATCGCAACATGATGCTTTCTCCTGAGTGGTGAGAGTCGCCGGTCGACGGAGCGACCGGCCTACTGTAGCCCGGTCACTCCGCCGACTTTCCAGAACGTTTGTGGAAACGACTGACCGAGCAGGATAGCCTGTGAGTGGAATTGACTCATGTCCGAGAGGCAGAAAAAGAATGGAAGGGGCGCACGATGGCCATGACGACGGCATTGCCAGACTTTCTGATCGCGGATGCGGATGGGTTCATTCGGGTCTCGGGGCACCGGATCGGATACCACCATGTCGTGGCGCGGTTCAACGAAGGCTGCTCGGCGGAGATGTTGTGGGAGGAATTTCCCACGCTTCCACTGGCGACGATCTATAAGTTGATTGCATTCCATTTGGAGGATCCGTCCGCGAGCAACGCCTACGTCGCACAATGTCACGAGGACGTGCGACAGCAGGCCGACAGTCCGTCGATGACGCCGAATCTGGCTGAATTGCGACAACGGCTCATTGCGAAACGGTCAGCCGGAGTGAGCTGAAAGATGTCGCTGCGGTTTGTTCTCGACGAGCACCTGCGCGGACCCGCCTGGTCCGCTGTTTGTCGTCACAATGCGACCGAGGAGTCTGCCTTGGACGTCGTGCGCATCGGCGATGTTGATGGTGTCCCTTTGGGAACGGATGACCCTGGAATTCTGCTTTGGGCCGAACGCGAAGACCGCATTCTCGTGACGCGGGATCAATCGACGATGAAATCCCATCTGGAGCAGCATATTGGCGCAGGGCACCGGTCGCCGGGCGTCTTCATGGTCCGGCCCCACGGTCGGCTTTCGGTCGTGATGGAATTTCTGGCCCTGGCGGATCAGTTGAGCGATCCCCACGAGTGGCAAGACGCCATCACCTACATCGGTTGAATGAAGGCGAGTGCGACAGGACGTGCGAAGCGCGGCGGAACGACCGACTCACCAACCCGACTCGAGATTACGTGTTTTCCGTGGTTTCTGACTTCGTGCCTCCGGAGATGACCGCTCGATGACCTCACCCTATCTCGACCTTGTCGCCTCGCTTCGGCAGGCATTTCCGCAACCGGTGTCGGATCGGGTTCACGATGCCTACTTCGTCTTCTCGTTCTTGCGGGCGCTGGATCAGCTCGACGCGATGAAGTCGGCGTCGCCGCTGCTGGGCGAGCCGGCGGTGCTCGATTACGACGCGGCCAAGCAATCGCGGGTCGATGACGAACCGCGGCCGCTTGAACAGGTGACGCAGACGCTCGTCGAACATCTGTCCGGCATGTTCATCTGGGGACATCCGCGTGCGCAGATCAATGTCATCCCGCCGCCGACGATCGCGAGCGTGATCGGCGGGCTGCTGCCGTCGATCTACAACCCGAACTTGTGCAGCGAGGAATCGTCCCGGCAGGTGGCCGTGGCTGAGGTGGAAGTCTCGTCGATGACGGCGGCGCTCGTCGGGTATGAGCCTCAAACCTCGGCGGGCCTCTTCACGTTCGGCGGCACGGCGACACTGCTGTATGGGGCCAAGCTCGGTCTCGAAAAGGCGTGTCCTGGATCTGGCAGAGCGGGGCTGCGCGAACGGACGGTGATCCTCTGTTCCGAGCGGGCGCATTACGCCTGCCTGAGTGCGGCCAACTGGCTGGGCATCGGCCAGGAGAACGTGATTCAAATTCCGTGCTCACCCGAAAATGAAATGCGGACCTGCCTGCTGGAGTCGATGGCGCGAGACATCCTCAAGGACGGCGGCAAGATCGCGGCGATCGTGGCCACGATGGGGACGACCGATCACTTCGGACTCGATGACCTGCACGCCATTCAGGAAATTCGCGATCGGCTGGTCGAGGAGTTCCACCTCGACTATCGACCGCACATCCACGCCGATGCCGTCATCGGCTGGGCGTGGTCGGTCTTCAACGACTACGACTTCGGAACGAATCCGCTCGGCTTTCGGCATCGCACGGTCAGGGCCTTGGCTGGAGCGAAGCGTCGCATCGGACAACTGCCGCTGGCCGATTCGATTGGAATCGACTTCCACAAGACGGGTTTCTGCCCCTACGTCTCGACGCTGTTCCTCGTGAAGGACGCTCGCGATCTGGAGCTGATCTCGCGCAAGCAGTCGGACACGCCGTACCTGTTCCACGATGGGCACTATCATCCCGGCCGCTACACGCTGGAGACGTCTCGTTCGGGAAGCGGCGTCCTCGCCGCGCTGGCCAATCTGCGCCTGTTCGGCAAGGACGGGCTGAGGTCGCTGCTCGGACACGTCGTCTCGATGGCCGAGGTCTTGCGCGAACATCTCGAAGGCCATGAATCGACGACCGTCGTCAATCGAGGCAACTTCGGACCGGTCACCCTGTTCCGAGTCTACCCCGACGGCGTGGACACGTTCGGCGTGCTCGATCGCGAGCAGAAAGACGCCTCGTACCGCGAGCAGCTTCGCGCCCACAACGACTACAACCGCCGCGTCTTCCACCTCGTTCAAGAAGACGCCCTGGCAGGGGAGGGCGTCGTGATCTCGCTGACCGACTGCTACCGCGAGTCCGACTACGGAGAACCAATGGTCGCCCTCAAGAGCTACATCCTCAGCCCCTTCGCCGAAGAACAGTACGTCGACGCGGTCCTGCAATCGCTGTGGAAGGCGAGGGCCATGATTGCCGCGGAACAGAACGCTCCCTCAACCCCGAAGGCCCAGTGAGATGAAGATCACCCGCATTCAAGCCTATCGCGTTGAACTTCCGCTTCGCGAGGGGAGCTACAAGTGGTCGGGCGGCAAGTCGGTTTCGGTGTTCGACAGCACCGTCGTCGCCGTCGAGACCGATGCCGGTCTGACGGGATACGGCGAGGTCTGTCCGCTCGGACCGTTCTATCTCCCCGCGTATGCCGAGGGCGTTCGCACAGGGATTCGCGAGTTGGGGCCGCATCTGATCGGAGAAGATCCGACACAAGTGACGCGGTTCAACCGGCGCATGGACGCCGCGTTGCAGGGGCATCCCTACGTGAAGTCGGGGATCGACATGGCCTGCTGGGATTTGCTCGGCCAGGCGACTGGGATGCCGGTGTGCGAACTGCTGGGCGGGCGGTACGGAGACGATGTGCCGTTGTACCGGGCCATTTCGCAGGAGTCTCCCGACGCGATGGCCGCCAGGGTCGCGGGCTATCGCGCCGAGGGCTATCACCGATTCCAACTGAAGGTCGGCGGCGAGGCCCTCACCGACATCGCCCGGATCCGCGCGGTGGCCGCTCAACTGCAACCGGGCGACCGGCTGATTGCCGATGCCAACACGGGCTGGCTCATGCACGATGCGATGCGAGTGGTGAAGGGGGTCGGCGACATCGACGTCTACATCGAACAGCCCTGCCGCACCTACGACGAATGCCTCTCGATCCGCCGTCACTGCGACCTGCCGTTCGTGATGGACGAAAACCTCGACTCGATCGAAATGCTGCTGCGAGGCCACGCCGACAAGGCGATGGACGTCGTCAACATCAAGATCAGCAAGTTCGGCGGCCTGACGAAGGCGAAGCAAGCCCGCGACCTGTGCGCCTCACTCGGCATCGCGATGACGCTGGAAGACAGTTGGGGCGGAGACATCGTCACCGCCGCCATCGCCCACCTCGCGCAAAGCACTCCCCCCGAACTCCTCTTCACCACCACCGACTTCAACAGCTACGTCACGGTCAGCCACGCGACCGGTGCCCCTCAGAGAACGAACGGCCGCATGTCCGCCTCCACCCAGCCGGGCCTCGGTGTCACCCCCCGCTTCGATGTCCTCGGCGCGCCGGTGATCGAGGTGACTTGAGACATCACACGGCCATCAGTGATGCCATTTCGGAACGGGGCGGCGTCAGACCCCTAGTTCTTGGGCGTCAGCTCGGATGAAGCACTGCCGCCGTACGACGAGGCGATTTTCGTTTAGCCGCAACCAACTGTAGACCGATTTCGTCGAAATCGGTTCGCGGACTTCGGCGAAGTCCGCCCACAACAGATCACCCGCGTCGAGAACGTGCCCTACGAAATGCGAGCAGGTTGCACGGTCATCCCTAAAGCAGCGCCGTCTCGCCGAGATACTTCGCCACCCGTTCCAAATCGAGCAGCAATGACTTCGCGTCGTCAAAGCGGTCCTGGAGACGCTTCGCCAACAGCCGCAGCACGACGCCCTCGAACAGTGGCGGGATGGCGAGGTGGTACTTGGTCGGTGGCTCCGGCGTTTGAATCTGAATCTTGTCGAGAGTCTCGGCCAACGAGCGGCCTTCGCAGGGAGGCCGTCCTGTGAGTAGGGCATACAGCGCGGCTCCCAGGTTGTAGAGATCGGACCGCGCATCGACCTGCTTGCCGAGCGATTGCTCGGGCGAGCAATACGCCAGATCGCCGACGATCTCCCCCGCGCGAGTCACCCTGGCAGCGGCATCGTCATCCAACGACTTGGCCAACCCGAGTCCGCCCAGCTTAGCCGCACCATCCGCTCGCCTCACGAGAATGCAGCGCGGCGTGATCTTGCGATGCACGATCTGGTGCCCGGCGGCGAACTCCAACGCCCGCGCGATATGCAAACCAATCTTGAGCGTCTGCCGCCAGTCGAGCATTCCCGCAATGCCGATGCGATGAATGAGCTGTGCTGCGTTCTCACCGTCCACAAACTCACTGGCCATCCAACACAAACCCTCATCCTGTCCCGAGTCGTACAGCTCGACGAGGTTCGGATGCGTAAGCGGCAACACCGTCCGAGCTGCTCGCAGGAACCGAGCCACCGCCGCCGGTTCGGCCATCTGCTCGGGCCAGAAGATTTTCAACGCCGCCTCGGTCTTCATGTGCGTGTCCCACACCCGCCACACGATTCCCGACTGTGTCTCGGCCACAATCGACTTTACCTCGAACCGCACAAACCGCCGCCCAGCCAACCGTCGAGGATCGACTGTGTTCCCCCCGTAGGATGGGCACTCCTGCCCGTCCGTCTTCTCTTCTGCACCGGGAATGCATGGGAAAGGACGGACTGGAGTCTCCATCCCCCGCTCCACCATCGGAGCAATCGTCGTCCGGTTGTCAGGCAGAGGAGCCTCCACGCGAAACGACGTCTCCCCCGCGCGAATGACATCCCCCGGCCGCAACTCGCACTCGGCCGTCTTCACGCCGTTGACGAATGTCCCAAACCGACTGTTCGCATCCCGCAGCCACACGCTCCCGGCTTCGACCCTCAACTCAAACTGCCCCCGCGACATCGCCGCATCGTTCAACCGAACCTCACACTCCACCCCACGCCCCACGCGCAACACCCCCTCATCCCCGAGCGAAATCGCCCGCGAAGCATCGGGACCGGACGTGATGAGCAATTGCATGATGGTCCTCAACCAGCAACACTATTCCAGCGCACTACCGGGCTATCGTCCCGTCAGCTCATCGAGCATCTTCAGGACCGTCTCGACATCGTCCGGCTTGAGTTGGCCCAGACATTGGGCGCAGGCCTGTCTGTCGACGGCTCGCGTTTGAAACACCCGTGCGTCGGATGGCAGAGTGAGACCATTGGTCCCATCGGGCGACATCAGCACCGTTCCGAGAAACCGCTGCGTCGCAAGCGTGCTGGTGAACGGAACAACCAACACCGTCGGCAAGGAAGCGTTGAGTTTGTCGGCCTGAATCACCAAGGCCGGTCGTTCGCCACTTTGGGTATGACCCTGACTGGCGGGCAGCCGCACGCGCCAGATTTCACCGCGTTTCATGGGGCGGTTCCTCCCCATCCCGTCGTTCGACGAAATCGAGCGCGTCGGCACTGGCCGTTTCCCACGCGGTGAACTCCGCCCGCTCCTCGGGCGTGAACTCCACCCGCTCGTCGCACGGTCGTACTTCCACCCGCATCCCTTCCGGCAACGGAGCCTCGGTGACGATCCGGCCTCCCCGAACAACACCAAATACGACTGCGGACATCGCGTCCCTCCTTTGTCAGTCCACTGTAACCGAACCGGGGCTGAAATCGAGACCCCCACTCTGCTGTGCAGGATCCGGATCATGACACCACAAACCACGGTTCAGGACGTGGTACAGCCCATTCGTGATCGACCAACGAGCGCTGCGGGTCATGACAACTCCCCATCGTCAAACAAAGCCAGGGGTCAGGTGCTATTCGCCGGAGCCAGCGCCAGGCCGAAAGCCATCGCCACCCAATGGTGGCTGCTGTATTGACGGCAATCCCAACTCGTTCAAGAGCTGGTCGATCTGACGTCGAAGCTCTTGAATTCGCTCCGGGGAGTTGTCGCCGCGCTGCATGAAGTACATGCGGTTCAGCACCTGCCGACCCTCTTTAGGGTCAAGTTTATTAATCTCCGCCTGCTTCTCGGGAGGGAGTCTGTTGAACACATCGAGACGATCTTGATCGTTTGGAATCGACGGCTTGAATTCCTCGAATGCTAAGTTCCCCAAGCTCCTCACAATCAGTCGGATCAGAGCCACACGCCCGCCGTCAGGACGCTCCCTGAGGTGTTCCTTCAACCCCGGAAGCTGCTCCAGTTTTTGTTGCAAGTCAGCAGACGGCCAATTGCGCGGCCCCTCCGGCGACTTTTCGACACTGCTCTTGAGCAGCTCGTGATAGTACTTCAGCGTCGTATCCCCTTCGGGTTTCTTCCGATCCACGCCGTGCAGATCCTTGCTGATGACGTTCATGACGGCAGCCAACTCAGGCCCCCTCAACAGTGGCCCCCTTCCCGTTACATCCCCCGGAGTCCTGATGGCAGCGGCAGAGAACACCACCCGAAAACCGCTGACGTTGCTCCGGCCTTCGGGCGTGCCGCTGTTCCGACCGGCCGAGCGGGCATCCTCGGAGGAATTGTCCCACGAACCGCCGCGCAACACACGATATTCCGAACCATTCTTGACCAGGGGATCAATCGTTGTCTCTGCGCGGTCCGCGTACACCTTTGCGTCGTACACGTCTTCGCACCACTCCCACACGTTCCCGTGCATGTCGTACAGATCGAACGCGTTCGCCGGGTACGAGCCGACCGTCGTCGATCGTTTCAAATACTTCCCCTTCGTCGTCGTGCCGTACGGAAAGTCCCCGTTGACGTTGGCCTTGTCTGCGTTCAAGACGCTGCCGAAATGGACCGGCGTCGTCGTGTCGGCCCGGCAGGCGTATTCCCATTCGGCCTCCGTCGGCAACCGATAGCCCCGGCCACCGGACACCGAGACAATCCCCGAGGTGATCGAGTCATTCGGTTTCTGACCCTTGCGCTTCACGTTCGTCAGCGTGTAGTACGCGGGCAAGCCGTCTTTCGCACTCAGCGAGTTGCAGAACTCAATCGCGTCGTACCAAGCGACTAGCTCCACGGGAAACTGACTCGTGTCCTGTCCGCTGACATTGTTGTTACCAACGTTACGCTTCGAGAAATAGCTCGGGTTGGTCCCCATCACCTGCTCATACTCCCCCTGAGTCACCTCATGCACCCCCATGTAGAACGGCTGCGAGATGCGGACCGTGTGTTGCGGGCCTTCTTCGGCTGATCGCTCCAATTCCGATGCGGGCGAACCCATCGTGAACGTCCCCGCCGGGATCAACGTCAGCTTCATGCCGGTGGCCTGTGAAGTGATCGTCTGCGGCAACAATTCGCTCGCTGCGATGGGCGTCGGTAGGGGCGGACTCGTTTTTGGCGGATCTGTTTCCGTCGGCTGCGGCGGTGGGGGAACGGGATCTTTTCTACCCTTCAGGTAGTCGTTGACCATCAAGCTCACACCCACGAACAGTCCCACGACGAGGACGATGCTCCACACAATGTGCTGTGGTTCGACGATTCGTCCGGCGGGGTCGAGAAAGCGGCGTTGACCTTTTCTGCGGGCGATGACTTTGGCAGCACCGTGCTCCTTCAAGTCGGCGGCGAGTTGTTTGATGGCCTTGTTGTTGGGCCTCAGCTTGTACAGGCGTTTGACCAGAGCGGGCAGAGTCTCGGTGTCGCCGGCTCGGACGGCTTCTTCGATGTCGCGTTGCAGGTGCTCACACTCGTCACGAAGATCGGTGACCTTTTCCAACAGGTCGCGCAGTTCGACGCTGCGGTAGGCGATCGGAACCTGTGCGAGCAACTCGGCCGCGCCCGTGTAGTCGTAGTGTTTGAGCAGTTGCTGGGCGGTGTCGCACGACGGGGCCGAGGCTTCACGCAGCTTCTGCTCGGTGGCACGAGCCGCCTTCAATTGCGGACGTGCCCACGCGACCAGCGGCGCGAATCGCTCGTCGCGCAGGTTGACGATCTTGTCCAGCAACTCGATGGCCGCACTGTACTCGCGCTTGTCGAGCAGATCGGTCACGCGCTGCTTCTGAGCTTCGATCCCATCAGCCTTGGCGGTACGAGGCGACGCGACTGGCTTCGCGGGTGTCAGGGCAAGCGATTCGGTGGGTGAGGTCGCTTCTCGCAAAGCGATCTCGGGTGATGAACCGCCTCCCTTCAGCCAGTCGGTCAGCGTCTGAGCCACCTCAGTCATCGATGCCGGGCGGTTTTGTGGCTGCTTCTCCAGCATCTTCAGGCAGAGCGATTCCAACCTGGGATCGACATCCGCGCGCAGGCTCGATGGTTTCGGAGGGGGTTGCGTGGCGATCTGGCCGAGGACGACAACCATCGGGCCGCGAAACGGCAATGACCCGGTCAGCAGCTCGAAGAACAACACGCCGAGGCCGTAGATGTCGGTCCTCGGGCCAATCTGGTCGTGCTCGGCTTTGGCTTGCTCGGGCGACATATAGGCGGGCGAACCGACGATCATGCCCGACTGCGTCGCGCGGACATCGCCTCCCATTTCGAGTCGGCGGGCCAGCCCGAAGTCCATGATGACCGGATCGCCATGCGTGTCGATCATCACGTTCGCCGGCTTCAAGTCGCGATGGACGATGCCTCGCTCGTGCGCATGAGCCAACCCCAGCGCGAGCTTGCGGACGACGCCAGCCACCTTGCGGGGAGCCTGATTGTCCGAGACAAACTCGGACAGCGGCCGACCATCGATGTACTGCATCGAGATGTAGTGCGTCCCGTCGATCTGACCGACCTCGTACATCCCGCAGATGGAGGGAAAATCGAGATCGCCCGCCGCCCGAGCCTCCCGCTGAAACCGCTCCCACAACGCGGGATCTTTCGCCAGATCGGCCTTCGGAATCTTCAGCGCGACCTCCCGGTTCAACTCTGGATCGAACGCCAGATAAACGGTTCCCATCGCTCCGTAGCCGAGCAACTTCGTGACGCGATACCGCCCGAACTGCGAGGGCAGGGCCGTGAACGGCCCGCTGCCAGTAGGAGTCGAATCCTCCAACCCGGACGGTGCGACCGTCTCACGATTGGCGAGCGAGTTTTGCATGGACTCAGCGGCTTTGGGCGGTTCGCGGTCACTCATCGGGACGGCCCTCCCTAGATGATGGAACGGTGAGGCGGGATTAGATCAGATGAGACTCGGGCAAACAAAGTGGTGGCGACGATGGAACTGTTGCGCAGCGATTTTTCTGCCTCTCTCTTTCTGTCTGTCTCCTTCATGCACAGACAAGGCAGTAGACAGAAAGAGAGAGGCAGAAAGATGAAAACGATGAATTCACGGCGCTCGGAGGTCGGCGTCCGGCCTACGGCTTGTTCCTGCCCCCTTTCACCGCGATTCACTTGCGACGACCGAAGGGGAGCAGGGCGTGACGCATCTCGGCGGCGGATGAGAAGCGTTGCTGTGGGTCTTTCGCGAGAGCGCGGTGAACGATCTTGGCCAGTGATTCGGGAACCTGCGGGAAGGTCTTGCGAAGTGGGATCGGTTCGTCTTCGAGGATCGCTCGGAACTTGCATGCCCCCTTCGCGAAGGCGAACGGGTCGTGACCGGTCAACAGGCGATAGAGCGTTGCGCCCGCCGAATAGAGATCGCACGTCGGCTTGGCGTGGCGCGAGTCGATGAACTGTTCGGGCGACATGTACGGCAGCGAGCCGAGTACATCGCCGTCGCGCGTCAGTTGACTGAGTCCCGCATCGGCATAGCGCTTGGCGAGTCCGAAGTCGCTGAGCTTGGCCACCAGCCGTCGGCCCTCGCGCCGGACCAGCACGTTCGACGGCTTGATGTCGCGGTGGACGAATGACCGCGTGTGAGCGTACTCGAGTGCGTCGAGCACCTGACAGATCAGACCGCACGCCACGCGAATGCGATTCGCTGGAGAGGCCTGCTCCATCACGGCATCCCATTTCACGGCGGGAACGAACTCGGTCGCGATGTAGAGCAGGCCATTCGCCGAGCCGAGGTCCAGCAGTCGCACGATGTGGGGATGATGCAGTTGGCTGAGCACGCCGGCCTCGCGCAGAAAGGTCTGCACGGTGCGTTCGTTCATCCGGTCGGCGGGCGTGAGCAGCTTCAAGGCACACGGTTCGCCCGTTGCCAGCCGGGTCGCGCGGTAGGTTGCGCCGAGATCGCCCCAGCCGATCTCGCTCTCAATTTCGTAGCCGGGAACGGTCGGCATCCGGCTTGGCGAAGTCGCCGCTCCTGTCCGCTTTGGTCTGGCAGGCGGTGGAGCCACCCGGAGCAGAGTCGCTTGTGGATCAATGCTCGTCACGGTCAATTCGGTGTCTCCCACCAAAACGACATCACCATCCTTCAAGTGTTGCTGGCGAACCCGCTTCCCGTTCACGAACGTGCCGTTGGTACTGTCGAGATCGATCAGATGGCACTCGGGCGGATTGACCTCCAATCGAAAGTGATTGCGTGAGAAATGGACATCATCGTCGAGCCGCAACTGTGCGAACGACGATCGTCCGGCGAGCAGTGTTTCGTGGCGATCGAACTCGAATTCCCGGCCCGAGTGCGGACCGGCCGTCACTCGCAACCGGACTGTCGCGACGGAGGAGGCCGTCGCCGGTGGTGCGGTGAGTGGGATTGTTGTCACGGGGGACGCTGCGTTGTCTCGGCAAATCAGTTCGCGTTGCACATCGAGCAGCGCCGACAGCCACGCTTCGCGGTCGCAGGCCGTCGCGTCCGCAAGAAAATCCTCCACGCGCGGTTTGTGGCCCACCAACCACTCGGCCTCAAACCGATCGCAGACCGAATCGATCTCACGCAGCGCTCCGACGGACGGTAACGAGTGACTCATGGCGGGTGTTCTCGCGCGGACGAATCGGACGGTTCCCCCAGTAGATTCCCAACGGGAACCGCTTCCCGACAAGATTTCGTGAGATTTTTGGAAAGACGTCAACCGACGAGGGCGACCAAAAGTGAAATCACTCCGTCCAGCGAGCGACTTCACCATCCCAGACGGCTCGGATGAGTTGCAGCTTGCGTTCAACCTTGCGCTCGGTGCAGCCGAACTGGTCGGCGATCTCGCGGTTCTTGTGGCCCATCAGGCGGAGCAGGGCATACGACCGCAGATCGGGTTCGAGCAATTCCAGCATCTCGGCGCAGACGACATCGAACTCGGGCGAGTTCGGTGGTGAGGCGGTCTCGTGCAGATCGACGGTCTCACGATGGCGGCCACCGCCGCGTTTCTGCGCGGACTCGTGCCGTTGCTGGCGAAGGGCCTTGCGCACGGTGATCGTGCCGAGGACGTTCCAGAGGTCGTCCCGAGTCATCTCATCACCGAAGTCGCCTCGTTCGGCCCGCTGCCAGAAGCTGATGAAGGCACTTTGCAGGGCGTCCTCGGCATCCGCCATCCGCTTCCAACGTCCGGCGAGCGCCTTCTCGGCCAGGGCCGTCAGCCGGGGCCGAAAGCGATTCCAAATCCGCTCGACAGCGGCAGGGTCACCGGCCCGGAACCGCTGGAACAACATCGATACGGAGCCGGAAAGATCGTCGGACATAACAGCACGGTACTCACGCCAAAGGTATCCAGATCCCAACGAAGCAACGCCTGAGAAGCTGTGAGCCTTTCTTGAAGACATCTCGCCACCGAGCTTGTCTCGGTGGTTCAACGGCTTCCGCACTACTCGTCTTTTGCTGAACAGTGGCGCAGAAGCCGTTGAACCACTGGGGCAAGCCCAGTGGCGTGAAAAATTCACACGTATTACCGCTTTACCTCAGAACTTGTCGGCGATGGAGTGATCGATGCCGCCGTCGTGGTCCGTGAACCGCATCGACTCTTTCTTCCATTGCAGGTTGACGATGCCCGTCGGGCCGGAGCGGTGTTTGGCGACGACGATCTCGGCCAGGCCGGGGCGATCGTCCGGGTTGTAGGCATCGGGTCGGTGCAGAAACATGACGATGTCGGCATCCTGTTCGATGGCCCCGCTCTCACGCAGGTCCGCCAGCCGGGGACGCTTGTCCTCGCGCAACTCCACTCCGCGATTGAGCTGCGACAGGGCGATCACTGGCACTTCGCACTCCTTGGCTATCCCCTTCAGACGCCGAGTGATCTGCGCGATCTGCTGTTCGCGGTTGGCTCGCTTGTCATCCGACTCGATCAGTTGCAGGTAGTCGATGATGACGAGACCAATGTGTTTGTTGCGCTTGAGCCGCCGACAAATCGCACTGATCTGACCGACGGTTCGTCCGGGTTGGTCGTCGATGAACAACGGCAGCTTGCTCAGTTCCGACGCCGCTTCCAACAGGGCGTGTTGCTCTGCCGGTTCGAGCTGTCCCTTGCGCAGGCGGTGTCCGTCGAGCCGTGCCCGGATGCACAGAAAGCGTTCGGCCAGTTCGAGCTTCGATTGTTCGAGACTGAAGATCAGCGTCGGGGTCTCGCCCGACCCGGCCACCCATTCGGCGACGTTGCAGACGAAGGCGGTCTTACCCATCGAGGGACGGGCGGCGATAATCACGAACTCCGAGGGTTGAAAGCCGTTCGTCTGCCGGTCGAGTTCGACAAAGCCGGTCGATAACCCGCTGATCGATCCCTCCTTGCCGGACCGAGCATGGATGCGATCCAGGGTGGCGAGCATGATCTCATCCATGCTCAGCTTGTGACCAACCTCCTGGTTCTCCAGAATTTGGAAAATGCCCTGTTCGGCGCGCTGCAGCACGTCGGCGGTGTCGTCGGATCCATCGTAGCAGTCGCGGAGAATCTCAGTGCAGACGTTGGTCAGGCTGCGCTGGATCCACTTGTCGCGCACGATCTCCGCGTAGTACTTCGCATGCGCGGCGTGCGGGACCGTTTCCAGAATCTCCAGCAGATACGGAGGGCCACCGATGTCTTCCAACTGCCCGCGCGCATCGAGTTCCTCAGCGAGCGTGACAATGTCAGAGCGTCGATTTCCTTCGTGAAGCCGCAGGATGCCGGCATAGATCGACTGATGGATGTCGCTGTAGAAGTGCTCGGGATGCAGGATGTCCGCAATCTCGTCGATGGCGTGATTTTCGAGCATCACGCTGCCGAGCACGCTGCGCTCGGCGGCGAGGTTCTGCGGAGGAAGATGCGCGCCAGAGAAGTCGGCGCGGGACTTTGAGTCAGCCATGACAGCCAGCCCTCCTTGCGAATGAGTTCACGGACTCAAACGCAGCGACGCGCCACAGGGAAGGGCGCGTCGCGGTTGTGAACGACTGATCCGCCGGTCCGCAGATCACTTCTTCGCGGCGGGCACAACCCACACCTTGACCTCCGACTGGGCCTCGGCATGCAGGTGGATCTTGACGGTGTACATGCCCAGTTCCTTGAGCGGCCCCTCCAGCCGGACATCCTCAGTCTCGACCATGTAACCGGCCGCCTTCAGCGCCTTGCTGATGTCTCCGCCCATGATCGAGCCGTACAGATGACCTTCCTCGTTGGCATTCGCTTCGAGCGTCACGCTGTACTTGCCGACCGCATCGGCCCGGACCTTGAGCTGCTTGACTCGATCGACTTCGAGTTGTTCGATGTTTTCCTGGTGCTTCTGAACGCGGCGCTTGTTCGCTTCGGTGGCCACGGTGGCGAGACCGTTTGGCAGGAGATAATTCCGCGCATAACCGGGACGAACTCGAACGACATCCCCGCGTTTACCGAGAGACTCGACGTTGTCCGCCAAGAGCAATTCAACCTGACGTTTGACTCGTGGTCGTCCGGAAGCGGTGTGCGTGCTGCGTGCCATCGTGCTCAATCCCGTGAATGCTTGCCGACCGCGATCGGTCGAAACTGGTTGTCTTGTTTTATCGAAGTCAGGGAGTCACCAACTGACATCCGCCTGACAGGCTGCTCATTTGAGAAAACCGAATCGTCAGAAAGGAACCTCGTCGCTCGGTGGCCCGCTCGCGGGACCACTCGATGTGTCTTCGTAGCTTGGATGGTTATCGGCCTCCTGGCCAAAGCCACCTTGATCTCCACCGCCCTGATCGTGAGCGACCGCCGCAGGAGCACGACCTCCCGATCCGCCTCCGCCCCCATCACCACGGCTGCCCAACATCGTCATGTTTTCGCCGACCACTCGCAGCCTGCTGCGCTTCTGTTTGGTCTCGCGATCCTCCCAACTGTCCAGTTGGAGTCGTCCTTCGATCAGAACGGGACGCCCCTTCGCCAGATACTCGCCTGCGACTTCTGCGGTGCGCCCCCACAAGGTCACGTCCACAAACGTCGTATCTTCTTTTCTCGTGTTGGACTGCTTGTCGAACCATTGCCGATTGACAGCCAGCGTCACCTCGGCAACCGCAGTCCCACCGGTCGTGTACTTCACTTGCGGATCGCGCGTCAAATTGCCAATCAAAATGACCTTGTTGAAACTCGCCATGACAGGGCTCCTTTCGAGGCCGACATGGAACAAACCATTCCTCGGCTGGGCGCCGAATTGTCGGCAGTCCGATCAGCCGCGAGAGCGCTCGATCAGCGTTCCTCTTCGATCCCATCGGGGACTCGCTCTTTCTCACCGTATCCACCCGAACGCGGATCGCGCGGATCGGGTCGTTGTTCTGGACTGTGCAAGGCACCATCGTGCGATGTCAGGGCATCGACCATGGCGTCGAAAATGACTTTCGGATGGCGAATCACCAACTGACGCAGAATGGTGTCATTCAGCTTGCAGAGCCGGTTCAGCTCGGCCATCTGATCGCCGTCCATCGTGAAGCAGGTCAGGTAGTACAGGCCCTTCCGCTGTTTGCGAATGGGATAGCAGAGCTTGCCATCCTGCCAGGGCCGGGACGCCACCATCTTCGCACCCACGCGATCCAGGATGCCACGAACGGCTTGCTGCGTTCCTTCGGCATCGGCCGCGAACCGGTTGCTGTCCAGTAGGAACATCCCCTCGTACGTATACTCTGACAAAATGAAACCCCTTCGAGAATTGCCGCTGATCGCGCTGACCAGCATGTCTACCGGCTCGATCAGCCCATTGGAAAACTTGTTTCGCCGGGACACACCACGGTTGAAATCTTGAAACTCACGCACGGTCCCGGCGGAAGTGTCCGCTGGAAATCACCTTTGGAAAGGGACAGCTTTGTAACGGATTCACGCCGATTTGCAACCAGTCCGCGACTTGTCCGCATTCTCGGTTGAACAACATCGTTTCGCGACCACGGTCTCCGACCCATCACGAAGTCGCCGTTGTCTCTGGCCCGCCTTCCGCCTCTCCATTGAACTGATTCATCGCCACCGAGATGCCATCTTTGGCCCAAACTTCGGCCGCCGACGCCGCTCGAACAATTGCCCCGTCCGTATGCTCCATGTCATCCTTGCGAAATCGACTCAGAAC
>JBBPIS010000003.1:0-128860 GCA_038040225.1 Planctomycetota bacterium
ATGATCCGTTCGATGGCGGGCTTCGGAGTGCCATCCGTGCGCAGGAGTCCGGCTTGCGGGAACGGGTGGGGATCGCCGTCACAGAAGTGCGTGAGCGACACACCGGCAATGGAAGGCTTGGCCAGCAGCAGTTCGAGGACATGGTCGACCCAGTCGGCCTGACCCTCTTCGTCGATCGGCCTGGCCCACATGCGGGGTTCGACTTCCCACTCGGGACCGGCCAGAGCATCGTCGTCGCCGTTCGACGGACAGGCCAGCGTGGCGTGAATGGGGACGCCCAGCACGCTCCACATGTCGATCAAGCGCGAGATGTCGAGCAGATCGCGGTGCGCGCTGCCTCGCGGCAGATAGCCCATCGCCAACTCGAGATTCACGCCCGCCAGGCCGACACCCGACCTGAGCAGGGCATCGACAAGCTGCAACGGCGAGAGGCGGTGCTGGCCGCGTGCCTGATAGTCGCCCCACGGCTGATCGATGCGAATCAGCAACTGCGCCTCTTCGTCCACCTGGCGGGCCACATCGAGCACGCGCGCGGCGAGCGTCAGCCGGTTCTCCTCGGTCAGCGACAGCGCGCCGCCGGTGTTGAGCCGCGCGGCGACCTCCCAGATGCGAATCCGGCCGACGTAGCGGGAGATCGCCGTCTCGACGAAGTCGCACACAAAGCTCTGCAAGTTAAAGATGTCGTGCTCCCAGCGGGCCAGCCACGGGGGGAGGCCGTCGGGACCGAGATCGATCAGCGGACCGCCGCGCACCATCAGCTTCTGCTGCTCGCACCATTCGAGTTGCCGGTCGCAGGGATCCCAGTCGTATTCCCCTTCCACCGCTTCGATCTTCCGCCACGGAACGGCGACGGTGGCCGAGTTGAACGCGGCGGCAAACAGTTCATTGGCCTCGGGCTTCGGCGTCGATCCCTGCAACTCGCAACCGATCGATGCGGGGAGACCACCGAACCGTTGCAGGCGACCCAACAACGCCTGCTCGGCGTAACCGTTCGTGAGAACTTCGGCGGCGGCACAGGCGTGGTGAAGCGCCTCGTTGGCGAGTTGGCTCGATTCGTCGGGCCGATCCTGACACGAGGCGGCTCGTGCGAACGCGCGATGAGACAATCGAGCCGGCTCGGCGAACTCGGGTGGGACGCGCATCCCCGACAGTTCCCACTGCGACGCCTGGTTCCGTACCTGCACGATCTTTCCTCGAGCCAACTCGACGGGAAGCAGGTACGGTTCGTCGCGCTCTGGCAGTGAGGCGGTTGCGACCACGGGTCGGCCAAAGCCGGGGACCGGCCACGCGACATGGAGCTTGCAGCTTTCCGAACTTGTTCGCCGACAACTGATGATCGCTTCGTCTACTTCAATCCGAGTCGAGAAGACTCGACCGTCGGCCCCGGTCAGGTAGCCACGGTATACCTCCGGCCAATCGTCGAGGAGCGATGCCGGATGAACGGCGAAGCGGATCAGGCCCATGAACGGCCCTTGCGTGTCTGGCAGGTGAGGGGAGGACGCTCAATCGAAACCATCGTTGATCGACTCGTGAACGACCAACGATTGAAAGCGAATCGCCAGAGGGAGGCAGATGGCGCAATCAGCACGATGATCACCGGAAACTTTTGCGAAACCGAGACATTAAAGACTCGCGGAAGTGTAGTAGTGCCGGTCGGGTTGTTCAACAATCGCCCCGATGATAGGCTCGAAACCAACTGATGAACGCTCCGCATTCGAGAATCGCCTGCCGCCACCATGCCTCCACGCTCCCACGATCCCCTGCTGCAAAGCCACCTTCCGGGCCAAAAACCGCTGCGCGGGAAAGTTCGCGACGTCTATGACTTCGGCGACCGGCTGCTGTTCGTGGCCACCGACCGGATTAGTGCGTTCGACTGGGTGCTGCCGAGCGGCATCCCCGACAAAGGCCGGATCCTCACGCAACTCAGTCAGTTCTGGTTCGGCTTCCTCGACGTGCCGCATCACCTGCTCAGCATGAACCCAGCGGATGTTCCTTTGCCGGACGGGACCAGCCTCGACGAGCTCGATGGCCGCAGCATGGTCGTCAAGAAGACGAAGGTCTTCCCCGTCGAGTGCGTGGTGCGAGGTTACCTCGCCGGCTCGGGTTGGAAGGAGTACCGGGCGTCTCAAACGGTCTGCGGCCTCAAACTGCCAGCCGCTCTGCGCGAGAGCGATCAGCTTCCCGCACCGATCTTCACGCCGGCGACGAAGGCGGAGACCGGGCACGACGAAAACATCTCGTTCGAGCGCATGAGTGACATCGTCGGTGTGGACCGCGCCGTCGCGCTGCGCGAATTGAGCCTGCGCATCTATACGAAGGCGGCCACCTACGCCCGCTCGCGAGGCATCATCCTCGCCGACACCAAGTTTGAGTTCGGTCTGCTCGGCAACGACATCATCCTGATCGACGAAGTCCTGACACCGGACAGCTCGCGCTTCTGGCCCGCCGATCAGTACGTTCCCGGTGGCAGCCAGCCCAGCTACGACAAGCAGTTCGTCCGCGACTGGCTCGAATCGACCTCGTGGGACAAAAACAGTCCGCCCCCCGTCCTTCCCGCCGACGTGATCGAACGGACTCGCGCGAAGTACGTCGAAGCGTTCGAGCGACTGACCGGCGCGGCGTTCGCCTGGCGATAGGCCCCGCGCGAGAGGTTCTCTTTGGTCGTCCTGCGCGTCGTGCGACCGACAATCCGCAGAACTGGCGCGACCGGTTTCAAACGATCAAGCGTTCCCATCCGAACGAGTGGAACGATTTGACCAGCGGTCGGTGTGAGCTACGTTTCGACAAGCAGGTGTCACAGCAAAAAAGCATCGAGTGTGGAATGTTCCGCCTCATGCGTTCGGACGCTCGCCCTGCCATTCCTCTGGGCCACGGAGGCGATCGTGTTGAACGTTGAAACCCCGATTGGTTTGCGGTCCGACTGGCCGCCGACTTGGACTGATCCCATGATCGCACTCGCCGAAGCCCCGTCCTCCGAAGTGCCCCGGTCTCGCTCGCTCGAAGCGGACGGGCCTCCGGTCACGCCGAATGCGCGAGCCACTTCCGATTCCTCGCGGGCCCTGCTGGGATTGCTCGCGCTGGCGGAGACTGCCGCCAATGACATCGCCGACGGTTCACCCGAACTGACGCTCGATGGAGTCATCAGCAAAACGGTTCTGCGCAGTCTGCTGGGAGCCTTGCATCAGCGCGATGTCGCCACGGTGCGGCACAGCCGTCGAGTCGCCCTGCTCGCGGTCGGTTTGGGCAATCATCTCGGCTGGGAAGGCCGGCATCTGCGCGTGCTCGAAGTCGCCGCGCTGCTGCACGACATCGGCAAGATCGGCGTCCCCGACAACGTGCTCTACAAACCGGGCAAGCTCAGCCCCGACGAAATGGAGCTGATGGCCCTGCACTACAACATCGGCATCGACATGCTGCAGGCCTGCCGCGTCGATCGGCAGGTGCTGGAGATCGTCGATCAGTCGCAGCGGGCCTACACGCCCGGAGGCGATTCCTCGCGACTGCTGGGGCGCGAGATTCACATGGGAGCGCGGATCCTCGCCGTGGCCGATGCGTACGAATCGCTCTGCACCGAACAGGTCTATCGCCGGGCGAAGTCGCACGAAGACATCATGACCCTGCTGACGGAGGGCTCGGGAACCCAGTTCGACGGCAACATCGTGAGTGCCCTTGCGCGGTGGGTGCAGCAGGATGGCCTTCCGTTCGCGGCGCAGACGGCCGATCTGAACGACGTCGGGCGGCATCGCGGTCCCGCGTGTCCCGTCGAAGCGCGCGAAGCCATCTCCATCTGTCAAATCTTCACGTACCTGCACACGCTCGAAAGTCTCTACGACGGCTTCCATCTGCTCGACGCCAACCGCAAGTTCCTGATCTGGAATCGAGGAGCCGAAAGTCTGCTCGGCCGCTCGATGAACGAGATGCTGGGGCAGGACTGGTCGTGCAAGTTGCTCGGATATCGAGACCCGCAGGGGGGCGAGATCATCGACGACGACTGCCCGCTGCGTCAGGCCATCGACTCCGGCCGCACGACGATGTTTCAGATGGAGGCCCAGCGCGCCGACGGGCATTCGGTCCGCGTCGAGCTGCAGGCCGTGCCACTGTTCGACGCTTCCGGCACGCTGCAGGGAGTGGCCGAGGTCTATCGAGACATGGCGCGCAGCGGTGGCAAACGACCGCAGGAGTTTCGCGAACTGAAGCTGGCCGCCACGCGGGACGCTCTGACCAACGTGGCCAATCGCGGCGAACTGGAAACGCAGTTGACGGCGATGGTTGGCGAGTTCGCCCGCAATCCGCGCGAGCCGTTCAGCGTGATCTTCGCCGATGCCGATCACTTCAAACGGGTCAACGACACCTACGGCCACCAGGTCGGCGACCGGGTCTTGATTGATCTCGCCAAGCTCTTCACGCGTGAGACCTACTCCGGAGAACTCGTCGGCCGGTACGGCGGCGAAGAGTTCGTGATCCTCTGTCCTGGGACAGACCTCGAACAGGCCGTGCGCCGCGCGGAGCGGCTTCGGAACACGCTGAGCGAAACCAAGATTGGCGGGATTGATCGTTTGAAAATCACGTCGTCGTTCGGAGTCGCCCAGGTGGAACCGGGCGACTCGGTGGAAAGTCTCCTGCGCCGCGCGGACAAGGCGCTCTACATGGCCAAGGAAAACGGACGCGACCGAACCTGCTCGCTGACCAATGTCGATTTGCTGCATGAAGGCCGTCCGAAAACGGCATCCGACGAACCGACCGATCCGCTGCTCTTTACGAATTCCTTTTCCGCCGTCGTCGCTTCGGAAATGGTGGTCTACAAACTCGGGGGCTTTGTCAGCGACCACAAGGCGGTGCTGTCGGAGGTCACCACCGAGCGAGTCATCATGCGCATCGGACGGTCAAGCTGGCTCCCCTCCTTCAGTTGGACGCCGCCTCCGCCGCCGGTCGAGATTGAACTCATCATGGCCGGACTGTCGGACACCCGAGCCAAGTCCGGGTCACAACGCCTGCGAATCTCGACCAAAGTTCGACCGCAAGGCTGGGTGCGCGATTCGAGAGTCTTCCAGCATCGCGCCCAACAACTGGTGCGAGAACTGAAGCAGTACTTCGCCGCTGAATGATGCCGCCGCGGTCGTTCTCCGCAGGAGCATTCAGAGTCAGGCACCGGCGCGTACCATAACGTGCCCCACTGTGCCGTGGCGCAACGTCGTCCGTGTGATGGCGGCGCGAGATGCGGAGCCTCTAACATGGGGCGTGCCGCGTTGATATCATCGTCGCGATTGCGAGTCTGGGTTGGTTCCAGGCTCTGCCCCTTTTAGTAAGGCGGCTCAAATCCCGGATCGACAAAAGGAACACCCCATGCTCACGCGTCTCGGCATCCTCCTGTGTTTCGCTTCGATTTCAGCGGCGGCGAACTCCGTCGAGCCCCTCGGCGACGACTCGCCCCGAATGTGGACCGTCACTCTCTCCGCCGATGTCGATGGCAGCGGCGTTTTCCACTTCTCCGACGAGGCGTTGACCTATCAGCACAAGCATTGGGGACGTCCCCGGAAGATCCTGTTTAATGGCAAGCCTTGGAAAGAGATCGCCAAGTCGCCGGAAGACTGGCTGGACCATCGCGGAAAGCTCGACCTCACGCAGGCCTGGGTCATCCGTCGCCAAGGGCGTGATACCGTCGCGATGGAGAAAACCAGGACTGGTTTTAGCGTGTTCATGAACGATTCCCCCAACGGTGCCGACGACTACTCGATTACGATCGCCATCCCGCTGCGGGAGCAGGCTCGGTGAGAAATCTGGGCAAAGTCCTCACATTTCACGTCGGAAAACATGGGGTCCGCGTTTGACTTCGTGAATTTCTGATGAGGATCGTCGTCGTCGTCTTGTCCAATTCGCGGGAAACAGGACAATCGGCCCGCTCCCACCGTGCTCCAGCCGCTTGCGTCCACCGATGCACCGTGGAGCGCGATCTTCCCCGCGTGATGATCGGTTTCGACGGGCCAACGGCCCGCAACGACGACCAGATACAACCTTCTTGGAACTTCGGCATGGCAGATCAGTGGTTCTACCGCATGTTCGGCGAAGACTTCGGTCCGGTCCCGTTCGAAAAACTTCGGGAGATGGCCGACAAGGGAACGGTCGCGGCGAACGATGAAGTTCGCTCCGAAAGCTCCCCTCGCTGGGTCACGGCCGGATCGGTCGATGGCCTTGGGTTGAGCGGCGACGGTGGTGGGACGGCCGTGGCGACGGAGGGCGGCTCCGACACGGCGACCGATCTCTCCACCACCCGAGTCGGACTCGACGATTGGTACTGTATGGTTCATGGCCACGAACTGGGGCCACTCAGTTTTGAAGAGCTCGTCAAGTTCGCCGAGCATGACAATGTCTCCGCCGATGACGAAGTGAAACTCGGCGCGAACGGCAAGTGGCGGCGCGTCGGTTCGATCGGACGATTGGTCGCAGTGCTTCCCTATCGGGCAGTGGAAAGCAAGACGCCGGTACCGGCCACCAAATCGAAGCCGGCCACCAAATCGAGGACTCCTGCCGCTGAACAGTCCATCGTTGAAAGTCTGGACGACTTCACACCACTTCAATCGGCAGTGGCCGAATCCGTCGTTCAAGTCGATGTGCAGGCGGCCTACCAAGCCGCCTACGAACAGGCGAAGGCACAGATCGCCGAATCGATGATGGCTCAGGCCGAAACTGCGTTCAAAGCGGCAGAAGAATCGGCGAAGGCCGAACTCGCGTGGGCCTTCGCGCCGAATGTCGATCCGGAATGGTGGGGCTGGATGGGCGGAGTCGAATTCGGACCGGTCGGGTTCATGCAGGTGTTTGCCCTGGCCAAGAACGGCCAGTTGAAGCCGTCCGACTTTGTCCGTAATGGTCCGACTGGCCAGTATTTCCCCTCTTCGAGTGCCCCCGGTCTGCTCAACGCGGTTGCGACGGTGGCCAAGGCGGCTGAGGCGCTCAAGCTGGCGAAGGTTCAGGCGCAGGCCGCCACCGCGCTGGCATCGCCGCCCCCGATGGTTCCCTCTCTTGTGGTGTCCAAGCCCACAGCGGTTGTGGCAACACCCGCGGCGAACGGTCCACAAGCGGCTCCCCACCGAGACACTGGACGAACACAGTCCACTGCCACTGCCGTATCCAAACGTCTCAGCACCGAATCAATGGATGTGACGGCGGTCCGTACCGAATCGCCGAAGCGAGTTGTGGCCGCCGAACCCGATCCGGTTGCCGCCGATGTGAGGCCGACAGTTCGTCCCGTTGAAACGAGCCGTCCCGTTGAAACGAGGCCAGCGCCCGCCTCTTCGGCCATGAGCGGTGGCTACTCCTCCTCAATGTCATCGAGCAGTTCGTACTCTGCGTCGCGCCCCGTTTCTGCACCCGTCCGACCTGCACCCAAGCCGATTCCGTCGCGCAGCAGCTCATCGTCCTCGTCCCTGTCCGATTCGCTCGCGTTCCTCAAAGACCCGAAGGCTCTTGGTGCGGTGGGCGTGCTGGCGATGCTGCTGCTCTTCGTCGGCTGGGGATACTTCCCCATGAACAGTGCCGCCGATGTCAAACACTTCCACGAATTGAAGCACATTTACGACGAGATCAAGGTCAAGCGGTCCAACAATTCCAACGACTTTACTGCCGTCATGACCCAAGCGGAGCGAGTCAGCAAAACCATTACTGCGGACTTGGCGAAGAAGGCCAGCCGAGATAATCCGGTCAAGCAATCGTTGCTGTGGGCTGCGCGAGACGAACTGCCGCGCGTGGTGACCGAGCTCAAGAAGGGCCCAGCCACTCAGAGCAAGGCGGAAATAAACTTCGGCGCGCGTCTGTGGGACGCCGCCAATCAACTGGGCCTCAAGGAAACAGGGCTTCCCGCGCCGACGCCTGCTCCTGAAATCGCCGCGAACGCACCGAAACCGGGGTTCCCAAACGACTGAGGACATTCAACAGGCTGTTAGTCGCGTCGTTCGACGACGGTGAAGGCCCAGACGAGCGCCACGGCCCAGCCGACGAACGTCCATCCCAACAGCACGTTCAGCAACAGGATCGCGAACGCGTTGTGATGCCCTCGCAGGATGGCGATCGCTCCCGGCAGCAGATAGAACAGCAATCCAATCAGCACCACGCACAACAGCCCGCTGCCGGGGTTTTGCGCTGCTTGAGCCAGCACGATCGCAGAGGCCAGTTTCATCGCAGCCGACTCCTCTTCGCCCGCAGGTTGGACATGACGTCCCAAGCGGTCCGCGCTTCGCGGAAAGTCACGAGAGCTTAACTCGGGGTGGCTATTGCTTCCCGCCGAGGATGCCTCCGAGTCCCTGCATCACGCTCCCCATCACGTCATCGGCATCACCCGCCGCGCCTCCCGATTTGCCACCCAGGAGTGCCTCCAACTGATCGGCAATCGGCTTTGGCAACTGCGTCTTCAGTTGGCTCAACACGACGGCGACCGCTTGTCGAGCAATCTCATTCGACAGTCCGGTCTGCTGCATGACGGCCTTGACGATTTCTTCCATTGCTCTGTCTCCAGAATCGGGTGCTGCACGAAACATCCGGTGAATCCAATCGGCCCTTCACCGCCGCATTCTTGCGGGGAGTGCGAGTCGTCGCAACTGACGAAACCTCAGCGGCTTCGGCCCGCGCCGGAACGGATTGACCCCCCCGGAAGCCGCCGATACACTCCCGCCCCGCGCCAAACAAGACGGTGCGGTTCGCGCTGCAAGGAAGCACGCATGAGCGCAGTCCGTCAACCATTGCCCGAGTCCTCGACCGGTCCCTCGATCGTGCCTGCGTCGCGACTCGCGCAGTTGCGTGCGGCGCGAGACATCATCGCTCACGAAGGCCAGGCGCTGTTCGACCTCTCGCGCCGACTGGACGTGGAGTTCTGTGACGCGATCGATTTGCTGGCGGCCTGTCGGGGCAGCGTGATGTTGACGGGAGTTGGCAAGGCGGGACTGATCGCCCGCAAAGTGGCGGCCACGCTTTCCTCCACCGGAACCCGCGCGCACTTCATTCATCCGACCGAGGCCCTGCACGGCGACTTCGGCTGCGTCGGCGACGACGATGTCTGGCTGTTGTTCTCCAACAGCGGTGAGACCGACGAAATCTGTCGCCTCCTGCCGCTGATTCGCGAGCGCCGCCAGTCGATCATCGCGATCACAGCCGGCAATGCGAGCACGCTCGGTGCAGAGGCCGATGTCACGATCAGGCTTGGGCGGTTGGTCGAGGCCGGTGCGCACGGACTGGCTCCCTCAACGAGCACCACCGCGATGCTGGCGATCGGCGACGCGCTGGCTCTCGTTCTCAGCCAGCATCGCAACTTCACGCCGCAGCAGTTCGCCGTCTTTCATCCCGGCGGCAGCCTCGGCCGGCGATTGGCCTCGGTGAAGGATGTCATGCGTTCCGGAGAACAGGTGCGCATCGCCGACGACTCGGTCACGATTCGCGAAGTCTTCGTGAACCTCTCCCGACCCGGACGCCGCACCGGTGCGGTCATGCTGGTGGATGGAGACGGCCGGTTGTCGGGACTGTTCACGGACAGCGATCTCGCGCGACTGCTCGAACGCCGACAGGACGAACATTTCGACCGACCCATCTCTGAAGTGATGACTCAACGACCGATGACCATCCGCCCCGATGCGATCATCGAGGAAGCCCTGCAGTTGCTGGGAGCCCGACACGTCAGCGAGCTCCCCGTGATCGATGCCGACGGCCGACCGCTGGGGATGATCGACATCACCGACCTGATTGGAATCGGATGAAGGCCATTGAAGCACGAAACTTCAAATCCGAACTCCGAAACGAATCCCAAATTCCAATGCCTGAAATCTCAAACAGCCCGATTGTCTTCGTTTCTGTCATTGAAGTTTTGAATTTGAGATCCGTTTCGTTTTTCGGATTTGAGATTTTGGATTGCCACCCCTGATGCTTTCCCGACTGCTTCTTACGATCGCGACGGCCGTCAGCCTGACAGGGCTGTATGCGGTGTATGCGGTCGCGGTCCGTCCGCTGGTCGTCATCCCCGATGGGCCTGCGGAACCGATCGACCCTCCCGAGGGAACCGACACGCATCGACCCGCCGAAAACGTCCGCGTCGCCGAGTCCTACCTTCCCGAACAGAGCTGGGCCGCACAGTCGCAGTACATGCTGCGTGCCGGACAGGCGTTCGTCTTCACCAATGCCTGGGATCGCGAGGGGAACGATCAAAAGGTGCGATTCAAACCGTTCGCCATGGTGTGGTTGAGTACGGACAAGCACGGGCGGGAACAGGCGGTCTCATTGGTCAGCGATTCGGCTCAGCTCAAGTTCGCCTCTCCATTCGATGAGAAGAACCCGAACCCCGGCCGCGTGGTGGGTGCGGTCCTCGAAGGCGAAGTGCAGGTCAAGGGAACCGATGGGCTGGCCGTCTCCGGCAAAAGATTCATCTTCGACGAGTCGGCTCCGTCACTGGTCACCACCAACCCGGTGCGGTTTCAGTACGGCCAGCACAAGGGTTCGGGACGCAGCCTGCACATGAGCCTGATTCCCGCCGAGGGGGCTCCGGGCAAGGATCGACCGCACGTGTTCGGCATTCGCACGGTCCGCCTCAACAGCGGAATCGATCCCGTGACGAAGGCGGACGAAGACGTGCGACTCGACGTGCAAATGAAGCAACAGGGCAGGCCGCTCGTCATGAACATCCGCGGCGCGCGAGAACTCGAATACGACGTCGAATCCCAAACCGCCGTCTTCTCGCAGGCGGTGCGTGTCTTCACCAAGACGGGTGAGAAAGAGTACGACGGGATGGAATGTGACCGGCTCACCGTCCAGTTCGCGGCCAAACCGAAGGACCAATCCCGACAGGAAAGCCATCCACCGCCGGACGCCGTCGCCGGACGAAAGGGAACGTACCAGCAGATCGAGACGGACCTCACGCTGCGAAGGCTGACGGCTGAGGGATTCGATGGTCGCAAGGTGAAAGTCGTCTCACAACGGCATGGAGTGCGCGCCTTCATGACGAAGCTGGTCTATGACACGCACGAGCGCAGCCTGCGCATGAGTGATCCGAGTGATCCGAAGGGAGTCCTGGCTTCGCAAAGGGGGGCCACCCTGCGCGTCCCGGAGATCGAAGTGCATCTTGCCGAGAACATCGAGCGCAGCGACTTTACCTGTCTCGGCGCGGGCCGCCTGGAAACAACGCGCCCCGGCACGACGGAACTCGCGTTCATTGCGACGTGGGCGAAGCGGCTGCGCAAATCGACCGACCACGCCACGGGACTCGACCTGATCGAACTCGAACAACACGCCTCGTTCCTGCAACCGGACCGGCACACCGGTCTGGGGGCCGAACTGATCCGCATCTGGCTCGCACAGATTCCACTCAATGCCGCGATGCCCTCTGATGACGCCCGGTCATCGGTTCCGGCAACCGAACCGGACATCAAACGCCTCTTCGCTGAACGCGAGGTGGCGCTCATCAGTCCTCAACTTGAGGCCCGAACCAACGAGCTAGACGTTCGGTTCGACGAAGCCGTTGCTCCGCCCGCAGGTTCGCTCGGCCCGCCGATCGACATCCCCCTGTCGTCGTCCGATGACGCGGGGCGCAGGCGAGTCACCGACCAGAAGCCGCACACCTCCGAGGCTCTCGACCTGAAGGCGGACCGCATTGGCGTGAGGTTGCGCAAAGTGACCGGCACGTCGGAGCCGGAGGTCACGGGCATCGAAACGCACGGTCACGTCATCGTCCGTCAAAAAAGAAAGCCCGGCGAGCCGCCGCTGACGGCCGAGGGGGACCGGATGTACCTGACGGTGGAAGGCCCGGAGCGTGAGGTGATCCACCTGTTTGGCAGTCCGGCGCATTTGCGTGATCGGGGACTGCACATTGAAGGACGTGACGTTCATCTCGACCGGGCGGCCAACCGCGCGTGGGTCAACGGCCGCGGACTGCTTCAGTTGCCGATGCCCAAGAAATCTCCGCTGTTGCCAACGTCTGCGGAATCCTCCTTCCTCTCCCTGGGCGACTCGACGGGCGACCCGGATCTTGACGTCTGGTGGGACGAGAAGATGGAGTTCGATGGCCAGACGGCCAAGTTTCTCGGCAACGTCCGCGCGGAACTCGGACTGACTCGCATGAAGTGCGAACAGATGGACGTCGAACTCCTGGCGCGACTGTCGTTTGCCGACCTGGATCTCCAGCAGCAGCCAGACCTCAAGTCGATCCATTGCCACGAGAACGTTTCGTTTGAGAACTCCACTTACGAGGGAACAAACGTGGTTCTGGTCGCGCGCGGCCAGATGGCCGAATTCACGCTCGATCAAGCCCGCGACACGGCGTTTGCCCAGGGGCCGGGACACATGAAGCTCTGGCGGCGCGGGAAGAACAATCAGGCGGGACTCGCGCCACACGATGTCATTCAGGCCAATCGGCCGATCACCGTGGTGGCCTCCGATTGGAACTACACGCGAGTCGACTTCAAGGGACAAATGACCGGCAACATCAAACGAAGGTGGTCGATGTTCCACGACTCGGTGCGTATCGTTCACGGACCCGTCAAGCGTCCCCCCGAGACCATCGACCGCGACAACCTGTCAGACGAGGCGGGCACCATGCGCTGCGACAAGCTCGAATTCTCGCACCACAGCAAAGATGCGAGCAGTCCGACGGATTATCTGCAACTGGTCGGTCACGGCAACGCCGAGATCGAAGGACGCGGCTTCTACGGCAACGCCGACGAGATCAGCTTTGACGGATCGAAAGGGCTGTACATGCTCCGCGCCTACGGCAACCAGAACGCGATGGTCGCACGAGACTCGGTGCGCGGGCCGCGCGGCAATGCCACCGGCCGCCGCATTGAATTCATCAAGTCAACGAACTTCCTCTCGGTCGATCGGGTGACCGGAGCCAGTGGCGGACAATAAAGTGAGCGAGGGGAATTGTTGACCCACACCAGCCGGAAGCGTGAGTGACGGAATCGGCCGCAGTCCCTCGCTCACGCTTCGGGTGAGTGTGGATGCGTAGTTCATGACGGCCGCTCACCCAATCGAGATCCACGCATGACCTCATTCGTCTCGCACCTCGAAGCCGCCATCGATGGGACCGTGCTCCCCGCCGATCAGCTTCAAACGCTGCACAAGGATCGGCCGCTGTGGGTGCGGTATGACATGCAGGCGGTGGGACGAACGCTCACGAAAGAGACACTGCGTCAGCGACCGCTCGACATGTGGCGGTATCGCGAACTGCTGCCGGTCCCGTTCGAGTCGGAACCCGTGTCGCTCGGAGAGGGCCAGACGCCGCTGTTGCCCTGCTCGCGCCTGGCCTCGAGATTTGGTCTCGACCAGTTGTGGATCAAGGACGAATCGCATCTGCCGACGGGGAGCTTCAAGAGTCGCGGGCTGGCGATGGCCATCACGATGGCCAAACATTTCGGAGTCCGCCGCGTGGCACTGCCGTCAGCCGGAAACGCAGGCGGCGCGGCGGCGGCTTATGCCGCGCGAGCCGGTCTGGAAGCGTACATCTTCATGCCGCAGGACACTCCCGTCGTGAACGTCTACGAATGCCGACTGGCCGGCGCGAAGACGTTCCTCGTCAACGGACTGATCACCGACTGCGGTCGCATCGTGCGCGAGGGCAAGCAGCGCATGGACTGGTTCGATCTCTCGACGCTCAAGGAGCCGTATCGCATTGAAGGCAAGAAGACGATGGGCCTGGAACTGGCCGAGCAGTTCGACTGGCAACTTCCCGACGTGATTCTCTATCCGACTGGCGGCGGCACCGGCTTGATCGGCATGTGGAAGGCGTTTCAGGAACTGAGCGCATTGGGGTGGCTGGTGAGTGAAGGAGAGGGCGGAAGGGGGAAGGCGGAGAGGGGAAGTAAAGACAATTCGGTGGTTGCCTCTCCTTCTCATTCCCCCCTCCGCCTTCCCCCCTCCGCCCTTCCAAAGTTCCCGCGCATGGTCAGCGTGCAGTCCACCGGCTGTGCTCCCATTGTGAAGGCGTTTGAGTCGGGATCGCGCTTCGCCGAGCCGTTCGCCAACGCGGCCACGATTGCCAGCGGCATTCGGGTTCCCGCAGCGGTTGGCGACTTCATGATCCTCGACGCGGTGAAGGAGAGCGGTGGCCTGGCCCTGCAAGTTGAGGAAGCTCGGATTCGCGAATGGATGCAACTCGTCACGGCCTCCGAAGGGATTGCAATTTGCCCAGAAACAGCCGCCTGCATCGGGGCACTAGAACGACTGACTCACGATGGTTGGATTCGGCCTGATGAGGAAGTCGTGGTGTTCAACACGGGAGCCGCTCAAAAGTATGTTGAAGTCATGAGGTGCGATCTGCCAAAAATTGACATCGCGCAACCGATCGACTGGGACTGGCTGTCGGAAGCTTCGTAGCTCGTGCTGCCAGCTTGGGCGATGATGCTTCGAGTTTGAGATTTGGAATTTGAATCTCAGGAGTTTGCCATGCGACGACCTCTGTTGTGTCTGGCAGCAACGATGCTGATGGTCTGGATTGGATTCCGGTTGTCGGCGGATGAGCCTCGGGCCACTCAGCCGATCGTGCAGGAGGCGTCGATTGCCGAACCGGCCATGAAGCCGCCGGTGCTCCGCAAATCGAAGAAGCGGGAACGACACGGCCAGGTTGCGGCGAAGGCTCTCCCGTATCCCGTGTTTGGGATCGACGAGGTGCTCGATCATCTCTCGAAGGTGGGAGCCAAACTGCACAAGGCCGGCAAGACCAAGGGTGATGTCGAGCTGCGCAGGCAACTCGACCGCAAGACGTGCGAGTTGACTCTCCCCACAGCAACCGACGAACCGATTGCCGATTGCGATCTGTACCTCCGCGCCTGCGAAAGCGTCTTCATTGTCTGCAGCCTCTACAAGAGCGAGAGCGATTGGCAGACTTCGCTCGCCACAGCCTTCGCCCTGACCGAGGACGGCGTGCTGTCGACGAGTTGCCATGTCTTCGACAACGAGGACACGGCCGACGCCATCGTCGTGATGGATGCCAGGAAGAACGTCTACCCGGTGACGGAACTGCTCGCCGCGAACAAGCTGACCGACACCTGCCTCTTCCGCATCGACGCGCAGAATCTGAAGCCGCTGCCGCTGGCCGAGGACGCCGTGCCGGGAGCCCACGTGCGAGTCGTCGCCCATCCCGGCGACAGTTTTTACTATTTCTCCAGCGGTCACGTGGCAAACTACGAGCGAGATGGTGATAGCGTCACGTGGATGAACGTCACCGCCGACTTCGGCCAGGGTTCCAGCGGCGGCCCTGTCTTCAACGAACACGGCCACGTCATCGGCCAGGTCAGCCGCACCTTCACGCTCTATGCGGGCGGCTCGGAAACGAGAGGCCAGCCGCGCCGAGTCGCCGGCGACACCAAACACGCCGACAAGAAGCAGGCCGAAAAGAAGGCCGCCGACGAAGAGCTCATGGACCCGCAGATGGTCTTCAAATCGTGCGTCCCCGTGCAGGGCATCCGGGCGCTGGTGAAACCGAAGCAGTAATGTGGTGCAGCCTTCTTACCTACCCGAGACTGTCGAACAGTCGTGAGCTCCCGCTGCGCCAACCGCTGATGATGTCCATCGTGTCGAGAACGGCTTCATACCTCATCGGGTCCGCGTCGCTCTCGTGTCGGGCGCGATACTCGTCGAAAAGCTGATACATCGATCGCTGTGACATCCCCTCACTCTTGAGCGCCCGCGCAAGCTCGGCAAGTGCGGTCGCAGGCGAACTCGCTTGGAGTGCGCTCTCCATTCTTTCTTTGGTGGGATGGTCTGCCATGACGTGTGGAATCGACTTCACTCACCGCTCACAGGATCTCGCGAATCGGCGTTCCTTCCGTGAGGATCGGGATCGGGCGGCCGGAGTGATCGGGGAAAGAGAGGCTGGTGTCGATTCCCATGACCTCGTAGATCGTGGCCAGCAGATCGTGTGGCATCAGCGGGCGTTCGATCGGGAATTCGGCGCGCGCGTTGGTCTGACCGACCACCGTGCCTCCGCGCAGTCCCGCACCGGCCATCATCACCGAGATCGCGTCGCCCCAGTGATCGCGGCCGGGAATGGGGATGCCCGGCTGGCCGGTGTTGATCTTCGGCGTGCGGCCAAACTCGCCCATCACGATTACCAGCGTCTTGTCGAGCAGATCGCGGTCGATGAGATCGTCCATCAGCGCGCCGACCGCCCTGTCGACCGCTTCCAGCTTCCCGCCGTGACCGACCTTGATGTTCGAGTGATCGTCCCAGTGCGGCATGTCGACGGTGACGAACGTCACACCCGATTCGACCAGCCGCCGGGCCATCAGCGTGTAGCGGCCCCACGGATTGTTGCCGTACTTCGCCGACAGTCGCGGGTCTTCCAGATCGAGATTGAAGGCTTTCTTCGCCTTCCCACCGAGGACCATCGACAACGCATCCTGCTGGTGGCGGTCAATCGTGTCCATCACACCGCGCTGGTCAATCGTCCGTTCGAGATGATCGAGGCCCTTGAGCAGTGACCTGCGATCCTCAGCACGTACGGCCTCGATGGACTGAAGACTCTCCAGACACTTCGGCCGTCCCACTTTAACGTTGTACGTGTGTCCCAAGTATTTCTGTTCGGTATCGACATCGAACGGGTTGTACGCCGCGCCGAGATAGGCCGCCCCCTGATACCCGGGAAACAGGTAGATGCTTTGAGCGGCGGGCAGCCCGACATACGCGGGCATTCCCGGCGCATTCGGTCCGCGCACGCGAGACACGTACGAACCGACCGACGGATACTTCTGCGGCAGATTGACGGAAGTCGATCCCGCCCGGCCCGTCAGCATCCAGTGACCCCCGGCGAAGTGATCTCCCGTCCCGTGATGCAGCGAGCGAATGAAGACCATCTTGTCGGCATGCTTCGCGTGCTGCGGCAGCGTCTCGGACAGAAAGATGCCCGGCACGTTGGTGGCGATCGCGTCGAACGGCCCCTTGTAATCCGAGGGCGCGTCGGGCTTGGGGTCATACGTTTCGAGCTGACTCGGCCCACCATCCAGCCAGATGAGGATGATGGCCTTGTCGTTCTTGGTCGCCGCACCGCGAGCCCGCAGCTTTAAGAGGTCGCCCAGCGACAGCCCCGCGATTCCCAGAAACCCCGCCTTCAATGCGGTCCGGCGCGAGAATCCCGCACAATTGGCGAACGGCGTCCCGGTCTCAAGCTGCAACATCGGCGAATCTCCCCAAGTCAAAAGTGGCCCGATGAGTCGAGCCTTGTCTCATATCATCGGCACACAATAGCCCGGCCTTCACCGATGGGTCAATCGGAAGGTACCTTCGGCCGATGGTTCAAGTCGGCAAGCAAGCTGTTGGACGCAGCCCGGTCGTTCCTGCTTCACGGCGGCGAACTACTTCGCCTTGGTCTGCTCGACCTCATATTTGACCTTGAGGTGAAGCGTGAACTGCACGACCGGTTCGATGATCACCGGGTTGATGACCTGGTCGAATCCATCGCCATCCAGACCGTTGAAGACGAAAGTCCTCCCCTTGCGCGCCAACTGAACCGTGTACTTCTGCCGATTCAGCGCGCCTTGCACGGCTTCCGACTCGGCCGCCGTGTACGAGTCGTACATTCCCGACGGGTAATAGACCGCAGGGATCTCCGCGAAGACCTGCGCGGGGGGCAAAAGCTTGATTCCCAAGAGCCTGTCGTACCGCGCGACCTTCTGCTGGATGACCTTGGCGGCCTCTTCCATGAGTTTGTCCTGGATGAGATTCACGTCCTTCACGATGTAGTCGACCTTGATCAGATCGTAAATCTTGGAACGTGCCGCGGTGACCACGAGCTTGTCGAGCAGAGACCGGTCCCGGTAATGGACCGAAAGGTTTTTCTTCAACTCGAAGCCGACGAGTTTTTCCCGCGCGATGTCGCCCATCACCTCGAATCCGTAGATCTTCGTCTGGGTCACGAAGTCGAGGAACAGGTCATCCTCGCCGATTTTCATCGCCTTGAGTGCGTCGGTAAATTCCTGGACGACAGCCTCCATCTTCTGGCTGCACTCGGCCACGGTCTCGCCTTCCTGCGCGAGGCCGAACACGGCGACGAATTCATCGGCCTTGACGTTCATCAGCACATCGGCATCGACGAACATGCTGGTGCCCGTCGGAGGCCGCTCGGGTTCGGGCACGACCCGCTTGGCTCGCTCGCGCTGTTCCGCCCGCGCCTTTGATCCGCTCTCGGAAAAAGCCAGATTGCCACTGACCTGACCTCGGCAAAGACCGGGGCCAACGAGGAACAGCGCCAGGATGAAGGTGATCGATGTCTTCATTTCAACACTCCACGGTTTCCAGGGATGGTAGCGAAGCCAAGAACCACAGGGACCGAACGAATGCGCGGACCCACGCGCCGCGGGACTCGGCGGATGGGACCGACGCAGCAACAACGGCTGAAAGGACGCTGAGGACGTCATCGCAGCTTTCTGAGCAGCACCGGCATGCCGAACGTCTCTTCAAACAGCGAGCCGGATTGTTTAAGGGCGAGTTGTTCGAGGCTGAGATCCTCCACTTGCGGGATGGCAATCACGAGACGACCACCCTCGCGCGAGAACTTCAGTTCGTGCAGCCGCTGGCCGCGCGAGGCTTCGAGGGCGTCGGCGACGCGCAGCATCGCGGCCATCTTCACCACGGCGATGCGCTGATCGCGGTTCAGGGCCGTGAAAACGGTGTGGATCGGTTTGGGAGACGACCGCCGGTGATAGCGGGCGGTCAGCGCGACGAGCTGCACGTCGGAGCGGCTCAGCCCGAACAGTTCGCTGTGCTGGATCAGGTACATCGTGTGCTTGTGGTAGCTCCCCGTGCTGACGAACTGGCCGATCTCGTGCAGCAGGGCCGCCACGCAGAGCAGCAGTTCAAAACGCGGAGCCAGTTGATGCTCGTCGCGCAGTCCCTGAAACAGGATCTTGCACAGCTTCGAGACCTGCCTGGCGTGAGGCTCATCGAAGCCGAACTTGCGGCCCAGATCGATTGCCGAACGGATGACCTGATTGCTGAAGTCCTCGTTCCACCCGCCGCGCGTCGCCATTTCCTTGAGCAATCCGTCGCGCAGGTTGATGCTGGCGACGATCACCTGCTTCAACTCGAACGCCCGTGCCAGCATGACGTACGCCAGCAGCGCCGGACCCAGTGTCCCGGCATCGGGAAACGTGATGTGGTACTTGTGAACCAGCTTGTCCTCGTTGAGCGACAGCACGGTGTCGGTCAACTCTTCGAGATCCTTCAGCGGGATGCGGGTCAGTCCGTCGGGATCCCAGTCGGGGACGATCTGTCCTGCGGCGAAACGCATGTCGCCGCCCAACGCCACCATTTCCTGGGCGTGCTCGGCGGGAACCTGCTGCAAGACCTGATCGATGACGCGCTGAATCTGCGTCTCCATCAGCCGTCGCGTCGTGATCTGCGAACCGTGATAGGCTTCGAGCGTCTCGCGGATGCGCAGCGAGCCGAGTCGATACGTGTGGGCGAACAGGACATCGGCGTTCTGCACTTGAAGCAGTTCCGTGCTGCCACCGCCGACTTCCGTGATGACGGTCCGCGCGTCGGTCAGTTGCGGGTCGAGCTTGAGCAGCGGTTGAATGCCCAGGTACGTGATCCGGTTCACCTCCGCCTCGTCAATCGGGACGACCTGAATGCCGGTCGCGGTGTAGATGCGGTCGAGAAAGCTCAGCCTGTTGAGGGCCTCACGCACGGCACTGGTCGCGACGACGCGGACCTGCTCGGGCCGCTCGATCCCGTACTCGGCGAGAACCCGCTTGTAGCTCTTGAGGACGCGGACCGACTCTTCAATCGTGCTTTTCTCGATCGACCCGCGCGTGAACGTGTCCTTGCCGAGCGTCACCGCCTGCGACAACGCCGAGAGCAGCCGCACGTTGGCGAGGTCGTCGATCTCGGCAATCGCCATGCGGATCGAAGTCGTACCGATATCAATCACTGCCGCCGGACGAGCGGTTGAAGGGCGGGAGGTAGTGGCGGAGTCGGCAGGCATCAGTCGATGGGTTTATGAAGAGTTAGGGAGAATTTTTGCTGTTGGCGTCGGCCTTCAGTCGTGCTGCTTGGATCTGCCGAACGAGTACGTCGATGAACTGCTCATACTTCGCAGAGTCTGAACCCAAACACCGTACGCTTAACACGACGATACCGTCGCGGTTTGTGAAATGACAAAACTCGATTGAACGCAAAGTGGCGAGCAACCCACCAATCCCACCGAAAATACACGCCAAGGCAAGCCATTCTTTTGGCCGCAACGGCTTTGCCCACATCACATGCAGTTCGTTCTGTTTTGAAACGAAAAGGAGGATCATTCCAAACGCGAACACCCAAAACGCAAGCATGAACAAGGGTCTCTTTGCCTTACCTCGACCAGCTTCGGGACTGAGACGCTCAAGGTATACGGTGCATTCTGTCTCGGTTCCGTTACTCAACTTTCTCTGGACGAAAACGCGATCTGGATAGAGCGTCAACCATCGTTTGTCGAAAAACGTGAGTTCTGCGAACGTGGCGATTGGTTCCACCGGCACCGTTTTCTGGTGATCGTTAATTCCGTTCACTCCTCCACGCAGCGTCTGGCCCACGCGGCGGCTCCCATCGCTCCGGCGTCGTCGCCCAGTTTGGCCACTTTCAATTCGTACGTCTTCTGAAACGAAGGCATCACGTTTTTCACGAGCGACTTGGCGACCTCGTCCAGGTACAGCTTGGGCAATGCTTCGACGAGGCCGCCGCCGAGCACAATCACATCGGGCAGCAGCAGGTTCACTGCGCCGGCGATGGCGGTGCCGAGATGCCTCGCGCCGTCGCGCAGGATCTGTTCGACGACCGCGTCACCCGCTTCAATCGCCTCCTTGATCGTGCCGCTGCGGATGTTGGCGAGGTCCGTTCCGGCGACGCGCAGGATGTGGGGAGCCTGACCACGATACGCGGCCTTGGCGATCTCGGCCGACATCGACAACCGGCTGGCAACCGTCTCCAAACAGCCTCGTCGCCCGCAGCCGCACAACGCACCATCGGGATTCATGAGCACATGGCCGATCTCCAGACAACTCGACTTCTTGCCGCGAAAGATGCTTCCCTCATAGACCATTCCGCCGCCGATGCCTGTCCCCGGAAAGACACCGAGCGCCGTGCGCGCTCCCACCGCGGCTCCGAAACGATACTCGCCGTAGACGCCCGCATCGACGTCGTTGCAGATCGAGACCGGACAGCCGAACTCCTTCTCCAAAATCTTCTTCAGCGGCACGTTCTTCCAGCCCAGGTTGGGAAGTTCGAGAATCACGCCCTCATCCAGGTCGAGCGGCCCCGGACAGCCGATCCCGATCCCACCGAGACGATCCTTTGAGACGAGGCCATCTTCGAGCAGCTTTTCGATGGTCGAGAGGATGCGTTCGACACCCGCGTCGACGCCATCGGCTCCGCGCGTCTTCTTCTTGCGGCGCGTGATCGGCTCGAACTTGCGATCGAACAGCACGGCGCTCATCTTTGTGCCGCCGAGGTCGAAGCCGAGCCAGACAAGTTCGCCGGGCGCGGGCGGTTTCTTCGCGACGTCACTGTCCCGTGTGGCTGCCAACGAGACAGCGTTCTCAGCCAGTTCGATTTCTGGCGCAGGCGTTTCGATCATCACAGCGATTCCATGCCAGGGGTGATGCCACACAATCAGGTGGCTCGACAAGCGCGGGCGAGAGAATAACACAATCCCCCACACAACGGGCACTGGCGTCGAGCACGCACAGGGGGGCGGTCGATGGAAAATCCCAATTCTCAAGAACCAAAGACCAAACGAGCACCAAATCTCAAAGACCAAATGCCAAGCAAATCTCAAAGTCCGAATTCCACGCCTCACACGAATCCAATCCAGCGAGATCTCCCTCGTTGAGAGTTGAGATTTGGAGTTCGTTTGGTCTTTGGTACTTGAGATTGAGTTTGTTTGGGGCTTCGCCGCGTAAGGGAGCGGAGCTTCTCTTCAATCTCACTTCTCACCCTCCAGCAGCGTCCGCAGATGGCACGCGACCGATTCGGCCAGACGATCGACGTTGTAGCCCCCTTCGAGGCAACTCACGACGCGGCCCGCGCAGTGAGTCTTCGCCACCTGATGTACCAGCTTCGTCAGCGTCTCGAAGTCTTCCGTTTGCAGGCCCAGCGATCCGATCGGGTCTTCGGCGTGAGCATCGAATCCCGCGCTGATCAGCACCAACTGCGGCTTGCACTTCGATGCCGCGTCGGTCAGCAGCGACTCGAACTGCGCGAGATAGTCTTTTCTCGACGTGCCGAACGCGACCGGCAGATTGAACTTCGTCGCCAGTCCCTTCCCCTTCCCGGTCTCATCCTTCCGGCCCGTTCCCGGGTAGAACGGGAAGCGGTGCGCCGACAGGAACCAGACGTCGTCCCGTTCGTAAAAAATGTCCTGCGTCCCGTTGCCGTGATGCACGTCCCAGTCGACGACGAGGACTCGTTCGAGTTTGTGGTGTTTCACCGCGCGATCGGCCGCCAGCGCGACGTTGTTGAACAGACAGAACCCCATCGCGTCGTGAGCCAGCGCGTGATGCCCGGGCGGTCGCACCAGACAGAGCGCCGTCTTGTCCGGCCCCTTCATCACCGCGTCGACCGCCGCCTGACACGTCCCCGCCGCACGGCACGCCACGTCGTAGGACTTCGGCGAGACAAACGTGTCCGCCTCAATCCAACCGCCTCCCATCGCCGCAAACTTTTCGAGTCGCTCGCGGTACTTGCCATCGTGCAACCGGGTCAACTCCTCGACGGAGGCAACCCGCGTCTCCCCCGCCTGGCACCGCGCGGCCAAGCCCGTGCGAGTCAACTCCGCCGTGATCGCCTTCAGCCGCTCCGGCCGCTCACGGTGCGTCCCGGTCTCGTGATCGAGGAACCGGTCATCGGTGTAGAGGATGGTCATGGAGAGGGCTTCGTCTACAAGGTCGTTGCCGGCGGAATCAGCCTCAAAACACAAACAAAAACTCATTGGCATTCAGCAGCGCACGGCAGAAGGCGGGCAGGCCGTGGTCTTTCACGAACTGGGTGGCTGCGGATTGTTCGTCGTCTGTCGGGGGGCGGAGGAACGTCAGCGAGTAGGCTCGGCGGATTTGGGCGTTCGCGTCGGGTCCGGCTTCGCGTTCGAGGCGGCTTGCGAAGAGAGATGCCTGCTGGACGATGAAGCGGCTGTTGAGCAGGTTCAGCGCCTGCAGGGCTGTGATGGAACTGGTCCGCTTCGGAGTGATCTGGCCGGCGTCGGGGCAGTCGAATTGGCCGAAGGTGTCGTCGAGTTGCATCCTCGGCTTGGACTGATAGACCATGCGCCGCCAGTCGGCCGGGCCGAACTCCTTCTTCGAGTTGTAGACCTTCACGTAGTTCGTGTTCGGTTCAAACAGATCGAAGCCGGGCCCGCCCATGCGATCGTCGAGGTTGCCACACACGGCGAGGATCGCATCGCGCAGCGGCTCGGCCTCCAACCGTCGGGGCGGATAGCGCCACAGCAGCCGCGTTCCCGCATCGGCCTGCATCGCGTCGGCTCGCACCATGCTGCTCTGGCGGTAGGTGGCGGAGGTGACGAGCAGGCGGTGAAGGCGTTTTGGAGAGTGCGGAGCGCGGAACGCGAAGCGCGTAGCGGAAGAGTGTAAAGCCTCCCCATCTTCTTCTCGCTCCGCGCTCCGCGCTCCGAGTTCCGCGCTTTCCGCACTTAGCCACTCCAACAACTCCGGATGCGACGGCAGCGCGCCGTTGCGTCCAAAGTCGCTCGGCGTCGTGACCAAGCCCTGTCCGAAATGGAAGTGCCAGAGGCGATTGACCAGCACGCGCGCGGTGAGCGGATGCTGCGGGTCGGTGATCCACTTCGCCAACTGCTGACGGCGCGAGGCTTCCAGGGCGTCGAGCGGCAGCGTCCATGTTTGGCCGAACGACGCGAGACTTGCCGGTGCGACAGGCTCCTTCGGTTGCAAGGGGTCGCCGCGATGGAAGCGGTGCGTCGGTTCGGGGGCCACGAAGCGTCCGGCGTAGACCTGCGACAGCATCGTCAGTTGGCGCAGCGTCTCGTTGAGTGAAACCTGCCGTGCGGTGAGACGCTCGGCTTCGCGCTGGTCCTGCTCGTTGACGACCACTCGCGTTGGCTGCGGTGTTGTCGGATCTCCAATGGGCTGACGGTCGTCGGCGGTGGCGACGACATGCAGGGCGTCGGCGGACATTCCAATTTCGATGCGGTACTTCGTCGCGATGCGATCGCTGAACTTGCCGTCGGCGGGACGGTCGCGGCTCCACAGCACGCGGTCGATTTCGACGGCCTCGGGAAACTCGAACAGGACCCAGCCTCGACCCGCCTCGTTGGAAATCCAGCTCGCGCTGTTGCCGTAGCGTCCGTCGTTCACATGCTTGAGCTGATGAATCTCGTAACCGGGCAGGTCCGACGACGACGTGACCTTCGTCCCGTGAGCGGCCAGCGCGACGTTGCGCGGCTTGGCTTCGGTCGTGAAGACCTCCACCTCGTCGAGGCACGGCTGTGAGCCGTTGTTGGTCTCGTCGATGGTGAACCGAACGAACTTGGCGAGCGTGGGGGCGAAGCGATCGATGTTCGTACGGCGCTGCACGGCCGCACGCAGAGGAGACCTGCGGTCGGGCGTTTCGGCGGGGTCGGGAGACCCGCGCCGAACAGCGGGCTGCTTTGCGACAACGGCCAGAGGTTCGAAAGCCCACAGCGCACGTTCGACTTCGTCCAGCTCGACCTTCACGCGGACGAGTTGCTGTCGGCGTTGTTCGGTATCGCTCCGCGGGAGAGATCGTTCTCCATGCTGGACTCCCGCGAAGACCGCCTTCAGCGCGTAGTAGTCGGTCTGCGAGATCGGGTCGAACTTGTGATTGTGACAGCGGGCGCAGCCGACGGTCAGTCCGAGGAACGCGCTGCCGGTCGTACTCACCATGTCGTGCAGTTCGTCGGCGCGCTGTTGAGCGGTCAGCCCGGGATCGGGGCTCTTCACCCGGTCCCACGCTCCGCCCACGATGAAGCCGGTGGCTTCGTCCACGCCGAGCACGTCTCCGGCAAGCTGCTCGGTGACGAATTGCTCGAACGGCTTGTCTTCGTTGAATGCGCGGATGACATAGTCGCGATAGGGCCACGCATTGGGCCGGGGCTGATTGGTTTCAAAGCCGTCGCTCTCGGCGAACCTCACCACATCCAGCCAGTGCCGCGCCCAGCGCTCTCCGAAATGAGGCGACGCGAGCAACCGATCCACGAGCCTTTCGTAGGCATCCGGCCGCGCATCGGCCACGAACTCGGCGACCTCGTCGGGCGCGGGCGGCAAGCCGAGCAGATCGAAGTTCAGCCGCCGAATGAGCGTCACACGATCGGCCTCGGGCGACGGAGTAATTCTTTTTCCTGTCCCCTCGCCCCGGCGGGCACCGCCGCTTCGGTGGTCCGGGGAGAGGGTTAGGGTGAGGGGTTCTTCGAGCTTCGACGTCACAAACGCATCAACCGGGTTCCGCAACCAAGCGGCCGCTTCGCGCGAGACGCTCGGCAACTCGGGCCGCGTCACCGGACGAAACGACCAGTGACTCTCTTCCTTCGCAGACGCCTCGTCGGGCCACTTGGCTCCCTGGTCGATCCACGCGCGCAGCAAACCGATCTGCTCGGCCGAGAGCCGTTCCCCCTCGGGCGGCATCAGCATCCCCTCTTCAAGTCCCGCGACGAATCGCACGAGCGGACTGTCGGCCGACTTGCCGGGAACGATCGCCGGCGCATGGCTCTCGCCCCCCTTGAGCGCCGCCGACTTCACGTCGAGCCGCAACTCACCGCGCTGCTTCTTTCCGTCGTGACACGAATG
Source organism: Planctomycetota bacterium (assembly GCA_038040225.1). GTDB lineage: Bacteria > Planctomycetota > Planctomycetia > Planctomycetales > Planctomycetaceae > Schlesneria. The sequence continues at coordinate 25,770 of JBBPIS010000003.1, forward strand.
GCATCGCGTCCGAAAGATCGGCTGGATGTCGCGCACAAAGTCGATGTCGCGCGACGCGGCGGGGGGAAGTGACGGCTGGTCTGCGGCAGGGCTTGTCGTCGAACAAGCAACTGTCAAACCGAGAACGATGGCGAATCGATGAGTCATGCTGGTTTCACGCGGATGGTCCAAGGATGCTGAAGATCAAGCGAAGACCCCTCACCCCGGCCCTCTCCCGACCACCGAAGTGGCGGTGCCCGAGCCGGGGCGAGGGGACCAGAGTAGTCTCGTTCACCGCCCGAGCAGCACGGCGAGGTGCTTCTTCAATCGATCATCGTCTTCCGCAGTTCCGGTGATGCCGGTGAAGGGATTCTTGTCTTCGGAGTTCAACAGGCGAAGCACCCTCCGGTAAGCGTCACGCTCGGATTTGAAGTCGCCTCGCGATTGGGCGAGGCCCGCGTCGCGGAGCAGTTGCTGGTACGGTTTGATCGGTCCCTTGTCGCCTCCCACAAAGTCGCGCATCACCGACTGACGGGCCACCGTCTTGGATTCGGATCGTTCGTCCATCGCCGCCGGATCGAGGAACATCATTGCCAGCGACGCGAGCAGACTGAAACCGAGTGCCCCGTAAATCAGGGCGGGGTTGCCCCGAGCCGGCCGCTTGTTCTTGTCGTGTTTGGGCGCGATCACCTCGGCCAACGCCAACTCGGGCAGATGACCGTCCTCGCCGAGGCGAACGAGTGTCTCCCCCTTGCGATCCGTGATGAACTTGGCGACGGTGCGACTGGTGGCCTCCCCCTTCTTCAGCCCCGGCTTGCGGCCCTTCGATTTCACGGGCAGCGTGGCGGGTGGATCGGCCGAGGGCGGAATGTCGCTTCCCTTCGCAGGGGCCGGATCGCCGTTGGAGGTGGCCGACGGCAGGCCGCACGAAAACGTCAGCGTCGTCTTGGGCGAGACCTTGATCGTGGCCTGCGCGGGAAGCCACGACCACTTCTCGGCGGTGAGCATCTTGTCATCGACGGCCACCGTCTTTTCCAGCGCCGTGATGATCGCAAACCGTCCGTTCCGATTGGCCAGCGACGCCTGAACTTCCTCCACCTGCGGATCGGTGAGATGCACGTGGCAGTCTTCCGACCGACCCACGTGAACGAATTCCTCGTGTAGCGCAAACGTCTTTCCCCGGTCGGGACCGGCGGTCACGGTGAGACTGGCGATGGTTGTGGACACGGTGGACACGAGGTGAAATCCCAAACTTCAAGAACCAAGAAACAAACGAAACTCAAATCTCAAGGAAGAAAAACTCAAACACAGATGCCACCTCGTCCCTTGTCGGTTCATTGTGACCATCAAGTTACTCGGACTTGCGGATTATCGCACTCAGGATTCGGATCAACTCGATGCTCTCCTGAACCAAACTCTCCCGAGTTCGGTTCAACGATTCATCGTCTGCGGTGTGAACGAGGCGCAAGAAGAAGCGACTTTCCTTCGCTTCCCGTCGCGAGATCCGCGCCCGCATCAAAAAGTCCTTCTTGCTCAAGGCATCGTTGGCTTCGATGTAGTTTGCTCCCACCGAACCCGAGGCGCGCACGAGTTGCTTCACGTCTTCGGCATTGCACAGGGTACGTGGCAGGAGTCGGATGAACGAACGCACCTGCACAGCGAACTGGTAGGTCCGCTCCTCCAAATCGAACCGGCCCGAACTCTGTGTTTCCGTCATTGGGATTTGAGTTTTGAAATTCGTTTGGTGTTTGTCACTTGCGATTTGAGTTTTCAGTTCATGATGTCGGTGGTGAGCATGTTGAGCATGAACGGCCCGAGAATGACCAGCACCGTCGAGGCCATGATCAGGACGCCGGGCAGCAGCATCTTCACGGCCGCCTCACCCGCCAGAGTTTCGGCTCGCTGGCTGCGTTTGATCCGCAGCACATCGGCCTGAGTGCGGAAGATTCTCGCCAGTGGCGTGCCGAGTTGCTCGCCTTGAACGATCGCGCCGATGATGCCGGTGATCTCGTCGTCGTGCAGGCGGTCGCGCATTGATTCCAGGGCGGCCGTTCGGCCCTTGCCCATGTTGAGCTCACCGAGCACTCGGCCGAATTCGACTCCCACCGGATGCTCGCGAAATTCATCGACCGCTTCCTTCAACGCCTGCAGAAACGTCGAACCGGCCTCCATCAGCAGCGTGACCAGGTCGAGCAGGAACGGCAGGCGCCGCTTGATGAGCACCAGCCGGTAGCGGGCCGTGTTGCGCAGGCGGCGGCGCAGCAGATAGCCCGACAGAATCGTGAACATGATCGCCATCACGATGCCGGCCGGTCCCATCATCTGCGTGCAGACATAGACGAAGGCGGGCATCAGCATCAGGGCCTGAATCTCAATCCGCGCGAGATACTCTTCCGCCGTCCAGAACCTTGCCAGACCGGCCGCCTGGATTTCGCGGCCGATCTCCGGAAGCTGGTCGACGAACGCACCGCGGTTGAACCGCGCGAAGGCCTGCACCAGCGGTTGCAGTGTCCGAAAGAACGGGCTGATGCGCCGCAGTTCGTTGATCCGGTTGACGTCGTACCGCCACTCGTTGTCCTGGGTGAGATCGTCCGTGGAGAGCGTCTGCCAGATCGTCCAGATGAACAGAAACACCGCCGCACCGAACATCAGCGAAATGACGGCCGGCGGGATGGGATTGACCATCAGCGACGTAGCGGCCAGCGGTGCGAACATCATCACGGCACGATCCTCACAAACGTGGCCGCGATTGTAAGCGGGCAGCCGGATTGCTCGAAAGGGTGGGCCGGAACGAAGGCCAAATCCCAAACTTCAAATCCAAAATCCGAAACGAATCCCAAAGGAGGAAATCTCAAAACTTCAAACGACGATCGCATCACACGTCACGACACGAGAGACACGTTTGGAATTTCCTACTTTGGCGTTTGGAATTCGTTTCGGATTTCGTGCTTGAGATTTGGAGTTTCCTCACCGCGAATTTGGCTCGACGATCAGCATCGCGCTGCACCAGTCGGCGTAGTCGGAGACATCCGCCTTCTGGCCGAAGTCGACGACGAGGGTCAGACGCTTCGCGCCGCGAACGGCCACCGGCGGGATGTCGAGCGGTGCGGAGCGGCCGGTGATTTCGTCGCTGGTCCAGGTCCGTTTGCCATCCAGTTCGACGGCGAAGCGGACGCTGCCCGCTCCGTTCGCACAGTCATCGACGCCGACGGTCGCTCGAAATTCGCGCTCGTTGCCGGACAAGGCGTAGGTGACCGACATGCGGCTGTGCATTCCGAGGCCCGCGCCGTACTCGGTCCCTCGCAGCGACAGCGGGCCGTGCAGCACGTTGGCGTTCTTGACGAGTGGCCATCGCGCGGCGAGGTACGGGACGAACGAGACCTCGGTCGGCTCGCGATCGGCCAGCGGGATCACGCGGCTGCCATAGACGTGGCACGACACGACCGCAGCCAGCGGCACCGAGAGGACCTGCCTGGTCGTTGTGGTCAGCTTGAGTTCGCTCCCCTGCAACTCGGCGCTTGTCGCCGTGAGACGCGAGCCATCCACGAGCGAGATCACCAGCCGACGGCCCGCAACTTTCGGAGCACTCGTTAACTCGGGATTGAACCGGATCGCACGGACTCGGCTGCGGTCGAGCTTCAGTGGCCCGGTCACTCCCTTCAACTCCACGAACGCGCCGTCGAGTTTCTCGAACTCGCCCTGCGTTCGGTCCCCGTTGACCAGCAGCACGATGTCGTCTCCCGGCGGCAGCGTCTCCAAATCGGCGAACAACCGCTGGCGATCGGCCTTCGCAGCCGGCAGATCGAACACCACGGCCGCTATCGTTTCGAGCGGCAGCTTCATGTCGTTCTGAGTCGCGCCTCGCTTCCACGCCGCAGTCAACACGTCGTCGGACACGGACGTCGCCCGAGCGACCAGCCGGTCCCCGTTGGCCAGCAGGACCAGCGACTCGTCACCAGAGCGCGCGGCCAGCTTGCGATCGAATTGGAGTGAAACCACTTCGTCGAGAGGCAACACGCGCGACGCTTCCCCTTCGATGGTGAGCCGCTCGTTCGTCCAGGCGGTGAGCATCACGCGCTGCCTGCCCGCCCCATCGGCCTCCACCACCGTGACGACTTCCCCCGCCAACGACTGTGCCGCACCGGGGCAACCAAGCCAGAGCACCGTCAGCATCACAACAACACGCACGGGTACGATCCCTGAAATTGACATCCAACCGGTGGAAACGGCCAGCGAACGAAAGAACACCTCGGCGTTCACAACCGAAATTGCCCAAGATCGCGATGGTTCCGTCATGAGCGGCCTGTTTCAAAAGGTTGATTCCAGGCCTTCTGGCTGACTCAACCCATCCTCGATACGCCGAACGGTGGAACCTTCGTCTCTTCGGTATCTCTGTTACCTTCTGTTCCTGGTCTTTCGCCAGTCCGTCGATGTCAGAATCGGAACAGAAGGAAACGGAGGAGTGTGGCCACAAAACCATGTGAACCGGACACTGCGGGGCACTGCGTCGATCAACATTATCTCTGGAAGATCGGCAGGTAGTTGTTGGGCATTTGCAGAATGAGGCAGGCCATCGCGGTGGCGTATTCGGGGTTGATCAGCGTGTCGCTCCAACTGCCGTCGGGGATTTGGCGGAGGGTCAGTTCGTCGCGAATTGCGGGATACCACTGCTTCCAGTAATCGTCGCCCGCGTGCCACATGGCCTGCACCGCGTAGTACTGTCCGTAGAAATAGTGGGCGTCGTAGCGCAGCAGTTCGCCGCGGGGCGGCGAGCGCATCAGGTAGGCCAGGCCCCGTTCGAGTTCCCGGCCCTCGGTCAGTCCCGCGCTGTACAGCGTCACCACACCGGCCGCCGAGCGGGGGAAGTCGCTTTGCGGACGCATGTTGAGCTGATACTTGAAGCCTCCGTCTGAGTTCTGGCACTTTTTGACATAGTCCACGCACTGATCGACCGTCGTTTTGGGAACCGCGATCCCGCAGTTGCGGGCTGCGCGCAAGGCCATCATCTGACAGACGGTGACCGACACGTCGGCCTCCTTGCCATCGGGATCGTAGCGCCAGCCTCCCTCGCGATTCTGTCTGTTCACGATCAGTTGCACCGCCGATTTGAGCGCGACGCGCACATCCGTGCGCGGCGTCATCCCGTAAACCTCGGCCAGAAAGAGCGTGGCGAACCCGTGACCGTACATCGGACCGTGGCCGGTGCTGTCCTCACGCACGATGTATCCCGACGGCTTCGCGCACGACAGCAGAAACTCGATCGACTTGTCGACGTGCTTGCCATACTTGCCTCGCCCCGGCGTGTGGCCGGCCGAGAGAAAGGCCATCCCCGCCAAAGCGGTCACCGCCACGTTTCGTTTGTAGGTGGTGCCGGATCCAAACGAACCATCGGGATGCTGACGAATGGCAAGATAGGCAAGTCCCCGGTCAATGGCCTTCTGAGTCTCCGGCGTGACCAGTTCGGACGCGGTGGACTCGAAGTTGCGTTTGGCCGGGGGCGTCTGTGCCCGCGCAGAAGACGATGACACCAGGAGCAGGATGCAGGCTGAGAGTGCCAGAGCCACGATTCGCGTGACGACCAATGAATTTGATTGCGGTGGACCAAAGAGATTGCGAATTGCGAATTGAAAGGGCGACGATGACAGGCGCTCTTCCTTATTCAATTTGCAATTACCAATTCCCTCACGGCGCGACGACGTTGTACCGCGTGCTGCTTCCATCCCACATGCGCGGGGCGATGGCGATCGGTTCGGATGACGTGCGAGTTCTCCAGATCGGCTGGATCGGTGCGCGGGCCGTTCCGGTGGGATCGAGCGGATCCCAGTAGGCTTGCGTCCGCGGCGCGAACTCGCGTGCCGCCTGCAGGAATCGAAGGTCGTTCGTCTTGCGCGATTCACTGCGAGGTTCCTGAAAGGCCCGCGGACGTGTGAACGTGTTCGGCCCGACATCTTCATCCGGAAACGGGTCATGCAAATCGTAAGACCGCGCTTCGACGCCGGGCGGCCGGGGAAGGCACGACAGGAAACGAGTCTCCTGCTGCATGCAACCGGTCAGACCGATGCCCTCGACCATCAACAGCGCGATCATCCACCAGCCGCGTTCCATCGCGTGCCTCATCGCCATCGCTCCTTGCTCGTGCCAGCCGGACAGTCGCCGGATCGGCAGTTTCAGCCGGTCGGGATTCTAGCCAAGGCCCCGAACAGGGGATAGGTGGGATTTGACCCGGCTGATTGCTCACTGTTGAAGCCGCCTCTATCATCCGACGCGAATGGGGAAGAAACCCCAAACTCCAAGCACGAAATCCGAAACGAACTCCAAACCGCAAAGTCTCAAGGCTCCAAACGAAGGCTTTGAAGTGTTGTTCGGTCCCGGTTTTGGAGTTTGAGGTTTCTGGCTTGGGATTTGTTTCGAGCTTCGGATTTGAGATTTTGAATTTACGCGATCGGGGTCGGACCAGATGGGCTTCTTCGAGAAACTAAAGCAGGGGTTGCAGCGAACCAAGCAGCTTCTGCAAACTGATCTCCGCGACCTGTTCAAGTCGGGCGAGATCCTGGATGAGGCCAAGCTCGAACAGTTTGAAGCCCGTTTGATCCGGACCGACATGGGGGTGGCCGCCTCCTCACAAATCGTGGGCGAACTGCGCACGAAGTACCTCGGGCGGACGTTGGTTCTCGGCGAGGTGTGGGGAACGGTGAAGGAGACGCTGAAGTCGATCCTGCGCGGCAAGGATGACGTGACGTGGGATCCCGATCGTCCGTTGTCGCCGCTCAAGTTTTCAGACGGCAAGCCGACGGTGATCCTCGTCACGGGAGTCAACGGCACCGGCAAGACGACGTCGATCGCCAAGATTGCCAAGCTGCTGACGTCGCAGGGGAAGAGCGTGATGCTGGCCGCCGGCGACACGTTTCGCGCGGCGGCCGTCGAGCAACTCACGTTGTGGAGCCAGCGGCTGGGCTGCTCGATTGTGACTCGGCCGAGCGGCGTCGATCCGGCAAGTGTGGCGTTCGCGGGTTGCGACGAGGCCCTCAAGGCAAGGGTCGATGTGCTGATCATCGACACGGCGGGACGGCTGCACAACCAGGCCAACCTGATGAAGGAGCTGGAGAAAATTCGCAACGTGATCGGCAAGAAAGTCCCCGGCGCGCCGCACGAGTGTCTGCTGGTGATCGACGCCACGACCGGACAGAACGGCCTGAATCAGGCCGAACATTTCTCGAAGGCCGCGCACTGCACGGGCATCATCCTGGCGAAGCTCGACGGCACGGCCAAGGGCGGAGTCACCGTGGCCATCCGTCAGCGCATGGGCATCCCGGTCAAGTACGTCGGCGTCGGCGAGCAGATCGACGACCTGGAACTCTTCAATCCCGACCGCTTCGTGGATGCGCTGTTTGATGAGGCGTGATGATGTCATCACTTGAGAAGGTGTTCGCAGCCGCAGTGACAGGGATGGTGATCCTCATCCTGTGGACGTGGTACTCGCTGAATCAACCGCCGCCTGCCGGTCTGTCGTTTGGTCAATCCCTTGGTCACGGGATGGGACTGATGATCAGTCTCTCGCTGGAAACAATCGTGCTCGGTGTCCTCGCGGTGGTACTTCTTCTGCTCAAGCCGAGCGGACTGCTGATGGATTCGGCGGACCTGCGGTGGCGCGTTGCAATTCCGTTTGGCGTCGCGGGTTTGCTGCTCGTCGCATTCGTTGTGTGGATGGTCTACGTCTGACCAGCTCTGATTTGCGATTGAAGCCTGAAGCGCAAGCGAAGGAAGACTTCGCTTGCGCTTCAGGCTTCAATGGGCAGAAAAATCATTCTCTCGAAGTTGCTAGCGCAGCTTGCCCGCGGCCTTGTCGGGATCAGCCGTTTCAAACGGGTCGTCTTCTTCGGCTGAGCGTTGGATTGGCCGTTGTTTGGGGCGCGAGGTTGTCGGGGGATTGGGTGGCTCGCGCGACGGATAGTCGTCCCGTCGGGTGGGCGTGGTGAACTGATCATCATCGAGCGGCGTGGGAGTGCGCGGCGTCTGGCGGCTGCGCTGAATCGGCGGCTCAAATTCGTCATCCGGCGGAGTCGGTTCGAGTGATAATTCACCGTCGTCTGGCGTCTGCTTCGGCGTGGTGCGCGGAGCGGAACGTGGTGCGCGGCGTGCCGACGTGGTCGGTCGCTCGAATCCGTCGTCTCCTTCGTGAGGATCCTGCAAGTCGATGTGCAACTGATCGCCGAGCTTGTGCAGATACGGTTCGAGCAACACGTGCATCGCATGGGGCAGGACCGGGTAGATCGTCGAAATCAGCTTCGACGCGATCGAACTGCTTTCGGACTTGAGGATGATGTCTCGCGAGGGCGGGACGTAGATCAGCATGATGCACGTCGCCGACAGCGTGACGATCACCCCTTTCAAGCCGCCGAGGATCGCACCGAGATGCCGATCGAATTCGGTGAGTTGAGCTTTCTCGACCCCCTCGCGAAACGAGCGGAAGAACAGGTACACGGTCAGCGACACGAGCAGGTAGATCGTGACGAGGGCGAACAGCCGGTTGAGCGGCGGCTGGCCGAACCAATGCGCCGCCGTGACCGACATCGGCATGGCGATCATGTAACCGGCGACCAGCGACACGATCGGGGCGATCTGCCACGCGGCTCCGCGCCAAAAGCCGTGTACGACCGTGTAAACCACAATCAAAGCCATCACGCCATCATAAATCGTCATCGTCGCTTCCTTGGTGATCAGACATTTCTGAGCGGGGTTTCATGCTCTCGAACCCGCCATTCGATCATCTCCAGTCGTCGTCCATTCTCGTCCGTCGCACGGCTTTGGGACGCTGCCAGCCGTCGTCGGGAAGTTGCGTCTCGCGCGGCGTCTCATCGAGGTGAATGTCATCGAGCCGGTTGTCGGGCGGTTGGCGCGTCACATACGGGACTTGTCGTGCCACCGTCGGCGTGCGAGGTGTCGTGGGTGTTCGAACCGGCGCTCGCGTGGCAAACGGGAGCGGCTGTGTGGGCGTCGTCTGATCGTTGGCGGCGAACAGCGTCAGCAATCCGAGCAGGCAGTACGTGGTCAGCGTCGCGCCGGCTTCATCGCCGAACAGTTTGAGCGCCGTCCCGAACGATTTCTTGACGCGCGGCAGTCCCGCACCGAATTCGAGACTCCAGATCTCGTCCAACAGCAGATGCGTCATGTAGCCCAGCGTGACCGCGAACGCCTTGTAGTATCGGACGAGGTTCACGCCCGAGTCGCAGATCAAATATCCAATCAGCCCGGCAATGATGGCCGCCGGAATGCTGTGAAACATCCCACGATGAACCGACACCGATTTGAGGACCGATCCCAGACCGAACCGAATCACCAGATAGATCGGTGCGCCAGCGAGAACCATGTACTCAAGGTTCATCCCAATCGCCTGGAATCGTTGGAAGAGCAGCATCGGCACGATCGCGGCCGCCAGACTGATGGTCTCCCGCGCCGGGATGCCACTGTCACTGTCGAGGTCCGGCATGATTCCGGCGATGGAACAGAGTCCCCCCGCCAGCACGCACGTCGAGGTCGGCAACTCATACTGCGCACCGCCCCACACGGCATAGCCGATGCCCACGGCAGTACTGACGGCGATGTGCGTGTGAAATCCGGCCACAGGCATCCCTGCCACGAGCGGGTTGTCCGCGATCACGAAGTGAGACGGTCCAACTTGAGTTCTTTGCGCGAGGTCTGTCCGGGATGCCAGAGCAACATGGCCGCAACAATGCCTTCGCCCGGACACTCGAAAGCGGCGGAACGGTATCCGTGGACCGAAAACCGGTCAAGATGAAGCGCTCCAAGAGACGAACTGACGTGGCACACTGACCAGCAAGTTGACGGATCGACAGTACCTCGACCGCCGGTTGGTCATTCGCCTCGTCCCGCCGATGGATCGCATTCAAGTCTGCCAGTTCGCGGGACCGAGCCGCATCCATTGTCGCCACATTAAGGCCAACGAACCCCGGTTTGAGATCAAGCCGGGGTTCGTTGGGCACACAAGAGTCGAGCGGGAATCAACCAGTCACGACTTTGACCCACAGGTCGAATTCGCCGGTTCGGACATTTTCAAAAATGTCGAAGTTGACCTGAACACGAATGTCTTCGGTGGGGTCAAGATGCACGAAATCCGGACGCTCACGACATTCGGAGGCCATCACATGCACGAACGGTTTCGAGGCAGTCTGTTGTGTCACCAGCACCGAATACTTGGGAGCACCGGGGGAGAAGTACCTGGGAATTCCGGCGATGATTGTGTCATCTGCCGGAATGAGTTCTCCCACAGCTCGCCGAACGACTCCGCTACTCCAGACCATTCCCATCGGAAATTCGATACTGTGCTGCCAGAGGACGTTCGTCGCTGCAAATGCGGCAACTCGGGCGCGAAGTGGCTTTCCGTCCAGCATCAGCACGTTACCCATTCCCGGCATGGCGACGCTAAGTCCCCGATACAACAACCAATCGCCGTCTCGGTCAGTGGGATGGCGTTCGCTTGCATCAACGGGCGTCGGAATTGGAGACGCAGCCACTGGTGCCGCTGTCGCCGCTGCAATCGCCATCGGTGGGCAACTTGTAACTTGCACGCCCTTGAAGGGAACGTTCTCCCGGTCGATGAATGGCTCAAAGTGCGGAGTTGGGGTCATCACGAATTTCTGTGTTCGCTTTACCGCGCACAATGTGTTGTCAACCTTTGTGGCGTTCGGCCCAGCCCAAGCAGGCAATAGTCCGTCGAAGTTCCACGTTGCATTTCTGGAAAGCTTGTCATAACCATCGATGACCTCCTGGTCCGTTGGGAGAACAGTTCCCGGGGCTTTACCTTTGACGACCTTCAAATACACACCCTCCAGTGACTCCCCGGCTGGAACGGAAACATTTCCGTTGGCACGGCACAAAAATCCTTTGTCCATGCTCGGCATCATTACAACAACGTTGGCATCTCCACCGGGAGTGGGCTGCGACACCGCCGTCGCAGCCTCGACTTTGATGCCTGCTTGCGTTGCTTGCCCTTTTGGTTGGGGACTCTTGGGGTCAGTCATGGTTGCTTCTCTTTCCATTGGAGTGGGGAACTAGGGCGACACGAACTTGAAGTGCGCGTCGTGAAATCGCGACGCGCCGTTGATATTCCAGATGCCAAAACGGCCCCGCGGCAGCGGAGGCAAAGTTTTGAGTTTCTCGGGATCATCTGTCAGCTCGGGCAACACGTTCCCTCGCCATCGCACTGCAAACACGGTCCCCTGACGAATATCAATCACCAGTTCATTCTCTTTTTTTTCCGGCTCGTCGATGGTTGCGGCGGGGGCGATCGAGTTCTCCGTGATTGAAGGCCGGACTCGATGTGGCGTCGGCAGAAACTCAATCAAGGATCGTCGGATTTGATAAACAGGCGGGCGGACTTCTTTGTCGCAGAAGAGAAAGACCGCCTGACATCGGTGATCGCAACCCGACTCTGTCGGATCCATGGCTGAGTAACCCCAAAACAGACCCGCCGATCCCGAGAACGCATTCTTTGAAATCGAGATCTTGAGTTGAAACTCACCGGCCTTCGTCTCCCCCAGGCTGGCCATCAGAATATCTCCCGCGTCCACGGAGACGTCTTCGCGCTGGGCGTCGAATCTCCAGGCGGAATTCACGTCGTTGCCACCCCAGACAAGTTGTATTGGTTCGCGGTCCAGCAACGGCAGCCAGATAAATGGTTTGGCGCGTGCTTCGACAGGCGAGTCGGGGTGTTGACTTGGAATGATCTGTGGGATCTTTGCAACTGGCGGGACGTTGCCCTTCAAGTCGTCATCCATTGTGCCGAACGGTAGGTTGACGGCCAACAACACGGCGCTGGTACAGAGCAGCAGCGCGACACAAATTCCGATCAGCCGTCGACGAATTCGCCCCCGCCCCTCGTTCTCTCGCGAGTTCGGTGGACGAGCGCGTCGGGATGAAGAGGAATCTTCAGTGGCGGGTTGCGACGTGAGCCATTCTCGCAAATCGTCCGAGAGATCCCGGGCTGTTGAGTAGCGGTCATCGACGGATTTGGAGAGGCATTTGAAACAGATCGATTCCAGTTCCCGCGGGATCTGGTCGTCGATCTGGCGGGGAGGCTTCGGAGCCTTGTGCAACACCTCGTCATACAACTGTTTGACGTCCCCGTTGAAGGGACGTCGGTCGGTCAGAAGCTGGTAGAGCACGACCCCCAGACTCCAGATGTCGGCTCGTCCATCCAGTAGGTGGACTTCACCCCGGAACTGTTCGGGAGACATGTACGGCGGCGTGCCGGCGACCTCGCCCCGCAACTGTCCCTGCGCGGTTTCATGGACCGCGAGACCGAAGTCGACCACGCGCGGTTCTCCGCGATCGTCGATCAGGACGTTGCCCGGCTTGAGATCGCGATGGACCAACCCCTGGCCGTGTGCGTAGTGAACGGCGTCGGCGATCTTGATCAGCAGGTCGACAGCCCGTGGAACAGGGATTCGCTCGGCGTTCATGAGATCGGAGAGCGACTGACCCGGAACGTACTCCATCGAGATGTAGTTCGTACCGTTGGCAAACTGACCGACGTCGAAAATCGTGATGATGCCGGGGTGACGCAGCTTCGACGCGATGCGCGCCTCGGCCAGGAACTGGCGCAGTTTCGCCGGGGTCTTGAATCGCTCGAGCCGCGGAATCTTGAGCGCGACGTGCCGGCCCAGTTCTTCGTCCATCGCAAGGTAGACTTTGGCGAAGCCCCCCTGGGCGATCAGCCGTTCGATGAAGTACCGTCCCAGCCGCACCGGCAGGACATCGAAGTCTGCGGTGGGGAGGACATCTGCGTCGCTCCACGCGAGGGTGTCGTCCTTCGCCGCCGGCGTGTCGCCGCCGACAATTTGCGGAACGGGCGTCCCCGTGCGAGTCGAAAGTTGCTGACCGCAGGTGGGGCACGTCACCGTATCGGCCGACAGATCGTCGACCGTACATTCCGCGCGACAGATGGGACAGGTCAGTAACACCGTGACGCCCTCAGGACTGGGACGAACCGATGAATCTCGTTCCGAAGTTTTGGCTCCCGCACTTGCTGAGGGACGAATATGCGGGAGCCATCGACCGAATTCAATCCAGATTCTCAGTGAGCGGGGCTTCAGGGCGATTTCGTCCGACTTGCGACACGACAGGAATCGACTCGAGCGAGGTGAGGTCAATGAATTCCGGATCGAACCGCCGAATCTCTTTTCCCGGATGAAGCCGGGACCATTACCGGAACCGGGTGACACGTCGTGCCATGTCATTCCTTCGCGACCGTGCCTGTCGGTTGCTGCGACAGCGTGGAGGTCGCGGAATGCAATTGCCTTCCGCGCGGATCGGCCGGTCGCAACTGCGTGTTGAGTTGTTCTCGGTTGGCGGAAACACCGGCTCACGGACCCGGAGGCTTGGTGCCGGTCAGCCATCCGCCGGGTGACCGAAGACTTGGTCGAGCGGCTCGTTCCACCAGGCGTTGTTGTTCATGGCGGTGTCTGTGTGTGGTCATTCCTCGACAGAACCAATGGAATGCTCGCAGCCATCACGCGAATTAGCGAGTCACGAACGATATCACGATCTGGTCGCGGTCCATGATCAAGAGGGAGTCGCCGCAGGCACTTCACGCCGTTCCATGGGCTTGGCGACCGCTGCCTTCTGGACGCTCGGAACGATCAGCATCGGACAGGCGGCTTGGTGGAGAACCCCTTCCGTGACGGTCCCGACCAGCAGTCCGTACAACGCTCCGTGGCCGTGAGAGCCCATGACAACCAGGTCAATTTGATGCCTGTCGGCGATCGCAAGAATTTCCTCGACGGCCGTGCCGCCCACGAACAACAACTCCGCGTCGATCCCCTTGTCGCGCAGGGACGAGGTCAGCGCGGCCAGTTTGCGGTATTGATCGGGGTAGGTTCCGGGAAGCGCCGTGTCCGGCGTCGGGATGAAGGCGGGAATCTCACCCATGGCCGCGAAGGCGGGGTACTCCCCCACGCAGTGCATCAGCCACACCCTGGCCCCGAACGCGCGAGCCATTTGCTCGGCCGCAGTGATGACTCGATCAGTCACATCCGAAAAGTCGACAGGGACGAGCAGGTTCTTCACGGCACACCTCACAGTTTTTGCGACCACGTCCTCACCTTTGGGAACAGACGCGGACTGGAAAGGGAGCGAGCACGCAGAACAGCTTGATCCGAGATCGCTCCACCTGTCAATGGGGCGGTTAAACAGCCCGCAATCTCGATGCCAAGACCGAGGAATTCTGCGGAGTGCCCTGCCTCATTGAATGGCGAGAGACCGAATCCTGCCTGCGACACAAGGGTGAAGTTGCACGTCCGACCCTCGACGAAACGATTTGATCCGCGAGGGAAGACAGATTGAGCAAGCCGACGAATGATCAATGCTCGATCACTTGACCGGGTTTCTGCCAGCTTGTCACCCCTCAGCCAACCCGCTCGATCTTCTTGGTGGAGCTCTGCCAGACGCAGTCAACGTAGTAGCGTCGCTTGCCATCGATGACCTCTTCGACCAAGCCGTGGATGTCGGTGTCGAAGCCGGGGAAACGTTCGTTGAACATGCGTGCGAACTGCAGGTACTGGACGATCGTCTTGTTGAATCGCTCGCCGGGGATCAGCAACGGGATGCCGGGCGGGTAGGGGGTGAGCAGCACGCTGGTGGCGCGATCTTCGAGGTCGTCGATCTCGACCCGGTCGATCTCGCGGTGGGCCATCATCGCGAAGGCGTCCGACGGCTTCATCGCCGGCTGCATGACCGACAGATACATTTCGGTCGTCACGCGCGCCACGTCGTTGGCCTTGTAGGTGTCGTGAATCTGCTGCGACAACTCCTTGAGCCCAATCTTTTCGTATTGCGGATACTGCTGGCAGAATTCGGGCAGGATCCGCCACATCGGCTGGTTCTTGTCGTAGTCGTCCTTGAACTGTTGCAGCGCACTCACCAGCGTGTTCCACCGGCCCTTGGTGATGCCGATGGTGAACATGATGAAGAACGAGTACAGGCCCGTCTTCTCGACGATGACGCCGTGTTCGACCAGATAGCGCGTGACGATCGACGCGGGGATGCCCGTGTCGGCGAACTTGCCCGACACGTTGAGGCCGGGCGTGATGAGTGTCGCCTTGATCGGGTCGAGCATGTTGAAGTCGGGGGCCAGGTTGCCAAAGCCGTGCCAGTCGTCGTCGGGCTTCAGCATCCAGTCGTCCCGCTCGCCGATCCCCTCGGCGGCGAGATTGTCCGGCCCCCACACCTGGAACCACCAGTCGCGGCTGCCGTACTCGTCCTCAACCTTGCGCATGGCCCGGCGGAAATTGAGGGCTTCGAGGATCGATTCCTCCACCAGCGCGGTGCCGCCGGGCGGCTCCATCATCGCCGCCGCCACATCGCACGAGGCGATGATCGCGTACTGCGGCGAGGTCGAAGTGTGCATCAGATACGCCTCGTTGAAAATATTGCGGTCGAGTTTCTGCGTCTCCGACTCGCGCACCAGGATCTGCGACGCCTGGGAAATTCCCGCCAGCAGTTTGTGAGTGGAGTGCGTCGCGAAGATGATCGACTCCTTCGGCTGAGGACGATCCTTTCCGATCGCGTGCATGTCCTTGTAGAAGTCGTGGAACGTGGCGTGAGGCAGCCACGCTTCGTCGAAGTGCAGCGTGTTGATGCGCCCGTCGAGCAGACTTTTCAGCGTCTCGACGTTGTAAATGATGCCGTCGTAGGTGCTCTGCGTGATCGTCAGGATGCGCGGCTTGGTGCCGGGGTGGAGCCGCTGGATGTCGCGGGCGAACGGGTTGGCTTCGATTTTCTTCTGGATGTTCTCGGGCTTGAACTCGTCCAGCGGGATCGGCCCGATGATTCCCAGATGATTGCGGGTCGGCATCAGGAACACGGGGACGGCCCCCGTCATGATGATCGAGTGCAGGATCGACTTGTGGCAGTTGCGGTCGACGACCACGATGTCGCCCGACGCGACGGTCGAATGCCAGACCATCTTGTTTGAAGTGGACGTGCCGTTCGTCACGAAGAAGCAGTGGTCGGCGTTGAAGATGCGGGCCGCATTCCGCTCGGACGCCGCGACCGGTCCCGTGTGGTCGAGGAGCTGCCCGAGTTCCTCGACCGCGTTGCAGACGTCGGCCCGCAGCATGTTCTCGCCGAAGAACTGGTGAAACATCTGACCGACGGGGCTCTTCAGAAACGCCACGCCGCCCGAATGGCCGGGGCAGTGCCACGAGTACGAGCCGTCGTTCGCGTACTCGACCAGAGCGCGAAAGAACGGCGGGGCCAGACTGTCGGTGTACGCCTTCGCCTCTCGAATGATGTGCCGGGCGACGAACTCCGGCGTGTCCTCGAACATGTGGATGAAGCCGTGCAGCTCGCGCAGGATGTCGTTCGGGATGTGGCTCGAAGTGCGAGTCTCACCGTACAGGTAGATCGGGATGTCGGCGTTCTTGAAGCGGATCTCGGTGATGAACGCCCGCAGATTCTCGATCGCCTTGTCGACCTCCGGCCCGGTCGTGACCTCTTCGTCGTCGATCGACAGGATGAAGGCCGAAGCCCGGCTCTGCTGCTGGGCGAACTGAGACAGGTCGCCGTAGCTGGTCGCCCCCAGCACCTCCGCCCCTTCGCTTTGAATCGCATCCGCCAGCGCGCGAATACCAAACCCCGACGTGTTCTCGGACCGAAAGTCCTCGTCGATGATGACGATGGGAAAGCGAAACTTCATGGAGGGTCACTCGTGGCCGGATTCGGAGCAGTCTGTCACCGCAGCCGTGCTGCGAACGGAGCAAGGTAAATCGCCGGGGCGACGCAAGCAACGGCCAGCGGCAACAGGGCAGACAGATTGAAGGACGGCGATTCGAGATTGGACAGTACGACCAAATAGCTTTCAGACTCGCGCCGGAACAACGGCGGAGACATTGAACAGAAGGAAACAAAGCCAACGAAGGGCGGCAGTGCAGCCTCCCGGACCATCCTTCGTTTCCTTTGTTCCCTTCTGTTCCAACGCATCTGCCTTTGACATTCGGCACGGTTGTCAGAACGCCCGGGACGTACCGAGCCGTCCCGCTTTGACGATGCCTCCCTGCATGACGGCGAGGAGCCGGCGGCGGTCTTCGAGGAGCGAGATGTCTCCCAACACATCGCCGTCCACGACGAGCACGTCCGCCAGTTTGCCGACTTCGAGCGTGCCGATCTCCTTCTCGCGACCCAGGATTTCGGCACCGGTCTTCGTCGCGCAGGTCAGCACCTCCAGCGGTGTGAAGCCGACGAACTTGTGGAAGAACGTCAGCTCGCGGGCGTATTGGCCGTGAGGGTTCCAGCCAAAGCCGTAGTCGCCGCCGAGGCCGATGCGCCCGCCCGCCTTCAGAATTCGCCGGGCACTTTCCGCCCCGCCGTCGAGCGTCTCCTGATGCCCGTCGATCACGCGCTGCGAGAGGCCGAACTCCGGTCCGCGCTCGATGCTGGCCAGCTCGAAGTACAGCGCCGGGACAACGGGGACATCGCGCGCCAAAATCATCTCCAGCGCTTCGTCGTCGATGAACGTGCCGTGTTCGAGCGTGTCGTATCCCGCGCGCAGGGCGTTCTTGATCCCCTCGGTCGCGCGGCAGTGCCCCGTCACTTTCATCCCGTGATTGTGAGCCGTCGCGACCACCGCGTGCATCTCCTCGAACGTCATGCAAAGTGTGTGGTGATCGTTCGTGTCGGGTGCCGCTGCGTCGCCGGTCGGGTACGTCTTCACCCATTCGACTCCATCCTTGACCAGCTTCCGCACGGCCGCGCGAGCTTCATCGGGACCGTTGATCAGCAGCACCAGCCCGTCCATGCCGATCTTGCGATAGTCGGGGTTCCAGTCCATCAGACCGCCTACTCCGCAGATTTCGCGTCCGCTGGCGGCAAGCCTCGGGCCGGGAATCAGATCGGTCTCAATCGCCTTCTTCAGCCAGACATCGACGTTGAACAGGCTGCCACCGCTGCGAGCCGCCGTGTACCCGCACTCCAGCGCCAGCTTGCAGTTCGCCGCCGCCAGCAGCGTCACGTATTCGACCGGGTACTTGAGGTCGAGGTCTTCGAGAGCCTCCACGTTGAAGTAGGTCGCGTGAAAGTGAGACTCGATCAACCCCGGCAGGATTGTGCCCCCCTTGGCATCAATCCGCGAGGCGTCCCGATCGACGAGCGGCATGGCCGCCGCCGGCCCCACGTACCGGATGCGGCCATCCTCGATGACGAGGGCCGCGTCGCGAACCGGCCCCGCTCCCGTGCCATCGACCAGTTGACCGTGCTCAATCACCGTGACGCCTGATGCTGTCTGCATGTTGTCGTTCCTGTTGATCTCTCTGAGCGGGGCGGCGTCTGCCCCCCGGTTCTTCATTGAGTTGATGGTCGAGGGTTGAGGGACAGAGTCTGTTCCGACTTCTGACCCTCAACCCTCTTGGCGCTGACGCCGCCCCGCTCGGAAGGAAATTCCTCGGAGGGCAAATCTGTGGTGTGGTGTTCTACTTCTCCACGACCCGGCACGCCACCGGCAGATGGTCGCTGAAGCCGGTCGGATTGAAGCTGTCCTTGTCCGACGGACGGCCGAAGCGGCGCGGGCCTCCGCGCGAGTCGAGCATCTCCGGCAGACGAACGATCTCGACGCTGTTCTCCGTCACGCGCCAGGGCGATTCGTCGGCGAAGAAGCCCCGGTTGACGAGCAACTGGTCGAGCAGATTCGGCTCACCCGCGAACGCAAACGTGCCGCCGCTGTCGGCCAGCAGGGGCCACGTCAGATTCAAGAGGTAGGGTGACTCGGCCCGCTTCGACTTCAGCAGCCGATCGACGCGCTGACCGAGCGCGTACTCTGTCAGCGAGCGGTTGAACGGCTCGTCGTTGAAGTCGCCCATCACCAGCACGGACGGTTCGGGATCGGACGGCTGTGATTTCAAGACCTCGCGGATTCGTTCGAGCCAGTACGAAAGCGTCTCGCCCGCCAGCAGACGGTACGGTTCGGTCTCGTACTGTCCGCCACTGCGCGAGGGCCAGTGATTGCCGATCACGACCAGACGGTTTTTCTTCGGCTTGGTGTAGAAGCTGACCTGGAACAGATCGCGCGTGCCGGTGCGGCGCAGGATCGTGTGCGAGAAGACTTCCTTCGCCTTCGTCGAGAACCTCGCCGAGTCGTACAGGAACGCCACGTCGATTCCGCGCTGGTCCGACGTGTCGTGATGGACGACCTTGTACGCCCGACCGAGCGGCTTGAGCAGCGCGACCAGTTGATCCAGCACCTGTTTGTTCTCGATCTCGCACAGGCCGAGCAGGTCCGGCCCGCGCCCGCCGTTCATCGATGAGATCACCTTCGCCAACTGAGCCAGCTTCTTGTCGAGCACGGCCTGCGTCCAACCCTTCAACTCTCCCTTGAGCTTTTCGGCCAGCCACGGGATGCGATTCGGATCGCCCTCGACCGAAAACAGGTTCTCGACATTCCACCACGCGACGATGTAGTCGACCATGTGTTTGGCTCCACGAGAAGGCGACGGAAAGTTGTGAGCGGCAGTCTGGTTCACCCGCGTGTCGCATGCAAGGTCTCGGCGCGCGGGACAACGACGCTGGTTCCCGAGTACCATCGTCCGTAGCACATGCTGCCAGCTTGTGCGTCTCTCTTTCGCTGCGACACGACGAAACATGCACAAGCTGGCAGCATGTGCTACGAGTCTGGTTGCCCATCCTCCACGGAGACCGCATCGATGACGAACCGCCTGCTGTTTGGAATCGTTTCTCTGGCCATCGTGATCGGCCTTGCGAGGCCGATCCCCGCGCCTGCCGCTGATCCACCGTCGGCCGAACTGTTCGCGAGGAAGAACCTTGTCGCGTGGTGCATCGTCCCGTTTGACTCGAAGAAACGCGGGCCGGAGGAGCGGGCGGCGATGCTCGAAAAGCTTGGCTTCTCGGAATTCGCGTACGACTACCGGGCCGAGCACATCCCGACGTTTGATGCGGAGATCGAAGCCCTCAAGCGGCACAAGGTCGAGCTGACCGCGTGGTGGTTCCCGACGTCGCTCAACGACGAAGCCAAGCTGACGCTCGCCGTATTCGAGAAACACAAGGTGACTCCACAACTGTGGGTCACCGGCGGGGGAGGCCCGACAAAGGACGAGACCGATCAACGCGCGCGGGTCATCGCCGAAGCCGCCCGAATCCGCCCGATAGCCGAAGCCGCAGTCAAGGTCGGCTGCAAGGTGGCCCTCTACAACCACGGCGGCTGGTTCGGCGAACCCGAGAACCAAATCGCGATCATTCAAGAGTTGAAGCTGCCCAATGTTGGCATCGTCTACAACCAGCATCACGGTCACGATCACATCGACCGCTTCCCCGAACTGCTTCAAAAAATGAAGCCGCATCTGCTGTGCCTCAATCTCAACGGGATGGTCAAGGAGGGGGATCGCAAGGGCCAGAAGATCATGCAGCTCGGCGAGGGCGATCTCGACCTGAAGCTGCTCAGGGTCGTTCGAAACAGCGGCTACAAGGGCCCGATTGGAATCTTGGGACACACACAGGACGACGCCGAAGAACGACTGCACGACAATCTGGATGGCCTCGATTGGCTGCTGCCTCAACTCGACGGAAAGCCCGCCGGACCAAAGCCAAAGATGAGGACTCCGGTTCCCAAGGCCGTCGCGGCTGTCGTTGCTCCTCCCCAGGCCAACGTTCCTGCATTGGCCGACGGCAAGTTCGGCAGGGCTCTCGACGGACGAAGCGGCGGGGCACTCGTGAAGGGTCGCGATGAGTTCCGCCAGTTCCCGCTGACCGTCGAGTGCTGGACGAAGCTCGACCAGAAAGATTCGTTCAACATTCTGGTCGCTCACGAACAGAAGTCGTCCGGAACACACTGGGAGCTGTTCACGATGCCGGGCGGTGCGTTTACGGTCTACGCTCCCGGCTTCTCGCCCGATCATTGCCGCTCGGAAATGATGATCTGCGATGGCAAGTGGCATCACGTGGCGATGGTCCTCGAATCCGAGCGGATTCGGCTCTACGTTGATGCCAAACCGGTGGCCGACCAGAAACACAAGCGGACCGAAATGAAATCGGTCCCCGGTGAGTTGGGCCTCGCCACGCTGGTCGATCGGGGAATCGGTTGCAGCGGCCTCGTTGATGAAATTCGCATTTCAAAGGGAGTGCGAATTCCATCGACCATCCCCGACAAGCCGTTTGCTCCCGACGATGCGACGGTCGCGCTGTGGCATCTCGACGAACTCGTCGAGACCAAGCGGCTCGATGATGCGACCAACAACAAGAACGCGGCTCTGCTGGGAGACGCGCGTGTGGCACGCCCTGAGTCCTCGAAGGGCGTGGCAGGTGCCAACAAGATCGACGGCCACTGGGGCACAGACGCCGTCGGCTTCAACTGGACCGAGGCCGATTCGCGCGACGACCGGTTCGGCCAGATGGACGTCGGACCGTTCCTCAGCACGAGCCTCGGTCCGCCGCTCGCTCCCGCCGCGTGGCACGATCCCGTCTACAAGGCGATCGTCGTGCGAGTCGGCTCGAAACGCCAAGCCTCGATCAGCTACGACACGGAACTGCTGCGAGCCACCGCCGGTTGGACCGGCTTCGTCCGGTTCGACCCCGCCCGCTTCGGCATCATCGGCGCGCCGAGACCCGACGGCCCGATCACGTTCGTCACGCCGTCGCTTCCAGGTTGGTCTCTCACCGACGAGTTCCCCAACTTCCGAGCCGACCACCGCTACGGCCCGCTGCCGAAAGAGACTGCTCACTATGAGGGGCTGTACCGGCACGGGCAGCGCGTGGTGTTGGCCATGAGGGTTGATGGTCGAGGGTTGATGGTTGATGGTCAGAAAAACACCGTTCTTCCACCTTCGACCATCAACCCTCGACCATCAACCCTCATTCTCGAAACCCCATGGCTGGAAGAGACCGCCGATGCCGCGACCCTCACGCGGACGCTGCTCATCGGGCCAGCGAAGGTCGCGTTGAAGATGCTCGTCGCGGATCCGAAGGCTCGCGTGAGGCTGCACGCTCGGTCAGAGAGTGCGTCCGTCGGAGCAGGGCATGGCGGCTGCCACGTCCTGACCGTCGAGCCGCATGACAAGCCGGTCACGATCAAGTTGCTCCTCTCCTCTCCCGACGTGAACGAAGCGGCGCTCGACAAACTCGTCGCCGCTTCGCCCGCGCCCGAAGATGTCCTCGAGTTGACCAAGCCCGGCCCGACGATCTGGGGCGAGCCGCTCGTGACGAAGGGGGAGTTGGGGGAAGCGCGGAGTGCGGAACTCGGAGCGCGGAGCGAGAAGGCGGCAGAATCCGACCGCTCCGCGCTCCGCGCTCCGAGTTCCGCGCTCTCTCGTCCCGACTACGTCGTCGATACGATCACGCTCCCCTTCCAGAACCCGTTCAACGCCCTCCTCTTCTGCGGCGGGCATGACTTCCTGCCCGATGGCCGAGCCGTGGTCTGCACGCTGCACGGCGATGTTTGGATCGTCGATGGGATCGATGAAAAGTTGGAGCGGATCACCTGGCGACGCTTCGCCACCGGGCTGTTTCAGCCATTGGGGCTGAAGGTCGTGGAAGTGCGGAACTCGGAGCGCGGAACGCGGAGTGAAGACAACCAACAACCAGTTTCTGCTCGCTCCGCACTCCGCGCTCCGAGTTCCGCGCTATATGTCGTCGGTCGCGACCAGATCACGCGACTGCACGATCTCAACCACGACGGCGAAGCCGACTACTACGAGAACTTCAACAACGACGCCCACACCACGATGAACGGGCACGAGTACGTCACGTGTCTGGAGACCGATCGCGCCGGCAACTTCTACTTCGTCAAGGGGAACTGCGATTCGGCGACGCCTCACGACGGCAGCCTGCTGCGCGTGTCGGCCGACGGCTCGAAGCTCGATGTCTTCGCGACGGGCTTTCGCAACTCGAACGGCATCGGCATGGGACCGAACGACGAAATCACCGTCGCTCCGCAGGAGGGGGAGTGGACGCCGGCCTCGGGCTTGTTCGTCGTCCGCGAGGGAGGCTTCTACGGTGCGATGATGTCGCACCACCAACCGACCCCGCCCACCGATTTCATCCGCCCACTCTGCTGGTTCTCCCGCCGAGACGACAACAGCAGCGGAGGCCAGGTCTGGACCACGAGCGACCGCTTCGGTCCGCTCTCGAATCAGTTGCTGCACCTGTCGTATGGCCAGTGCAAGCTGAGGCTGGTGCTGCGGGAAGAGGTTGAAGGTCGAGGGTTGAAGGTTGAGGGACAGACAAGAAGTTCTGACCCTCAACCTTCAACCCTCAACCTTCGACCTTTCAACGGCGGCTCCATCGAACTGCCGCTGAGCTTCGCCTCGGGCATTCATCGCGGACGGATGAATCCCAAGGACGGCCAGCTTTACCTGACGGGCCTCAAGGGTTGGGTCTCCAGCGCGGTCAACGACGGCTGCTTCCAGCGAGTCCGCTACGTGGGTCGAGAGAGTCGAGAGCGAAGTGTCGAGAGACAAGAGCCAGAAAAGACCGACGCCCCTGTTCGGCGCGGGTCTCCCGACCCCGCCGAAACGCCCGACCGCAGGTCTCCCTCTTCTCCGGCTCTCGACCCTCGTCTCTCAACTCTCGACTCCTTCCCCCTCGCGATGCAGACCTATCGCAACGGCATCGCCCTCACGTTCACTCGCCCCTTGCAGCGCGAGGCGGCCGAAGATCCGAGCAGCTATCAACTCGAAGCCTGGAACTACAAGTGGTCCGCCGCGTATGGCTCCCCCGAATACAAGCCGTCCGCGCCGGGACAGGTCGGCCGCGACAAGGTCGAACCCAAGTCGGCCACGCTCCTCGAAGACAACCGCACGGTCTTCCTCGAGCTACCCAATCTGAAGCCCATCGATCAACTCGCGGTCAGCTACACGCTGCTGACTGAGGACAGCAAAGCCCTCGAACAAACGGTGACGCTGACGCTGAACTCGATCCCCGGAACAGTCATGCCCGAACGGTCGCTGCATCGGCCGAAAGTCGATGCCGCCAGTGCGGCTCTTCAAGAACGGCTCGTGCCGGGTGTGGAGATTCACCTCCCGAACGCCACCTCACCCATGACGCGGCGACTGATGGCCTGGACGTGGGTCAATGTGCTGGAAAACACGCGCGAGATTCGCGCCACGGCGTACCTCAGGATTCCCGCAACGGGTCAGTACCGGTTCAATGCCGAGGTGGACCGGGCGGCGACTCTGGAGATCAATGGCCGGACGTTTTCGCTCGGGGAGAAGGATGACGTGCCGATCCGTCTGTCCCGGGGATTGACCCGAGTCACCGTGCGCCATCTGACGACGCGACGGTCCTCACACTTTCGCCTGCTGTGGGAATCGGATCGCTTCCCGCGAGAGGCCGTTCCGCCACACGTCCTCTTTCACGACCCACACGAAGGGGGCGAGGCGGCCAAGCAGAGTCAAACATTCCATCAGGGGCGGGCGCTGTTCGCGGAACATCACTGCTCGCGGTGTCACGTTCATTGGCCGGGAACGGTGAGCGGAGTTGTTCCCGAGATTCTCGCCGAAGCCCGGCGCGGGGCACCCCGGTTGGACGGCATCGGGTCGCGACTCAAATCCGATTGGCTGGCCGCCTGGTTGCGTGATCCGGCTCATCTGCGAGCCGACGCCACCATGCCGAGGCTGCACGAAACGGCGAATGATGCCGAGCTGAACGATCTGCTCGCGCATCTGGAATCGCTGCGAGACGACGTCCCCCCGACGGACGCGACGGCAGCGACCGACGCAGCGGACGGGCCGCCCGTCACCGCCGGTGCCGTGACGTTCGAGCGACTCGGTTGCATCGCGTGTCACAGCCTGTCCGCGAACGGTGCGGCTGACGAGTGGAACCGAGTCTCCCTGCATTTCGCGAAGAGCAAGTTTCAACCCGGCCGACTCGTCCAGTACCTGTTGGCACCGCAGCACCATCACGCGGGGAGCCGGATGCCCGACTTCCACCTCAGCGAGCGCGAGGCCCATCAACTGGCGGCCTACATCGAGGACCGATCGAGCGGAGCCGTGAGACCCCTCGCCTCGAATCGAGCCGGCAACGCCGAACGGGGCCGGACGTTGTTCGCCAAGTGGCGCTGCGGGCACTGTCACGCCGCGTCGCCAACGGATCGACTGGCCGAACCCGATATCCGCCCGGCGTTTCACATCCCTCCCGCGCACGGATGCCTGGCGAGTCAGCCGAACCCGAAACAGGTCGCACCCGTGTTCGCATGGAGCGATCCCGAGCGCAGCGCGATCCGCGAGTACGTCTCCGCAGTCGCCAAGGGACTCGCGTCCAAGTACGAGCCGGCGGATGACATGCTGCCGCGACTCATTGTCTCTCTGCGCTGCAACGCCTGCCACGCGCGCGACGAGGTGCGATCACTCTGGCCCGAAATCGTCGCCGAGGAAGGATCGGGCCGCGCGATGGAGGCGGTTCCGCAACTGACGTGGGTTGGAGAGAAGTTGCAGGGGCCATGGATCGAGAAGCTGTTGAAGGGGGAGCACAAGACCAAACCTCGGCCGTGGATGACGGCTCGGATGCCGAGCTTTCCCGCCTATGCCAGTGTCATCGCGCATGGCATGGCGGCCGAGCATGGCGTTCCGTTTGAGGAGCCGCTGCCGAAGGACCTGGATGCGGACCAGATCGAGATCGGCCGCAGGCTCACGCTGCGCGACGGAGGTCTCGACTGTCGGCAGTGTCATGGCGTCGGCAAGGAACAGCCGCGCGGAGACGCCTCGACGCAGATTGCCCTCGGCATCAACTTCGCCCTCGCGCGCGAGCGGCTGCGGCCCGAGTTCGCCCTGCGCCAGATGCTCGATCCCCCGCGCTACGATATCGGTTCGAGAATGCCCCGCTTCGCCCCCGACCTCCGCACCACCGCCGCCAGGCACATTGAAGGCGGTGACGCGAGGAAACAGTTCGAGGCCCTCAAGCAGTTCATTTGGTCGGTGAAGCCGGATGAATGAGAAGCCAGAACGGAGTCAAGGTTGGGGATTGCCTTCAACGTAGCCATCATCGCTCTGCGTGATGAGCCTTTTGAGATCAGGCGTCCCCTTCTGCAAGGCTCATCACGCGGAGCGATGATGGCTACGTTGGTCAGAGACCGCGCCTCGCGAGCTTCTGTCGATGAGATCAGTATGTGGGCAAGCTGTTCACGGGCTCGAGTGTCTGCTTCGGCTGCGTAGCGGGGTTCGAATCGAAAGGACCGTTGTCGTCTATGGCGGGAAGAGTTAGTCCGCTCGGAATGGTCTCCACGTCCAACATTCGTTTCGCCCGTTGGGCCGCCTGGGATTGGGGGTGCTCGCCGATGAGTTGCTTCAGTTTTCCCACGGCCTCACGGAGCTGAACAGTCGCGCGGAGTTCGGGCAGTTCCTTGCGCAGGCTGTCCACCTCGCGGGCCATCTCTTCCGGAGTCAGCAGCGCCGCCTTGTGTTTTGAGAGTTCGAGAAACACCTCGGCAGAATTCGTCGCCGTTTCGGTCACGGTATCTGCCGGCTCTTCCACAACGACAAACTTTTCAACCAGTTCCCCGTGGTCGGAAATCAGTGTCCGTTCAACGCGTCTCCGAGTATTTTGCGATTTTCGTTGATCTGCAGCGTCCGAATTCTGTGTCGGCGTAGCACCGTTGCGTTGGTTGAAGTTGTCTGGAGACAAGCCGGGTACATACTCATCGAGCGGCGGCGCTTCTTTCTTGCCTGCGCGTTTGGGAGCGTCAACAGGAGTCAGGGTTGGAACACTGTTGGCTGGAGTTGGTTCCAATGCGTCTGGCTCAAGCAACTCGTTCGCCACAGCGGCAGCCGGGTGCAGACAAACCGTTCCCAACTGATGTCCCAACTGATGCACCAGCGGCGCGAGGGCCACTCCCAGTCCAAACGCGACGACTGCCCAACATTTCCGTGTCATGACGACCTCCCTGAAACGAACGCCCTCGAACAGTTTCCGACCGATGAGACGCGGGCAGTCTAACGGTGACCGGCAAAACCTCAAGATGAGTCTTCGCGAGGGAGCGTTCGTTCGGCGCGGGTCTCCCGACCCCGCCGAAACGCCCGACCGCAGGTCTCCTCCTCTTTCTTGAATCGGCTTGCCAGCAGAAGAGGAGACCTTCGGTCAAAACCTCGACGGGGTCGGGAGACCCGCGCCGAACAATGGAGTGCCCATCCTCCCGATGTCGGTTATGCTTTCGGTGTCCGGTGGGAACGATCCGAAGGGGGAGACCAACGATGAACGCGGCTCTCGACACTTTGACGCGGCGGCGGCTCGTGCAGCTTGGGGCGGGGGGGTATCTCGGCCTCAACCTGGGAGGCGTCTGGCGGGCGGAGGGTGCGAGTGGATCGAACGTCCCTCTGCCCGGATCGCTCAAGCCGTTGAAGGCGTGCATTCTGGTCTTCTACTACGGCGGGCCGAGTCATCTCGACACGTATGACCTCAAGCCGAACGCTCCCTCGGAAGTGAGGGGCGAGTTCCAGCCGATCAGCACGTCGGTGCCGGGCCTGCACGTGTGCGAGCACCTGCCGAAGATGGCTCGGCAGATGCACCACGTCGCCCTGGTGCGGAGTGTCACTCATCAGGCGCGGCTGCACGATTCGGCGTCGATTCATGCGCTGACCGGCCGACCGCTCGAAGGCCCCGACCGCGAGCTGTTCGCTCCCCAACCGCAGACCTATCCGAGCTATGGCAGCGCGGTGTCGTATCTGCGCCGGCATCAGCCGACCGATGTGCCCTTCGCATCGCTGCCGTTTCCGTTTCGGAACGTCCACGAGGTGCCGTGCCAGGGAGGCGGGCTGGTCGGTTCGCGGTTCGACCCGCTCGGCATCGAAGTCGATCCGGCCAACCAGCGGTATCAGATTGAGGTGCTGAAGCGGCCCGAGGGACTCAACGCCGCACGTCAGCAGGAGCGGCGCTCGCTGCTCGATTCGCTCGACCGAACGCTGGGGCACACACTGACGGCGGGGGCCTCGCTGCGCGAGTTCTATGAGAAGGCGTATCGGCTGCTCGACTCGGAGCGGATCCGGCAGGCGCTCGACATCGCGCAGGAACCGGCGGCGGATCGCGAACGCTACGGGTTTGGAACCGCCCCCGTTTCCGTGGGCGAAGGGGGCGGCGGAGGCAACGGGGCCGAGATGGCCTTCGCGAAGCCGATGCGAGGTCAGAATCTGTTGCTCGCACGGCGACTGGTTGAGGCGGGTGTGCCGTTCGTCAACGTCTACGACTTCAAGCAGCAGGGTCAGAACTGGGACGCTCACTTCAAGTGCATGAACCAGCACAAGACGTTCCTGCTCCCTCAGGCCGATCAGGCGCTGGCCGCGTTGATCGAAGACCTCGAATCGCGCGGGCTGCTCGACACGACGCTCGTCGTCGCGATGGGTGAGTTCGGTCGCACACCGAAGATCAACGGCGATGCGGGCCGCGATCACTGGCCCGACTGTTACACCGTCCTCTTCGCGGGCGGAGGCGTTCGAGGCGGCCACGTCCACGGCTCCAGCGACCGCCTCGGCGCGTACCCCGCCACCGATCCAGTCACACCCGGCGACCTGGCCGCGACGATCTACTGGCGCTTCGGTTTCGATCCCGCCTCCGAAGTCCACGACCAACTCGGCCGCCCCATCCGTCTGTCCGATGGTGAGCCGATTCGCAGTCTGTTCAGTGTGTAGGTGGTCATCCAAAAACAAAACGCCCATTTTCAGGGTGCCATGGTGACGGCTTTGCGTCGCCGTGTCTTCGCTACGTGGTCGGCACGGCGACGCAAAGCCGTCACCGTGGCACCCTACTTGGCTAATAAAGTGCTCTTCAGTTTGGGAGAAGCCTTCGATGTTCCTGATTCGCGTGATTCGTCGCGCCTTTGCCTCCAACCTTCGGACGATCCCTGTCAGCAATGACGAGAAAGTCAAGTTGGAGGCTATCGGGATTCATGACCCGACGATTCAGCGTTATCTGGCTTGGCGTCGCAGCATCGTCGTGGTGGTCGTGCTTGCCACGTTTCTCAGCGCCGGGCTGAACACGTTCGTTGAGTTCACTGAGACCGAAGACCGGCCTGATCTCCTCGAAGAAGTGACGGAGCATCTGCAGGAGGGGGTGAAAGAGGCTGTGCCCGCAGCGGGACTCATTCTGCCTACGGATCAGGAAATGGAGGACGACGAGGACGAACCCGATGAGGATGAGGCGACCGTCAAACAGAGTTCCTCGGGTGCGAAGACGACGGCCGAATCAAAGGGCAAGGAGAGCGAACGGATGAAGGCACTCGGCCAGATTGCGGATGGAGTTCACGTCTTCTCGCTGTACGCTCTTCCGCTGGCGGCGCTGGCCGTGGCCTGTTGTTGGACTCGGCTGAAGCTCTCGTTTCAGTTCCTGCTGGTCGGCTTTGCGATCGCCTTCTTCGTGCCGATGCTGGTCGCCCTGTGCCCCTGGAGTTGGTGGGGTGAGCCCGAACAAAACGTCACGCTCGATCAAGACCCCCTCCTGTACTTACAGCTCATGGCGGAGGGTTTGCTCGAAGGAGCCCAGCAAATGGTGCTGCTGCTTCCCACCGTGCTGTCGCTGGTCCCCGGCGTCCAGCGCGCCTGCCTGCGGGTCAAGACCCTGGTGCCGGAGTCGATGCTTCCCGGCTGGTTTCTGGTGGCAGCGGCCCCGTTCTATGCCCTGTTCCTGCTGGTCATCTTCATTGCGATCAACCAGATCACCAGCGAGTCGCTGCTCCTGGTCAGCATGTTTCTGCTGGTGGCCGCTCCGTTCATTTATGTCTTCCGAGCTGATGTCTTCGCGAGGCCGCTGACATCGGAAGCCGATTACCTTCGCATGCGCCGCGTGCAGCAGGTCGTGAGCGGTGTGACGGCGCTGGCGGGTCTGCTGCTGGTCGTGTACCTGGCACCTCAGCAATACCTCGGCATCCATCTGGTCGGCTTGGACGTGAAGACCTCACTGCTGGGCCCACTCGACGTCGCCGGATTCTTGCTGGAGTTCATCGGCCGATCACTGTTCATGACGGTGCTGGGCGCGGACCTGTTCATGCGAATGAACCTCTCAACCTGGCAGCACCACAGAACGCTCGCGGGATCGAGTGCGGCCGAGGGCTATGACCGCGTGATGGGTGCGATGGAACAGATTTCTGAATGAGGTGGACGTAGGCAAACAACGACCCCTGACCCTTTGCCTTCCTGCAATTGAGCCTTTCGGGCTTCAGGATTTTGAATTTCACGTACGCGTTTGACTGTTCGCTACGGAAAGCGATAGCCTTCGACGCAACTGTAAACCCGCTAAGCAGACAATACGTAATCAAAGACAGGCGTGCGTCTGTCTGTAAAGTGTGATCCCACGACGTCTTGCCAACTGAGAATCATGATTCCAAACGTTTTTGTTAGCTCTACGATTGCTGACCTACACTACCTACGCGATGGGCTTCGCGATGCGATTGAAGAACTGTGCTATCACCCGGTGATGAGTGAGCACGGTGAGGTGGGCTACCTAAATCCAACAACGGCTGCCGAATCATGCTATCGAAGTGTGCGGCAATGCCAAATAGTCGTGCTGATTGTCGGCAAACGATATGGTTCAACAAGCGACGATGGCCTCAGTGTGACTCACAAAGAATTCTTAGCTTCAAAAGACCAACACATTCCGACAATTACGTTCGTGGAGCCACACGTATTGAGTTATAAGGAAGTCTTCCACGCGGATCCGAATGCGACGCTTTGGGACGGTTTTGCAGCAATGGACAATCCTCGCGGAACGTTTCAATTGCTAGACGCCATTGCTTCGTCCGAAGCTTTCAACGCGATCATCCCTATCAATTCCGTAGGGGATGCCAAGAAGAGACTAAAGATGCAAATTGCGGACTTCGTTGGCAATAGGCTAAGCGAAACGGTTTTGCCTATGAGTACACAACTGAGGGACGTCTTGGCTGAGATCACGACGGTGCGCAATCTTATCGTACACAGTTCCGATGCCCTTCAGTCCAAGGAAGACGATACGAAACGATATCATGCTGCCACGCGTTTTCTGCTCAACGACAACGCCGCCGAATATCGCAAGTTACTGGAGCAAGTATTCGGTGACCTCGACGCGGCTATCATGCACGTCGTTAACTGTGATGGTTTTCAATCGGTGTTGTCACGCGCTGGATACAGTCACGACATTGTTGCAGATGACGCCCCCCGTGACACTTTTATGAAGTTTGAGGACGATCCAAATGTGTCCTTGGACCAGCGAGCCATCTATGGCAGCTTTGGTGCCCGAGGTGGTTATGTCGTCTACGGTAATAAGCACATCAAGCTGTCAAACTCTGTTTTCTTGGGATTTGATGCCGTTCAGAAGGCCTTGCACGCCAAAGCAAAGCTGACCTAGGGCGCGGGGGCCTTGCTTTTTGGGCTAGAAACGTTTAATTTGCCACTGTTTCGGAGTCTTCGGATAAGCTGTGCCGGTGGAGTGTTGGTCCCCACTCGCACTGCTTCTCCGAGGACTCCGAAGCAGTGGCACGCGCGCTCGAACAGGTAAGCGTTTCACAGCCCGAGCGCATCGGCCATCGTGTAGAGGCCGGCGGCTTGGGTGGCGAGGTACTTGGCGGCGGTGAGGGCTCCCGCCGCGTAGCTGTCGCGCGACTGGCCCTTGACGGTGACTTCGAGCGTTTCACCGAGCAGACCGAAGACGATCGTGTGTTCCCCGACGTTGTCGCCGACTCGCAGCGCGTGATAGGCGATTTCGTTGTGCGGTCGCTGACCGGTGCGGCCTTCGCGGCCGTGGATGTGGTTCGTCTGGCCCATTTCGCGCGCGACGATCTCACCAAACTTGAGAGCGGTGCCGCTGGGGGCGTCCTCCTTGTAGCGGTGGTGTCGCTCGATGATCTCGACGTCCACGCCGCTCGAATGATCCCTGAGGGCCTTCCCCGCCTCGGCCACAAGTTTCATGGCGATGTTCACGGCGAGGCTCATGCTGGGGGCCATCAGGATCGGCGTGACTTGAGCGGCCTCTTCGACGAGAGCCCTTTGCGCCGCGGACAGTCCCGTGGTGGCGACGACCAGTGGAATGGATCGCTCCCTGCACTGCTTCAGGATCGTCATGCAGCCGTCGGGCGTCGAGAAGTCGATGATGACGTCCATGTGCTCGCCGATTTCTGCGGCCACGGGGACATGGAGCTTGCCGACGCCGGCCAACTCGCCCGCGTCCTGTCCGAGTTTGTCGGACCCCGACCATTCGTAGGCCGCGGCGACTTTCAGAGCCTTGTCGGCTGAGGCGAGTGCCACGACTCGCTGTCCCATGCGGCCGGCCGCTCCGTTCACGCCGAGTTTCAAGATGTCTGCCATGTGTTGAGTTCCTTCAAGGTTCAGCGGTCAACAGCCGGTTGAAAAAGTCGTGCCACGGCTCTGTGAGCCGTGAGCGCGAGGAATGGCACCACAAAATTCACACGGCTGACACAGCCGTGGCACGCGGTCAATCCTCTTTTTCAACAGACGGCTGGCCACATTGGATTTTGACGAGCATGACGAACGAGAGTGACTGTCGGTGCGAACTATACCCCGCGCGGTTGGCGATGGCACGTTTAGCCGCCACGTCAACGGCGTGCTCGCCGAACGACGTTAAGGAAGGCCCATCAATAAGTGTCTCATCCGTGGCGGATGCTGCCAGCATCCGAACCGACGCTGGCAGCGTCGGCCACGACAGTTATTCCTGCGCCGGTCCGAAGCCCATGCCGAACGACTCCATTGTCTCAGACGCTGATGCCGGCCTGTTTGAGTGCCGTTTCCAGCGAGCCATGCAGGTCGGCGATGGGCTGGTCGCGGCGAGGCTCGGGATCGAGCATGCGGACCGTGACCTCTTGCGTCGGACAGGGCATCTCGATCCCCGCCTCGCGGAACCGGGCGTGGATCGAGGTGTACAAATCGTTGCTCGCCTTGGGGCGATCCTTCAGCGTCGGCAGGAAGGCTCGCAGGACGAAGAGCAGGCCGTTGGAACCGATCTCCTCCAGCGAGGCGCTGGGGGCGGGCTCCTTGAGCAGCAGCGGATGTTCACCCGCCAGCTTCAGCAACAACGCACGCACCTGCTGAGGATCGTTGCCCGGTCCGACGTGGATCTTGATCGCCAGCCGGTTCACGCTGTCGCTGAGGGTCCAGTTGAGCAGATTGCCCGTGATGAAACTTTTGTTCGGCACGATCAGCTCCTTGCGGTCACCGTCGATGATCGTCGTCGCGCGGAAGCGGATGCGCGAGACGGTCCCCGTCGTGTCGCCGATCGTGATGACATCACCGACTCGCATCGGTCGCTCGAACAGCAGGATGATGCCCGAGACGAAGTTCGCGAAGATCTCCTGCAAACCGAAGCCCAGTCCGACCGACGCCGCCGCGACCAGCCACTGCACGCTGTTCCAGCCGATGCCGATCTGTGCGAACGCGACACAGATTCCCGTGATGAAGATCGCGTAGCGGACGAGGCACGTCGTGGCGAAGCGAATCCCCGCATCGACTGACAAATGTTCGAGCAGGATCACCTCGACAAGACCCGGGATGTTGCGACCGGCCACGACCGCGATGCCCATCATGAGTAATGCCAGTCCGAGGTTCGCGGCCGTCACCGATTTGGGCCGCGTCACAACTTTCACGGCCGCCTGGTCGCTGCCATCCTTCACGGGAACGACCTCTTCGACGGTGGTCTGCCACAGGGGGACTCGATCCAGAATGTTGAGGGCCGGAGCGACGTCGGCCCACACGAACCACAGGCCGACCGCCGCAATCGTCAGCAGGCCGGTGTCGAGCAGGCTGCGGATCTGCGTGACGATCTGCGTCAGGTTCAACCGGAAGTCGGGCCACGTCCAGCGCGGGAAGAGGAACGGCGTGTGACCGCCCGTTTCCGGATGCTTTCCCGCATCGGCGATGGCTTGCAGTTCTTCGGCTTGCAGCACGGCCATGCGTCGCCGTTCGAGTGTGATCCACCGCAGCACGCCGCCTCGCAGCAGAACCAACCCCATCGCGAGCCAGATGCTCGCCTGCAACCGCCACGTCAGTTGCAGCGCCGTGTAGAAGTAGCCGCTCCAGGCGAGGAGCAGCAACCCGACGGGAACGATGACCCCGAGCACCGTGCCGACTCGCGCCAGGCGGCTCAGCCAGACATCGGTTTCGTCTGTCGAGTCTTCGGCGCGTCGAGCGGCCTGCGGCTCGACCGCGTTTATCGAACGGAGCGGCTGTACGGCTTGAGGCGCCCGCGGGAAGGCCCGCTGGCAGAAGAGGGCCAGCAGCCCGGCAAACACCAGGAAGCCCAGTCGTCCCGACGAATCGAGCCGCTGTTCGTCCGCGGTCGCCTCGACCATTCCGACGAAGCCGGTCAACAGGATTGCCGCCGGTAGGAACCAGCGCAGGTGTCGACGCAGCCTCACGAGCGCGATCGGCGACCAGTCGAAGTGTTGCTCGGCCAGCCCGCCGCGCGACACGATCCAGCGGAGCAGTTCGAGCGGCACGGCCAACGTCGCCGCGCGGAGCAGTCCCACGGCGACGGCATGAACGAACTTGGAGGCGGATGCGCTGTGATCGAGCCGCCAACCGCAGAAGGCGAGCAGCGCGGGGACGAACGCGGCCAGCAGCAACGTCAACGCGACCGCCTGCAACGTCGGATGCAGTTCGCGGCAAGAGGCGTCGGCGGCGGTGGTCCCCAGCGTTCGCAGGCGGCTGCGCAACGTCCAGTGCAGCCCGGCCCAGCACAACAGCGCGAGGAACGCGATCGAATACGGCAGCGGATCGCGCTGGAAGTCGTTTCGCAACGCCTCGGCCACCTTCCACCAATTGGCTTGATCGACGAGCCACGCTCCGTTGGTGACGGACCGCGCGCCGTGCGTGCCGCCGAACACCGTCCCCGTCCGAATCCAAAGGACGCGCTCGTCGATGTAGTCGGCGTACTGCCGCGTCGCTCCCAGCAGTTGCCGTTCGTCGTTGTCGAGCGCCACGAGCTTCCCGAACTGCGTGTTGTAGTCGCGGTCGAGTCGCTCCAGTAACTCACGCCGCCGTTCGAGCAGCGGCTTCGCCTCATCGGCGAGATGCCGCACGGAATGAGCTGCCGCTGCGAGCGACTTCGCCGGTGGAGTCGTCGGAGCCGCTTCGCCACTCGTCAGTTCGAGTGCGGTCTTCGCCGCCGCCGCATCGAGATCGCGGAGCGAGGCGAGATCGGCCTCGATCTGAAACATGCGCATCCGCGTCTGCCGCACGGTCTCGCCCCGCTGAGCCAGCCGCGCGTGCAGCCCGCGCGTGTCGCTGAGCTTTGCCCGCTGCTGCCGGAGCAGCAAACCAATCGACTCGGTCAACCCAACGGCTTCGACCATCTTCTTCGTCTGGTCGAACTCGGCCTTGAGCGATGTCAAATCTTCTTGCGTCGTATCCGCACGCTCGCTGGTGTCTCGCAGCGAGTTCGCGATGTCGCGGCTTTCGGTGGCGAGCAACAGGTTCGTCTCGGCAACCGGCTTGACCATGGGTGACGTGCGCGTGACGGCCAGTTCCGCCGCGCGGACTCGCCGGTCCGCCTCGCTGCCGCGCCGCTGATCGACCGCCGTTTGCAGCAGGTCCGCTTCGGCTTCGAGCAGCGCGAGTTCCTTCGCCGCCAGATCGCGTTGCGCCCGGAGCAGGTTCGTCGCGTCATCGGACTCGCACCACGCCTGTTCGGCCTGCAAGGCAGTCCGTTCCTCGGTGGCTCTCATCCGCCGGGTCAACAGCAGCATTTGACGGGCGCGAGTCAACTCGCGCGGCTCGTCGTTGGGCACGGGCGCGTCGAGTTCCTCCTGAATCTTGCCGAGTCGTTCGTCGATCTCGGCCAGTTCGTTGGCGATCTCTTCCAGCCGGGACATCCGCGCGCCGAGTTCCTTCTCGGCGACGGTCGCATTGACACGCAGACCGTGCTCGGGGTCATCGAGCTGCTTCTGCCGCTCGTCCAGCAACCGTTCGAGCTTGTCGACCTCTTCAGCCGAGGCGACGGACAGCAATGGCTGCGCGGGCAACGATGCCAGCTTCGCTTTCGACTGGCGGAGATCCTCGGGGGCCGAATTCATTCGTTGCAGAAACGACTTCGTCGTGACGGTCGCTTCGTCGGCGATCTCGATCCGCTCGATGGCCGCCTGGTAGAGTTCGACGACATCCTGCTTGAGCTTCGGTTCGAGTTCCGTCTCGGACTGCGCGTGCTTGAGCCGCGTCTGCAGCTCGGCCAGCGTCGGTCCTGCGGAGGGAGCGTCGGACTGCGCGAGAAGACACTGCACCAGAGCCAGCACCGCCACGAGGACTCGCACCGCCACCGCGCCCCCACCGAGCTCGCCTCGGTGGCTCGCCGGCTTGTGCCCTAGTTCGTGGTGTGTTGTTGAGAAAGTAGTGCAGAAGCCGGCAAGCCACCGGGACAAGCCCGGTGGGGTGCCGTCATGATTTTGTCGCGTCTTCATCATCGCATCCCTGCTCGAATCGAAGGACCATCCAGCCCGCGCGAGTTGTGGCAGAACTTGCCGAAGTGGTCAACACGGCTCTCTCATAGACGGCACTGCAACTCAAACGCCTCAGCGAAGATCAGCGCGAATCAACGGTCGAGTCTGCCATTGACGTTTTTTGCCGATTCACACATAGTTCCGCCCCGCGACAGCCTCCCCATTTACCCGCTTTGACAGACAGAAACCGCGACCGATGTCCGAGACCCCCGATCGTTTGGAAGCCGCCCGACTGGAGAAGCTCGCGAAGATCGAGGCGCTCGGTCTCGATCCGTGGGGCCAGCGGTTTGATGGGCACATGGCGATTGAGCAGGCTCGCGAACTCTGCCCGGCCGAATCGGGAGTCGATGGCCAAACCGTGCGAGTCGCCGGGCGCATCCTCCGCTGGAACGACAAAGGGAAGCTGCACTTCATTCACATCCAGGACTACACCGGCCGCATCCAGTTGATGCTGTCCAAGAAGGACGCCAGCGAGGAAATGTGGTCGCTGTTGGAGTGCCTCGATCTGGGCGATTTGATTGGCGTCGATGGTAAGACGCGCGTGTCGAACACCGGCGAGAAGACGATCCTCGTCACGGGCCTCACGATTCTCTGCAAGTCGCTGGCGCAGCCGCCTGAGAAGTTTCACGGCTTGCAAGACAAGGAACTGCTCCTCCGTCAGCGCTATGTCGATTTGATCTACACCGAGGGTGTGCTCGACCGCATGTTCAAGCGGCTGCGGATCATCGATTCGATCCGCCAGACGCTGCGCGGCGAGAAGTTCTTTGAAGTGGAAACACCCGTCCTGCACGCGATCGCCGGTGGCGCGGCGGCTCGTCCGTTCACGACGCATCACAACGCGCTCGACATCCCGCTCTTCCTGCGCATCGCACTGGAGCTGCACCTCAAGCGGCTGATGGTCGGCGGAATCGAGCGGGTCTATGAGATGGGCCGCGTCTTCCGCAACGAGGGGGTCGATGGGACTCACAACCCCGAGTTCACGATGATCGAGCTGTATCAGGCGTACGCCAACTACGAAGTCATGATGGACCTCGCCGAGAAGATCATCTCCAGCGCCGCCATCGCCGCGAACGGATCGGCCGTCCTGCCGTGGGGCGACAAGACCGTCAACTTCACGCCGCCGTTCCAGCGGGCCAGGTACGGCGACCTCTTCCGCGAACACGCCGGCTGCGACATGCACGACCACGACGCCGTCATTGCCGTTGCGAAGACGCTTCACATCGAAACGGCCAACCGTCATCCCGACGTGATCGTCAACGATCTCTTCGAGGCGACGGTCGAAGACAAACTGGCCGGCCCGGTCTTCGTCTACGACTACCCATCGTCCATGTGTCCGCTGACAAAACGAAAGAAGTCCGACCCGTCCATCGCCGAGCGGTTCGAGTTGTTCGTCGATGGGATGGAACTGGCCAACGCCTATACCGAACTGAACGACCCGCGACTGCAAGAGGAACTGTTCCGGACGCAACTTCAGGGACTGGCCGAAGAGGACTCGATGGCCAAGATGGACCACGACTTCGTGCGGGCCTTGAAGGTCGGGATGCCGGCTGCGGGCGGCATGGGGATCGGCATCGACCGCCTCGTCATGCTGCTGACCAACACCACGAGCATCCGCGACGTGATCTTCTTCCCACTGTTGAAGCCTGAGCATTCGACGTAACCACGGACGAAAACTGGTGGGCCGCGACGACTTGACCCACCCTACACGACCAGCCAAAGGATTGGCCCATGTACAAACTGCTTCTCTGCCAGCGGTATCTGCGGACGCGCTACATCGCGCTCGCCAGCATCATCAGTGTCACGCTGGGAGTGGCCACGATGATCGTGGTCAACTCGGTGATGGCCGGGTTCAGCAGCGAGATGCGCGAGCGAATCAAGGGCGTGCTCGCCGACATCGTCATCGAAACGAGGAGCACTGATGGCGAACCGGACGCGGAGGCTCACAAGGCTCTCGTCCGCCGCTTGATCGGGAAGTACGTCGACGGTGTGACGGCGACCGTCGAGATGTACGGGATGCTGAGCTTCGAGTACGGCGGCCAGTACATTCATCATCCGGTCACGCTGATCGGCATCGACCCGGAAAGCAAATCGGAAGTCGGCCCGCTCGTCGATTACCTGCAGAGCTATCACCCTCAGCGCGACGGGAAGGATGTCACTCCCGCCGAACGGAGCCTCGACCAGAAGCCCGGCTGGGAACTGACGCCCGCCGCGATGGAACAGCGTCAGCGAATCGCGGAACTCACCCGGCAGCGTGCTCAGTTCGTGAAGGAACTCAAGCAGCAGAAGCACGGCGAAGCGGTGCCGGTCGAGCCAAACGAGGCGGGGCCGGTGGCAGCCGCGGCCGATCCGTTCGACGACATGAACGTCGCCCCCGAGGACATCGCCTCCTTCGCGCAGCCGCAGGATGGCCGGGTCTACATCGGCGCGGGACTCATCAGTTTCCCTCACAAGGATGAAGAAACGGGCGAGATGCGAGTCGTTTCGATGGTCCGGCCCGGACACGACGTGAAGCTCACCACGGCCACGGCCGGAACTCCCGAAGGGGCGTACTTCAACGCCACCGTCGTCGACATCTTCCAAAGCGGGATGAGCGAGTACGACTCGAACTTCGTCTTCTGCAACCTCGAACATTTGCAGAAGGTCCGCAAGATGATCCGCACCAACGAGGATGGGTCCGAGTCGCGTGCGATCACCTCCCTGCAGATCAGACTCAAGGACTTTCGCGATGCGGACAAGGTGGTCGAACTGCTGCGGAACGAGTTCCCGCCCGATCGTTACACGGTGCGCACGTGGGAGCAGAAACAAGGCCCGTTGTTGGCGGCGGTCGATGTCGAATCGTCGATCCTGAACATCCTGCTGTTCCTGATCATCGCCGTGGCCGGGTTCGGCATCCTGGCGATCTTCTACATGATCGTGGTCGAGAAGACGCGCG
This sequence comes from Planctomycetota bacterium, assembly GCA_038040225.1. GTDB lineage: Bacteria > Planctomycetota > Planctomycetia > Planctomycetales > Planctomycetaceae > Schlesneria. The sequence goes on from JBBPIS010000003.1 coordinate 65,093, forward strand.
ACATCGGAATTCTGAAGGCTCTCGGCGCGAGTTCCTCCGGCGTGATGTCGATCTTCCTCAGCTATGGCCTGTCGCTGGGCATGGTCGGCAGCGGAGTGGGCGTTGTCGCCGGACTGCTCTTCGTCCACTACATCAACCAGATTGAAGGCGTCATCACGTTCATCACGGGTCACAAGGTGTTCGATGAGCGGATCTATTACTTCAAAGAAATCCCGACGCATGTGGACCCGTTCACGGTCTGCTGGGTGGCCCTGGGAGCCATGACGATCGCTGTCGTGGCCAGCATCCTCCCCGCACGCCGCGCCGCACGGCTGCAACCGGTTCAAGCCTTGAGACACGAATGAGTCGATCGGAAAATTCGTATTTGAGATTTCACACGGTTGAGATTTCGCACAGTCAGGAACGGATACCATGCCCACCACCAGTACCACCTTTCTTTCTCCATCGCCGGCTTCGTCACGGGAGACGCTCGCCATGCCCGAACCGCAGATTTCGGCTGTTGCCGTCGAGAAGGCCTACCGCAAGGGGAACCACCAGGTTCCCGTGTTGCATGGCGTGGACATCGCCGTGCGCAAGGGCGAGTTTCTCTCCATCGTCGGTCAGTCGGGGTCGGGCAAGAGCACGCTGCTGCATCTGATCGGACTGCTCGACTCACCCGACGTGGGCGAAGTGCAACTGGATGGACAGCGGATCGACGACCTGCCGGTGCGGACGCGCGATGAGTTGCGGAACCGCGTCTTCGGCTTCGTCTTTCAGTTTTATCATCTGCTGCCCGAGCTGAGCCTGATGGAAAACGTGCTCTGTCCGCTGATGATCCGGCACTCGATCTGGGGCTACTGGCAGCGGCGGCGCGAGTACCAGGATCGGGCACGCGAAATGATCGACCGCGTGGGACTGGGGCATCGACTGACTCACAAGCCTTCGGAATTGTCGGGCGGAGAGATGCAGCGGGCGGCCATCGCCAGGTCGCTCGTCGCGCGACCCGAAATCCTGCTGGCGGACGAACCGACCGGGAACCTCGACGCGCGCACCGGCCGAGGCATCATCGACCTGATCGCCAAGTTGAACGAGCAGGAACGGCTCACTATCATCATGGTCACACACGATCAGGCCATCGCGGCGGAAGCTCACCGAACGGTGAAGCTGTATGAGGGCCGGATCGAAGCGCTGACCGACGCCGCGTGAACGAAGCTGTAGGACGGATATTCCCGTCCGTCGGAGATCAACATGAACCCGGAGACGGACAAGTGTGTCTGTCTGACGCACCAGAATCAGAAGCCCGGCTTTGCAAGCCGGGCTTCTTTTCGCAGGAAGTTCCTTCGATGGCCTTGAAGATTTATCTCGGCGGCAAGTTGGTTGATGAGGCCGATGCCAGGATCAGTGTGTTCGACCACGGGCTGCTTTATGGCGACGGCGTCTTCGAGGGGATCCGCGTTTACGGCGGCAGGGTCTTCCTCCACCGGCAGCACATCGACCGGCTGTTCGAGAGTGCGAAGGCGATTCGTTTGACGATCCCGCTGACGCCCGAAGGTGTCATTGCGGCAGTCGAGCAGACGGTGAAAGCCAACAACCTCAGCGACGGCTACGTACGCCTCGTCGTCACGCGCGGAGCGGGCAGTCTCGGTCTGGACATTCGCAAAACGAGCAACCCGCAGGTGATCGTCATCGCCGACACGATCACGCTCTACCCGCCCGAGACCTACACCAAGGGAATGAACCTCGTCACGGCGAGCACGATCCGCAACCATCCGGGCGCGCTCAACTCGCGCATCAAGTCGCTGAACTATCTCAACAACATCCTCGCCCGCATCGAAGGGACTGACGCCGGGATGGTGGAAGCGCTGATGCTCAACCACAAGGGCGAGGTCGCCGAATGCACGGGCGACAACATTTTCATCGTGAAGAACCGGGTCGTGCGAACTCCCGGACCGGACGCGGGAATTCTGGAGGGGATCACGCGGAACGCCGTCATCGAACTGGCGAAGCAGGCGGGCCTGCGCGTCGAGGAATGTTCGCTCACGCGGCACGACCTGTATGTCGCCGACGAGATGTTCCTGACCGGAACCGCCGCCGAAGTCGTGGCCGTGGTGAGTCTGGACGGTCGCAAGATTGGACCGGGCGAACCCGGCCCCATTACTCGCGACCTGTTGGCTCGCTTCCAAGAACTGACCCGCTCGGGAGCGTGAGTGGTCCGTTCCTCAAACCTTCATTCGGAGCCAGGCGGCTCGGCGACTGTCGAATCGCTGATCTCAGCCGATGTCGGTTCGGGAGCAGCCCGGTTCGTACCGACCGCCTGATCCGACATGGTCTGCACCCGCCCCATGCCGAACAGCGACAGCAGAAAGAACAACACCACGGCGACTCCGCCAACCAGATAACCCAGGCTGCGATCGATGCCGTTCTTCCTGGCGTACACAGTTTCGTTGGGGTCGGTCGTGTTGTCGAGCAGCATGATCGCTTCCTCTTGTGAGCCCGTCCGGCCCGCACTCACTCAATGAGTCACCGACAAACCAGCATGCGTCCGAGTTTGTCGCGCGCCAAACCAGATTGACATTCCGTGCAGTGGCAACTTTCGGGCCGCGCCAGGCCGGCCACACAAGCCGGCTTGCAACCTCCACGAATTCCAGCCGTTTTCGCAGAGAGGTGAATCGAGTGCTCGTGCATTGAAACCACTCCGATGTTCTCTTCGTGAAACAATCCCGTTGACGTTTGGCAACATTCAGCCCAGACTCCTGCCCTGCGGTCTGAAACGAGGCGAGGCGTGTTGAATGGAAGGCTTTCGACGCTTGATCGCCAAACCGCGCGAGTCCTCTGCCGATTTGAGGCCATTCACCAAGTTGGGGACTTCAGACTTCATTCTGCTGAACGAGGTGACTTCATGTTCGTTGGCTCATCGCAATTCTTCACAGTCCGCACGCGACTGGTCTGTCTGGCGTTGCTCTCCACAACGTGGCTGGCGTTCTGTGCCGAGCCCGATGCGAAACCGGATGCCAAGTCGGCGGCCATCGATGCGCTGCGCGACTACAACGGCCTGATCGGCGGCTGGCGCGGCATCGGCCAGCCGAAGCGGGCGTCGCAGCAGGGTGCCTGGCAGGAGAAGGCGGCCGCCGTTTGGGAACTGAAGGCGAAGAGCACCGGCATCCGCCTGAACGTGGAAGCTGGCAAACATTGGAAGTCGGCTTTGCTGGGATACGACGAGAAATCCAGGTTGTTCACGCTGAAGGCCACGCTCCCCGACGACTCGACTCGCGAATACCAGGGGAAGCTCGACGACAAGCGGCTCGTGCTGGAATCGGCAGCCGACGAGAAGACGAAGGAAATCCATCGGCTCACCCTGACGGTGCTGAATGAGAACCGGATGACGCTGCTGTTCGAGAAGCGGCCCGAGCAGCAGTCGTTCTACACGCGAGTCGCCGAAATCGGCTATCAGCGCGAGGGGACGCGACTCGCCGCGTCAGGCAGCAGCGGCCCGGTCTGCGTCGTGACGGGAGGCTTGGGAACGATCCCGGTCATGCACAAGGGGAAGACCTACTACGTCTGCTGCACCGGCTGCCGAGACGCCTTCAACGACGACCCTGAAGGAATTCTGGCTGAGTACGAAAAGAACAAGGCCAAGCCCGCGAAGTGACCGCCACCGGCGGCTTGTGCGCGTCGGACGACGGGTTTCGATTTGGAAAGTCGATCGCGCGAGGAACGGTGATTCACAGCCTGCCGAGCAACCCCACCCTGATTGCCGGTGTGGGGTTGCGGTTTCAACAGGTGTTTGAGAACGATCTGGCCTGAATTGGCCCGCTCCTCTATCTTCCCGGCGAATCGCGGGCGGGAAGCCTGTCCGACCAGAACTGTCGCGAGGCCACGGAGGGCCGTTCCATGCGAAGACCGCCAACATCGCCAGCGCTGCTCGCCATGAGCCTCTTCCTGAGCGCATCGCTTTTGGGATGCGAAACGATTGAGAGCACGAGCCTGGGCCGCATGCTGCCGTTTGGAAAAAAGACCAATCTCTCGCCCCAGGAGACCGAACAGCGGCAGAAGTTCATGAACGAGCGCGATCCCGACGCCTTCCGCTGGCTGCTGACTCACCGCATTCACAACGAGATGACGGTCGAACAGGTCGCGCACGTTCTCGGCGAATCGGGTGAGCGGCGCTTCGATGACCGCGAGTACAAGACCAACGGCGGCTTCTACCACATGACCGACGTGGGCTACCAATGGGGCCCGGATCGCAAGGGGCACACTGTCGTCCTCTACTTCCGCGACGGCAAGCTGATCAACTTCGATCCGGCCGAGTTGCAGTGAGGGTGGTTTCTCACGGGCATTGAAGCCTGAAGCGCAAGCGAAGGTTTGTGAGAGAGTCCTTCGCTTGCGCTTCAGGCTTCGACGTCTTGTTGTCGTGAATGGCTCCGTCTCGTAAGGACGTGAGAAGCTGGCGAGTCGGTAGCAGACGTCCACCCCACGGGTATAATTGCGGGCCGTTCGCGGCCGACTCCTGACTGAGCCCGGCCGCGCTGCGTGTTGTTCCGCTCACCGTGCTGCTTTTGGAAACCTGCTCATGCCCAGTTGTGTGCTCGCCTATTCGGGCGGATTGGATACGTCGGTCATTCTCGGTTGGTTGCAGGATGAGGGCTACGACGTTCACTGCGTCTACGTCGATCTCGGCCAGCCCGGTGAGGATCGTCAGGCGGTGTTGACGAAGGCTCACACCTGCGGAGCCAAGTCGGCCCGCATTGTCGATGCGCAGGAAGAACTCTGCCGCGACTTTGCCTTTCCTGTCATGCAGTGGCAGTCGCGGTACGAGGGCGTCTATCTGCTGGGCACGTCGATCGCGAGGCCCCTCATCTCGAAGGTCTGTTTGGAGGTCGCGCGCGAAGTCGGCGCGGACGCCTATGCTCACGGAGCAACCGGCAAGGGAAACGATCAGTGCCGCTTCCAACTCGCGGCGGAGGCCCTCGAACCCGGGATCAAGATCATCGCGCCGTGGCGGATCGAGAAGTACCGCGCCAAGTTTCCCGGCCGCACCGAGATGATCGCCTTCTGTCACGAGAAGCACATCCCCGTGAAGGCGTCGGTCGCCAAGCCCTACAGTTCGGATGAGAACTGCCTGCACATCAGCTACGAAGCGGGAGTCCTCGAAGATCCGAAGGTCACCGGCGTCGATGTCCCCGACTTCGGGATGACCGTCTCACCGCAACAGGCTCCGGACAAGATCGAGTACGTCACGATCGGTTTCGAGCATGGCGTCCCCGTCACGCTGAACGGCACGCAGGTCAGCCCGCTGGCGATGGTCTTGGAGTTGAACAAGATCGGCGGTCGCAATGGCATCGGACGGCTCGACATGATCGAGAACCGCTTCGTCGGCATGAAGAGCCGCGGCGTCTACGAAGCCCCCGGCATGACGCTCCTCTACGAAGCTCATCGCTACGTCGAGCAACTGACGCTCGACCGCGACCTGCTCCACCTCCGCGACCGCCTCTCCCCCGAAATCGCCGAGATGGTCTACTACGGCTTCTGGTACACGGCCAAGATGGACGCGCTGATGGCCTTCAACCAGCAGGCCCAAGCGGTGGTGACCGGCGAGATCAAGCTGGGCCTCTACAAGGGCAACATCCTCGTCTGCAGCCGCACCAGCCCGAACAGCCTCTACGACGACAAGATCGCCAGCATGGAAGCGGGCGGCTCCTACAACCAAACCGACGCCGAAGGCTTTCTCAGAATCATGGGCCTCCCCAGCCGAGTGCAAGGCCGCGTCAGGCCGCGCGCGTATTGAACAGGCGGCAGCTTTGGGCCGCCAGCCTCGTGGAGTGGCAGCGGATTCGCGACCAATCTGAAACAAGGACACTGCCAGGAACATCGCCATGGACATGATCGTGCTGATCGAACCGCAAAACGGTCGCTTCAAGGCGAGTACGTCTCAGCCGGTGGCGATGGAGACCGAAGGGGCGTCGCGCGAGGAGGCGTTACAGCGATTGCAGGAACTCGCCAAGTCTCGACTCGCTGCGGGTGAACTTGTTCAAGTGCCGCTGCCAAACGGCGACTCAAGCCATCCTTGGATGAAGTTCGCGGGTGTTTGGAAGGATCATCCCGAGTTTGACCAGTTTCAACAGAACGTGGCCGAACACCGCCGGAGCCTCGACGTTCCGGAGAGCAAACCGTGAGACTCTGGATTCTCGATACGGACACGCTAAGCCTGTTTCTGCATGGTGAACCCAACGTGTGCCAGCGTGTGAGCCGCGTCGCACAGGAAGAGTTGGCGGTGGCGATCATCACGATCGAAGAAGTTCTGACCGGCTGGTACGCCGAAGTTCGTCGCGCTCGCCGAGATGACCAGATGGTCCGGGCTTATGCTGCGTTGCAACAGGCCGTGGAGTTCTTTCGCTTCGTTCGCATTCTGCCCTTCGACGAAGATGCCGTCCGTCGTTACCACGAGCTACGGCGGCAACATCGCCGCATCGGCACGAACGATATGCGGATTGCCTCCATCGCGATGGAACAGCTCGGCATCGTCGTCACCAGAAATGAGGGAGACTTTGGCGTCGTCGAGGGACTGGTAACCGAAGACTGGTCGACGTTGAGTGAATGACAACATCTGACTTCCTGTTCACCTCAAAAAGGAAACCGAGTGCCTCTTTTGATCGGGATGGATGAAGCGGGGTTGGGGCCGAATTTGGGGCCGTTTGTGATGGCGGCTTCGGTGTGGGAGGTGCCTTCGTCGCCGGGGGGCTTCGATTTTTGGACGGCGTTTGACACGGTGCTGACCAATGCGCCTCGGGCGAACGAGGAGCGGTTGCATGTGGCCGACTCGAAGCGGGTGTTTCAGCCGGGGAGCGGGATCGCGGCACTCGAACGAGGCGTGTTGACGGCGCTGAGGCTGTGTGGCGTTGAGGCTCCGACGTTGCGCGATCTCAGGGAAACACTCTGCGGCTCCGTTGCCGGCAACTCGAACTCTGGCACCGGATCGCTGAAACGACCGGACCCGGAGAGGAAGGGAGATAAAAGTTGCGTTCGATCCACATCTTCCGCCACGCTGTCGTTGTTTGATGATGCGGAACTGCTGGCGGCGCGGTCACCTGTTGAGACGGCTCGCGACGGCGAGACGCCGTTGCCGTGGTACGACGGAGACGACGTCACGCTGCCGGTGAAATCGGACGACTTGAGCCTCGCCGCGCCGTGGCAGGCGTTGTGCGAACGGCTCGGTGTGAGACTGGTCTCGATTTGTGCGGATGTGGTCGAACCGGAGCGGTTCAATCGGCTCGTCCGTCGGCACGACAACAAGGCGGCAGCGACATCGAGGATCGCGATGCAGGTTCTGCGTCGCGCGTGGCCGCTGGATCGGGAGGACGAAGTTCTCGTCGTGGCCGACAAGCACGGTGGCCGCAACCGGTACGAGCCGCTGCTCACCGAAGCCTTTCCGGAACGGTCGGTCGTCTGTCTCGAAGAGGGAGCTGACCGAAGCGTCTATCGTCTGGGGAACTGCGAGATTCGGTTCCAGCCGCGCGCGGAGGAGCATGGGCCGGTGGCACTCGCTTCGATGACGGCGAAGTATCTGCGGGAGCTGGCGATGCACCAGTTCAACCGCTTCTGGCGCGAGCGGATTCCGGGACTGAAGCCGACGCAGGGCTACCCGGTCGATGCGAAGCGGTTTCGCGCGGAGATCGGGGACCTCCAACGAAGCCTTGGCATTGCGGACGACGTGCTGTGGCGCGAGCGATGACAGCCTGCGAGCCGATCGGAATGGCCCGATGTCGTGGCCGGTTACGGATGGCTGTTTGGAGTGGCGAAAGCTAGAATCCCGCCCCTTGACTGGTCATTCGGCGGGCTAGATCAATGAGGCTCGCCGGTCATGACTCGTGCATACACTTGTTGAGAATGTGGTGCGGAATGACGAATCGAGCATTGCGAGTTGGTCTGGTCGGTGCGGGTGACAACACGCGCAAGCGGCACATACCCGGATTGCGAGCCGTGCCGGGAGTCGAGCTGGTGGGTGTCGTCAATCGCACGTCGGAATCGACCGCTCGGGTGGCGCGAGACTTCAGCATTCCGAAGCAGTACCCGGACTGGCACGCGTTGATCGCCGACGACGCGATCGACGCGGTGGTCATTGGTACCTGGCCGAACCTGCATTGCGAGGTGACTTGTGCCGCTCTGGCTGCTGGCAAGCACGTGCTGTGCGAAGCGCGGATGGCTCGCAACGTGGCCGAATCGCGGCAGATGGTCGCCGCGGCCCAGGCTCATCCCAACCTGATCGCGATGCTGGTCCCCAGCCCGTTTGGACTGGAGTGCGATTCCGAAGTCTCCCGGATCCTGCAGTACGACTTCATCGGCGACCTGCGTGAGGTGATCGTGATCGGGGCCGACGATCAATTCCAGGACTACACCAAGTTTCTGCACTGGCGGCAGGATTCCGCGATCAGCGGCGTCAACGTGCTGACGCTCGGCATCCTTCACGAAACGGTGTCGCGCTGGATTCCACAGCCGACGCGGGTCGTCGCGCAGACTCAAACGTTTGAGCCCTCGCGGCCGAATCCTCACGCCGATGGCGAGCTGCGCGTGACGGTTCCCGACAGCGTCCAGGCGCTGACCCAATATGCGGGTGGCGCGACCGGCGTGTACCATTTCAGCGGCATTACCGTCGCCGGTCCCGGCAAACAGATTCATCTGTACGGATCGCTCGGTACGATCAAGGTCGTCTTCGGCGAGCATGACCAGGTCGGCGTGGCTCGCATCGGAGACAGGGAGTTTCAGCCCTCGGCAATTCCTCCCAAACAACTCGGTGGCTGGCGTGTGGAGGCCGAATTCGTCGGTGCGATCCGGGGCGAAGAACCGGTCAAACGAACCGACTTCGCGGCGGGCCTGCGCTACATGGAGTTCACCGAGGCGGTCGCCCGCAGCGCGACGCACGGCCAGTCGATCACGCTGCCGCTCGCCGAATGAAACGTCTCATTGCGCGGTTCCGTGCTCGTCCGTCACGCGCTGACGCCCCGCCAGTCCGTCACCGCGTAATCTGAATTTATCGGGCCGGGCGTGCTTCCGGCCCATTGTTTCGGGTAGGCTCTCGCCTCGCATTCGCGTCTTCCGTTCCTTCTCCTTTCTATTGTGAGGCCCCGTCATGTCTGATCGCCCTCCCGTTTCCGAGTCCCCGTCACCGACTCCACCCGGCAAGAAACCTCGCTCTCCCGTCGAGAGGGTCATTGTCTGGGGAGGAATTGCCATCCTGCTGGGAGTTCTGGCGTTTGAAGCCCGCCAAAAGTACAGCTACGACCCGACGGTCGGCCACTTGCGAAAGGTGTTCAGCGAGGACACTGAGAAGTATGTGAAGCTCTCCGAAATCCGCCCGATGATTGCGGGTTCGCCCTCGGAGGTGAAGACGCCTCACGAGCGGAGGTCGTACCAGCGGATCGACCTGAAGTGGCCGAGTCTGTTCAAGGACTATCGCGTGCAACTCATCGTCGAAAGTGAAGGCGATGACCCGTTGGTTGCTGGGTTCACCACTCCGGGTGCGACCGATCCTGATTCCGAGCCGGTTGCCCAGCAGACCGCCTCCACCGAGACGGCACATGCCGGCCCGACGATGCCCGCGGGGGGAATGATGCCGATGGGTGGCGCGGGCATGGGTGGACCGGGTGGTCGTGGGGCAGGCCGACCCGGTGCGGCGGGCCGTCCGGGCGGGGGATCGGGAGGTGGTCCGGGTGCTGCCGTGGGTGGAGGCGGTCCGCCGCGCGGACGTGGATTGGTGGCGATCGCTCAGCGCGAGGAAGTCGTCGCGGAACTCAAGCTGACCGAGGAACAGACCGCGAAGCTCACCGAGTTGCAAGCCGGTGCGCGCGGCGCGTTCCAGACGCTGCAAGGCATGCCTGAAGACGAACGAGCTGCGGCCATGAAGACGATGCGCGAAGGACAGGAGAAGTCGGTTAGTGAGATTCTCGACGAACCCCAGTTTGCTCGTTTGCTTCAATTGGTCTGGCGCGAAACGGGATTGGCATCGGTCGAGCGGGATGACGTCGCGAAGGGGCTGGGACTCAGCGATGAGCAACGGGAAAAGTTTCGTCCGATCCTGGCCGATCGCCAAAGCGGCCAGCGCGAGTTGCGCGATGCTCCTCCCGAGGTCGCCGCGCAGAAACGCAAGGAATGGGACGACCAACTCCGCGCCGTGCTCACCGAGGAACAGGCGAAACAGTGGGAAGAACTGCTCGGGGCTCCCGCCCCCGAACCGGCGAAGGCGGCTGCTTCGGCAACGAATTGATTCAGACCGGCAGATCGGCCGACCGTTCATAAGGCGGTCGGCCGACTCCGCTCGCGGCTTCGCCAGGGAACTTGATGCGCGCTGCAAGTGTATTGGAGGTTTACCGGGCTTCGATCCGGAGCACGACGTCTTCGGCTTTGAAGCGGACTTTGGCGACCGAGGCGTATTTGTCGTCGCTGGCGCGGTAACCGGCGACGCAGGCGACGACGGTTCCGTAACCCAGTTCGTTCAGTCCGAGCACCTCGTCGTACCTGGCGGGATCGATCCCCTCCATGGGGCAGGTGTCGATGCCGACCATCGCGGCCGTGGCCATGAACTGACCGAGCGCGATGTAGGCTTGCAGGCTCGCCCAGTGGTTCAGGTCGATCGCGCCACCCAGCAGGTCGCCCACCATCATGCGGCGGAAGCCGGCCAGCGCTTCGATCGATCCGCCGCGTACTTCCACGATCCGCGCGAGGTATTTGTCGATGTCGGCTTCGGACAGGTTCTGGCGGATCGCGAAGACGACGACGTGCGATGCATCGACCACCTGCCGCTGTCCCCACGACAGGGGGAGCAACTGCGCCTTGGTGACCGGATCGGTGATGACCACGAACTTCCACGGCTGCAATCCGTACGACGACGGCGTCAGGACCAGAGTCTGTTCCAATGTTGACCAGTCGTCTGCCGAGATCGCCTTCGTGGCATCAAACTTCTTCGTGGCGTGCCGCCACTGCAACTGACGCAGAACGGTTTCGTTGCTGACCGGCTTCATGAGTCACCTTGTGCGAGTAGGACCGGGGTCGGGTGTGCAAATCTGAAATTCGCACACCCGACCCCTTCTTCGGCAGACCATCCCAACGGCGAAGAGTAGGCACGAGACAACCGTCTGACAACTGGAACCGCCACACCTCAACAGGTCGCCGTTTGCGGGGTCGAATCGGCGTGGCTACCATCTTGTGTGCTGGAGCCATGTCTTCGCTGTGCGAGGTGAGCGTATGTTTGCTGTTGGAGAGAGCCGAATGTCCCGCTGGTTGCCGGCGTGGCGTGGCTTCGTCGTGTGGCTGATCCTGGCGTTGGCGATGCCGTCCGTGGCGCGAGCTGACGCGGCGCTGGACGAGTACAACACGGCGGTCGGTCTGTACAAGCAGAGCCGATGGAAGCCGGCAGCCGAACAGTTTCGAGCCTTTCTGAAGGCGTACGACAAGCACGAGAAGGCTCCGCTGGCGAAACTCTATCTGGGGCTGACGCTCGTCAATCTGGACGACTTCAAGTCCGCGCGCGATGAGTTGCGGGCGTTTGCGAAAGAGAACCCTCAGAACGCCAACGTCGCGCAGGCCCGATACCGCATCGCCGAGTGCAGCTATCTGCTGAACGACCTTGCCGCCGCGCGAATCGATCTCGATTCGTACCTGAAGGATTTTCCGAAGGACTCGTTTCACGATCACGCGCTGCCGTATCTGGCCGACGTCCAACTGAGACTCAACGATCCGACGGCCGCGCTGGTTTCGTTTCAACAGGCGATCGAACGCTTTCCGGAAGGTCCGCTGGTTGAGGATGCGAAGTTCGGCCGCGCGCGATCGCTCGAAGCTCTGAAGCGCGAGGACGAGGCGGTCGTGCAGTTCCGGGAACTGGCCGCGAAAAAGGAGGGGCCTCGCGCGGCGGACGCGCAGTTCCATCTGGCGGCCATCGCGTTTGAACGCAAACAGTTCCCCGAGGCTTCCGCCGCCTATGTCGAGTTGACGAAGAGCTTCCCCCAAAGCCGCTTCGTCCTGGCGGCACACCTCAACGCGGGATACGCCTTCTATCAATCGGGCAGGTTCGCGGAAGCGGCTCCGCAGTTTGAAGCGGCGACGAAGGACAAGACGCAGCGCGTCACGGCGGGATACTGGCAGGGGCTGAGTCTCAAATCGCTCGGTCAAACGGCGCAGGCCGTTGATGTCTTGAAGGCCGCCGCGCAGGCCGCGGGCGATGTGCCGTTGCTCGAATCGATTCTCTTCCAGCAGGCGTTGTGCGAACGACAACTGGGACGAACGGTCGAAGCGAGACAACTGTTTGAGACGGTGCTCGGCAAGTGGGGGAAAGGTGAGTTCGGGGACGACAGCCTGCACGCGCTGGCCGAACTGGCGATTGAAGCGGGCGATCTGACGGGGGCCGAGCAACTGCTCGTCCGCTTCGCCAGGGACTATCCGACGAGCAGCCTGAAGTTGCACTCGGACTTGTTGTCCGGACGGTTGGAGTTGGCGCGCGCGGCGGTCAGTCTGCGCGAACAGAAGCCGGCCGACGAAGTGGCCGCTCACTACGAGGCCGCCGCCAAACGCTTCGATCTCGTGATGCGCGAGTCGACCGTCGCGAAGACCAAGAGTCAGGCACGGTACTACCTCGCGTTTGCCCGGCAGCTTCAGGGTCAGCACGCGGTGGCTCTCGAATTGATTGCTCCACTGATCGAGCAAGTCTTAGCCGAGGGAGCGAAGTCCGAATTCGGAGACGCTCTCGTCCTGCAGGCCGACAGTTGGCAGGTGGAGAAGAAACTCGACGAGGCGGACAGCGCGGCTGCCTCGTACCTGAACCTCTTCTCCAAGGGGCGGCAGGCGGCGCGGGCGCTGTCCATTCAAGCGGTGGTGGCGACTCGCAAGGGGGACGTGGCGAAGGCCGATGCCGCGTTGAAGCGGCTCGACACCGAATTCGCCGAGCATCCGCTGCGACTCGTCACGACGCAGCAACTCGCCGAGTTGGCCGACGTGCGCGAAGACTGGCCGACGGCGGCGCGGTTGTACACGGTCCTCATTCCGCTGACGAATGGCTCCGAGCATCAGCCGTATGCGATTCGCGGGCTGGCTTGGGCGCAGCTCAAGCAGAAGCAGGGAGCGATGGCGGCCGAGACGTTCGGCCGGGTGACGAAGGAATTCGCGACTCACAAGATCGTGCCCGAATGTGCCTATTATCGAGCCGAGGCCTTGAAAGAGGCGGGTGAAGTCGACGCGGCCCTGATCGCGTTCGATCAACTCTTGAAGCAGATCGCGATCGGCAAACCGGCCGAGCCAAACGCGGAGCAACAGACGCCGTGGCTCTACTCGTACCGGGCCGGCTTGCAGGTCGCGCGGCTCCATCGGAAGGCCAAGCGGGCGAAGGAGGCTGACACCGCGTACGACGAGTTGGTGAAGCGGTTCCCCAAACCGCAGCGGCTCGACCAACTGCTCGATGAGTGGGCGCTGCTCAACTACGACGCCCAGCAGTTCGAGCGGGCCGATGAAATTTTCCGACGGCTCATCGCGGAAGTCCCCAACAGCGAACTGGCCGATAATGCGAAGCTGAGCCTCGCCGAAAGTGACCTGATCGCCGACAAGCTCGATGCCGCCCGGAAGGCGTTCGAGGAATTGGTGGCTTCCGACAAGAGCGACGCGGAAGTGAAAGAGCGGTCGCTGTATCAACTGATTGTGCTGGCGGTCGATCAGCAGCGCTGGGCCGACGTCCGCACGCTGGCCGAACAACTGCCGACACTGTTCCCGAACAGTCCACATCGGTTTTATGCCGCCTACAGCGTGGTCGAGGCGATTCTCGCGAACGTCAAGGCGGCTGAACCGGATTTGGATGTGGCCCGCGACCGGCTGACCAAGCTCCGCGGCGAGAAGGACAACGCCGCCGTCAACGTCCTGCCGTGGTTTGATCGCGTCTGGGTGCTGCTGGCCGAGGTGACTTTTCGCCAGAAGAAGTACGACGAACTCGAACCGATCGTCGCCGAGTTGCGACAGCGTCCGGTGAAGTCTCCGTTCCTGCATCAGGCCGAAGAAGTGTTGGGGCGCGGGTACAAACAGCAAGCGCCACCGAAGTTCGACGAGGCGCGCATGGCCTTCGAGCGAGTCGTCTCCGACCCGGCCGCCTTCCGGACCGAGACCGCCGCCAAATCGCAGTTCCTGATCGGCGAAACGTTCTTCCTGCAAGAGAAGTGGCCCGAGGCGTTCATCGCCTACCAGAAGGTCTTCAACAACTACGACTTCCCCGACTGGCAGGCCGCCGCGCTGCTTCAATCCGGCAAGTGCGACGAGCAGCAGCAGCAATGGAAGGAAGCGGCGGCGACCTACAAACTGCTGCTCGAAAAGTTCCCGAAGTCGATGCACGCGGACGAAGCCAAGCAACGGCAGGAAGCGGCGATGAAGAAGCTGGGCGGCTGACGGGGAAGTTCCAAATCTCAAATCCCAAAGACCAAACGAATCTCAAATTCCAAGGAAACAAACTCCAAACGGAGGTGGGTGCGGCGAACCGCTGTTGGATGGCGTTTGTTTTGAGTATTGAGATTTCGAACCTTGTGATTTGTTGGGGATTTGGTCATTGAGATTTGGAGTTTCACTCAATGCGGTTTGCCCTGTTGTGCGACGATCCGGCGGTGGTTCCCTGGCTGGATGCGATGGCTGGCCACTCCACGCATGAGGTTGTTGTGGCGGCGGCGGTCTCGCCGCGCGGGAGCGAATTGCTGCGAGGCCGCGCGGGGATTCGACTGACCAGTCAGTGGGAAGACCTGCTGATTGCCCGCGACATCGACGCGGTCCTCGTGGGTGGCAGCGACCCTTCGCTGTTGGAGGCGGTCAAGCAACTCGCGACAGCGGGCCAGTCGATCCTGTTCCTGCCGCAGGCGGCTCAAGGTTCGACGTTCCTGTACGAAATGGGTCTGATCCGGGACGACAACCGGGTGAGGCTGCTTCCGGCGCTGGTGCATCGCCGCGACCGGGCCCTCGTCCGGCTGCGCGATGTGCTGCGGGCGGGATCGCTGGGAACGGTCCAACTGATTCAGTTCGAACGCGAGGTGAACGGTCCTTCGCCGACGGGGGCGTTGCCGCAGGCCGTCGTCAATGCGGCGCTGCTGCCGGACCTCGACCTGCTGCGCTGGTTGAGTGGCGACTATGACCAGGTCACCGCGCTGCGAACGGGAGCAGCCAATGAAGCCGTGCTGATGCAGACGGTCACGCTCGCGGGTCGAGGTCTGCCCGAAGCGACCTGGCATATTCAATCGACCAGCGACACAGAGGTCTCGCGGCTGACAATCCACGCGGAACGAGGCCGCGCGGTGGTCGAACGTGATCCCGTGTCGAACGAGTGGGTGCTGACCGAGCCCGGCGGCGCGAAGGTCGTCGGAAATCGAGTGGCCGCTGCGCGCGAGCTGCTCGATGAATTTGCGGCCTCGCTGACGAGCGACAACACTTCAGCCCAATGGCCGGAACTCGTGAAGGTGTTTGAGACGCTCGATGCCACGCAACGCTCGGTCACTCGCCGTCGAACGATCGAACTGCATTTCGAGCCGATGTCGGAGCGGGCGACGTTCAAGACACAGATGACGGCAATGGGCTGTGGCGTGTTGGTGACGACGCTGCTGTTACTGCTTGCCTATCTGGCCATCGCGAGTTTGGTACCGCCGTCTCCGTTGGCGGGTTATCCGCCTGACGGATGGGAGAACTTACGGGGCGTGCTTCTCGTGGCTCGGGCGTGCGTGTTTGCCCCGGTCGCGATTTTTCTGGTGCTTCAGCTTCTCTACCCGCTCACGCGACCAACCGGCGGCGCGGCGCATGCGGATGGGCCGCGCGACTCGGCATGAGGCGAGTGGCAAGAAGCAGCCTGCATGTCGCCGAGTTCGCAAGAACTCAGCCCAACTCACCATCGCGAACTGAGTTCTTGCGAACTCAGCTACGAGGTCATGCTACGAGGCCATGAATCATCCGGGCTATCGCAAACGACGGCCACCGCGCGGCGCAGATTGCTGGTACGAGACGGGGTTGATGTAGTCGGCCTGTTGCAGTGCCGGGCCCTGGATTGGCTCGGCGATGAACGAGTTGGGCACGTTCGGCAGCGGAACGGCTTGCGCGGGGATGGCAGGCAGCGCCAGCGGATTGCCATAGCTGGGAACGCTGTTCGTCGGCACCACGATCTGCGAACCGGGAACGGCTTGTGACCAGCCCGCCTGTACCGGCGCGAAGCGGTTGCTGATCTGAGGCGTCCAGATTGGCGCGGCCTGCGACGTCTTCAACATCGTGGCCTGATCGTGATACTTGTGCCAGAACTGCTGCGAGTAGGGCATCGCGGGTCGCTCGCCCCATCCCGCCGCGGTCTGCGATTGCGACAGCACGTCCTTGTAATTGTAGGGACGATAGGTGTGATGACCGCCGTACGCGGGGATCTCCTGGTGGTAGCCGTGAACCCAGTTTTGCTGGGAGTCAAACGGATAGCGTTGTTCGGACGAGCCTTCAAAGCCGTACCGGCCATAGGCGTTGGCGGGTGCGGGGAAGTTGGGTGTCTCGGATGGGCCGGGCGAGCCGACCTGGATCGCCAAACCCAGTGCCAGATTGAGTAGACCGCTTGGCATGTCAGTTCTCCTTCGTTGTCGAAGCGGTGAGCCGCCCCAGAAATCCTGGCGTGAAAACGCGATTGAGAATCGTGGTCTCGCAACGGGCGACAGGACTCAACGATGGTCGATCTCGACCCGCCTCCTTGCGCCAATGCTCCCAGAGGTCATCGACAGGGATATCGGGATTCTTCCCGACTTCTGACCGGAACGTCAGGGGTTACGGGACCGGTAGGGGTGGAGCGGACGGATCACTCGTGAGAACAGCTTGAGTCGCGGCACGATTTGCCGCAGTGGCCTCACAAAAAATCGGGCATCGGTGAAGCGGTGGGCTAGGCTCTTGCAACGGGCCGGCGAATTCGCGGCGGTGGCCTCGCCCAAGCTCATCTGTGTTTTGAATCACGTCAGGAAGGAGAGTTGGCTGCCATGAGTCCAATCAAGTTGAGTGGGGCGGTCCTGGCCGGACTCGCCGCCGTGCTGTCGGCGAATGCCGTCTGGGCCGGATGCAATTGCGGACTTCCCCCTGCGCCGGCGGCGGCAATGGGACAGATGCAGTGGGGCGCACCGGCTCCGCAATATGGGATGGCATCCCAGTACCAGATGATGTCGCCAGGTGGCTACGGCGGTTCAGCGTACGGAGCCGGTGGCCCTGGCGCTCCCGGTGGCTACGAGGCTCGCGTGGGCTCGCCCGCCTACTACCACGATCCGGCGGGAGGCCAGTATCAGGTCGGCGGCGATCCGTATCAGGATCACTACGGGCCGGGCTTCCATCGCAGTTCGTTGTACGGACACTACCGCTTTCCCTATTACAACTACCGCGCGCCGTGGTACTTCCCCGGTCGGGCGGTCTACAACCGCGATACGAACTTCGCGTGGTGATGCCGGCCCGTTGATGTCGTGTTGGTGAAAACGTTGTCGCCCCGGTGAATCCACCGGGGCGTTTTCGTGGGCCGAGTTGATTGGTTCGCGAATGCCGGTGTCGATCGAGCCCGACTTGAGTTTCTCTCCGCCATCCGCGCGAGTTTTGGAAAGTCGCTTCCGCCACGTTCGGGCTGCGTTGACTGAGCAAACACTTGCAGTCAGGCAGACTCAGCGAATCGTGCCGCGAAAGGCCATCAGACGCCGTTCTCCCCGGTGTCAAAACATTCCGTTCAGAGGGTTTCCGATGGATTCTTCGGAAGTCCGGTTCCGATACTGACGGCATTGGTCGGTATGAGGCCCTGCGGCTTGGCGCGTCGTGTCAAGAGTTCGATCTGCGAACGGAGTGCAGATGTGGACGGATCCGGACGGAAGCATTCACCATTGAGGCCCCCGGTGGCAATGCGGTCGCGTCCGTTGAATCGCAGTTGGTTGCCGTACCTTCTCAACAACCGGTTGTACAGGAGCGAGCTTGGATGCTGACTCTTCATGGATTCTTTCCGCAGGGATGTCGGACTGTCAGCGCGGGCCTTCGCACCTGGCGACTGCCGACCGCGCTGCTGACGGCACTGGCGTGTGCCTCTCCGAGTTCGGCCCAACAGGGTCAGCCGTTTCCGCAGGATTCGCCGCACTTCGTGCAAGGGGCACCGATTCAGTACGGACCCTCGGGTCAATACGGGCCTTCGGGACAGATGAGTCCGACGTTCCAACTGCCGCTGGCTCAGCCTGCGCGGAGTCAGCCGTTCGGGGCGATCCAACAGGTGCAGAACACGCCTCAATCGGCGCGCGCGGTCCATCGGCTGATCGAGAGCCTGCCACAGGCTCAGGATGAACTCGAAGTCATCGAGCGACGCCACCAGTTGATGGTGATGCGGACCAACATTTCACGCATCTCCATTGGCGATCAATCGATCGTCGACATCGTCCAGTACAGCCCGAAGGAGATCGCGCTCGTGGGTCTGGCGCGGGGGACGACCAGTCTGACGTTCTGGTTCGAGAACGAAGCCGATCCCGTGATCTACACGGTCAAGACGGTTCGCGACCCCAATGCGGACAACCAGCGCAAGCTCGATTATGGAAAGCTGGAGCGCAGGATTGCGCAGTTGTATCCGAACAGCAAGGTCTACCTGATTCCGATGCAACAAAAGATCGTGGTTCGGGGCCAGGTGCGCGATTCAGAAGAGGCGGCACACATTCTGAACATCGTTCGCGGTGAGGTCATCAATCAGGAAGGTGCCCTGTTTGGTCCGCAGCCATATTGGAACGGCAGTCAGGGCGGAGTGAACACGGGTGGATACGTCGGAGGCATCCCCGGCGGAGCGGCCGGCTACGGCGCTGCCTTTGGTTTGGGAGCCTGGGATCTGGCCGCCGGTCTGATCCTCAACGAACTGAAGGTTCCCGGTGAGTTTCAGATCGCGATGCGGGTCCGCTTCGCCGAATTGAGCCGATCGGATGCGGATCGCGCCGCAGTGGACATCAACGTCCTCATCAACAATGGTGCCGTGGCTTTGGGAACAACATTGGGGGCTGCGGGGGGGACGTTCAGGGGAGTGATCGACAACGGCAACGTGGGCGTCTTCCTCGATTACCTCAGTTCAAACGGAACTCTCAAGATTCTGAATGAGCCACAGATGACCGTGCTCAGTGGGCGGGAGGCTACATTCCTCGGTGGTGGTGAGTATGCAGTCCCCACGGTCGTGGGTGTCGGTGGAGCGGCCAGCACGACGACCTCCTTCCGCGGGTTCGGCACCTCGCTGCGTGCAACGCCCGTGGTGACGGATCGCGACCTGATCCGGATCTCGATTATCGCCGAACACAGCGACCTCAATTCCGCCAACAACTCGGCCGGTATCCTCGGAACGAGTAATCGCCGCATTGGGACGACCGTCGAACTCCGCGAAGGACAGACGCTGGCCCTCGCCGGACTCCTGTCGCACCGCATGAAAACTCAGAATCAGCGCATCCCCGTCCTGGGTGACATCCCCAAAATCGGACCGCTGCTGTTCACTTCCAAGACGATGACCCAGGAAGAGAACGAACTGCTCATCCTGTTGACTCCCGAGATCGTCCGTCCGATCGACGCTCACGAAGTTCCGCCGGTGCCGGGCTTTGAAGTCACCAAGCCGCAGCACGAGGAGTTCTGGTTGTACAACATGACCGAGGGTCAGCCCGATACGGGACACCATCATCTGCCCCCGCATGGCAGTGGCAGCGTCGGGACGAACGTGGACACTCAACACTTCAACCCGGGTCCGGCCGGTTCGATGTACTCGCCGGTTCCGACGAACCCCAACGGAGGCAGTCCGGTCCGTGGTCCGGGAATGGTCTCCCCCATGTCGTCGGCCCCGGCGCAGCAGTCGCCCAGTCGGCTGTATCCGGTGCCACAAGCATCGGCCAACGGTGCGCGGCCAACGGGTTCGCAGTACTCGAACCAGGTGATGACACCCGGCAACAGTTCAAACGTGCGTCAGACGGGATGGAATCAGCCGGCCACACAGCAGCGTTCGCAGTCGTCGCAGGGTCAACGTCGGTAACGGATGGTCGGCCAGTTTCGAGTGGCCTCGGAACGGGCGGCGACTCGAAAAGGTTGGTGTGAGCAGAAGGATTGAGTCCGAGAGAGTGAGCGATGTCTCGACACGACACGGCTCAACAGTGAGAGCAACAACACAAACTCCGCTCGTCGGAGATTCATGCCAGCCGGGTGCTGGCGACCGGGGGAAATGGACATGATTCGATTCAAGCTGAGCCACCTGGGTCAATGCGTCCTGATGCTGACGGCGCTGTCGAGTGTCGGCTGCATGGCCCCCTCGATGGGCTGCTACTCGGGCTGCAATACCGGTTGTAATACCGGCTGCGACCCGTGCTCCGGCGGATCGTGCAGCACCGGCTGTGGCCGACCGAGCTTCATTGGCTGCGGTGGTTGTGGGTTTTGCGGCGGGTTGAAGGGACGCCTGTCGCGCCGCTCGCTGGCGATTCCGGACGAGTATCCGGTCGGTGCCGTGGAACGGGCTCACTTCCATCAGATGCAGACCAATGCCGAAGCGGCCGACTTCATCCTGTATCAGCACGACTTTGTCGGAGAGACGGCCGAACTGACTCCCGACGGCAAGGACAAGATCTTGGAAATCGCCGCGCGGATGAGAAGCGCCCCGTTCCCGGTCCTCGTGGAGCGGACGTGGAACAACGCCGACCCCGAACTCGATTCGCACCGGCGCGAACTCGTCGCGATGGTCCTCGCCGAGAAGGGCAATCCCGACGCGAACAATCGCACGTTTGTCTCGCCCTCCTACGGACCCGGCAAGTCTTCGCTCGAAGCCGCACCCGAGTACTACCAGAGCACGTACATCAGTTCCGGTCAGAACCAGAACAACAACGGTGGCGGCGGTGGCTTCGGCGGGGGGGGTGGCGGCGGTGGCTTTGGCGGCGGCGGGTTTGGTGGTGGTGGCGGCGGCGGCGGCGGCGGGTTTGGTGGTGGTGGCTTCGGCCAATGATCAGTCTCAAAATACGGGTGACTGGATTGAACCGCATCTGATATCGATCACTCAACACATCCGACAAACGACAGCATCTCAAAGGACTGCCTTCCACGGGAAGGCAGTCCTTTTTCGTTGGAAGTGCGACCAGTGAGGCCACTGCAAACAGCGATGGCCTTGATCGGCGCGAGCGACCAAGGAATCATGTCACTTGGCTCTGTGTGATGTCCGATCTCACGAGGGCCTTCTGCCTGTCACCCCGCCCGCCGAACATGAGTCCGCCATGAAGAAGTTGCTTCGCCCGATGATCGTGATGCTGGTGCTGGCGTCCCTGTCGCCGAAGACGTTCGCCGAGTTGCCCTCCCCCCAATTGCATCGCATCGAACCGATCGGCCTGAGTGCGCCGGGACAGGTCGAACTGACGATGCTCGGCGCGGACATCGAAGGAGTCGAAACACTCCTCTTTGAGCATCCGGGCTTCAAGGTAGAGTTCGTCAAGGATCGCACCTTCAAGCTGACGCTCTCGCCCGACGTCCCGCCGGGGACTTACGACGTGCGGGCGGTCGGCCGCTTCGGCATCACGAATCCGCGACTCTTTTCGGTGACTCGCGGCTTGCAGGACATGGCCGAGGTGGAGCCGAACAACGCTCCCGACAAGGCTCAACCGGTCGCAGTCAACTCGGCCGTGAATGGCTCGTCCGACGGCAACAACCAGGACTTGTTCCGGCTCACGCTGAAGCAGGGCCAGCGGATTGTGATCGACTGCCAGTCGGCGCGGCTCGATACCGAGATGGATCCGACGCTGGTCCTGTTCGCCGCCGAGGGCCGTCAGTTGGCGAGCAACGCCGACTACTATGGCCGCGATCCGCTGATCGACTTCGCCGCGCCGGCCGACGGCGAGTACCTCGTCGAAGTGAAAGACCTCACGTATCGCGGAGGCTATCCGTACCGGCTGGTCATCACCGACCGGCCGCACATCGAAAACGTGTTTCCGCGCGCGGTGCAGGCCGGCCAGCCGGTCGAACTCACCGTGCTGGGCCGCAACCTCGGGCCGGGGTCTCAGCCGTCGAGTTGGAAGCTGGGAGAACTGACTCTCGACACGCTGCGGCTACCCGCGACCGGCTCCACGAATCTCCTGCCGACCGGCGCGTATCGGTTCATCGAACACGCGACGCAGCACTCGGTCCTGCCGACCGCCGCGACCTGCACTTTGGTTGGCGAGCAACTCGCGCCGCTCAACGCCAACCCGCAGATCCTTCTCGTCTCCGAGACCCCGACGCTGGTGGAGACCGAGCCGAACGACACGCGCGAGCAAGCTCAACCGCTGACATTGCCTGCCGTCGTCAGTGGCCGCTTCGACCGCGAGCGCGATGTCGATTGGTACGCCTTTGAAACCGACGACAAGGGCGGACCGCACGGCTTCGACGTCTACTGCGAACGGATCGCGGGCCGTGCCGATCCCTACCTGGCCGTCACCGATGAGAAGGGGAACCCGGTCGGATCGATCGACGATTTCGGCCATCGCGTGGCAGCGTTCGACGGACACCTGCGCGATCCGTCCGGTTCGATCAACCTGCAACCGAAAACCAAGTACCGCGTGCTGGTGAAGGACACGTACAACCGCGGCGGAGCGCGCTATCAGTACGTGTTGAATGTCCGCAAACCGACCCCGGACTTCTTCGCCGCTTCGATGCACAGCAGCAACAACATGTCGGGCGTCACCGTCTGGCAGGGAGGAGCGGCGTACCTCGACCTCGTCATTCATGGCAGGGACGGCTTCAACAGTTCGGTCGTTGTGACTGTGGAGGGACTGCCACCCGGACTGCATGCCGCTCCGCTGACAATCACCAGCGACATGCGAGGCACACTCGTGCTGTGGGCTGACGACAACGCCGCCCCCTCGATCGGGACGATGAAAGTTTTCGCGACGGCCAAGATCGGCGAACAGACCGTGCGGCGCGAGGTCCGTCCGTTCTGCCGCGTCTCCAATTTGTCAGGCTGCCGCGAGATGCGCGAGCACACGGTCGCCATCCGCGAACGCTCACCATTCGCCCTGATGATCGAGCCGGATCGAATCACGGTCGAGGCGGGCAAGAAGGCCGATCTCAAACTGAAGCTGGTCCGGCACTGGAACGACTTCAAGAACGCCGTGAACTATCAGCCGCAGAGCTTTCCCGGCCAGTTCCAACTCGGCAACGGCACGCTCGCCGCCGACCAGACCGAAGCCGCGCTGTCGATCAACGTCCAGAACGGGACTCGCCCCGGAGACTACACGCTGGCAGTGCTCGGTCAGGCGCAGGTGCCGTTCCACAAGGATCCGAAGTCACCGGAACGGCCCAACACACTGGTCTCGATCCCCAGCCGACCGATCACAATCACGGTGACCGAACCGCCGAAGAAGTAACGAAATGGACGAGCAGAACAATGGGGGCAGAACGATGAGGAAACAGAGTTTGTTTTTTTCCTCATCGTTCTGCCCCCATTGTTCTGCCAATCCTCGTGTGGCCCCTACGTTCCCAGAAAGCCCTCCACCATGCAGCGCATTCACCGCGAACAATCCAAGAAGTACGCTTTCGATTTTCGTGACGAGCCGCTCCTTCGCGTGACGCCCGGCGAGAGCTTCGAGATCGAGACCTACGATGCCAGCACCGGCTTCTTCAAGTCGCCCGACGACAAGGCCATTCCGGGGAAGCGGCCGGGGTTTGATCGGATGCCCCCGCTGGCCAATCCGATCGCGGGGCCGATCTTCGTGGAAGGGGCCGAGAAGGGAGACACACTGATCGTCACGATCGAGGACATCCTCGTCGATGACTACTCGTGGATCGCCATCGGGCCGCGACGAGGACCGCTGGGCGAGTCAACTCGCTGGCCGGAACTCTCCGGCGAGTACACCACGAAGATCTTCAAGCATACTCCCGGCTCAAGCGGCACGACGCGCGATGGGACGCTCCACTTCAGCGACAAGATCACGTGGCCCATCACGCCGTTCATCGGGACACTCGGCGTCTGCCCGGATCGCGAAGTCACGACCAGCCTCGACGGGCAGGGGGAGTGGGGCGGGAACCTCGACATTCGAGACGTCGCGCCCGGCCATCGCATTCACCTGCCGGTCTTTCATCCCGGCGCTCTCTTTTGCATGGGCGATGTCCATGCGAGTCAGGGGGACACCGAGTTCACCGGCACCGCCGCCGAGACGAAGGCGACGACTCGCATCAGGTTTGAACTCATCAAGGGCCGCAAGACGCCGTGGATGCGGATCGACAAGCCCGACTCGATCGTGGCGATTCACGCCTCAAGACCGCTCGAAGTGGCAGTCGAGACGGCGACGATCATGCTCATGGACTGGCTGATCACGGACTACGGGTTCTCGCCCACGGATGCCTATTGCCTGGTCAGCACGTGTCCGGACTTCCGCATCCACGTCTATCAGATGTGCAAGATCCGCAGACTCGAACACGTCGCAGGGGCCGAGATTCCGAAGCGGTATCTGCGATGATGCGTCACCAGTAATTTGTTCCACCGAGACCCCATCATTCTGCCTGAATTCGTGGGTGGCAGAATGATGAGGATAGAGCATTGTCGCGGCACTCATCGCCGTCGCTTGCGGCTCGATTTGGCAGGGGCCGACGGTTGTTGAGGACTCGCAGTCGTCGAGGCCGTTGCGCTGGCCACTGTGTTCGCGGACGGACCGGGGGGCGCGGGCAGTGCCGCGGTGGCCTCGCGTTCTTTCGCCATCGCCTTCAACTCCTCGTTGAAGATCTGGATCAGCGCGAACAGGCACGACGCGACAATCGGCCCGATGAAGATTCCCCACAGGCCGAGCACCTGCAACGCTCCGACCACGCTGATGAACGCCAGTAGCGGATGTAAATCGGCGTTGCTTTGCAGCACGTACATCTTCACTCCGTTGTCGAGCATGCTGACGACGCCCACTCCCCACACGGCCAGCCCAATCGCGGCTCCCCAGTGTCCCTGAAGGGCCAGACAGACAGCGAACGGTCCCCAGACCATCCACGCTCCCGCCAGCGGAATCAGCGACGCGATCGAGGCGATCACGAGCAGCACTCCAAAATGACCGAACCCACACACTTGCAGCGCGAGTGCCGTGGCCAATCCCTGCGCCAGTGCCGCCAAAAATGTCGCCGTCACCACCGCGCGAACGACGTTGGCGAACTTGTCCGCCAACCGGCGCTGATAGTCGATCGGCAGCGGCAACAGTTCTTCAGCCGCCTCTAAAATCGCGGGGCCATCGGCGAGGAAGTAGTACAGCGCGGTGATGAACATCCCGGCCGCGATCACCAGCGACAGAATCCGTTCCAGCGTGGAGGAGGCCAGCAGCAGCGTCTTCCCCGCGAGTTGCGACGCCAGCCCCCGCATGCTGTCGGTGAACTGAAGCTGCCACTCCACGAGCTTCTCATCGCTGAGCCCGCCCGGCACGAACGGGCCGATGCGTTCGAGGCCCGGCACGACGACTCGCGACCACAGCAGATCGAGTCCGTGCCGCCAGTCGCCTCCCAGCGACCGGTCGGCCAGATCGAGAATCTGCACGGCCGAGATGAACGTACCGACCACCAGCGGCCCCACCACCATCGCGGCTACTGTGGTCGTGGTCAGAGCGGCCGCCCAAGCCGGTCGTCCGCCGGTTCGCTTGAGAAAGTAACCCTGCAACGGCTGGCAGATCACCGCCAGCACGGCCGCCAGAAACAGCGGCAACAGAAACGGAGCGATCACCTGATAAAAGGTGCTCCCCAGCAGCACGATCAATGCGAGCAGCACAGCCAGCGAAACGAGACGCGGAATCATCATGAGTCGGCCACCAAAGGAAGGGACAGCGAACGGTTACCAGTGCATGACAAAGCCGCCATCGACGTTCATCGTTTGGCCGGTGATCTGATTGGCTCGGGCGGAGGAGAGGAACGCCACCAGGTCGGCCACGTCCTCGGGCTGCTGCCAGCGACCGAGCGGGATCACGTTGCGAACCTTGTCTCCCGCCCAGTCTTCATAGCTGCGCTGCTTGTCCGGTGGCTGCTGGTCGTTCCACGCCTGCCAGACTTGTCGGTTGAGCGGCGTCTGCACCATGCCGGGATTCACCGTGTTGACTCGCACGTTGTGCGAGGCCAGATCCTTCGCCAGGCACTGCGCGAAATTGATGTTGGCCGCCTTGCTCGCGCTGTACGGCGGATCGGTCTGCGAACCGATCTGTCCCGCCACGGAAGCGACGAACACCATCGTCCCGTTCTTCCGCGAGACCATCCCCGGCGCGATGGCCTGCGCGACGTGAACCATCCCCATCACGTTGACCTCCAGCACGCGCGGCCAGTCGCCCGGCAGGACGTTCGTAAACGGAAAGCCAAACTTCCCGGATGTCACCGCCGCCGCATGAACGAGATGCGAGATCGCCCCCAACTTCGCTTCCGTCTCAATCACGGCCGCTTCCACCGCTGCGAAGCGACTCACATCGACAGTCAACCCGATCGACGAACCACCAAAGTCTTCGGCCAGCTTCGCCGCCGCATTACTCACGCCAGCCGACATGTCCCACAGCGCGACGCGGCAGCCTTCGCGAGCCAACCCCCGCGCACAGGCCAGTCCAATGCCACTGGCTCCCCCCGTCACCACGGCCACGTGTCCGCTGATCTCAAGTTCCATGTTTGCTTTCCCGACCCCAAGTCCAGTGCGCGCCACGCCGACACGATACCAGCACGGCTGATCGACGGCACTCGATCTGCTAGAGTCGCGGGCGGGCATTTCCATCGGCCATCATCGCGAGACACACCATGCAACTCGGACTCATCAATTCGGCGTGGGCCCAGGCGGGGCGAGACACCGCGTGGGGGATCCACAAGACGAAGGAACTCGGCTTCGACACGATCGACATCTTCGCCGATCCGCTCGACATCGACGTGCAGGAACGGCTGCTGATCCGCCGCGAGTGCGAGAAGGCGGGCCTGCCGATCGTCTCCATTTGCTGTGTGGCGACCGGGCTGATCGACTTCAATCCGAGCGTGCAGCGGTTTCATGTGGACCGGGTCGTGCAATACCTCGACCTCGCCTATGAGTTCTCGGCGAAGAATGTCTTGCTGGTGCTGGGCGAGTACATCTGGAACCGCGAAGTCATCAAACCCGCCGACCAGTGGGCCTTCGCCGTCGAGAGTTGCACTCGGCTGGGTGACTACGCCGCGGAACTGGGTGTGCAGATCGCCCTGGAGCTGGAGCCGTTCCCGCTGTCGCTGTTGAACAACGTCGACAGCATGGTTCGCTTCATCGACGACGTGAATCATCCGGCCGTGCGAGCCAACATCGACGTCTCGCATCTGTGCCTCGCGAAGGTCGCTCCCGAAGAGCTGCGACTCCTGAAGGGGAAGGCGATCCACGTCCACATCTCGGACTGCGATGGCAAAGTCCACGGCGACCTGCCCCCCGGCCGAGGCGTCGTCAGATTCGAGCCGTATCTGCGCGAGATCGCCGCCCTGGAAATCGACGGAGCCGTCTCGATCGAGCTCGAATACAGCCCCCAACCCGACCAGATCGAAGCCTGGGTTGCCGAAGCCTACCGTGAGACGGACAAGCTGCTGTCGGCGGTCGGTTTGCGCGGAGGCTGATCGTTTTCTCCAACGCAAAGTCGCCAAGACGCCACGGTGCAAAGAGGACGGAAGGGAAATCGGATCGACGAGGTGCGACCGATGAATCACGATCAATGGCCCTCTTCTTGATCCGCTTCCGTTCCTCGCGCCTTTGCATCTCTGCGCCTTTGCGTTCCCCATCTCAGAGCCCCGCCATTCCCCCGCAGCGATCTCTGCCAGCGTCGTTCAATTCCCCGGCGGGATCGACCTGCCGTGGGGGTCGATCGACGGTTGATCGAGTTCGGCCGCGAGTTTGGCTTGCAGGTTGGGGTCGAGGTAGTGTTCGACTCGTTCGGCCGTGGCGTGCAGTTGTTGGCCCGGGAGGTCGAAGTGACGGGCCATGTACGATTCCCACAGCCGGTGCGAACGAACGACGTCCTGGGCAAGTCGGCGGCCCGCATCCGTCAACTCGTCGAGGGAAGCGGTCGTCTGAATCAGAGCCTTCCGCAACAGCCGACGTCGCGCGAACCACGCGGTCCAACTCGAACGGGGTTGGCCCGGCTGTTGCTCGACCCTCAACCCTCCACCCTCAACCTTCGACCCTTCTTCCCGGCGATACAGCCGACCCAACAGGTCTTCGCTGGCGATGCGGATTTGCAGGCGGAGTCGATCCAACAGTCCTCGGACCAGTCCCTGCTTGGGGCTGGCGACGACGGCGAACAGGAACAGGCCACCCGTGGTGACGGCCATCATGCCGGCGGTACTGGCATCGTCGATTCCGATCAGGCCGACTCGCGAACAGATCATCGAGGGGAGCGTCAGCGCGCCGACATGGCCCAGCACCGCGCCGAGGCCCGCGAGGAGCGGCGCGAAAATCAGCAGCAACGACAGACGATCGGTCAGCAGCCGCGCGGTCGCCGCCGGCACGATCAGCATCGCGATGACGAGGATCGCTCCGACCGACTCGAACGCCGCGACGACCGTCGCCGCAGTCACAGTCATCAGCGCCAGCGAGACCCAGCCCGCGCGCAGGCCAAGCGATGTGGACAGCTCCGGATCAAACGTGGCCAGTCGCAGTTCCTTGAAGAACATCACGACGAGCAGTCCGTTGAACAGCAGCATCGCCCCGTTGACGACCGCTCCACGCGGGAGGCCCGTCCCGGCCAGCGTGTCGGATGCGGTTGTCTCCAAGTTGCCGTACAGCACGCAATCGGCGTCGATGTGCGCGCGATCGGCGAACAACCGGATCAGCAGCAGTCCCAGAGCAAACATCGACGTGAAGACGACACCGAGTGCGGCACTTCGTTCCAAGCGGCCCCAGCGCTGGATCAACTCCGTCAGCAGCGCGGCCAACACGCCCGAGAGCGCCGCGCCGAGGAACAGCACCGTCTGACGACGCGCGACGCGCGACAAGTCGTCCGCCGCGCTGCGAGCCTCCTTCCCAGACACGGTCTGAGCGCCGACGGGACTCGTCGGCGGATCCCACTGCTCCAGCCAGTGCATTCCCAGGAACGCGACCACGATCCCCGGCAGCACGGCATGACTGAGCGCGTCCCCCAGCAGGCTTTGCCGACGGAGCAACAGCCACGTCCCCGGCAGCGCGCACGCCATCGCCGCCAACGCTCCCGTGATGGCAATCCACGTATCAAAGCCTCTCCAATCGGAGAGCAGGCGGAGGAATTCGTGGATCATGAGGACGCCTCCCTCAGCAAGTGCGGACTGACCGGCACCTGGACTCGCGTGGTGTCTTGGGCGAGCAGTGCCTCCAGTTGTGCAATCAGTTCGGGTTCGAGGACGTGTTCAATCTGATCGGCCGCCCGGTCGACTCGGCTGGGGGCGAGGTCGGCAAAGTGAATCAGATACAACTCCCACAGCCGGTGATTTCGCGCGGCGCGGCGCGCCTGCCGTGCCCCTTCGCTGGTGAGGCGAATGTGATTCTCGGCATCGAGTCGGATCAAGCCGTCGCGCTGCGCCGAGGCCAGCACCTGGGACAGCCGCGCCGCCGACCACGTTCTCGTGGACAGGAGAGCTTCGCGCGAGATCGGCCTCGTCGTGAGATCGTGTTCGTCCGGTGAAACAACGGCATTGTGAATCTGGCTCTCAACTCTCAACTCTTGACTCTCGACAATTTCAAAGCAGGCTCGCAACAGATCGATCTCGCCGATGTGGCGGTGTGAGTCGCGTTGTTGCAGCCAGTGCCACAGGACGCCGCGTCGAGTGCCGAAGATCATGCTCACCGCGAAGGCGGTTGTCCCGGCGAGCACGATCACCGCGCCGGCCGCCAGACGCGGAACGACGGCGCTGACCAGGATGCCCGCTGCCGCGCTGGTCGCACCGATGACGCCCGAGGCGATCGTCATCGGCCCGAGGCGATCGGTCCAGAACCTGGCGGCCGTCGGTGGAATGATGAGCTGTGCCACGACGAGCAACAGTCCGACGCTCGGCATTCCGATCACGGTCACGGCCACGACGAGCGCCGTGAGCAACAGGTCGAGCAGTGTCACGGGCCAGCCCAGCACGGCGGCGTAGGACTCGTCGAAGCAGAGCAGCGAGAACTCTTTGAACAGCGCGAGGCAGATGGCGAGAATCACGGCGCTGGCGATGGCGATGGACACGACGTCACCCGCCGTCAGCGCGGCGGCCTTGCCGAACACGAACTCGTTCAGTCCCGCACTTCCCGTCGGCAGCCGTTGCACAATCGTCAGCAACACGACGCCGAAGCCGAAGAAAACGCTGAGGACAATCCCCAGCGCGGCGTCCTCCTTGATGAGCCGGATGTGCTGGAGCAGCCTCGCACACAGCAGGCCGCTCGCCGCACCCACGCCCGCACCGGCCAGCAGCCACGGCGGTGACTTGCCCGTTCCCGGCGCGAGAGCCTCCAGAATCAGATACGCCAGCGCGATCCCCGGCAGCGCCGCATGACTGGCCACATCGCCGACGAGCGCCTTCTTCCTCAGCAGCATGAACGACCCGACGACCCCTCCGCACGCACCGAACATCACGGTGCCCAGCAACACGATGCGCGTGTTGTGGTCCTGGAGGGTCAGGACGCGGAGAAGGTCATTGGTGGCGGTCATCGGAAGGTCGGCACAGTACGAGGAGGAAATCTCAAAACTCAAAGACCAAAGTCCAAACGAATCTCAAACTCCAAAAACAGAAACCTCAAACAACAGCCGAGTCGGGGATTCCGCCTCTTCGTTTCCTCCTTTGAGATTTCTTTCATTGAGATTCGTTTGTTTTTTGGAACTTAAACTTTTGGTACTTGGTCATTTTCCGCTCATGCGCTGTCCGACCAGATCAAGCAGCGCCAGCTTGCCGCCGTAGGTGCGACGCAGGTTCTCGGCCGTGAAGACCTGCTCGACCGGACCGCTCGCGATCCGACGCATGTTGAGCAGCAGGACCTCGTCGAAGTATTCGGCCACGGTTTGCAGGTCGTGATGCACGACGAGGGCCGTCTTGCCGGCCGCTCTCAGTTCACGAAGCAACTCGACGATCGCTCGTTCCGTCGCCGCATCGACCCCGGCGAACGGCTCGTCCATCAGGTAGAGATCCGCCTCCTGGACGAGTGCCCTCGCGAGGAAGACTCGCTGTTGTTGGCCGCCGGAGAGTTGACTGATTTGCCTCGACGCGAACTCGGCCAGACCGACCCGTTCCAGTGCCGCCAGAGCCTGCTGCCGAAACCGGCGGGAGACCGGCTGGAACCAACCGATCTTGCGATACAACCCCATCGCGACGACTCCCAGTGCGTCGATGGGGAAGTCCCAGTCGACGCTCGTCCGCTGCGGCACGTAGCCGATGCGCGATCGCATCTCGCGATACGGCTTCCCAAAAAAAGTGATGTCGCCCGATGCACACGGCACCAGTTCGAGTGCCGCCTTGATGAGCGTGCTCTTTCCCGCTCCGTTCGGTCCGACGATGGCGACGAGCTTTCCGGAGGGAGCGTCGTAATCCACGTCCCACAACACGGGCCGACGCTGATAGGCGACCGTCATGTCGTGAATCGACAGTGGCGACGAGGCGGAATGACTGGTCATGCGAGACGGCCTCGTTTGCAGGTCGCCAGCGCCATGAAGAAGAAGTAGTGAGAAGTGAGAAGTGTGTAGTGAGAAGTGCAAAGTGGCGAGAAGCCAGACAAAGGCTCGTTCTTCTCACTTTGCACTTGGCATTTCTCACTTCTCACTTTGCACTCCCCCGCATGGACACGCGATTCCTATTTACCGCCAAGCTTCCCGTGAAGTCCCTTCTCGGGCGCGTCGCCACCCAGAGCACGGGTGATGAGCGTTGCATTGTGATCGATCATGCCGATGTAGGTTCCCTCGTAGGTGCCCTCGTTCCCCATCGCATCGGAGAAGAGTTCGCCGCCAACGCGGACCGTCACGTCGCGCGAGGCGGCTCCCTCGATGACGGCCTGGATGTTTTTGGCGTTCACGCTCGACTCGACGAAGATCGCCGGGAGCTTTCGCTCGACGAGGAAGTCGACCAGCCGGTTGACGTCCAGCACACCGGCCTCGGATTCGGTGGAGACTCCCTGCACCGACTGCACTTCAATTCCGTAGGCTTGCGAGAAGTAGCCGAACGCATCGTGCGCCGTCACGAGCACGCGCTGCGATTTGGGGACCGAGGCGATCGATTTCTTGACGTACTCGTCGAGCTTTGTCAGTTCCTCACGATAGGCCGTTGCGTTCTTGTGGTACTCGGCGGCGTGAGGTGGATCAAGTTTGGCGAGCGACTCGGCGACGTGCTCGACACACTGGCTCCACAGGCTGACGTCCATCCAGACATGCGGGTCGTGATGGCCTTCAAACTCGGGTGGCGTCCGCAACGAAGCCGCATCAATCTTTTCCGTCACCACAAAGACGGGTTTGCCCGTGCGAGCCAACTGCTCAAACGTCTCGCTCATGCGGCCTTCAAGCTTCAGACCCGAATAGAACACGATGTCGGCGTCGTACAGTTGCTTGACGTGTCCGCGCGTCGGCTTGAACAGATGCGGATCGACTCCGGCTTCAATCAGTCCCGAGGCGGTGCCGTGTGAGCCAACCACCTGCCGCACGATGTCAGTGACCATTCCGGTCGTGGTGGCGATCTTGCGCACCGCGGCTGGCGGGTTCGAGGCGGCTGTTCCGGCAGTGCTGGTACCCGCCACTCCGCCGCCGGATGTGCCGCTCTCGCACCCGATCAACAGTCCGGAGCCGAGCAAAAGGAAGGTGGTCAAAAACTGATGACGAGCGAGGTTGTTCATGACGATGTTTCGATGGAAGGTACTGCCTGACAGGGGGAACGAACTTTGAAAATCAAAGTTTTGACTGGTCGAAATCTATCCTCCTCAGGGAACTAAGTCAACCGGAGTCGTTTCGCCAAGCCCCCGGTGAGCCACTTCAATCGCCTCGGCCAGACAAGCGGGACAGAAGCATTGAGCTTCGCACCGGACGGGCATCACGGCCGGAAGCTCCATGCACCAGCAGTGCGATTCTCCGCGAGCGACTCCGCACACGAAGCGGCTCTGGCAACGAGGGCACTCGCTCGTGGTCTGGCAGCTCGGCGCGGACTGGCTGTCGTTCGGAGTCATGTGGGCGATGATACAATCCGGCCCGCTTTCTTGTCTCCGTTCCACAGGGATCTGCTCCGTCAACGAAGGTGACTCTCATGCGTCTGCTCGCGCCGTCGTGTTCGCTCCTCGCGGTTCTGGCGTTCGGTAGTTCAGCGGCGGTTGCTCAGCTTCCCGACCAGATCTTCCATCACGGGAAGATCGTCACCGTCGATGAGAAGTTCACGATTGCCGAGGCCCTCGCCGTGCGAGGCGAACGGATTCAGGCGGTCGGCTCGAACGACGATGTGCTCAAACTGGCCGGTCCCAAGACGAAGCTGATCGACTTGAAGGGTCGCACGGTGATTCCGGGCCTGATTGACTCGCACGTCCACGCGCCGGGAGCGGCGATGTATGAGTTCGATCATCCGATCCCCGAGATGGACACGGTGGCCGACGTGCTGAAGTACATCGCCGGGCGGGCCGAGGTCTTGGACGATGGCGACTGGATCGTGGTCTCGCAGGTTTTCATCACGCGACTGCGGGATCAGCGGTATCCCAATCGCAGGGAACTCGACGCGGCGGCTCCGAAGAATCCGGTCATGTTCAGCACGGGGCCGGACTGCTCGTGCAATTCGCTCGCGCTGGAACTGAGTGGCATCGACAAGAACTTCGAGATCACCGATGGCAAGGCGGGGAAGATCGAGAAGGATCCCGTGACCGGCGAACCGACGGGCATCCTGCGGAATGCGTCCCGCTTCGTGAAGTCGAAGTCCAAATCGAAGTCGGCGTCGCTCGACGACCGCGTGCAGCGGCTCAAGGAATTGTTCGCCGATTACAACGCGGTCGGCCTCACCAGCGTTGCCGATCGTTCGGCGAGCGAGGACTCGGCCAAAGCCTACTCGCAGTTGAAGGACAAGGGGGAACTGACCTGCCGCGTGTTTCTGTCCTACGGCGTGAATGGCATGGGGAGTCGGGAAGACGTCGAGAAGGGGATTCAAAAGGCGGCCGATCACCTGCTGCACAAGTACGACCCGATGCTGTGGCTGCGCGGGATCAAGGTGTTCCTCGACGGAGGGATGCTGACCGGCAGCGCGTACCTGCGACAGCCGTGGGGCGTGAGCGACATCTATTCGATCACCGATCCCGACTATCGCGGCATCCGGTTCATCCCACAGGAGGACTTGGTCCACATGGCGCGGTATGCCCTCGAGCGCGACTTGCAGTTCACGGCGCATTCGGTCGGCGACGGCGCGGTCCATGCGCTGATCGACGCCTACGCCGAGATCGACAAGACGTTTCCTGTCCGTCCGTGCCGACCGTGCATCACGCACTGCAACTTCATGAGTCTCGAAGCGGTCCAGCAGATGCAGCAACTCGGTGTGGTGGCCGATCTCCAGCCGGTCTGGCTGTGGCTCGACGGAGCCACGCTGCGGAAGCAGTTTGGCGAAGAGAGGCTGATGTATTTCCAGCCCTACAAAACGATCTTCGATCACGGCGTGATTGTGGGGGGCGGTTCGGACCACATGCAAAAGATCGGCAGTCTGCGGTCGGTCAATCCGTACAACCCGTTCCTCGGCATGTGGACGGCTCTGACGAGGCAACCACGTCGCACCGACAGGCCGCTGCACATCGAACAAGTTCTCTCGCGCGAACAGGCTCTGCGCCTCTACACGATCAACAACGCCTGGTTGACATTCGAGGAAACACAAAAGGGATCGCTCGAACACGACAAGCTGGCCGACTTCGTGGTGCTGAAGCAGGATATTCTGACGTGCCCCGTGGACGAAGTGCGGGACATCACGGTCAGCGCGACGTATCTTGGTGGGCGATGCGTCTATTCCGTCGAGTGACGGAAAACTCACGACGATAACGATGGACTTGGGGTTCGAGGCGAACACCAAATGAGACAGGCCGCAACTGCAAGCAGTTGCGGCCTGTCTTTGAATCAATACCGACCGAGATCCGGATGTTAGTACGTCAGGATGGCGTCGATACCGAACTGCGTCTGATTGAACAGCGTGTCGCTGTACCGGGGGCCATTGTAGATCTGGTTGTTCCCCTCGGAGAACATGTAGCGGACTTCCGGACGAATCACCAGGTTCGCCATCGGCTTGACGTTCACGCCGCCGGTGAGGGTTTGGTAGGACGTGCCGTCGGCCTTGTACCACTCGTAACGGACACCAGCCTTCGTCTTGGCGGTGACGTCGTAGAAGGCGTAGTTGATGAAGCCGATCGAATCGCCGGCGACACCCTCACCCGGAACAACGATGGCATCCGTGGGGTTGCCATTGAAGTTGGAACCAAGGTTGCTGTTGAGCACGTCGAACTGATGGACCGTGCTGAACTTGTCGCCCCACTTGCGGGTCAGGATGGCGCTGTTGATCGCTCCGTCGCCGCGCCAGCCGAGGTTTCCGAAGATTCCGGCGTAGATCAACGACGTCTTGTCGTCGATCGCATACGTGAAACCGCCGATGGCGGCGCTGCCGTCGTTGAACTGGTCGAAGCCGGTATCCATACCGTAGACGTATCCACCGATGACCGACAGCTTGTCGCTGGCCTTGTAGGTGGCCAACGCGCCGGTGTGAGTGAACGGCTCGCTGTTGTAGAACGTCAATTGACGGCTCAGGAAGAAGTTGCCGTTCGACGGGACCACTTCATAGCCGATCGGCGTATAGAAGTGACCGAGCTTCACGGACAGGTTGTTCATCGCCACTTCGGCGTACAACTGGGGAATGGCCCACTCGTAAGCACCGTGGTTGAAGTCTTCCTGGAAGTCCCAGCGGCCCGGCCGGTTACCAAACGACTGGGCGTCGTTACCGTCCAGACCAAACAGCACGTCAGCGCGGAAGCCCCAGTCGAAGCCCTTGGTGCCGTCGGCGACCTTGCCGAGGAACAGGTACTGTTGATTCAAGGCGAAGGTCTTGTATTCCTTCTGGTTTACAAACGGCCCGTTACCAGCGAATGCGCCGTCCGGGGCGGATTGGTAACCAAACTGTGTAAAGCCACCGAGAATCCAGCCGTTGTCTTTCAAGCGGTTCTTGCCACACTCGTCGTCGAACAGGCTGACGACGGTCCACGGCTCGCCCAGGTCACCGTCGAGCAAACCGTGCCCACAGCCATTGCCGCATCCGCTTCCGCAACCGTTGAACACGGCATTGGGATTGCAGACCGAGGGCGCTGGCGTGCAGGCGGCCGGAGCAGCACAGGCATTGCCAGCCGGAGCGCAGCAGCCGGGATTCAAGTTTTTGAGACGCTCGGCAGCGTCTTCAAACACTTTGTCGCAGCAGCCACCGCCTTGGATCGTCGCGCAACTGGGAGCCGGGGTGCACCCCGGTTCTGCTGCGTGCAGGGCACTCGCGACGAGCAACCCTGCCGTGCCGAACATCATGGACAGTCCTGTCCCGATGTCGACAAAGCGAAGTTTCTTCAGGCCAAACATCTCAAACTCCTGTTTTTGTTTTTTTCCCGAACCAGCGTCGCAACCCAGTTGCTCGCTCTTGATCACCGAGGTCGGTCGCCAACCCTGTTCTGCACGCCGAGGAAACGCGGCAGAACCAAAGCGACCGTCCGAACCAACCTCGAATAGCCCTCAGAGTGAACGCTGGCGGGCTGTCAGGTCTCTCTGTCAGTATCGGAGCGGCAGTTACACACCGCAGAATGATTAGGCGGCTTGAGTTACCGACCTTACGATCCGCAGGCTCTACGAATGCGGTAAAGTCTTCGCCGTTGCCCCGCAGTGACTGATTCGGTCACCAGCGTGGACATGATGTGCCTGACCTAACTCGTTTGTTGGATGAGATTCGGGGAATCTCACGCGAATGGATCGACTCGCTTGCAGGGAGCGTGTCTGGTTCCTAAACTTCCCGCCCACGATTGACTTCTCGTCTGGCGAATCGCAGGGATGTGCTTCGGTAATCCACGCACAAATGGCTCCGTGCCGTTGAGACATCCACTAATTTCTGGCAGGTATGCGGATCATGAAAAAAGGCATTCATCCCGACTATCAAATGGTCGTGTTTCAGGACTCTTCGACGGGAGCCCAGTACTTGGTCGGCTCGACGATCAAGACCAACAAGACCTGTGAAATTGACGGCAAGTCCTATCCCCTGGTCACTGTCGACATCAGTGCCGCTTCGCATCCGTTCTACACGGGCAAGCAAAAGATCATGGACGTGGCCGGTCGCGTGGAAAAGTTTACGCGCAAGTACAACTGGGGAAAAACCGAGGCTCAAAAGGCCGAGGGCGAGAGTGCCCAGGGCTAGCGACGCGCATCATGCTGCGGTTCGTCGTGCCGGGCAGCCTGGGGTTGGCAGTTCCTCGACGAATCCGTCCCTGATCGGCAGTGACTTCTCCTGCCTGCGGTTTGGAATTCCACCGCATCCCGCGTTCGTATCGGCTCGTTCATCATGTTTCCCGTGCTGCAGGCCAAGCTGGCGAGATACGAGGAATTGGAGCGACTGCTCCAAGACCAGGAAGTTCTCTCAGACACCTCGCGGATGCTTGAACTGCAACGCGAATACGGTGGCTTGGGGAAAGTCGCCCGGACCGCTCGCGAGTTCAATCAGCTCGAAGCGAATCTGTCCACGGCTCGCGAGATGCTCGAATCGGCGGAAGACGCCGAAACCCGGGACTATGCCCAAGCCGAATGCGGCGAACTGCAGACCAAGTTCGACGTGATGCGCACCGAACTGGAGGACATGGTCACGGCGGGCGACTCGTTGACGCGCGGTAGCCTGATCATGGAGATCCGCGCCGGCACGGGGGGCGACGAGGCCGCGCTGTTCGCCCGCGATCTGTTCGAGATGTACACGAAGTACGTCGAGACGAAGGGCTGGAAGTTCGAGGTGCTCGAAATCAGCGTCACCGAACTGGGCGGGTTGAAGGACGTCGTGCTGTCGATCACGGGCGAAGGGTGCTTCCACCAATTGCAG
Source organism: Planctomycetota bacterium (assembly GCA_038040225.1). Lineage (GTDB taxonomy): Bacteria > Planctomycetota > Planctomycetia > Planctomycetales > Planctomycetaceae > Schlesneria. Next base: position 103,052 of record JBBPIS010000003.1, read on the forward strand.
TTCGAGAGCGGAGGCCATCGCGTGCAGCGTGTCCCCGAAACGGAAACGCAGGGCCGTGTCCACACCAGCGCCGCCACCGTGGCCGTGATGCCCGAGGCCACCGACATCGACATCGAGATCCGCGACGAAGACCTTCAGATCGACACCATGCGGGCCGGTGGCCCCGGCGGACAGAAGGTCAACAAGATCGAGTCCGCTGTCCGCATCACTCACATCCCGAGCGGCATCGTCGTCCGCATTCAGGACGAGAAGAGCCAGCACAAGAACAAGGCCAAGGCGATGCGCGTCCTCCGCAGCCGGCTGATGGAAGCCCGGCAGGCGGAACTCGACAAGGAACGCTCCGCCCAGCGCCGCACGCTGGTCGGATCGGGCGACCGCAGCGAACGAATTCGCACGTACAACTTCCCGCAGAACCGCCTGACCGATCACCGCATCAACCTGACGCTCCACAAGCTCGACCAGCTCATCCTGGGCAACATGGACGAGGTCATCAACGCGATGGTCGAGTTCGATCGGAATGAACGCCTGCGAGGGGGCGGTCTGCAGTAGCTGAGTTCGCAAGAACTCAGTTCTTTGTCATGAGTTGGGCTGAGTTCTTGCGAACTCAGCTACCGGCCATGAATAATCCGGGCTAATTGCATCTGATTGCTTCACCACTTCCCACGGAGAAGTTCGTGTCACAGGACGCCCCGCCGCCGCCCGCCGCTCCCGACGCCTGGACCGTGCGCCGCGTGCTCGAATGGACCACGGGGCATCTCAAGAAGCATGGCAGCGACACGGCTCGCCTCGATGCCGAAATCCTGCTCGCCCACGCCCGCGGCTGTCAGCGCATCCAGCTCTATACCGCCTACGACGAACCGCTGCCTGATGCCGTGCGAGCCACTATGCGCGATCTGGTGCAGCGTCGCGCCCAGGCCGAGCCGGTCGCCTACCTCGTCGGCCATCGAGAGTTTTTCAGCCTCGACTTTCGCGTCACTCGCGATGTGCTGATTCCGCGTCCCGACACCGAAACACTCGTGATCGAGATCATCGAGGGTGTGAAGACCTTGGTGGCAGCCCGAGCCTCCACGGGCGGGAACTCCCGCGCGGTGCGAGTCCTCGATCTTTGCACCGGCTCGGGATGCGTGGCGGTCGCCGTTGCGAAGAACTGCCAGTCCACAAAGTGCGACATCGAGGTTGTGGCCACTGACATCAGCCCCGCCGCGCTGGCGATTGCCCGCGAGAATGCCGCCGCGCACAAGGTGGATGATCGCATCGAGTTCCTCGAAGGGGATCTCTTCGCCGCTCTCGCCCCCGATGCGAAGTTCGACATCATTGCAGGCAACCCGCCGTACGTTCCGACGGCTGAGATCGACACGCTCGACCCGGAAGTGGCCAAACACGAGCCGCGACTCGCCCTCGATGGCGGTCCCACCGGACTGGCTGTCTTCGATCGACTCGTCGCAGCGGCACCACGGCACGCCGCGCCGGGTGCGCTGTTCCTGATGGAGATGGCTCCCGAACAAGCCGAACCGCTGCAACAACGGCTGCTCGCGCACGGCGGCTATACCGACGTGTCGGTTCGCAAAGATCTGGCCGGTCGGCCGCGCGTCCTCAAGGCCCGACTGGTTCACTGACAATTCTGTCTCTTGGCATACGGAGTTGAATCTCCGATGATCCGCCCGCGCCGATGTCCAGTCGGCACAGCGAAGGCGTGAGGATTTGAAAAAACACCTCCAGCCACACACCTCAAACTGCAGGAGACCGATCGGATGAAGTATCTCGTCACCGGAGCGGCCGGGTTCATCGGGATGCACGTCAGTACGGCGTTGCTCGACCGGGGCGATGAGGTCGTCGGGTTGGACAACCTCAATTCGTACTACACCGTCCAGTTGAAGCGCGATCGCCTCGCACGGCTCACCGGGCGGAGCGGTTTCCGGTTTGAAGAAGTCGATCTGGCGGATCGCGAGCGTCTGCCGAAGCTGTGCGACGCGGAGCAGTTTGATGTCGTCATCAATCTCGGCGCGCAGGCGGGAGTGAGGTACTCGCTGACCAACCCGCACGTCTATGTGGACAGCAACCTCGTCGGGTTCGTGAACGTCCTCGAAGCGTGTCGGCATACCGGCGTGAAGCATCTGGTCTACGCTTCGTCGAGTTCGGTCTACGGCGCCAACACGACGATGCCGTTTTCGATCCATCACAACGTCGATCACCCGGTCAGCCTGTACGCCGCGACGAAGAAGGCCAACGAGTTGATGGCGCACACCTACAGCCATCTCTACCAACTGCCGACGACCGGGTTGCGGTTCTTCACCGTCTACGGACCGTGGGGCCGGCCCGACATGGCGTTGTGGCTGTTCACGCGGGCAATCCTCGACGGCAAGCCGATCGATGTCTTCAACAACGGCCTGATGCGGCGGGACTTCACGTACATCGACGACATCGTGCAGGGAGTCGTCCGCGTCGCCGACCGCATTCCCACCGGAAACGCCGACTGGTCCGGTGGGCATCCCGACCCGGCGACCAGTCGCGCGCCGTACCGCATCTACAACATCGGCAACAATTCGCCGGTCGAATTGATGCACCTGATCGAGACGTTGGAAAAGGCACTCGGCAAGCAGGCCGTCAAAAACTTTCTGCCGCTCCAACCGGGAGACGTCCTCGCGACGTATGCCGATGTGGACGATCTCACGCGCGACGTCGGCTTCCGACCCAGCACGCCGATTGAAGTGGGTGTGGGGCGATTTGTGGACTGGTATCGAAGCTATCACAAGGTCTAAGTCATGCGCTCCATTTTGGTGACCGGCGGTTCCGGATTTCTCGGCAGCCATCTGTGCGAGCGGCTGCTCGAACGGGGCGACAACGTTGTCTGTCTCGACAATTTCTTCACGGGTCGCAAGCAGAACATTCTGCACCTGATGGGGAATCCGCGTTTCGAGCTGATCCGGCACGACATCGTCGAGCCGATCACGCTGGAGGTGGACCAGATCTACAACCTCGCTTGTCCCGCCTCGCCCGTGGCCTACCAGTACAACCCGATCAAGACGATCAAGACGTCCACGGTTGGCGTCGTCAACGTGCTGGGACTGGCCAAGCGCTGCAAGGCCCGCGTGCTGCATGCGTCCACGTCGGAAGTCTACGGCGATCCGACGGTCCATCCGCAGCGGGAGGACTACTGGGGAAACGTCAACCCGATCGGACCGCGAAGCTGCTACGACGAGGGGAAGCGCGTCGCCGAATCGCTGTGCGTGAACTATCATCAGGAGCACAAGCTCGAAGTCCGGATCATTCGCATCTTCAACACGTATGGCCCGCGGATGGATCCGAACGACGGTCGCGTGATCTCGAACTTCATCACGCAGGCGCTGCGAGGCCAGCCGATCACCATTTACGGAGATGGCATGCAGACGAGATCGTTCTGTTACGCCGACGATTTGATTCGCGGCATGATGCTGATGATGGACCAGGATCACGAAATCGGTCCGGTCAACATCGGCAATCCGGGCGAATACACGATGCTGCAACTGGCTCAGGAGGTGCTGAAGGCGATCCCGGAGTCGAAGTCCACGATCCAGCATGTCCCTCTGCCTCAGGACGACCCCAAGCAGCGGTGCCCCGACATTACAAAGGCCAAGTCGCTGCTCGGCTGGTCGCCGGAGACTGACCTGCGGACGGGACTGGTCAAAACCGTGGCATATTATCGCGACGAGTTGGCTCGCCAGTGATGGGCCGTAGGATGGGCACTCCTGCCCGTCCGCTCTTCAACACCAGGAACGGACGGGCAGGAGTGCCCATCCTACAGGTTGAGAAAGTGCAGACATGACAACGCGCAGAGGAATACTTCTCGTCGGCGGCTCGGGAACGCGACTGCATCCCGCGACGAAGGTGATGAGCAAACAACTGATGCCGGTCTACGACAAGCCGATGGCTTACTACCCGCTGTCGACGATCATGCTTGCCGGGATTCGAGACATCCTGGTCATCAGCACGCCGCACGACCTGCCGCTCTATCGACGGCTGTTCGGCGACGGCTCCGATTGGGGTTTGCGATTCGAGTACGCCGAGCAACCCGAGCCGAAGGGGATCGCCCAAGCGCTGATTATCGGTGAGTCGTTTCTGGCGGGCGAGCTGGCCTGCCTGATCCTCGGTGACAACATCTTCTATGGCCACGGCATGGCTCAGTCGCTGCAAACCATCTCGGCGAATGAGACCGGCGCAACAGTCTTCGCCTACCACGTGCGCGACCCCGAGCGTTACGGCGTTGTCGTCCTCGACGCGAGCGGACGGCCGACCGACATTGAAGAGAAGCCCCAGCAGCCACGATCCCACTTCGCCGTGACGGGCCTCTATTTCTATGACGGTCAGGCGGCGGAGATCGCCCGCAACCTGAAGCCCTCCCCGCGCGGAGAACTCGAAATCACCGACGTCAACCGCGAGTACCTTCGTCGCGGCTTGCTGAGTGTCGAGGTGCTCGGTCGCGGGACGGCGTGGCTCGACACGGGAACGCACGATTCTCTGCTGGAAGCGGCCACGTTCGTCAGCGTCCTCGAAGCCCGACAGGGTTTGAAGGTCGCCTGCCCCGAAGAGATCGCCTGGCGCATGGGTCACATCACCGCCGACCAACTGCGCCGGCTGGCCGAGCCGCTCAAGAACAGCGGTTACGGCCAATATCTGCTCGAATTGATCGACTCTCCGCATTAAGGCCGAGACCAAATTGGCGATCCAGACAAATTGTCGTTGTCGCTTGCCAGTCTCGTCCAATTTCCTCAACATCACGCCCACTCAACCGCTGCGGCGGTGTGCGCGGTTCACTTCTCCTCTGAAGGTCACTTCATGCTCAAACGAATCCGGCCCTTACTGCTCCTTCTGATGTGCGGCCTGATGATGAGTGGCTGCGGACAGAACAATCCCGCTCCGGTTGCGAAACCGCCCGATCCCCTCGTGCCCACAGTGAAGTTGACGCCGACTCCTGAGAGCGGCACCCCGCCAGCACCGGGCAAGACCACACCTGCGGATTCGGACGATCCACCCATTGCCAAGGCCAAGCCGTTGAGTGAGGCCAAGCCGAAAGCGGCTGTCTCCGTCAATGCTCAAACGTTTCCCGAGGCTGCGTACCTCGGCGACGATGTCGTCGGGCTGGCGGTCGCTCATCCGAAGCGAGTCACGGAGTGGCCCGCCTATCAGATGGTGAAGGAGGCGGGACTGCTGAATAATTTCGAGCGGCAGATGCAGGGGTTCCACATCCAACCCGAGTCCATCGAACGAGTGGCGCTGATCATCGACCAGACGCCCATCAACACGTTCGCCAAAGCGCTTGGCTTGGCAGTGGGCGGAGAAGAGCCACCCGCCGCAGCGATCGATCAAAACCTGCTCAGGAACAACCTCAAGCAGACGGCATTGGCCTTTCACAACTATGAGGCCACGTACTCGAAGTTCCCGCGCGCCAATGGCAACGGCGAGGGAAACCAAACGGGACTCAGTTGGAGGGTGCATCTGTTGCCGTTCCTCGGTCAGGCCGACCTCTATCAGCAGTTCCGGCTCGACGAGCCGTGGGACAGCGACCACAACAAGACACTGATCGAGAAGATGCCCGCCATCTTTCAGTCGCCGGGAGTCACCGAGGAAGGCAAGACCTCGATGCACGTCTTCACCGGCAAGGACACTCCGTTTGATGGCGAGAAGGGAAAATCGTTTCGCGACTTCACTGACGGCACTGCCAATACGATTCTCGCCGTTCTGGCGGGAGCCGACACCGCCGACGTCTGGACGAAACCGGGCGGCCTGAAGTTTGATCCGGCCGCTTGCAAGAAGGCCCTCGGCGAGATCACCGACAAGACTTTCCTGGCGATAATAGCGGAAGGTTCGGTCCGCTCGATCCCGCTCGACATTGAAGACGCCAAGCTGGCGAACCTGATTCAATTGAACGATGGCAACGTCGTCAATCTTGACCCCCCCGATCCATCCGGCTCGTCGCACCAGATCCCGACGGCGATCCTCACGCTCGCGACCGAGGCCAACCGACCGGAGATCGTGAAGTCCGTCCTGCGTGAGGCGACCGAGGAGACTCATGAAGGACAGACGCTCTTCAAGAATGAGACTTCGGCGGTCTGGTTCGCGGATGACAAGACGGTCGTCTGCGGGCCGATCGACACGGTTAAGAAGATGGTCGCCACGAAACAGTCCGGAATGCCGGGCACGCCGAAGATTCTGTCGCAACTGCAACTCGGGGCCGACTTCACGCTCGCCTTCGATGTGGCGTCTCAGACGCCGTTGTTGGAACAGGCCGCACAGCTCAATCCCACCCTGGGATTGGCCCTGCAAGTGAAGTCATTGACCCTGCAAATGACGGTCACGGGAGTCACAGACGACAAGCTGTTCGAATTGGTGGTCACGACCAACGACGAACAGTCAGCCGCGCTCCTGTCGCAACTCGCGACCGGACTCCTCGCACAGGCCAAGGTCGGATTGGGACAGTTCCGGATCCCCGACGAGACCGACGAAGAGAAGGCGGCCAAGAAGCTGATCGAGCAACTGGTGAAGTCCGCCGACATCAAACAAAACGGCGACCGGATCGAGTTCCTCGTCCCGGTACCGGAAGGGTTCGACAAACTTCCGGAATTGTTGAAGCCGACGCTGATGAAGGCACGTGCGGCGACGGATGCCAAGAACAACCTGAAGCAGATCGGCCTCGCGTTTCACAACTATCACGACTCGAACTTAAGATTTCCGGGAGCCGGTCGTTCGGCGGATGGCAAGGCGGGGCTGAGCTGGCGGGTCCACCTGCTGCCGTATCTCGACCAGGCTCCGCTGTACAACCAGTTCAAACTCGATGAGGCGTGGGACAGCGATCACAACAAGACGCTGATCGAGAAGATGCCCGCCCTCTTCAACGTGGACGGAGTCACTGAAGTCGGGAAGACTTCGCTGCACGTCTTCACGGGAGACGGGGCACCGTTTGCCAAGGACCAGGCTCCGGGGATTCGCGACTTCACCGATGGCACCTCGAACACGATTCTGGTTGTGCAGGCTGGCCCGGACAAGGCCGACATCTGGACCAAGCCTGGTGGTCTCGACTTCGATCCGAAGAACCCGATCAAGGCGTTGGGAACACTCACCGAGGATTTGTTCAATGTCCTGATCACTGACGGATCGGTGAGCCGCTTGAACAAGACCATTGAGGCGGAAACGTTTCGTCGCCTGATCAAGCATCAGGATGCGGAACTCATCAATGGCTTCTAACCCGTCGCGGAAGGCAGGCCTCCCGGTTGGTTCGCTGACCGGGATGAGCCGCCTCTTAAATGGAAGGCCCCGTCCATGATCAGAGCCGGTTGCCGATTGTTTGCCTCGCTGATGGTTGGCTCAGTCGCCCTGGCTTGTGCTTCGACAAGCTTCGCCGAGGACCGGGCGGACGTTCCGATCAAGGACGACTCCGACGGCGTCTTTGGGCTGACGCGCGTCTGGAAGATTCATCTCCATGTCTCGGCCGAGAACTGGAAGACGATGCAGCCGGCGACGGGAGGCTTTCCCGGATTCGGGCCGCCTCCGCCCGGTGGCGGCGTTCCGGGTGGTCCACCGCCGGGCTCCCTTCCCGCTCCAGGTGCCGCACCGCCTCAGCCAAATCGTGGCGGGCCGGGCGGTCCCGGCCCGGGCTTTCGGCCCGGCAGCTTCGGGTACGAGTTCGACTACGTGAAGGCCGACATCGAACTCGATGGCGAGGTCGTCAAGGAGGTTGGCCTGCGCTTCAAGGGGAACGGCACCTACATGCTGTCGGGTGCGAGTCGCAAGCGGCCGTTCAAGATCGACTTCAACCGCTTCGTCAGCGATCAACGCTTTCACGGCATGCAGCAACTCAACCTGCACAACAACGTGATGGACCCGACTCACGTGCGGCAGGCGCTGTCGTATCCGGTCTTTCAGGCGGCCGGTGTTGCGTCGCCACGAACGGCCTTCGCCGAAGTCACGCTGACCATCGATGGCGAAATCGAGCGCGAGTCACTCGGCCTCTACACGCTCGTGGAGGAAGTCGACAAGGCGTTTCTGCGGCACCATTTTCAAACGGACAAGGGGATGCTGCTCAAGCCCGAAGGGACGCAGGGACTGGAGTACAAGGGCGAGGACTGGGCCGACTATGCGTGGTTCGAGGCGAAGTCGAAGCCGAAGAAGGGCGAGTCGCGCCGGTTGATCGAAGCGCTGCGGCTGATCCACAAGGCCGACGATGAGCAGTTCCACCGGAAGATCGGTGAGTACCTCGACCTCGACGAATTCGCGGGGTTTCTCGCCGCCAACGCGCTGCTCGCCAACATGGACAGCTTTCTGACACACGTTCACAACTATTACGTCTACCTGTCTCCCGCGACGAACAAGTTTGTCCTGCTGCCGTGGGACATGGACCTCTCGATGGGGGCTTTCTTCATGGCCGGGTCGGCCGAGCAGTTGCAGGAGTTGAGCATCACTCACCCGCACATGGGCAACAACAAACTGATCGACCGCCTGCTGGCCTGGGACGACTTCCACAAGACGTATCGCAATCAGTTGCGAAAGTTGACCGAGGCCTGCTTCGGCGACGAGGGCCTCACGACGAAGAGTCTGCCCGTCGTTCAAGCGGCTCTCAAGGAACCAATCGCTCGTGATGCGAAACGTGCCGCCGCCGAACAGGCGCCGCGCGGTCCGGGTAGTTTCGGTCCCGGCCGATTTGGACCAGGCGGAGGCGGTCCGGGCATGTTCGGTTCCGCGACCGGATTGGAAACGTTTCTCGTCAAACGCCGCGAGTCCGTGATCGCTCAACTGGCCGGCACCGCGAAAGGGAGAGCGCCAGGCATGAGCTTCGGGCCCGGTGGTCCCGGCGGGTTTGGTCCGGGTGGTGGCGGCCCCGGTCGAGGCGGCTTTGGACCGGGGAACTTCCACGGCCCGCAAATTCTCTCGATCGCAGACGCCAACAAAGATCAAAAGCTTTCGCGGCAGGAGTTCCTCGACCTGTCATCGAAGTGGCTGCGCGAGTGGGACAAAGACAAGAACGATTCGCTGAACGGTGAAGAGATCACCGCCGGTCTCAATGAGGCACTCGGCCCGCCGCCCAACACGGCACCCGGCGGCTTCAAGCCCCCCGCCGGTTTCGGTCCCGGAATGTTCCTCGGCCCACCACTGCTCAAAGCGGCCGATGCGGACAAGGACGGCCAGACCTCGAAGGACGAGTGGGCCGCGCACTTCGGCAACTGGTTCAAGCAATGGGACACGAAGAGCGACGATAGCCTCGACAACGCGGAACTGGTTGCCGGCCTGAACAAAGCCTTCGCACCACCACCAGGATTCGGTCCGCCCGGAGGCGGGCCGACACCGCCTCGCGCACCAGAGACTCAAGGGACGAAAGAGACCAAAGCCGAGGCCAAGCCCAAGTAGTCGACATTTCGCGCCGGGGCCGTAGCTGAGTTCGCAAGAACTCAGTCGATGAACCGATTGCGTGACTGAATTCTTGCGAATTCAGCTACGGCGCACGGAAGGAATTCGGTCACACCACGGGGCTGCGCAGCGTGCCGATTTTCTCAATCCACGCCTCCATTTTGTCGCCCGCTTTCAAGTACTTGCCCTTGGAGTGTCCCACACCTGAGGTCGTGCCGGTGGAAATAATGTCGCCGGGCACGAGTGTCACGAAGTTGGAAATGAACTCGATGATGGCGGCGACCGGGAAGATCATTTCGGAGGTCGAGCCGTCCTGCTCGACCTGACCGTTGACCTTCAATGTCATGCGCAACGTTTGCGGGTTGGGCTGTTCGTCGGCGGGCAGGATGCACGGACCCATCGGACAGAAGGTGTCGTGCCACTTGCCATGCTGCCAGTCGAAGAAACTGTCCTTCTCGCGCTGGGTGCGGGTCGAGTTCGGTCGGAACTTGCGGTCGGAGATGTCGTTCACGACCGTGTAACCGGCGACGTAGTCGAGTGCCTCGGCCTCCTTCACGTTCTTGCATTTGCGGCCGATGACGACGCCGAGTTCCAATTCCCAGTCGATGTGATCGGGTGAGACCTCTGGAATACGGACTGGATCGCCGGGGTGGGTCAACGTCGTGAGCGGCGGCTTCATGAAGACGTACGGGAACGTCTGTGCCCGCTCGGTCGCCTTGCCGCCCCCCTCTTCAATGTGTTTGGAGTAATTTCCCGCCAGCAGCAGCAGCTTGGAGGGTGCCGGCACCGGGACCAGCAACCGGACCGACTCCACCGGCACTCGCAGCGCGGCCAGGTCGCTCGCGGGCAACTGGCCGAGCCGCTGCTGAATGTCGCGCACGACCTGCCGTTGATTTCCGCCAGGCAATGCCGCCAGCACGTCCTTGCTCGCGGCAAAGGACACGCCGAGATTGGCGGCGGCCGCGCTCAATGGAATCACGGTTGCATCGTCGAAGAACCCGAGTTGCTCGGATTGCTTTGATTCAAAACGGCAGAGTCGCATGGCAGAGTCCTTGACAGAGTAGGGTGGGACCAGCGCAGCACCGGCCCACCAGTGATGTGGTGGGCCGGCGCTGCGCTGGTCCCACCCTACCTCAATCACAATGAACAACAGGTCGCGAATCGAAGCTTAACGGCGAGGCGGCAGGTGGTAGCCTTCGCGGTTGATGCGGATGCGATAGAGGCTCGCACCGGCCGTGATGTAGAGCAGCTTGGCGTCCTTGCCTCGACCGAAGCCGACGTTGGTGGGAACTTCGGTCTTGATGTACGCGAGCTCCTTACCCTCGGGCGAGTAGACGCAGATGCCGGGTCGGTTCTCGGCGCGGACGGCCACGTACAGGTTGCCGTCCTTGTCGACGACCAGTCCGTCGGGCCCGTCAAACGGTGAGTAATCGACCAGCGTCTTGCGGAACTTCGCCGTTCCATCGGCCGCCAGGTCGTAGGCCAGCAGCGCCATGAAACCCTTCCGCAGCGGAATGCTCACCTTGTCGGCCTGCTTCGCGTCCCCCTTGCTGAGGCGGTCGATGGCCGTGCCGCCGTTGTCGTTGCTCACGACGTACAGCGACTTCTGATCGGGTGAGACGCACACGCCGTTCGCCTTGCCGGCGTCGGTGATGATGCGATTCAGCGAGCCGTCGGTGTCGATGCGATACACGCCGACCACCGGCTGATCGATCGGTTCGTGGCCGAGGTAACGCGGATCACTGAAGTAAATGCGACCCTTCTCATCGATGGTGATGTCGTTGGGCGAGTTAAGCGGCCGGCCTTCAAACAACCCCGCGATGACCTGCGCCTTCCCCGTCTGCATGTCGGTGCGGGTGACCCGGCGGCCACCGTAGTCGGCCCCCTCAGCAACGATCATGTTTCCGGCCGCATCGAACTTGATGCCGTTCGACATGCCGCTGGGCGAGCGAAAGATCGAAGTCTTCTTCGTAGCCGGGTCAAACTTCCAGATGAAGCCGGCGTCGATGGCCCCCTTGTCATCGCGGGAGACATGCGAAAAGGTGATCTCGCTGAAATAGACCATGCCGTCCGGTGCAACGGCCACCCCTTCGGTCAGCACCTTCGACTCGAACAGCTTTTCGAGTTGTGCGTCCGGCGGGACGATGGGGTCTTGAGCAAACAACGCGCTGCCACCGGACAGCAGTCCCAGAACGGCAAGGACCGAGCGAAAGAATGACCAGACGGGCCGAGAGCGATTCAGCATGATGAGTCCTTCAGTGGGTGAGGTGATGAACAGCCAGCCAGCGTAGATTGACAGAAGCAAATCTCAAAATCCAAGCACGAAATCCGAAACGAATCCCAAATGCCAAGTCTGACGATGCCGACGACCGTACTGTAGTCCCGTTGCTCCGCCGACGGGACGGTCGTGAAGTTGCGTTGCGCAGCGTGGGGAACGCTCATCGCCGCGCGTCCCGTCGGCGGAGCGACGGGACTACAGTAGCCGCTTCCACTTCGCCAGAAAGCCGGGTCGTTCGAGCACGTCGGGGTTCACAATCCCGCGCGGACGGTTTCCCGACGCCAGATCGATCATTCCCTGACAGGCCGTGCGGCCGATGTCGCGGAAGAGTTCGTCGGTCCACGCGATGCAATGCGGTGCGAGCAACACGTTGTCGAACTGCGCGAACGGCGGCGGCGCGGTGAGCGGCTCGCCGACGAAGCAGTCGAGCGCGGCTCCCGCGATGCGCCGCGAGGTGAGTACCTCCATCAGGGCGGTCTCGTCGATGATGCCGCCGCGCGCGGTGTTGATCAGGTACGACGTCGGCTTCATGAGCGAGAGTTCCCGCGCACCGATCAGATTGCGAGTCTGCTCGTTGAGCGGGCAATGCAGCGAGACGAAGTCGGCCTTTGTCAGCAGTTCATCCAGTGTCACCGACTTCGCTCCGTGTTCTTCCACGGCCGACGCGGGCGTGAACGGATCGAACACGAGCGGCGGGTTCATGCCGAATCCGGACAGCAGCTTCACGAGGGATCGGCCAATGCCACCGAAACCGATCACGCCGAGCGTCCGCCCGCGCAGCTCGCAGCCCATGTACTGGCTTCGCTCGTTCCAGCGCGCTTCGCGGACCAGCCGGTCCTTCGCGCGAACGTGATGCGTGAGAGCCAGCATCCAACCGACCGTCGCCTCCGCCACGGGACGATCCACCGCACCGGCCGTGATGAAAAGCACCACATCGGCGGCAGTGCAGGCGGCCACATCCACGGTATCAAACCCGACGCCGAACCGGCCGATGGCCAACAGATCTTCGCTCATCGACAGACTGCGAACCGTCACGCGCGGCGTGAGGACGATCACTCCGTTGACGCCTGCCAGTTGGTCCGGCTCGATCTCGGGACGGTGGTCGGCGAAGCGGCTTACCGCGATGCGGACACAGCCGTCGAACAAATCCAGACCGACGTCGCGATACTTTGTCTGGCCGCTCGCGTCGTAGAAGTCGGCGGTTAGAGCGACACGAAATGGAGAAGGCACACTCATCGCCAAGGGTTTCCTTCCACGGTGGCACAGCGTTCCTCGACGATGATCCGCTCCGGCTTCGGACCGGCGTAGACCCACAGCATTTCCATCGGGCCGCTGGATTCGTTGATGAAGTAGTGGACCCGGCCTCGCGGTTGCAACGCGGTCGCACAGTCGCTCATCGAGTAACGGCGGCCCTCGACGATGCAGGTGGCCGTGCCCGAGATGATGCAGATCGATTCGTCGAAGTCATGCACGTGAGCGGGCAAGCGGCCGCCGGGCTGGAACAGTCCGTAGCCGCCACTCATTTCGAGGCCCGGCATCAGGTCGATGTTGAAGCAGTCGATGAACTCGGTGTTCGGACCGGCCACGCCGCGCTTGGCCGTCGCGAACCGGTTGATCCGTTCGGCACCGGGCAATCCGGTCGAGTCGTCCGGCAACGACTTCCGCGAAAAGAACTTGTCGACCAGCGTCCGGCTTGGCACATCGACCGCCATCGCGATGTGCAGGACGGCCGGTTCGGTCGGCGAACTGTTTCGCGCCGTGTGAGCCAGTCCGGCGGGGATGACGGCGTTGTCGAGTTTCTTCAGCGAGTAACTGCGTCCTTCGACATCGATCGTGAGTGAGCCGCTCAGCAGCGTGATCGACTCGGTGAACGTGTGCAGGTGATACGGCAGCACCGCGCCGGGGGCGAACGTGACGATCCCCGTCGTCAACCGACGAGCCTGATTGTGGCTGCCGACGAGACATTCAAAACTCACGCCGCGAGCGATCTCGGTCTTCGGCCCGTTGCCGACGGAGTTCATGACCTCCATCCGATCGGGCCGCATCGTTTCGGGGGGCTTCGCCAGCGGGGCCACCTTCGGCGACGGGACGGTCCAGTCCGGCGTGAGCGACGCGCGGATCGTCCGGTCTCGCCCCACCGCCGCGAGCGTCGCCTTCAACGAACGGAGCAACAACCCCGTGTCCATGCCGACGCCGAGAGCGCGGAAGCCCTGCGCCTGCCGTTCGTGCAGATTGTCGATGCTGGTCGCGATGACCCCGCACTGTTTGCCTGCCGCGCGGATCGTGTCCTTCAGTCTCAGAATCTGCTCGGCCACGCCCGGGCCTTCCCACTGACCGCGAAAGCCAGCGCTCGACGAGAAGTCGGCGGGACCGAACCACATCAGCTCGACTCCCTCGACCTGGCACATCAGCGGCACCTGCCGCACGGCTTGCACGGTCTCGATGATCGGCACGACGAGAACGTGCTCGTTTGCTTCCTCGGCATGCTCGACGAAGCATTGCCCCCAGCAGGTGGCTCGTTCGGCTCCGAGGCCCCGCACTCCCTCGGTCGGATATCGCGAGTAGGCGACGGCCTGTTTGAGTTGCTCGGCCGTCTCCATCCACGGGATGACGATGCCATCGGCTCCGATGTCGAGCACCCGCTTGATGACGCCCCCGTTCAGTTCCGCGATCCGCACCAGGGCCACCGTGTCGCTGCGGACCGTTGCCCGCAGATGCTCGACAATTTCCTTCCAGTCGAGATGCCCGTGCTCGGCATCGATCACGACCCAGTCCAGCCCGAGTGCCACAGCCATCTCGGTGATGGTTGGAGCCTCCAGCGTCACCCAGAGTCCGAAGACCGGTTCGTCACGAGCCAGCTTTTGACGGAGGCTGCGGATCGCGGATGTTTTCATGGCGTGGCCTTGACGACGGGAGACGGCTTGATTATCAATCTGATTATCAGTGATGTAACCAGACCCTGCGGAGGTGTCAAGTGACCGCAACCATAGCGATTCCCGCGAAGTCAGGCAAAGGCTCTGCGACTGTTTGGAACTCGATCTGGAAGGTGGCCGAGGAACGTGGGCTTCAGGTCGGCGATCAGCTTCCGTCGATCCGCGAACTGGCCGAGCGGCTCGATGTGAAACAGACGACCGTTCGTGACGCGCTGCTCAAGGCTGAATCGATGGGTCTGGTGAGCGTGTTGCCTCGCGCGGGAGCGTTTCTGCGGGAGAGTGCCTCGACGCCGAAAACCGCCACGCGATCACTCGACGCATCACTCGGCGAGTCGCTCGATTCAGCGTTGGCCCACGACGAACACAACCTGTTTCATTTGCTCGACGCACGCCGGCTGATCGAGATCGAACTGGTGGGGCGCGCGGCCGAACGGCGTCGGTTGGAGGATCTGCTTCCCGTGCGACGTGCTCTCGACGGAATGCTGCATTTGCCGCCCGAGGCGACTCGTGCGGAGTACGTGGACAGCGACATCCGCTTCCATGTTGAGATCGCTCGGCTGGCGGGTAACTTGGCGCTGTTTGCCGTCCAGCGAACGCTGATGGAACTGTTGCGGCCTCACTTGAATGAAGTCCCGCACGGTTTGGAACGACAGGCGACCACCGACCGTTCGCATCTCGCGATCTATGAGGCACTGGTCTCGGGCGATGTCGAGAAGGCTCGCACCGTGATGCGGGACCATTTGAGTCTTGCCTACGACAGCATGCTGCGCGACATTCAAGAGGTTCCCGCCGTGGGAAGCCTCGCCACGAACCATCGTTGAACTGAACGACCGTCGCCCGATCTCTCCAAGGGCGGGCTGCTTTGTGAAGCACCATGCGACCGCACCGCGACACACCAACGAGGACATCACCGATGCGAGGTCTCATCGCGAACCTGATCGTCACGATCTCGGCCTGCCTGGTCGTCCTCGCGGCATCGATCCCCGCTGCCCGCGCGGATGACGCGGGGATCGACTTCTTTGAGAAGAAGATCCGTCCGCTGCTGGTCGAGCATTGCGACGAATGCCACTCGACGAACTCGAAGAAGCTGGGTGGCAATCTGCTGTTGGACAGCCGCAGCGGAGTGAGGAAGGGGGGCGATTCGGGGGCGGCGGTCGAACCGGGTCAGCCGGACAAGAGCCTGCTGATCAAGGCGATTCGCTACACGGACGATTCGGTCAAGATGCCGCCGAAGGGGCGGCTGCCCGCCGCCGCGATTGCCGATCTGGAAGCGTGGGTGAAGTTGGGGGCACCCGATCCGCGCGACAAGCCCCCCGCCGCCAAAGTGGCCGCGTCGTGGGAGGAGGTTCTGCGCACTCGCCGCGATTGGTGGAGTCTGCATCCGGTGCAGAAGCCCGTCGTCCCTCGGCCCAAAGACGCCGCGTGGTCGCAGCAGCCGATTGATCAGTTTGTGCTCGCGAAGCTGGAAGAGAATGGTTTGACGGGTGCGGTCGCTGCCGAACCCGGCTTGCTCGTCCGACGCTTGAGTCTCGTGCTGACCGGCCTGCCGCCGAGTCCCGAGCAGATCGAGTCCTTCGTGCACGAATGCCAGTTGGCTCACGCCGTGCCCGGCCAGCCGCTGCCGAAGGCCGCCGTCGAGAAACTCCTCGATTCGTTGCTCGGTTCGCCTCACTTCGGCGAGCGCTGGGCCAGGCACTGGCTGGACGTGGTTCGATTCACGGAGACGCACGGCAACGAATGGAACTACGAGGTGCATCACGCCTGGCGATACCGCGACTATCTGATTCGAGCCTTCAACGGCGACGTGCCGTATGACCAGTTCGTCCGCGAGCACATCGCCGGCGACCTGCTGCCTCAGCCGCGCTGGAATGAGCAGGACCAGTTGCGCGAATCGATCATCGGAACCGCGTTCTACCGGTTTGGCGAGGTCAATCACGACGACTGCATCGGCCTGCCCGAGATCGGTTATGACCTGCTCGACAACCAGATCGACACGCTGACGAAGGCGTTTCAGGCGACGACGGTGGCGTGTGCCCGCTGTCACGATCACAAGCTCGACGCGATCTCAACGCACGACTATTACGCGTTACTCGGCGTTCTGCGCAGCTCGCGTCTGGTGGCGCACACGATCGACGCGCCGAACCTCAACGCGGCGAAGTCGCAACGCCTGCGCGAACTCAAGCTCGAACTGCGGCGAGAACTCACCTCCAACTGGCTGCGCGATGTCGGGCAGTTCCCCGAGTACATGCGAGCCGCCGTCGCGAAAAGGGCCGTCACGCCGGAAGCCGAAGCGCTGGCACGCGGCCTCGAACCGCAGCGGTTGGAGAAATGGAATGCGGCGCTGATCGTTGAGAAAGCACCGCTCGAAGACCCGCTCGAACCGTGGCGGCAGCTTTCAGCTTCCTCTTCGTCGGACCCGGCGAGTTTCACGGCCGAATGGCGAAAGCTGGCCGAGAAGTACACTCAACAGGAGCGCGAGCGGGCCGAGTTCAACCGGTCGCAGTTCGTCACCTTCGCCGATTTTCGCGAGGCGACTCCTCCCGACGGTTGGGAGATCGGTGGCAATGGCCTCGACAGTAGGATGGACGCCTCGTCCGTCCGATCAGAGCCGGACGGACGAGGCGTCCATCCTACGAAGAGCGGCGACTTCGCGCTGCATCACGAGGGGGACTCCATCGTGAAGGCCGTCCTTCCGGCAGGCCGATTTACGCACGCGCTGTCCGAGAAACTCAACGGCACGCTCCGTTCTCCCGTCATTCCACTGGGAAAGAAACAGATCAGCTTTCAGGTCATGGGACAGCGCAGCAGCGCGGTGCGGCTCGTTTCGAACAACTGCCAGCTCAACTACAAGAACTATCGCGCGCTGACTTCGGACGGCTTGAGTTGGGTGACGTTCTCGCCTCCCGACGACCGTGATCAACTGCGGACGTATGCCGAACTGATGACCATGTTCGACAACCCGAAGTTCCCCGACCAACTGGCCGCGCTGGGAGGCGACCCGGGCAACTATCGTCTGCCGTGGGAGCAGGCGGCGGCGAATCCGCGTTCATGGTTCGGCGTCACGCAGGTCGTGCTGCATGACGGGGGCGAGCCACCCCGCCCCGAGTTGGCTCACCTGCGCAGACTCTTCGCGGCCAACGACGCTGTGCCAAAAGAACCAACCGCGCTGACCGAGGTCGCGGCGCGATACGTCTCGGCGGTCGAAGCCGTGATTCGCGCGTGGTCCGACGACAAGGCAACCGATGACGACGTGAAGTGGCTCGACACGCTGCTGCGCCGGGAGTTGCTCGGAAACCGGCTCGACCTTTCGCCGCAAGTCCGCTCGCTCGCCGAGCAGTATCGTCAGACGGAGGCCGAGCTGGCCGTGCCGCGTGTCGCGCTCGGCGTGGCCGACATTGGACCCGGCTCCGATCAGACGGTCTTCGTGCGCGGCGACTGCCATCGTCCGGGTGAGTCGGTTCCGCGGCGCTATCTCGAAGTGTTGGCCAACTCACGGGATTCGTTCGGCGTGCCGGGCAGCGGGCGGCTGGAACTGGCCGAGCGGATCGCCACTCCTGCGAATCCGCTCACGGCGCGCGTCATGGTCAATCGCGTCTGGCATCATCTGTTCGGAACCGGGTTGGTGCGGTCGGTCGATGACTTCGGCCACGTCGGCGATCTTCCTTCGCATCCCGAACTGCTCGATCATCTCGCCACCCAGTTCGTGGAAGAGGGTTGGTCGATCAAGCGTCTGATCCGGTCGATCGTGTTGACGCGAACGTTCCAGCAGGCGGCCGATCAGCCCTCGCCCGCGGCCCGTGTCGCGGATCCTCAGAACCGGCTGCTGTGGCACTATCCCGCACGACGCATGGAGGCGGAGGCCATTCGCGATTCGATCCTCGCCACGTCGGGACGGCTCGACCGGACGCTGTTCGGACACAGCGTGCAGCCGTTCCGCGAGACGCCGAACGTCGACCGGCGGCTGTTCCCAGGCCCGGTCGATGGCGGCGGTCGGCGCAGCGTCTACATCAAGAACAACCTGATGGAGGCCCCCCGGTTTTTGGAGGCCTTCAATTTCCCCGGCGGCAAGATCGTCCAAGGCCGACGCGACCAGACGAACGTCCCGGCGCAGGCCCTCGCGCTGCTCAACGATCCGTTCGTCGTGCAGCAGGCCGATGTCTGGGCCGCACAATTGATCCGCCAGCCAGACAGCACGGTCACAACTCGCATCGAGTCGATGTTCCTGAAAGCCCTCGGCCGAGCCCCGACAGGCGACGAACGACAACGCTTCGAGGCGGCGGCACGTCAGTTCGCAGAACTGCATCAAGTCCCGGCGAACGACCTGCTGACCAACCAACCCGTCTGGAAAGACATGGCCCACGTGATCTTCAACGCGAAAGAGTTCATCTACATTCCCTGAAATGGAACGCCCTGAGGAGTGACACGACACAACTTGCTCATCGCAGTCCTTATCTTCCTTCGTGATCTTCGTTCCCTTCTGTCAAACTCTTCCCACCAAGGAGTGTCAGATGCATCCCCTGTTTCAGAAGGCTGACCACCTGAGCAGCCAAGTCATCGGTGGAGCCATCGAAGTACATCGCGAACTGGGAGCGGGATTACTGGAAAGCATCTACGAGAAATGTCTCATGCACGAACTGGAACTTCGGCGCTTGTCCGCCGTGCAGCAACGGACGGTGAAAATTGTCTACAAGCAGATCGCCTTCGAGGAACAACTACGGTTTGACATACTGGTCGAAGGCTGCCTGTTGATTGAGATCAAGGCCGTGCAGGAGATCGCACCCATCCACAAGGCTCAGTTGCTGAGCTACATGAAACTGCTGGATGTTCCTCTGGGCTTGCTCTTCAACTTTCATGAACTGCGACTCGTGGATGGGTTAACTCGAATGATGCTGTCGGGTGCAAATCTTTGACGGAAGAAAGATCTGTTTACAGAAGAGAACGAAGGTAACGAAGGTTGGAAAAGGCGAGGGTGAAGGCAATGGCAATGACGTTTGGACGATTGAATTCCTTGAGCACCTGTCCCGGCTTTTGTGCGCGGCCGGTGACTCGGCGGGAGATGCTGGCGACGGCGGCGAATGGGTTTGGGATGGTGGCGCTGTCCGCACTGATGGCCGACGAGGTGCGGGCCGCCTCGCCGGTCGATGCCACCGCCGCGCGGCGGCACTTTCCGGTCAAAGCAAAAAACGTGATCTTCTGCTTCATGGACGGAGGGGTCTCGCACGTCGATTCGTTCGATCCCAAGCCGAAGCTCGACGAACTTGACGGCAAGCCGTTTACCGAGTCCAAGAATCCGACGGCGAATGGCAACCGGCAATGGCTCAAGTCGCCGTGGACGTTTCAGCGACACGGCGAGTGTGGCATGCCGATCAGCAGTCTGTTTCCTCACACCGCCCGCTGTGCCGACGATCTGGCCGTGATTCGTTCGATGAAGGCCGATCTGCCGATTCACTCGACCGGCGTGTTGCGGCTGCACACGGGATCGAACAACGCGGGCAAGCCGAGTCTCGGCTCGTGGGTCAATTACGGTCTTGGCAGCGAGAACCGGAACCTGCCGGGGTTCGTCGTGCTGAGTTTCGGAGTCGTCCCGTGCGGCGGTCTCGAAAACTTTTCCAACGGCTTCCTTCCCGCGAGTCATCAGGCGTCGCAGTTTCAGGCGGACGGAACGCCGATCCACAACATTCAACCGGCCGACAAGGACCGGCGATTGCAGCAGGCGAAGCTCGCGCTGCTTCGCAGTCAGGACGAGTCGTTCTCGCGCTCGCTGGGGACCGAGGATTCGATTGAGTCGGCCATCCAGAACTATGAGATGGCCTATCGCATGCAGTCGCTCGTCCCCGACGTGCTCGATCTGAGCCGCGAAACCGAGGCGACACAAAAACTGTACGGCCTCGATTCGAAGGTGCCGTCTCAAAAGCTGTACGGCATCCAGTGCCTGCGGGCGCGGCGGCTGATCGAATCGGGCGTCCGCTTTGTCGAGATCACCTGTCCACCGGGAGCCTCGAACGGAACGTGGGACCAGCACGGTGCGTTGAAGCAGGGCCACGAGAAGAATGCCCTCGACACCGATCAGGCGATTGCCGGACTGATCCTCGATCTGAAGCAGCGCGGTCTGTTCGACGAGACGCTGATCGTGTGGGCGGGTGAGTTCGGTCGGACGCCTCATTCGGCGGGGCGAGACGGCCGCGATCATCATCCCGAGGGCTTCTCCGTCTGGCTGGCCGGCGGCGGAACGAAGGGGGGCACGATTTACGGAGCAACCGATGAACTCGGCATGCACGCCGTGGAAAACGTCAGCACCTTCCACGATCTGCACGCCACAATCCTGCATCTGCTGGGACTCGATCACGAACGCCTGACCTACCGCCACGCCGGTCGCGACTTCCGCCTGACCGATGTCCACGGCAACGCGATCCGCGAAGTGATCGCGTAAACTTGCCACTCCTCGGGTATGCACGCAAAGTCCAACTTCGGGACAAGTCGATGAAGCAAGAGACTTACCACAGATTTCACAGATGACACAGATAAGCAGGTCGAGGAGAAGTGTTCGTGTTCTCCTTCTGATCCGTGCCATCTGGGTCATTTGTGGTTCCGCCTCTTGCCCTTGCTCGAATCCAACCGCCCCGCGTCCTCAACACGACATTCCCAGAACATGCGCACTCGAATCCTCATCGTCGGTCTGATCGCATTTGCTGCGGGCTGGTGGCGACCGGTCGATTCCGTTGGGAGCCGGGTCCACGCGCAAGTCGCTACTCCTCCGATCGACAAGCAGGCAGAAGAATTTTTCGAGCGGGAGGTGCGACCGATCCTGGTCGAGCACTGCCAGTCGTGCCACGGTGCAAAGAAGCAGGAGCTGGGTCTGCGGCTCGATTCGGCCGAGGGACTTCGCAAAGGGAGCGAGAGCGGGCCGGTGGTCACTGCGGGCGACATCGAGCAGAGCCGGCTGATCACGGCGGTACGCTACGGCGACGACACGAAGATGCCTCCCAAGGGGAAGCTGCCCGCGAAAGCCATCGCCTCGCTGGAGAAATGGGTCAAGCAAGGCGCGGTCTGGCCGAAGGAGGACACTGCTCCCTCGAAGACCCGCGCGGGAGTGTCGGTCGAAGCCGCGAAGGACCATTGGGCGTTTCAGCCGATCCGGTCGCCTGCGATTCCGGCAGTGAAGGCCAAGGGGCGAGTGACGACTTCCGTCGATTCGTTCATTCTGGCGCGACTCGAAGCGGCGGGACTGACGCTCAGTCCGGAGGCCGATCGCCGCACGCTGATCCGCCGCGCGACGTTCGATCTCCACGGGTTGCCGCCGACTCCGGAAGAAGTCGCCGCGTTTGAAAGTGATGTCTCGCCGGACGCCTTCAAGAGCGTGATCGACCGATTGCTCAGTTCGCCCCGTTACGGTGAGCGTTGGGGACGGCACTGGCTCGATGTGGCGAGGTACTCGGACACGAAGGGCTACGTGCGGCTGAACGAGAACCCGCGCTATCCGTCTTCGTGGACGTACCGCGACTATGTGATTCGTTCGTTCAACGACGATCTGCCGTTCGATACGTTTGTGCTGGAGCAGTTGGCGGCCGACTTGTTGGGGCAGGCGACGGCTGAGTCGGGACGGGACAAGGGGACAAGGGGACAAGGGGACAAGGGGAAAGAAGAGACTGACACGCGGACTTTGATCCCCATGTCCCCTGATCCCCTTGTCCCCTTGTCCTCCACCAACCTCGCCGCGCTGGGCTTTCTCACGCTCGGTCAGCGGTTTCTCAACAGTCCACCCGACATCATCGACGACCGGATCGACGTCGTGACGCGCGGGCTGCTCGGGCTGACGGTCAGTTGTGCGCGCTGTCACGATCACAAGTTCGATCCGGTTCCGACGCGCGACTACTACGGCCTGTACGGCGTCTTCGCCAACTCGGTCGAACCGCGCGTGCCGCCGCTCATCGTGCCGGCCGCGCAGCACGCGCAGTTCGAGGCGTACTTGAAGGAGCTCCTATCGCGGTCGAACCAGCTCGATGAGTACCTGCGCACTCAACACGCCGCGCTGACGGCCGCCGTCCGCACGCGAGCCGGCGACTACCTGCTGGCCGGTCAGCACGACCCGATCCAGGCGAACTTTCTCGCGGTGATGTTCCTGATCGACGCCAGCAAGGACTTGAACCCGGTGATGACCCAGCGCTGGGCGAGGCACCTCGAACAGTCGCGCAGACGCCACGATCCGGTTCTCGCCCCGTGGCACGAATTGGCCGCTGCCTGGAAGCCTGAAGCGCAAGCGAAGCAGGACGGTGCGACCAGAGAAGACACGGATCCTTCGCGGGCGCGTCGGGCTTCCATCGATCGCGTTGCACGCTGGAGATCCCGCAGTCGTGGCGACCTGCGTCTCAATCAAGTTGTTGTCGAATCGCTCTCCAAGAGTCCACCGCAGAGTCTCGCGGAAGCCGCGCAGACGTATGGACGGTTGTTGAGCGAGGCCGATCAGCGCTGGCGGCAACTGCTGAAAGAGTCGCCCGCGGCCACGAAGCTCGACGATCCCGATTGGGAAGAGTTGCGGCAGTTGCTCATGGGGGCAGAGTCGCCCCTCACGCTGACGATCGACGACGTGGAGGAGTTCCTGTTCGTCGATGCCACGACGCAGCAGCAGCTTCACGCGAAGCAGCGGCTGGTGACGGACTGGATTGGGTCACCGGGAGCGG
This sequence comes from Planctomycetota bacterium, assembly GCA_038040225.1. GTDB lineage: Bacteria > Planctomycetota > Planctomycetia > Planctomycetales > Planctomycetaceae > Schlesneria. The sequence continues at coordinate 126,316 of JBBPIS010000003.1, forward strand.
CTCCTCACGCGATGGCCTTGGAAGACGTGAAGCAACCGACCGACTCACACATCTTCATTCGCGGCAACGCGAGCAATCCCGGTGAGATCGCACCGCGGCAGTTTCTCATCGCGTTGACTCACGGTGAGCGGCAGCCGTTTCAACACGGCAGCGGGCGGTTGGAACTCGCGCGGGCCATCGCCAGTGCGGACAACCCACTCACCGCGCGCGTCCTCGTCAATCGCGTCTGGATGAACCATTTCGGGGCCGGGCTCGTCCGAACGCCCAGCGATTTCGGACTGCGTGGCGAGCGGCCGACCCACCCGGAACTGCTCGATCATCTGGCGAGTCAGTTCATCGCGAACGGTTGGTCGCTCAAGCAACTGCATCGCCAGATCCTGCTCTCCTCGACGTACCGGCAGCAGAGTGCGAACCAGTCCGCCAACAGACAGGCTCTCGCAGCCGCACGCGAGAAAGACCCGGAGAATACGCTGCTCTGGAGCATGAACCGGCGGCGACTCGACTGGGAATCGCTGCGCGATGCGTTACTCGTGGTTTCGGGACAGCTTGACCTGACGATGGGAGGGTCGAGTGTGGACTTGTTCGCGCCGCCGTTTTCCTCGCGCCGCTCGGTCTATGGATTCATCGACCGTCAGAGTCTGCCGAGTGCGCTGCGTACGTTCGACTTCGCGCCGCCCGATGCCTCCAGTCCCCAACGGCATCAGACCACGGTGCCTCAACAGGCGCTGTTCCTGATGAACAGCCCCTTCCTTCGCCAGCAGGTGCAGCATCTGGGCACGAGGCCGGATGTCACCCGAGCGGCTTCGACCGCAGAGAAGATCAGCGTCGCGCATCGCCTGTTGTTCGGTCGGCCCGCAACTGTGGAAGAGATAGCCTTGGGAGAGAAGTATCTGTCATCGGCAACCACGGCGACCGCTGATCCGGTTCCGGAGGGGCAGCCACAATTCCTGTCGCCGTGGGAGGAGTACTTGCAGGCGTTGCTGCTGTCGAATGAGTTTGTGTTCGTGGATTAGTGGCCGGAGGAATCGAGCATGTGGACGCGACGTGAACTGCTGACTCGCACTGGCTTGGGGCTGGGTGGCCTGGGGCTGGCAGACTTGCTGGCGCGCGAGGCTGCTGCGGAACCGATCTCGGAAACTCATCCCTTGTCGCCGAAGAGGCCGCACTTCGCGGCGAAGGCCAAGCGGGTGATCCACCTCTTTATGAATGGCGGCGTCTCGCACATTGACTCATTCGATCCGAAGCCGATCCTGACCCAATATCACGGCCGGTCGCTGCCGACTTCGCAGCGGACCGAACGCAAAACCGGAGCGGCGTTCGGCTCGCCCTTCAAGTTCGCGAAGCATGGTCAAAGCGGCGTCGAGATCAGCGAACTGTTCCCTCACGTCGCAAAGTCGGCCGATGATCTGTGCGTGATTCGTTCGATGTACGCCGACGTTCCGAACCACGAGCCGTCGTACCTGCTGATGAACTGCGGCGACGGTCGGCAGTCCCGGCCGAGCATGGGCGCGTGGGTCACCTACGGACTGGGGACCGACAACCAGAACCTGCCGGGCTTCATCGTCATGTGTCCCGGCGGTGTTCCCGCGACGGCGGGCAACAACTGGCGATCGGCCTTTCTGCCGGGAGCCTATCAGGGGACGTACATCGACTCGCAGCATCGCGAACCTCAGAAGCTGGTCGAACACATTCGGAACGACTTCGTGCGACCGGGCCGACAGCGGGGGCAACTCGATCTGCTCCAACAACTCAATCAGCGTCATCTGGCCGCACGCGGCGAGGACGCCCAGTTGGAGGCCCGTATCCAATCGTTCGAGTTGGCGTACCGGATGCAGAGCGAGGCGACCGAGGCCTTCGACGTGAATCTCGAACCGCAGTCGATTCGCGAGATGTACGGCGACACGACGTATGGCCGTCAGGTGTTAATCGGTCGGCGGTTGTTGGAGCGTGGCGTGAGGTTCGTCCAAATCTGGCAGCGTCCCGGCCAGCCGTGGGATGCGCACGACAACCTCGAAAAAAATCATCGCGACCTGGCCAACGAGTGCGATCAGCCGATCGGGGCCTTACTCAGCGATCTCAAGGCGCGCGGGATGCTCGACGACACGCTCGTCATCTGGGGTGGTGAGTTCGGTCGCACGCCGACCGTCGAAATCCCGACACCCGGTGTTTCCTCGGCTGGCCAGGGACGCGATCACAATCACTACGGCTTCTCGATGTGGCTGGCCGGCGGCGGCGTGAAGGGAGGCCACGTCCACGGAGCCACCGACGAACTCGGCTGGAATGCGGTGGAGAACCGCGTCCACATCCACGACCTGCACGCCACGATTCTGCATCTGCTCGGCTTCGATCACGAACGTCTGACCTATCGCTACGCCGGCCGCGACTTCCGACTGACCGATGTCCACGGTAACGTCGTCCGCGAACTGCTTGCTTGAATGTAGGGTGGGGGGGGGGGGGGGGGCGCCCCCCGGGGCGGGGGGGGCCCGGGGGGGGGGGGGGGGGGGGCGCCCCCCCCGGGGGGGTGGGGGGTGAGACAGGGGACCAC
>JBBPIS010000004.1:0-127990 GCA_038040225.1 Planctomycetota bacterium
GGATGACTGCATCGGAAGACGAAAGCTCACGAATGCGGGTTCGGAGCGGTTCGGCCTCTTGGGGAGTTTTGAACTTCGAGGCCTCGAGCGATGCTTCGAGTTTCAATCGCTCCTTCCATTGCGCTGGGGCCTTCGGAGAATTGCGGTGTTGCTCGATCTCCTTCGTCACGCGGTTGAATTCACTCTGAAGCTGTTCGGTGGAGAGCGATTCCGGTTTGGGTAGATTCTCGTCTTGGGCGCTCACCGGCTGGCAAAGCCAGACGAACAGCACGAGCCAAACCAAAGAGATGCAACGCCGATGACCCGGCGCGAACCACTCCGTTGTGGATCGCCGTGGATTTCGGAGAGCCGGACCTGTTGAGTGCTTGAACATGGAGATCGCCCTCATAGTTCCGGGACGTGAGACAGTGGTTCCGTCAACGAAGGGGGGTGATTGTATCAGTGGTCATGTGGACGGCCAGGCAGTGGATTCCATGAGCCCGGCTATCGCTGGTGAGAGGCTTCGCTCGCCAGTGTTCTATCGAATACACTGAAGGCCGCGCTGATCATGATCATTTCGATCTCCGAGTCATCGACCGTGAAAGAGGTACGTCATGTCCCATGAACAACGCATGACCAGATGGTGGTCAGTGGTGGTGCTCGTCTGCTTTTGGGTGGTGCCGTATCTGCTGATTGCCTATGTCAGGTTTGGGTTACCGCAGAGGGTACCGTTGCGGATTGCGAGCGGGAAACCGGGTGGATTCTACGTGCCGCTCGCCAACGTTCTGACGACGATGCTGACTCCCCATGTTCAGCGGCGATTCAACAAGGTTGAAGTTCTCGAATCGAATGGGTCCCAGCAGAACATCGAAATGATCGAGCAGGGACAGACGGAACTGGCATTCACCCAGGACGGCCTTCCGGCGGGACAGAAGACGCGCAGTTTGTTGTACCTGTTTGACTCACCCATGCACGTGGTGTGTCGGCGGGACTCCGGTCTCAAGTCGATCAGCGATCTGAAAGGAAAGCGTGTCTATCTGGGACCGGCACACAGCGGTACTCGGATGGTGGCGAAGTTGCTGCTCCAGCTCTATGGAATTCAAGGGACGGAATTGGACATCGGTGGGGAGTGGGGATTTCAGGAGGCCGCCAATGCCTTGAACGCCTCGAAAGTCGATGCCGCCTTCTTCCTCGTGGCCCTCAACAGCGAGGCGATCAACTCACTGGCGGCTTCAGAAATGTTTGACGTCATCGGCGTCGACCGGAACAAGTCGTTGGCGCAGCAGTACCCGTTCCTCAGAACGACCATGATTTACAAAGGTTCCTATGCGGGTGCCGTCGAGTTTCCCAGCGCCGACATCGAGACTGTCAGTACGCGTGAGGTGCTGATCTGCAGCAGCGATCTGTCCGACAAAAATGTCGTGCTCGTGCTTCGTACCATCCTCGATCATCTGTCGCATCTGACCGTGAAATTCCCCCTGGCGTCCCAGATCTCTCGAATTGATCCGCAGCGAAACTTCTACTACCCACTTCATCCCGGTGCCCTGGCGGTCTACCAGCGCACCGATTCACAAATGTTCACCCCCAGTTTTTTGCTCGCCTTGACTGGATTTGCAATCACTCAATTTTTGGCCGCTCGCTACTTGCCCGGTTGGTGGCGCGATCGAAGGTTTCGTCAGCGGCTCCAGCGGCTTGCCAATGACCCCGCAACTCTAACCGAGCTGACCACCTCCGGGACAATTGCCTTCGCGGACTTGAATCAGCTTCAATGCGAAATCGAGTCGGCTTACGTCCGTGCGAAGATCAGCAAGGAACACCATGACCGGTTGAACGCATTCATCGAAAAGTCTCGTCGTGCCTCGCGACTGACGACGACGATTGAGGCGCCGTCGGAACCTCCACCAGATTCGGTCTCCCCCGGAATATCTCGTGTCACTGATCCGACGCTGCTGTAGATGGGCAGCACTGCTATTCCGGGAGGCGGCCACGGTCGGCGGAGGCGAAAATGCGACCCGAAACGACCAGCGGGTCGGCGAGATGGGCTGTCGACGTAAGTGGTCGAACGCTCAAAAGGGTGTTTTGACGTAAACCATTGTCGGGAATCAGAAAACCTGACATAAAAGTGCTGCCAAAGCGTTACGGTGGCTCCGTCGGAGGGTTCAGATCAGCGACAAAGCATTCGTTTGGCTCCGTGGACCCTCCAACGGAGCTGGACGAGTGCTGTGTTGTTTATGTGACAGGGTTCAGAACAGTGACAAAGCATTCGTTTGGGACTTTTAACCCTCCGACGGAGCCAAACGAATGCTTTGTCATTGATCTGACAGGGTCCAGCATGCCGGCGCAACGCTGTTTTGCGACCACTTACGTCGATGGGGAGCCGGCGCAGCATTGGTTTTCCGGGGTCGCCGGGAGGCCAACTCGGCCGTGGGACTGTGGCGACATTTCTGCCGCCCGGTGTCTGTCGGGCGACGGGTCTCGGGACGGTTCAGCGGGCGGCACCGAGGCGGCCACATCTCGGGCGGGTTCCGGATGCCGGGTCACGGCGGGCGGGCGGACCTGCGGCTCGACGGCAAGCAAGGCTGCTTGCCGCCACGTGAACTGCCTGACGATCGTTCGGTTGTGGAGCGGGGCCAACTCCCCTCGAATCAAAACTGGCCCGCGCGTGGCGGCTGTTTCGGGCGGTTACTTTGCGGGGCGATGGGTCTGCCGCTACCCTATTGCCCGGCGCTATGTTCTTGATCGTTCTCCGCAGCCTGTCCAATGGGGAGGGGCCGTGAGACGAGACCTCTATACACAGACAGAGAAGACTGTCGGGAGTATCCGCAATGCCTTTGGTTCCGCTTCGAACTGTGCTCGACCACGCCGCCGAAAACAACTACGGCGTGGCGGCGTTCAACGTCAACAACATGGAACAGATTCAGGCGATCATGGAGGCGGCCAAGGAGACCGATTCGCCCTGCATCGTGCAGGCGTCTCGCGGGGCGAGAAGTTATTCACAGGACAACTATCTCCGCCACCTGATGCTGGCGGCCGTCGAGCTGTATCCGCAGATTCCGATCGTCATGCACCAGGACCACGGCAACAGCCCCTCCACCTGCATCAGCGCGATGGACAACGGGTTCACCTCGGTGATGATGGACGGATCGCTGAAGGAGGACGGCAAGAGTCCGGCCGATTACGACTACAACGTCTCGGTCACGCTGCAGGTGGTCAAGCTGGCCCATGCGAGGAACGTCTCCGTCGAGGGGGAGCTGGGTTGCCTCGGTCGGCTCGACACGGGTGAGGGGGAGGCCGAAGACGGTCACGGGGCCTCGGGCAAGCTTTCGCACGATCAACTGCTGACCGATCCGGAAGAGGCCGAGCGATTCGTCGCGGCCACCAAGGTGGATGCCTTGGCAGTGGCGATCGGCACCAGCCACGGAGCCTACAAGTTCGACGCGAAGCCGACCGGCGAAGTGCTCGCCATGAAGCGGATCGAGGAGATTCACCGCCGTCTGCCCAACACGCACCTCGTCATGCACGGCAGTTCGTCGGTCCCGCAGGACTTGCAGGACATCCTCAACCAATACGGCGGCAAGATGAAGCAGACGTTCGGCGTTCCCGTCGAGGAGATTCAGCGCGGGATCAAGTCGGGTGTGCGCAAGATCAACGTGGACACCGACTGCCGCATGGCGATCACCGGCGCGATCCGTAAGGTCATGCAATTGGAGCCGGACAAGTTCGATCCTCGCGACTACCTGAAGCCGGCCCGCGAGGCGATGAAGAAGGTCTGCGTCGCCCGCATGATCTCCTTCGGCCAGGCCGGCAACGCCAGCAAGCTGATCGCCAGCGGCCGCGCGAAGTAACTCCGATCGAGGGCGGGTCGCCATCAACAGGGCGGCATGAAGCAAGAAGCGGCTCCGATCAGGACGTGTGATCGGAGCCGTTTCGTTTGTTGGATCCGCCTGGTCGCGCGCTCCTTAAATTCAGCAAGCCGGGGCGAACGAGGGTTGCTCTCGGTTTGGGCCGCCAGTAGGCTTGCCAGCGTTCTACGTGTCACGGGCCTTTCAGGTCGGATCTGGCGTTCGTCAATTTTCTGCCGTGAATGGACTTCCGCTGCGAATGTGATGGTCGGAGACCGCTTGCGGCGTCGAGGTTTTCATTTCTATCCCACGTCTTGTCTGGAGGTTCCCATGCAACAGCGCAGATTTCGTCGAGGCTTCACACTGATCGAATTGCTGGTGGTGATTGCGATCATCGCCGTGTTGATTGCCCTGTTGCTGCCGGCCGTCCAGCAGGCGCGTGAGGCCGCCCGCCGCTCGCAGTGCAAGAACAACCTCAAGCAGCTCGGCCTGGCGCTGCACAACTACCACGACGTTCACGGCGTCCTTCCGCCGGGCGGCTTGAGTTGCACGACGGCTCCGACGGCTCTCCCCTGCAATCAACTGACCATGCATGTCTTCCTCCTGCCGTTTGTGGATCAGGCCCCGCTGTTCCAATCGGTCGATTTCACTTTGGCGAACTACACGCCCACATTCGACACCCTGTTGGGCACCAAAAAAATCCCCGTCTATTTTTGTCCCAGTGCGACTCAGACCAAGATCTACGAGAATGGCAGCACGACGCAATACACGATGCATTACTACGGCATCATGGGGCCCAAGGGGACCGGTATGAATGGCATCACGTATGCATGCACTGGCACTGCCGCTGAATGTGCCATGCTGCCAGCCGCATTGTCCGCTCACGGTGGGTACGCCAGCAGTGGCGTATTTGGTTTGGGCAAGAACACCCGCTGGAGCCTGCGCGACATTACCGACGGCACCTCCACCACCATTGCGATGGGCGAAATCTCCAATTCCCGCACAGCGGGACCAAACCCTTCCATAGACATGGTTGGCTTTCGTCGCTGGCACCGCGGATACACAAATGGCACGGACAGCAATCCCTGCAAGAACATCGCCTACCCCATCAACAGCACAGGCTACAACGGCAGCAACAACTTCAACGACATCAGCCTGGGCAGCAATCACACCGGTGGCTGCCATGTGCTCATGGCTGACGGAGCCGTCAAATTTGTGACCGAGAACATGAGCATGGATGTGCTGAAGGGGGCTTCCAGCCGCGACCAGGCTGAGGCCGCCAATCTTGATCAGTGATGAGGCTGCCGAAGTCTGTGTTCAGTGTGCCTGCGGAGGACCGAAGCGAGTTCTCCGCAGGCATTTTGCTTTTCAATGTCCGACGGGAATCGTGAGTCTTGAAGCCCGACAGGGACTGAATGCACTCTCAGCAATGGCGAGCCCTGCTGGCGCTACGGTCCATTCGCACTCGTCGCGGATTACGGTTTGAGCAGGTCGAACCCAAGGGCCGACTCGGGAACGTCGAAGTCCTGTTGAGCCCCGGAGGGGACTTCGGCTTCGATGGTGAAGCCGGCGAAAAGCGGCGGCTTGGAAGCGGTGATGACGGTTTCGTCCGCGGAGCCGGGCGCGGGACGTTCCTCGTAGCCGGTAATGCGGACGAGATGCGGCCCGGCAACGACACCCCGTCCCATCTTTCTTGTGTCATACTGGCCGCCAACGATTTCGGCCGAGCCCGCCGGAGCGGAATGGTTCTTGGCCTTGTTTGGGATGAACTCGATGAGGCCGTACACAATCGGCTTCCCGGCGAAGGTCGCCTTTCCGGAAACCTCCTTCAGTTTCAAGCCCGAACCGCCGCAGCCGATCGTCAGTACGATCAGCGAGACCATTGCCAGCGGGAAGAACCGCCCCATCAAATTGCGCATCAAAGCATCGACCCTTCGAAAAGGAATGACAGAAAACTCGGAAGAGTGGGAAGCGAGTCGCGGGGGAAGCACGAACATGCCGCTTCTCCCCGCGCCAGACCTCTTTTCAATCAATCGAGAGAGTCTCGCGATCACCGCGGCTCGCCAGCCCGAGATACGTGGCGTAGTCGATGTTCTTGGAAAGGAACGTCACCCGGCCATCTCCCAACAGGAAATGAACACCCCCGGTGTGCATGCTGGAGAAGCGGACATCGTTGAACAATCGTCCCGCCGTGTTCGATTGGTAACCGGCGAAGTTGTCCAGTGGGTTGTAAACATTCTTGGTGAAGTAGGTGGCGGTCCCCGTTCCCGGCGAGTTCGAGGCACCCTGCGTCCACGGTCGCAAATGGTTTAACCACGGCGAAGCCAAGTACTCGGCTGAAATCTCACCCATCAGAAACGTGTTTGAGAGTCCGTCAATACAGTCCGAAAGCGGGACGTATCCATTGATCGGAAGCATTCCGTTCGTCGCATTACCGCCATGGTCTCCTGTTAAGCTGCTGCCGGTCACAGCGTACGTGATGCCACTGGGCGAGACTCCCTTTGCGCCTGCGACACCGCAGTAATGGAGAGTGTAGATGTTGGTGTTCGTGTTGTCTTTGCGGTCGGCAAGCCGTGCACTCGGGCACCACATCAGGTCAAATGATCTTTGCTGCAGGGCCAGGTTTGGGGCCACGCCGTAACCCACATTGAAGTCAAAGAGGCTGTACAGTGCCGCTTGGTCAATGTAGGGCAGCAAGGCGACTTGAAATGTGAGATTGTTCTTATACGGAATTGCGTTGGGGGTGGCGAAACCCATAACGCCCGGCAATCTGGTGTAAGTGTCGTGATAGTTGTGTAACGCCAGTCCCCACTGCTTGAGTTTGTTCTTGCACTCGGATCGGCGAGCGGCCTCGCGGGCCTGCTGCACGGCCGGCAGCAACAGGGCGATTAACACGGCGATGATCGCAATCACCACCAGCAGTTCAATCAGCGTGAACCCACGCTTGCGTCGAAAAGTCATTTTCAAACCTCCTACAAGACAAGGAAAAGAATGTGTCAGGAGTGCATCCTTCGCCACGAACAGGCCCTTGAGGGCGGGATGAATCCAAGACGAGAAGTAAACGGGGTGGCCCGATCCATGACGCTGCTAAGGTTCGTTCGCCCGCCGCTGGGGACCGGTCAGTTCGATTTCCGGTTGCGGCAGGGCCTTCAATTCGATGACAGCGGGCGACATTCCGGACGAGGTGACGTTGATCTCCAGCCCGGACGACGCCGGATCGGCGGCACTGCGCGGCGTGACCCATTTGTAACTCAGGTTGTAGGCGCCGGGGGTCTCTGAGTTGTAGTCCTTGGGCAGTTCCCCCACGAGTTCCCGCTTTTGCACTCCCACCTTGTACTTGCCCACCGGAACTCCGTCGTCCTTGTCGTAAGTCCCCAACAGAAACTTGCCCGAAGCGTCTGTCACAGCAGACGACGGGCGGTGGTATTTTGCCTTGGCGTCGGTCATCGGCTGAAAGCCGACGAGGGCACCTTCCAGTGGTTTGCCGTCGAGCGTCACCGTTCCCGTCGCCTTCACCAGCTTCGGCCGATCGGAACCTCCGCAGCCCACCAGGCACATGGATGTGACGAGGATCATCAGCAGCACTGTCGGAAATCTGATCACGGGAGCCTCAATGTGTCGATTCAAAGATGTCGGGGCGGCAGACTCGAATGCAGACTCACAACATGCCGGCAAAACTAGAACTCGCCGATGGCCTGTTTGTCGTTCAGATTGTAGAGATTCTGGTACAGGTACAGGCCAGCACCGCCGCTCGGACGCAACGGGTCGGCGGCGATGTTCTCGTTGATGAATCGCACGGCGCCATCGCACATCACGAAGTGACACCCTCCCGTATGGCTGCTCGCCGCTACAGCCCGGGTGACGAGATTGACCGGCGTGCCATTCTCCACGTAACAGAGCGTCGTGGCGTTGTGCGTGCCATCAAACGGCACGTTCATGTTGTTCTGCGCGGCAATGATATGCAGCCGGTTTCCGCAGATGCGGGACGTTCCCCAGACGGCACCCACAGCGATGAATGGTGCGGTCATCAGCGACTTTTCTCCCATCAGAACCGTATTGGACGCCCCGTCGATGATGTCGCTGAGCGGAGTGATTTTGAGGGGATTCGGAGGCGTAACGATCTGGTTGTTCATGCAGTACATCAGGGTGCCCAGGTTCTTTTCATACTTGTTCTCGGCGTCACCGTTCGCCGAGGGGCAGAGGAACATCGCGATCTTTTTGGTCAACAGCTTCTCGGGCGTACCGTTATTGGCGGTTGTGTAGTCGTTTGTGTTGGTCATGTTGGCCGCGCTTTGTGGTACCAGCAATTGCTGCCCGACACCGATCTGGTTGTAAAGCGAAGCTTGATCGACGTAGGGCAGCAGCATTTCCGTCCACGACCAGCCGCGTGCGACGTCTTGATTCGCCCCCACTCCGCCGGCAATGGCGGCGGGCGGAAAGCATTTGAACGTGTCGTGATAGTTGTGCTGCGCCAGTCCGAATTGCTTCAGGTGGTTCTTGCATTGGGTTCTGCGGGCAGCTTCCCGCGCCTGCTGGACGGCCGGGAGCAGCAAGGCAATCAAGACGGCGATGATGGCGATGACCACCAGCAACTCAATCAGCGTGAATCCGCGACTGGATCGCGCGGCGCGTCGTTCGGCTGAATGACCTCTCATGATGAACTCCGGAAGATTTGGCATGATTGGGAAAACCACCTGGACAAAGTGTTGAACGAAGGCCGAACACTGCCGGCTGAGTGGCCGACAATGCACAAAGATTGACTCAAATTGTGGGGGGAAAAGTTGACAACTGACACAGCCGAGCGAGGTCCACATTCGACTTGAAAGTGATGCGGATCGTCGCGGAGGGACAATGGCAGGTGCGGGGCAAACTATGTCGGATCAGGCTGAATTTCACAAGACAACCAGTCTGAATGTGATCCCGAGCGAGCGGCCAAGGAGAGTCCGAAAGCGCAAGATGTCCTGACCCGGCATGTGCCCGCAGGGTTGCCGATTCGACTCTCGCGACGGCCTCGCGCGTTGGCTATCATCGCCGCACCCTTCGGGATCGACGCGCGATGCCACTCACCATTGTTGAACTCGTCCAGCGGATCGACGCCAGCGGATTGATGTCCGCCGAGTCGGTGCGCGAGTTCGTCTCGAACCTTTCCGCCGAGCAACAGCCGCTCGACGGCGACGGCTTGTTGCAGGAGTTGCTCCGGCACGAGCGACTCAACAGGTTTCAAGCGGCCGAGTTGCTGGTCGGTCCTTCGCAGCCGCTCGTGCTGGGAAACTATGTCCTCATCGAGAAGCTGGGGCAGGGGGGGATGGGGCTGGTTTACAAGGCGATGCACCGGCGGATGGATCGGGTGGTCGCGCTCAAGGTGCTCTCGCCCGAGGCGGTCAAGACGCAGACGCTGGTCGAACGGTTTCATCGTGAAGTGAAGGCCGTGGCGAAGCTGAGTCACCCCAACATCGTCACTGCCCACGACGCGGATGAGCATCGCGGGACGCACTTTCTGGTGATGGAGTTCGTGGCGGGGCGAGACCTGTCGAGTGTCGTGCGGAGTCACAGTCGCCTGCCGCTCGCCGACGCGGTGGATTACATCGCCCAAGCCGCCTGCGGGCTGGAGTTCGCCCATCGGCAGGGAGTCGTCCATCGCGACATCAAGCCGGCCAACCTGCTGCTCAGTGACGAAGGGGTCGTAAAGATTCTGGACCTGGGCCTGGCGCGGTTCGACGATGCGATCGGCAAGACGGCCGACGGACTGACAACCAGTGGCTCGGTCATGGGGACGGTCGATTACATGTCTCCCGAACAGGCCGAGGACACACGGCACGCCGACGCCCGCAGCGACATCTACAGTCTTGGCTGTTCGCTGTTTGCGTTGCTCACCAATCGCATCCCGTTTCCGGCGGAAACCGTCATGAAACGGCTGCTCGCCCACCGCGAGAAGAGGCTGCCGAACTTGACGTCCCTGCGCGACGATGTGCCCGACGAATTGAGCGTCCTCGTCGGGCGAATGCTCGCCAAGAAGCCCGAGGATCGATTCCAGACGATGGCCGAAGTCGAGACGGCACTGCGCGACGTGCTGATGCAGTGGGGAGTGTCTCGTCCGTCGTTCGAGCGATCGGCGGCGGCAACATCCTCCACCGAATGGATGACGGGAGCGAACCGTTCGTTGCGAGTGGGGCCGACACATGTGGCGGGAGATGCCGCATCGAGCGGTCCGACCGTTGATTTCGTTGCCGGCACGGCTCTCGAAGAGAATCGGCAGACGCACCTCGACATCAACCTTGATGGCGAAGGGCGCGCCCGGGGCGAGTCCTTCGTTGCCACGTCGGGGCCACCAAGCAACGAGGCGACCGTCTTCAAGTCGGGAACCACGACGTTCGAGTCGTCACCCGCGAAGCGGCACACGGGTCGCAGTGTCTGGTACATCGCGATCTCGTCCATCGTGCTCTCCTGTGCCGTGATCGCGGCCCTGTTAATGCCCGGCCTGTTTGGTTTGAGCAACGCGACCGTTCCTTCTCCCGAAACGGTGGGGACGACAGCGCGGGGATTGACCAAGTCAGACGAACACGCCGCCGAACCTGGGCCCGAACAACCGGCTGTGCCCGCCCTCGAAGAGCGGACAGTGAGTCTGCTGCCGATCGTGAATGACACCGTCGAAGGAGACGGTGTCGTCGGCGACGGTTGGCGGGCCGACGTCAATGTGACCGGGGACGTGCTGACGCTCGACGCCACCGGTCGTTCGCCGCAGTTGTGGCTCAATTTCCAACCGGTGCGGGGCGAAGATCTGATACTGCGGATGGACCTGTACATCGACCCGGCTTCGATCGATCGGCAACCGTATCAATACGTGAAGCTGGTCTTCATGGAATCGCCGGAGAGCTTCTTTCAACTGGCGCGGGATCGGGGCCAGTATCGTTTTGAGTTGGTCGTCGATGCGACACGCGGGCCGGTTGCCACGCTGCCGGTTGACGATGAACTCGTGACGGGTTCGATCTCGTTGGAGTTTGCGGTCGTTGGTGAGCGGATGCAGTGCCGCTCGAATGGCAAGCTGCTGTTTGAAGCACCGCGCCCGCGCCGCACCGACGGTTACATGTCGCTGGCTGCGAGTGGCTGGCGCGTCGAACTGCATCGACCGCGCGTGACGATCCCGGCAACCGAAACCATTCCCGTCGAGCCGATGAGGGAGGGTTTCGTGGACCTGCTGGCGACAACTCGTGGCGATGCGGCCTTTGCCCTGTCGAACGGCTGGCTGTGGCAGGAGACCCAGCTACGCAGCCGTCGCGAGGTCGAGACCAACAACCTGGCGCTGCGCAAAATTGATTCGATGTCGTACTCGATCGAAGCCGAACTGACGCTCGTCGATGGCAGCGACGCAATCTACTTCATGCTGCCTGTCGGCGGACATCACTGTTTTCTCGCCGTGAATGCCTATCCAGAGGACGAGAGTGCGTTGCTGGGGTTCGGCCACGTCCATCGAAAGACCGTCCGCGACAATCTCACCCGTTGTCGGATCCCTCGACTGAATGCGGGCAGCCGTCATCGAGTGATGGTTGCGGTGGGTCTCGAGGGCGACAGGGCCTCGCTGGTGGCCTCGCTCGATGGTGAATACAAGTCGGCCTTCACCGGGTCGATTGACGCGCTGTCGGTCCCCGCCGACGAGTATCACTGGCCCGACCCCGGTCTGTTCGGTCTCGGAACGGTCAACTCGGCCTACGTCGTTCACTCGCTGAAGCTGACCGTACTTCCCGCACCGAACCCGTAAGGTGCCGGCAAGTGATAGCTTCCCCGCCACCGGGCTTGTCCCGGTGGCTCGACGGCCTTTGCACTACTTGTTGCCGAGGCATTCGAGTAGTGCAAAAGCCGTTGAACCACCGAGGTGAACTCGGTGGCGGGATAGATTTCGAGTTGCCGCTCGCCTATGACGAGTGTCATGTTTCGACAGTTACCGTCGGGCGGAGATGCTTGGCGAGCACCTCGTGGATCGCCGCCAGTGCATCGGGAGTCCCGTTCAAGCGGCCACACAGCGGCGCGACGTTGGCTCGATACTCGTCGAGTCGTGTCAGGAAGCGAGTCAGCGGCGGCGGCGAAAACGATTCCAGCGTGGCCCAGTCCCCCGCCCCCATCTGCTTCAGAAAGCAGGCGTTGATCTGCTGTTCGTGATGCAGCTCTTCGGGGATCGCGAAGACCGGCTTGCCGAGGAAGAGGGCTTCTCCCAGCAGTTGGTTCCCGGCCGCACTGACCAGCGCGGCGCAGCCGGCGAGATCCTCGACGAACGCCCGCTCGTCGATCGCGTGGAACGAGAGCTGTCCCGCGCGAGGCCGCTCACCGAGTCCGTAGATTTTCACGTCGAAGCCGCATGCGCTCAGCGTCTCCAGCACACGCGGAGGAGTGGTCGGGCGCAGGTACGACAACAGGAACGCTTCGTGGCGCGGGACCGTCGCGGCGAGATCGTCTCGCAGCATGGGACCGACCTGACGCACGTGCTCGAAGCCCGGCTTGAGCGGCGGCGTGTAGAACGACGACGTGACCGACTCGTACTCGCCGCGTCCGTAATAGGCGCGGATCGACCAACTCATCCACCAGGCATATCGCCGCAGGAGCAGCGGCAGTCCGCGCAGGTCATACGCCAGCAGGACGTGCTGGTGATCGAGGCTCATCAGCGGTACTCCGGCCCGCCGCGCAGCGCGCGGCAGCGCCGCCTCAAAGTCGGAAATGCAGAGGTCGGGTCGGTCGACCTCGATCCGCCGCAGAAAGCCGTTCACGACGGACGGCAGGTCGCGCCAGGCGTATTTCAACCCGTGCCCGATCGACTTGACGAGGTCCAGCCTGCCGCCGGTGTAGCGAAACTTGATCCCCCGGATCCGCACCAGTCGCACGTTCTCAACGGCACACGTCTCGCCATACGACTTGACGAGAAAGTCGTAGGCATCGTCGGAGGCAAACAGGACCAGTTCGTGTTCGTGCCGCAGATGCTCGACCAGCGTCCGCACCCGCACGGCGTGGCCCCGTCCCTCGCCCGCCATGCTGTAGAAGATTTTCGCCACGATCACCAAACTCCTGCGGTTCCTCGGTGCGAATGCGCATCACTCGTGTGCAGTCGTCTTCTCTCCTGTCCCCTCGCCCCGGCAGGCACCGCCGCTTCGGTGGTCCGGGGAGAGGGTTAGGGTGAGGGGTCTTCTTCGAGTGGCTGTTTCGCAGGATCGGGTTTCTTCTTCGGAAGAACCTTCTTCAGTCCCTCCTTCACGTCCCGTGCACCCTCTTTGACCGATTCCTTCACGCCGTCGACAGCTCCTTTGACGGCCCCCTTCGCCATCTCACCGGCCACTTCCCCGGCGTGTTGCTTGATTCCCTGTCCCACCCCTTTGAGATTGGTCGACTGTCGGAAGGTCGAGACGTCGTCCGCCGAATGCAACTCACGATCCGGCCCCGCCGAAGTCACCGTGACGATCTCGGCCATGCCGCCTTGTGAGTACTCGACGATGATGTCAGTCCCCCACGGATCGCGCTCTCCCGCCAGGTTGTTGGCCGGACGAATGTAGACCCCCGCCGAGGTCGTCTGCCGATCGAAGTGATCCGCCAGTCGGCCCACCTGAGATCGCGCCCGCTCCACATTTCGGCTGTCCCCCGAACATCCGAGAACTCCGAGAACAATGAAGCTCGCCAGTGCGAGCAAGCCGATTCGTGGCACGTTGGTCTCCTTTGACCCGGACTTATGTCGATTGAGCCTCGTGGGGTTTCCGTCCGACGAACTGATAGTACGGGGCGCGGACAAACGGCATGTAGGGCACCTTGCCGCGATGCTGCTGGAGTGAGACCGTCTCGAAGCGACTTTGCAGATACGGGATGTGGTCTCCGTTCAGGAAGACGTTGTCGTTGGCGAACCATGTCGGCCAGATGGTGCGAGTCGACCAGCGATGCTTCGCCAACCCCTCGGCTGGCCATTTGCGAGCCACAAAGAAATCGACGACGCCGATCAGCCCGCCCGGCTTCAGCATTCGCAGGGCCTGGTCCATCGCGAGGAACCAGTCGGGGATCATTGTCAGCGAGTAAGAGAACGTGACAATGTCGGCCGCTCCCTCGGTCGGCAGGAACTTGGTGGCATCGGCATGCACGGGTGTGACGTTCGTCCAACCCCGGGCCGCGACGCGCTGTTCGGCCACCTTCAACAAGGACGAACTGAGATCGACGAGGTACGCGTGCGAAAAGTCCTTGAGCCGCTCGCCCCAGTTCTCGGCGTTCTCGCCGGTCCCCGCCCCCATGTCGACCCAGACTCCTCCCGGCACGGTCGGCAGCGAGGCAAACAACTCCTCGCGCCCATGCAACAGCCGCTTGCGAAAGGCGTCGTACCCCGAAGCCTGTCCCGAATAAAAGTTCTCCAGCCGCTCTTCGTGTGTCTTCCCCCGGCCCCCGGTCACGGCCATGTGCCAGAGAATCTTGAGATCATTGAACACGCTCCCTTTCGGCGGAGCGGGCTTGGTCGATGAATCGGCGTTGGACACGAAGAAGATTTCCTGGTCTTGGATCGGTGACTGTCAGAAAGTATCGAGAGAACGAGCCGCGTCGGCGCATCGCCGTCACGCATGATCCTCCACGGGAAGATTGCGATTGGGGACGAGAGTCAGCGCCTCCAGTTCGCCATCGAATGTCGAAGTGAAGAACTCCAGAAATCCCGCGTGACCCAGCACGACGGTTTCGTCCTTCTCGGATGGGAAGTCGAAGAAACTGACGATTGCCGACCATGTGATCGTCTTGCCATCAGCCTCCAACCGCAACTCGACTTCACCGGCTCGAAGGAGAACCGACTGGCCGCCAAACACGTTTGCCGTCGTTTCCTCAAGTTCATCGACGACGACGCCCAGCCCGCGAGCGACCGACAACGGCACGATGGTATGGTCGGAGCCGGTATCGACCAGTCCCAAGAAGTTGCGAGCCAGTTTGGTCCCGGTGATGGTGATCGGGATTTCGGGACGTCGAAACAGGAAGTAGTCGGCCGATCCCGTCGCCTGTGACACGACCACGCTGTAGGGAAAGATCATGTGGCCCCAATGAACGTCGCGTTGAGGGGGCGGACTTTTTGGAGAATGGCATCGGGATGGCCGGCCTTGTCGGCGGCCTCACCCACGGCCATCGCGTTCGACCCGTGAGCCACGATTTCGGTGCGGGCATGATTCCACGCCACCCATTGCCCGGCGTACTCGACGGGAGCCGGTTTGGGCCAGCGGGCGTTCTCGATGGTTTCCCTGGTTTTGATCGTTGGCATGGCCGTTCCTTCCTGTTTCGCGGTGATGAATCCCGTCACGAGCAGACTCCGGCCGCGCGAATGCGGCCGAGAATCTGGCCGAGGTTGCAGACGGGATGGTCCTGTTACCCGAGGCTCATCGTCACGGTCTTGAGTTCCGTGTAGTTGGCCAGTCCGGCTTCCCCGAGTTCGCGGCCCATGCCGCTCATCTTGAAGCCACCAAAGGGAGCCGCGGCGTCGAACACGTCGTAGCAGTTGACCCAGACCGTGCCGGCGCGAACGCTCGCCGCAAACTTGTGAGCCTTCTGCACGTCGCGCGTCCAGACGGCGGCGGCCAGGCCGTAGTAGGTGCTGTTGGCCCGTTCGATGATCTCATCCGCGTTCTTGAACGGCAGGATGCTCATCACCGGGCCGAAGATTTCGTCGCGGGCGATCGCCATGTCGTCGGTGACGTTCGCGAAGACCGTCGGCTCGATGAAGAAGCCCTTGTTGCCGAAGCGGCTGCCGCCCGTCAGGCACTGCGCCCCTTCGGACTTTCCCTTGTCGATGTAGCTCAGAATCTTGTGGAACTGGTCGGCATCGACCTGTGGTCCCTGAGTCGTCTTCGGATCGAACGGGTCGCCGAGTTGCCGGGTCTTCGCGCGGGCCACGATCTTCTCGACGAACTTGTCATGCACCGACTGCTCGACGAACAATCGCGATCCGGCACAGCAGCACTGGCCCTGGTTGAAGAACAGCCCGAACTCGGCACCCGCCACGGCGGCGTCGAGGTCAGCGTCGGCGAAGACCACGTTGGGACTCTTGCCTCCCAACTCGAACG
The DNA here is from genome assembly GCA_038040225.1 of Planctomycetota bacterium. Lineage (GTDB taxonomy): Bacteria > Planctomycetota > Planctomycetia > Planctomycetales > Planctomycetaceae > Schlesneria. Next base: position 15,875 of record JBBPIS010000004.1, read on the forward strand.
TGATCCGTTTCAGAGTCTTCGCCGCATCGACCATGATCTTCTGAGCGGTCTCGTAGTGACCGGTGAAGGCGATCTTGTCGACTCCCGGATGTCGGACGATGGCCGCTCCCGTGTCACCGTAGCCCGTGACGACGTTGATGACCCCTTCGGGGAAGCCCGCTTCCTGAGCCAACTCGGCCATGCGCAGGCACGTGAGCGGCGTCTGTTCGGCCGGCTTCATCACGACCGTGCAGCCTGCCGCCAGTGCCGGTCCCCACTTCCAGGCGGCCATCAGGATCGGGAAGTTCCACGGAATGATCTGTCCGGCGACGCCGACAGGCTCGCGCCGCGTGTAGCAGAAATAGTTGCCGCGAATCGGAATCGTGTCGCCGGTCAACTTGTCGGCCCAGCCGGCGTAATACCGCAGACAGTCGATGGCGAGCGGCAGATCGGCGGCCTTCGCGTCGCTGAACGGCTTGCCGTTGTCGAGCGTTTCCAGCGCGGCGAGTTCATTCAGATTGGCCTCCATCAAATCGGCCAGCTTGTTGATCAAGCGGCCTCGATCGCGGGCGTCCATCCGGGACCACGGCCCCGAATCAAATGCGGTTCGCGCGGCTTTGACGGCGGCATCGACATCGGCCGCATCCGCTTCGGGAACCTCGGCGATCATCTGCTCATTCACCGGATTGATCGTGGAGAATCGCTTGCCACTGCGCGACTCAACCCACTTGCCACCGATCAGCATGTTGGTCTGACGAATCTTGGGAGGAGCAACAGTTGCGGTCGACATGGCGAATCTCCTGAAGCGAAGCGAAGGAAACCAAAACCCGTGGCCAACAGGCTACCGTGGCGAGGTCATTCGCTCCAGTTGGCAAGACGATCAGGGTTCCACACGATCCAAGCAAACGGAAGAACTGCGACGGCCCTCGCACTCGAAATGTGCGGGCTACTTGGAAGCCAGCTCGCTGGCCAGCTTCGGCGAGTTCTTTAGCGTCTGATACACGACGCAGTAGCGCTCGGTCAGTTCGATCAGCTTGGCGAGCTTCTCGGGCGGCGCGTCGGTATCGAGGTCGAACTTCATCCGGATCGCCTGAAACCCGACCGGCACATCGCGACTGACACCGAGTGTCCCTCGGAAATCAACGTCTCCCTCGGCGGTGATCGTGCCGCCGCGCACCGGGATCTCCATCGCCGTGGCCACGGCTCCGAACGTGACTCCCGCACAGCCGACCAGCGCATGCAGCAGCATCTCGGCCGAACACGCCTGAGTCCCGTCGCCCCCCGCCAGCGGATGCAGCCCCGCATTCTGAGGCGGCACGCCAAACTGCAACCGGCACGAAACCGATTCCACCCGCAACTCACCCACCGCCCGCAGCGTCACCAGCGCCGAGGCCGGATCGTCCTTGTACTGCGTCTTGAACGGAGCCTGCTTCGCACGGAGTTCGTTTGGTGACATGGGGTGTTCTCGTTACTGATCCAGCATGGTCATTCGAGCCAGTTCTGAACTTTCAGCCCCGGCACTTTGGAGAAGTCCTTGAGATTTCGCGACAGCAGCATTGCATCGTTCGCCAACACCATCGCAGCAATCTTCAAATCCTGCGTGCCGATTCGAATACGCTGCCGCTTCAATGCTGCGAAGTTCTCGGCGGAAGACAGGTCGAACGGGACGACTCGGAATCCGTGCGTGAAGTGTAGGGCGAACTCAAGCTGACGATAGGCATCGACGAGGCGCGTCACTTCGGATTGTGATTTGATGAAACTCAACCACCCGCGCAGTTGCTCTTCAATGCTGACGATGGACGTGAAGATCGGTTCCCGCGCGGCGTCGAGCTTTCGTTCCAGAGTCCGTGACAGGGACGAATCGCGGTACTTGAGAACAGACAGATGATCCGTGTCCAACACGATCATGATTTGGACTTCGCAGCGCGTTTCTTGGGACGCTTGGCTCGCTGGCGGTCGGCTTCGCGCCAAGCCGCCCCGAGTGCGTCGATCTGTTTCATGTCCTCGTCACCGGTACACATCCCCACGACGCTCTTCCAGTCATCCGGCCCCGGCTGAGGAAACTGGGCGAGGACGCGCTGCATCTGTGCCTCCAATGCGGCGACCCGTTCTTCGATCTTGGGTTTCGACATCATGCTGCTCCAAAAGTTAGCCCGTCTACCGTTGGCATTCTGATGCGGAAGTCAGATACGCACAACTGGAGACTGTCGTACAGAGGCCGGATCGTCCTTGTACTTCGTCTTGAACTGAGTCTGCTTCGCACGGAGTTCGCTGGGAGGCATGGCGTTTTTCCTGATCCGGTCAACATGCTCACAAGTTCGGCTCGGCTCCCAGTGTGCCGTGGAGTTCGTCAAGGTACTCGGGGCGGCGGAGGTGGTCGAGTTCTGACGTGACGATTTGTCGGCGGTTGCGGACGATTTTTTGCATGGCCGGATCGGCGTTGTGGTGCTCCTTTAGGTGGGCGTCGAGATAGTCTCGATGGCGCTCCCACAGGGTGATGTCTCGTGCCTGTTTGGTGATCAGGCGTTCGCGATACCAGTCGCTGGCCAGCAGGGCGTCTCGCGTGAAGAGGCGTCTGACTGCGGGATCGCGTTCGGTTTTTCCCTCGTGATGGCCGTGAGCCATGATCGTGAGGAGCACCTTCAGCGGTGGACAAGCCTTCTCGATCGAGCCGTCGTCGAAGTACTGTTGGGCCGAACGCTGCTGGGCTTCGACGATGTATTTCACTCCGTCGGCGAACGAGTCCAGATCCTGAGTCTCGGGTTGCAGGATCGACTTGTCGAAGACTTTGCCGGGGTTGTCGAAGACTCGACCAAAGTAGCGGCGGATGAAGCGGTCGGTGATGCGATAACCGAGGCGGCTGGCAGGGATCAGTTCGCCGTGGTGCGTGAAGTCCTCGACCTTCTCCAGCAGCCGCTCGCGAATGAGGAACTCGGGATCGCGCTCGTCGGGTGACATGCGGCTCCAGACTTCGGGGATGAGCAGGCTGATGTCGTGATCGAAGCGCGAGTTCGGCCCGATGTATCCCGCAGCCGTCGAATAGCCTGCCAGATTCGTCAAGATCATCGAGACCAGTGCCGCATTGATGTCGGCCGTGGGGATGACCGCGTTGAACGGCCCTTTGGTCAAAGCTCCCTCGCTCCCCGCGCCGGTCGTCGAGGGACTCTTGCCCGTCAGCGAGCAGATGTAGTCCATGAACAGTTCGGGCAGTTCCTGATAATGGATCGGGTTATAGACGGCCAGGCTGCGGATCCCCTTGGCCTTCTCGGGCGGATTGTTGCGTCGGCCCGACAGCACGGCGTTGACCGGCAGATGGACGGGCAGATGGGCGGGAATCTTGCGCCAGAAGCGGGTTCCCATTTCGGCGACGTAACGATCCATCGGCTTCACGATGTCGGGTCGGTCCTGCAGATAACGCGGGTTCTTGGACGGAACGCCGCCGACGCGACGCGGGTTGTCGGAGCAGACGATGAAACCGCTTTCGCTTTCGAGGACCGATTCGAGCAGCCGCTTCATCGGCGGTGTAAAGGCGTCGAAATCGACGACCTTGTTCATCATGTCCTCGACATCCGCACGCGTCAGCGGCTCGAAGTTCGAGATGAAGTTGGCACCCTGCCGCGCGAGATCCGCTTCGGCCTGCTTGTCGAAGCCGCGATGAATGGCATCGTCAGGACGCTGGAACAGCCGGTACTCACAGTTCGCGACGAACTTGACCGCGTCGGGCTCCAACTCCATTTGTGTCAGGCCATCAATGAGCGGTCTCGTCGGCGCGAGGTACTGCAAGTCTCGTGAAGGGACGACGACCGAGGCGCTGATGTCGTCCTCGTTCTGAACTTTCGAGGCCGCTGCAAAATCCTGCCGGACCTTGAACGTGCGCCACCCATGATCGCCCGAGAGGCCAACTCGCAGATACGAACCGACGATCTTGCGGTCATCGACCTTCAGTTCGTGGCCGGGGCTGCCGTTCACCAGATCGACAGTGAAGTGTTGCCGCCAGTCGTCGCCCCACGCCGGGTTGTAGAACCGCTTGATGGCGTAGACGATCGCATAGATGTGGCTCGGAATCGAATTGAGCCACGAGTTGTACTCGGCGGCGTATTCTTCCGACGGCGTCAGAAGTTTGATGACGCTGCCCAGCGATCGCCTTGAGCTGAGAATCGACCGACTCGGGTAAGCCGAGTAATTCTGCAAGGCCCGCGCTTCGGCCGTCCAGCGGTCGTCGAAGTGGCGTGCGAAAACCTGCTCGACCTGATCGAGATCGCGTTCAATGTCGGAGACGAAGACCGAACCGTACTGCATGTAATCGACGAGCGACTTGCTGATCTCACTCTTCCCACCCCCGCTGACCGTGCAGGGCTTGTGGCAGAACGTCCCTTCGGCGGCCGTGCCGATGATGCGCCACGACGGCGCGGACGGATGCTTCTCCATGCGAACCTTGTAGCCCGAGGGGGCCATGTAGACCTTGCCGGGCAACAGCGGGATGCTGGTCGTCCGGTCGCCTCGCTTCCACGAGATGTCCTGCTCGCGCAGATTGGCTCGTGCGTCTTCGGGGATGTAGATCAGATCGGGATAGAGCAGATCAACGCCGTAACCTTCGAGATGCACGTCGATCCACTCGCCGTATTCCGCGACCACGTCGTCAAATGTCCGTCCGTTGTAGCGGCGGCTGTTGACCTGAAGCTCCTCGCCGAGACTCCAGCTTGGGAAGACCAGCGCCCCGCCGGAATGCTCCTCCTCGACATTCCCCATCAGGTTCGCGGCGTAGCTGATCTGCGTCTTGACCTCTTTCTTGCAGTAGCCGAAGTAGTTGTCGGCGATGATCGTCACGATGACGCCCGCCTCGGTGCGGCAGGTGATTTTGAACGCCTCGCCGTCGTTGTAGAGTTCATTCTCGTGCTCCCAGCACATACGATCGCGCTGCTGACGGTCGGTCGCCTGGCTGATGTGAGGCAGCCCGACTTCACGCTTCGTCAGGTGGGTGAGGTGTGGCGCGAGGATCACGCAGCCGGTATGTCCCGACCAGTGCTCGACATCGAGTGCCGCGTCATTGATTGGCACGAACGGATCGCCCGCGTTGCCGAAGATCGATTCGACGAAATCGAGGTTGCTGACCAAGGCTCCCGGTGCGAAGAAGCGGACTTCCATCGTCTTCTGCAGGCAGTAGCCGGGGACTTCGGGACAGACGATGGGCCGCAACAGGACCGAGACCCAATAGTGCGCCTGCTCCTGCTGCTGAGACGTGAACGGCAACTGCAACAGATCGACTGGCGGATTCATCGCGTGGCGGAAGAGTTCGACATAGGTCTGCTTTGGAACGGCTCGCTTATCCCCCGGGATGGTCAGGCCGCCTTCCGCGACGTGGAACGTGCCGACGGTTGTCCGCCGGTCCGATCTCGGGTTGTGAAGCACTCCATTTCGGACGCGGTACGAGTGAACGAGGTCGCTCTCAAACTCATCGCCATCGGCGGGCAGCGACAACTCCCGAGCCAGGCCATGCCGGTCGAGAACCAAGGCCCGGCCGGGGACTCGCAGCGGCTCGCCAGACAACACGTCGGCAAGGTGCTCGTTGAGGAAGGCTTCGATCCGCAGATCGACCGGGCAGCGGTGGTCGTAGAGCAGCCGAGTCTTCTCACGAAAGTTCGTGATCAGCCCCGCCGCGAGCTTCACCAACTCGGTCCCGCCCGCCGCGTGAGCCACCGGCAAGCCATTGGCCGCCAGTTTCAGATTGATGTAGCGCAGCAACTCCGTCCGCTCGTGCTCCCGCGCCGCCACATCGTCATCGCCCTCAAACCCGAGGGCGAGTTTCATGTCTAACACGTTGTGAACCTCTTCCAAGCGTCAGGGGAAACGCGCGCACTACGATGCCCGTCCGATGCACAATCTTTGGGCCGAACTGCGCGCATCTCGGAAATCAACTTGTTCGGACAGGAACCGGGCATCATGCAGCCTCGGCAGAACAGATGAAAACTCCGCTCCATTGACCGCTAGATGAATCCAACCGAACGACGGTTGCCTGCAACCGCAAAGGGAGTGCCGGAGCGACTATCGCTCAACACCGTCCAGTGACCCGGACGCTTCGGAGCGTCCGGGTCACCTCGGGAAAGTCGGTCACTTTACTTCTTGATGTCGGCGATGCAGAAGCTGCCGTACGTGTGGACGCGGTCTTTGGCGTGGAGTTCTTGGGCGAGTGGCTGGTTGTAGTGCAGGATGTCGGCCAGCTTTTTCTTTTGACCGTTGACCGTGACTTCGATCGGGTTGATGAACGTCCCGTCGAGACCCGCGCTGCGCCAGAGGACGCGGGCGTTGGGAGCGGCCTTGTCCACGGTGGCCTGCCATTCGGCGGTCAAAATCTTTTTCGCAGGATCCTTCGACAGCCAGTCCATGTGGTCGAGCAGCACGTAGCGCGTGATCGGCTCGGGCGACGATCGGACGAAGCCCTCGACCGTGTTCGTGTGCGAGGTGACATGATCGGCGACGCCGCTCTTCAGCCGCTCGAAGTTGTCGGGCTTGAGGTACTCGGGACACGCTTCGGGCGAGTACTCGCCGGTCATGTAGACTCGCCAGGCGTAGTTGTCCTTGAGTGGAATCTTGGTGAAGACCGCCTCGACCCGATCGACCACGAACTGCAGGATCCCGCCGGGATAACCCTCGTCAATCTGACGACGTTGGGCGCGCGGCACGCCGAGCAGGGACAGCGTCACGTCGCGACGCATCGCAAACTTGATCATCGGCCGCCACAGCTTCTTGGCAAGATCGTACTGCTCGAACAGGCTCTTCTGCTGTTCGACGCTGTCCGCCGCCAGCAGCGCGTTCACGGCGTCCCGCATCTTGGCGATGCGGTTGATGTAGTAGTTGACGAACCACGCAAACGTGCCGCTCGTCGTCCGGAAGTAGAACGATTGGCGACGCCCTTTGCGGAACAGCCTGTGGCCCTTGTGGTCCCAGAACGCGCGCGAGTCGCCGCTGAGGTGCGGACGCAGGGCCTGCGGGTAGACGTCCTTCCATTCGGGCAAGCAGCCTTGGCCGAACAGCTTCCAGAACGTGGCGTAGTCGAGGTGCTTCGCCCCGACCAGCTTGAGGTCGAGCAGCGCGTTCTGCTTCGGGTTCATATCGACCGCGTGAACGTGACCGGCTCCGGCGAGAGCGTAATCAATCGCGTTGCAGCCCGCCGACGTGATGACGACCACCCGGTCCTGCGGCGTCAGTTCGAGGGCCACTCGATCCAATCGCGGGTCTTCCCAGCACTGGTTGTAAACGATGTTTCGCCCGTGGACGAGATTGAACCAGGTCTTACTCAGTCGTTCGACAACCATGTTGCGGTCTGCCCGTTGTGAATCTGTGGAGGGAGTGCATCGGAGGCGGAGCGGTCACGATCTTGCTCGATGTGAACGCCACTCAGCAGGGCGATCTGTTGCTAGGCGGCTATGTTCGTCCAACCGAGGCCGATTCTCAACTGATGCCGTTGGACCGAGATCGGGTTGGCAAATCTCGATGGAAGATGCCGGTTGTAGGGGCTACCTTGCGAAAGCCAAGGCGAGCGGGAGGCGTCAGCCTCCTGGTTCTTCATGGCACCAACCGTTCTCCAAAAGAGAGAAGACAAATGTTGCGAACCATCGAAGTGTCGGGCGTCTGTTTTCGAGTGGCCGATGAGGGACATGGCCCGGCGATGTTGTTCGTTCACGGGTTCCCGCTCGATCACACCATGTGGCGGGCGCAGATCGACGAGTTCTCGAAAACGCATCGTGTCATCGCGCCCGACCTGCGCGGGTTTGGAGGGACCGACGGCGCGCTGTACTCGGTCTCGATGGAGCAGTTCGCCGACGATCTGGCCGGACTGCTGGACGCCCTCGCCATCGAGGGGCCGGTCGTGTTCTGCGGCCTGTCGATGGGAGGCTACATCGCGTGGCAGTTTGTGCAGCGGCACCCGGCTCGCGTCGCGAAGCTGATCGTCTGCGACACGCGCGCGGCAGCGGACTCGCCCGAGGCGGCGGCCAATCGCCTGAAGATGGCCGACATCGTCTTGAAGGAAGGCCCCGAGCCGGTCGCGTGGGCGATGATGCCCAAGCTGTTCGCTCAATCCTCGTCCGAGCATTGCCCCGCCGCCATCGCCTCCGTCCGACAGATGGTGATGAACTCAAACCCAATCGCCATCGCAGCCGCTCACCGAGGCATGTCCGTCCGCCCCGACGTTTCTTCGTTGCTGCCGACACTTCGCGTTCCGACCCTCGTCCTCTGCGGCGAGCACGACGCGATCTCACCCCCCGCCGAAATGAAGGCAATCGCTGACGCCATCCCCAACGCCCAGTTCACCCTCATCCCCAACGCCGGCCACATGGCCCCGATGGAACAGCCCGAGGCGGTCAACTCAGCGATCCGACAGTTTGTTGGATGAGACATTCACTAACACGAGACCGAGATGTCAGATTTGCAATGTTTCCGAACGACGAAGCTAAACTGCCGGGGCCGCCGACAATGACTTCATCCTACGCGAAATCAAGATATGGCGGCTCCAGTCAGCTTTATCATTTGGTACGTCATGACAAACCTGAATCGATCATCTTGAATGTCCCCCCTTTTTCGGCCCGGTCGGCTGTGGCTCGGGCGGCGGACGAGTGGACTCGGTTCTGACGACCGACTGCCTATTGACGGTTTTCCGTCAATTTCCGCAGGTGAGCTACGAGGGCTTTAGGCTCGTCAAGGTCTTGTTCGGACAACTTTATGCAATGATGGTTGGCCAGGAACAATAACTCTTCTGGAATCTTGTCCACGCCCGGCAACAGGACCGGGACGATCGGAAACTTCTTTTCGACGGATAGACGGATCGCTACTTTTATTTCGGCGTCTTGCCAAGGCCCACGTCCCTGCGTTCCGATCAGGATCGCCATCGATTTGGCGAGAGGGATCGCTTGCTCAATCTCGTCCTGAAACAAAGCGCCGAGGGAGATGTTTTTGACATCCAGCCAGGGATTGACTTCGTACTTCGGCAGCGCCTGTGCAATGCGTCCGACCTGCACCTTGTCTAGGCGGTTGTAACTGAGAAAAACATCAAACTTAGGCTGACTTACGACCCTGAGAAGATCTCCGTAAAGCCATTTGACCTGTCCGAGGTCCGCAGGGAGATAGGTGCGCTTCACTTCGAAAACAGCCTCGAAAAAGAGCGATTCTCCCGGCACGTCCAAGGCTTCGAGGAATTCCAAGAGTCGTTCCAATTCCAACGGGTCAACAACGACGTTGGCCGCCGCGTGCGTGGCCGGCGCGTGGAGCCCGGCCAGGATCAGCACGGACGCATTCTGGTTGTGAGGGTTGGGCGCACGGATGACAGCGCCGTAGTCGTAGAGCGCGTCCGCCACCATAAGAATGTCAGGCGCTCGAATCGCCAACGATTCGCGATGATACGTCCCCGCCGGGGGCAGGACTTCAAAGTGGACGCGCGTCTCGAGTTGTTTCCAGAGCTCTTGCGAAACCCGGTTATGTGGGAGCAACTCACCGGTGGGACCGCGTTGGATCGGCGCGTCGAGCACGTACAGGTTCTGGTCCATCGCAATGGTTTCGCTGGCGGAGGGGTTGTGCGTATTCTGCCGTTTAGGTTCCTTTTCTCCGATGTTGTGGAGTGCCCGCTTGATTAAGTCCGCCCCGGAAGAACCACCCGACAAGGGGACCGGTTGTGTCGTTGCCGTGTTAGGCGGGATGCAGTGATACAAGATCGCGTGCGTCTGTTCCTGCGACTCGAAGATCCGCCGGACCAAGGTGTCTAGCAAGGCGTCTCGATCAACGATCTTTTTAGCCCAGTCCCGCACTATCTTGTGTAACTCAACATCGCTGCTGTAGCGCCCGAGATCCGTCGTATTCAGGATGGAACCCAACTTCGCTCGGAGCTTGGAGTCGCGGACCACCAATATATCATCAGCTCGACAAATACGACGGATTGCCCCAAGTATCAATAAGTCATCCTGCTCAGGATTGGAGACGTCTACTACGGCGTGAACGCAATTCGCGATACTCCGGCTGTTTACCGACTGAAGAATGCCTCCGGCATCCTTGTGCGGCGGCGTGGGAAGGAGCCCCTCTGCCTTCAATGCGTCATCGATCATGCCCCGATTGATGTTCGAGGAAATGACGAGAACCTTCTTTGAAACTTTCCACGGCTCATTGTTTGTCATGATCGGACTCGCCTTCGACAGGTTTCAGTCTCGAATGTCGTATGCGTCTCGGAACGCCTGCCACGGTAGAAAATCAACGTCACGCCAGCGCTCCCGGCGAAACGGCGGCGGCGAGGCGAAGTCACGCTGCGCAAGGGTCGAAGTGGCGCGTGGATCGGCCGGCAGGATTCCCCGTTCCCGCAGTCCGTTGAGGATCTCGCCGCTCGCCAGCGGTGCGAACGTCAGCTTGGTTGGCCAGACAGCGAAGAGGTTCTCCACGCCAAACGTCCGGACCTGCCAGTTGACGGAGGAGGGGACATCGGCCCGCGCGTCCGCCTCGACCTTCGAGCCGACGTAAACTCCCCATTGCATCTTCGCCCGATTTTCGGACGAAAACAGTCGCGGGTGGAAGGCTCGCAACCTCGCCACGGTTTGCTCCACCTGCCGTGCTTCTGGTTCGTCGTTGCCGGAGTACGCCTCATCGACGCCGCCGGTCACGAGCCAGACCGGCTGCCCCTCATCATCGGTCTGCGACACGATGAACAGCCAGATGTCCGGAACCAAAAGGTTGAGTGGATCGAGTAGACCCTCGCCACGAACAATGACGACATGCGACTTCCGCAGATGGTGGTGGACTGGCATTGCGGGTCCGCTGGTGCCGTGGTCGATCAACGAGACGAGCCGTGCGTTGCCTTCCCCCGCGGCAAGGACGAGCGCGCGCGGGACGATGCGGAGCGCGCACGAGCCGATGATCGCCCGCACCGAAGTCACTCGCCGGTTGGCGACGCAGATCTCCGTGACCTCTCCCAGGCAGACGAGGTCGCGCACCGGGCGAACCAGGTGCCGGATGACCCGCCCCAAGTGGACCGCGAATTCGTCGGTGCGGTAGAGCTTGCGCAGTGATGTCTCCGCGAGGTGCGGTGCCCCGTCCGGCGCGTACGAGAGCATTGCCGCCCGCCAGCGCTGTTCCCAGAGAAGAGAAGTTGCGAGACCAAGAAAGCCGACGTTTGCCGAGGAGTGGGATACGAGACTTTCGTCTGCGGATACGAACTCGCGCCACCGTGCGGCGGCTTGCTGAAAGTCCGCTACGTTCGGGCAGTGGGGGTACCCAAAGCCTCGATGTATATATCCGTGTGAGTGGAGTGTCTGCTCACCACCGATGGAGGTCCGCTCGAGCAGCAGCGCCGAATAGCCAGCTCGAACCGCCTCGTCGAGCAGCCAGAGGCCCTGGATGCCGGCGCCCACGATCAGGATGTCAACTTCCAGGTCGTCATCCATGCATTCACCCATCGTTTTGCGGCTCGCGTTCGGCGGTCATCGCGGCCTAGCACCGGAGATTGCCAGTGATGGGCTGCCAAACTGGTGGCCTATCATGACAAGGGAGCCTACTGATTCCCTTCAGCAGGGACAAGACGTGTGGGCGGCGGCAATATTGGCCCCTCTGACGGGATTGGCAGTGGTCGCTTGCTCGTGATGCCCACTTCAGGAGGATCGTTTGCGGATTGGACCGACGACTTCGATCTGGACGGGGATGCCGTCGATCTCGGTGGGGAGCGCGACGTTGGCGGCGGGCGGCTCCGTCAGGTTCACCTTCAGGTCGTAGGCTCCGCTCTGTTGCGACAGCCGCCCCGCCGACGAGACGGTCGAACAGTTCGAGCACCTTGGATTTCGCGGCCCGCGCCCGCGTCAGACCGCCCTCGTCCGTGATGATCTTTTTTGTTGCTCATGATTCCACCTCAATTCCACAGCAACTTCTTCGTCGCGAGCAGTTCGCGGGTGAAGCCTTCGACGATGTTTGGGGTTCCGCCGCCGGGGAGGACTTCCCAGGTGTAGGTTTCGACTTCGAGGTGGGGCGCGTAGCGGAGTTCGGGGAGCGTGGCGAGGGCCCGCTTCAACTCGCCGCGCGTGGTGCCGAGCGGGCCGAGGTGTTCGGCGTCGACCGGGACGTGGAAGTGGACTCGCCACATCGGCGCGTCGCGGAACTCGGGGGAGGGCGTTGAGGTGAGCTGCTCGTTGAGATCGACTTGCTTCACGATTTGGCCGGTCGTGGTCCTCGCGAAGGTTTGATGCAGGTAACGGGGTTCGACGTAGCGGGCCAGCGCCGCGCGAACCGCCTCGTTGCGGCCGGGGTGGGCGGCTTCGATCGCGCAGGTGATGTGAACCTTGTTGATGCGGATGTCGGCGGCGGCGAGGGAACGGATCGAGGCGGGAACGTCCTCAAACTCGACGGCCTGATGGCACACGTCGTAGCAGACGCCGAGATGCTCGCGCACCTCATCGAGCGCGCGGACATCGGCGGCTCGGGTGCGAAGACGCTCGAAGAACGAGAGTGTTTCGTCGGTGGTCTCGATCACGCAGAACGGTTCGGGTTCGATGGCGAGACGGATCAGCCGGCCCGTGTCGTGATGCAGCCGGTCCAATTGCCGGGCCAGTTCGATGAGTTGGTCCGCGCAGCGATCGGCGAAGTCGGCGGGATGCTCGAACGGCTTGAAGCCGAGCGGCACCGTCGAGATGCTCCCTTCCGTCCCATTGGTCCCTTCCGTCCCTTCGGGCAGCAGAGCCGCCAGCACGCGGGCACACGCCAGCGTGTAGTCGAGCCGGTTTGGCTGCGTCCAGTCGGGGAGATAGACGTTCTCTTTGACTCGCGCCGAATGAAAGTCTCCGTAGGGGAAGGCGTTCAGCGTGTAACACGTCAGCCCGCGCGAGAGCAGTCCGTCGGCGAAGCGCTTCACGCCATCGGGTGTTTGCTCCAGCTCGCGAATGACCGGCGCGGCGAGCCACAGTCCCGCGGCGAGATCGAAACCATAGTTGGCTTTGATCGGCAGCGTGAAGCGATCCAGACCGGCTTCGACTTCGGCGATCGTCTGGCCGGGATGAACGTTGGTGCAGTAACTGAGCGGCAGGGAACTGATCGTCATGGAGCGCGCTTCTTCGAGTTGTCGAGTCATCAGGAGCAACAGGCCGTCGATCCAAATTCGTCGTGGAATCGACACGGCTCACCGCGCGAGTATACTGTCGGCCCGTCACGGTCACGACAGACAGGTGTTGCGGTGAGAAACCTCTTTCCGCGAGCGGGGTTCAATCACCGCGTGAACGACCTGCGTCGCGTCGACCGGCAGCAGAAGAACGATCCGTCCGTGCCGACCAAGACACCTCCCGAACCGACCGCTGAAGAATCCGGTTACCTGCGTGACCCGGAGGTGCAACTCATGCTCCGCGCCAAGGAGGGTGACGACGGGGCGTTCACGCAGTTGGTGAAGGCGTATCAGGACCGGCTGACGAACATCTTTTTTCACATGGTCTCCAGCCAGGAGGCGGCCGAGGATCTGGCTCAAGATGTGTTCCTGCGGATCTACCGTGCCCGGCATGGCTACCAGCCGACCGCTCGTTTTTCGACGTGGTTGTTTCGGATCGCGAACAATCTGGCGAGCAATTCGCGCCGGTCGAAGGGCCGCCGCAAGGAAGTGAATCTGGCGGGGAGCGAATCGGGGCCGCTCGGCGTCCGGCCTCAAGAGCAACTCGCGGTCGAGAAGTCGGGGCTGATGCCGGCGCGTCAGTTGGACAAGCAGGAGTTGCAGGCCGTCGTCCAGCAGGCGATGGAACAACTCAGCGAACGTCAGCGATTGGCCGTGCTGCTGAACAAGTACGAGGACATGAGCTACGAGGACATTGGCGAGGCGATGGAAATGTCGGCCGCCGCCGTGAAGTCGCTGCTGTCTCGCGCCCGCGAGAACCTGCGGCAGGTGCTGGAGCCGTACATGCAATTGGGGCGAGAAGCCAGATGAAGAGAAACTTCAAATTTCAAATCCGAAATCTGAAACGAATGCCAAACTCCAAATGCCAATGACAGAAACGAAGAGAGTTGTGGCGGTGCTCGGCAACCGCCCGCTCACCGGTGTTTGACCGACGCTCCGTTTGGAGCTTCTTGATTTGGGGTTTGGGATTCGTTTCGGATTTCGGATTTAGTGCTTGGGATTTTCGACAGTAATGGCAAAGACTCTCAGACTCTCCGCCGATCAACGTGACGATCTGGTGGCCTATCTGGACGGGGAGCTCCCCGACGGACAGGCTCAGGCGATCGACCAGGTTTTGGCGCAAAGCGAAGTGGCCCGCCACGAGGTCGAGGCGCTCGCGCGGACGTGGGAAATGTTGGACGCGCTTCCGACCCCCCGGGCTTCGGACGAGTTCGTGGAACGGACGATGACCACGCTCAGGGTGGGCGAGGTTCCGTACAACATCACCGAGCAACCGTGGTTCGCCTACGTCAGGAAGGGGTCGGTTCTGGCGGTGTGGTTTGCGGTCCTCGGCCTCTCCGGCTGGTTGGGATTCCAGATCACCACCCGCTGGGTTCCGAACGAACAGGAGCAGATCCTGGAGGATCTGCCGCTGCTGCAGAAATTCGACGCGTATCAGGAAGTTCAGAATTTCGATTTTCTGGAGCAACTCAACAGGAGCGGAGAGTTCACCATCTCCACCGAGAAAGGCTGAGCCATGTTCCCGCGAAACCGATGGTTGGCGCTGTGGTCGATCTGCCTGCTCTGGCCCTGTGCCGGGTGGGCCGCCGATGCGAAGACACTCGAAGAACGCTTCCGTCAGGTCGAGAAGATGTCTCAACTTGAGCGAGACCGCTTGCAGCGGAACCTCACCGAGTTCAACAAACTGACGCCCGAGCAACAGGCCCACTACCGCGACCTCCATGACAGGGTGGAACAATCGACGGGCCACCTGTCGAGTTTGCTGCAGGAGTATTCGGCCTGGTTGACGACGCTGACTCCCAGTCAGCGCGACGAACTCAACAGCGCGACAGACACCGCGCAGAAACTGGCCCTCGTCCGACAGTTCAAGAATGCACAGGAGTACCGCCCCGAGTTATCGACGGCGGATGTGCCGGAAGCACCAGCGGTCGATTTTCCGATGCTTCGTCAACAAATGTTTCGGCGTTTCGGGCCAGCCTTGCAGGGGCCTGAGTTGGCTGCCGTCATGAGTGCGATCAGCAAGGACCTGGACGGTGGGGAACGGAAGAAGCCCGAAGGCGAGTCGAGTCTGAAGTACTATCGTGAGTTGCTCAAGAACAGTATTGATAAGTCACCGGATGGGGCGCGCAATTGGCCGTCTGCGGACTTGCAACAAAAACTGGAGCAGGTTCCGGGGGTGAAGGAACAACTGAAGAAACGACCGGAGGGAGGGGGGCGAGTCGCCCTGATCCGACTGATTGAGGGCGGCCTGATGAAACTGGCGATCGAGGAATTCAAGCTGTCGATTCCGAGTGAGCAAGACCGTCTCGAAGTGTTCAATAAGCTCAGCCCCGAACTGCAAGCGGAGATCAACAGGCGTCGTCCCGAGGAGGGGCGGGGGATGCTCGACCACATGTACTACAAGCAGCGGGGTGACGATGCGCCGCGGCAAATGCATGAGTTTCGAGGTGATATCGACAGACTCTTGAACCAGTTGGGATTGCCATCAATTCAACAGCCGCCGTTTGGTGGCGACGGCTCCCGCCCCGGTCCCGGTCCCGGTGGGCTGCGACGGCCTCAAGAGGGAAGGCCCTTCGGACTGGAAGGTGGACGACCGGGAGAACCGCCGCGCGGTCGCAACGACCAGGATCGGCCAAGGGGGAGACCGAACGATTAGTCTCGTTCAACTCGGACCTTACTTGTGTGGCGTGTGCCGACGCAGTGGAATGCCGCCTCGCGATGATTCGTAATGCGATTTTGTTCTGGTTTGGGAGTCCCTGATGAACCGTTCGTTCTGGTTATGCCTGCCCGCGGTGATCGCATTCAGCGTGATGTGCTCGATGGTCTCGATCGCCGATGAGCCGCCCGCCACGCTGCTCGGCCTGCCGTTGGTTCTTCGCGACAACTTCGAGTCGGGCGATCCGGCAACTCGGTGGGAGGCGAGCGATCCGAAGGCGTGGAAGCTGGTCGAGCAGAACGGCAACAAGGTCTGGAGCCAGTTCCAGCACATCGTCACCAAGACGCCGGTCCGTTCTCCGTTCAATCGCACCGTCGCGAAGGACGTGCTCGTCGGAAGCTGTGTCCTCGACGTGAAGCTGCAATCGACGGCGCGCGACTACCCGCACCGGTCGCTCTGCCTCTTCTTCGGCTATCAGGATCCGGCTCACATGTACTACGTCCACCTGGGCCAGAAGACGGACGATCATGCGAACCAGATCTTCATCGTGAACGACGAGCCGCGCAAGAAAATTTCGACGAAGACGACCGAGGGAACCAGATGGGACAACGAGTGGCACCACGTCCGGGTGGTGCGCGACGTCGATAGCGGCAAGATCGAGGTCTTCTTCGACGACCTGAAGGAGCCGGTCATGACGGCAGTGGACAAGACGTTCGCGTGGGGCCAGGTCGGCATCGGTTCGTTCGACGACACGGGCAACTTCGACGACGTGCTGGTCTACGGCACGAAGGTCGCCCGTCCGGCGACCGAGGTGAAATAGTGGTTCGAAGCACGAATGAACAAATCCCAAACACCAAACGAATCTCAAATCCCAAGCACGAAAACTCCAAACCCTCAGTGTCTTCCGTTTGAGATTTCCTCCTTTGGAGTTTGGGATTCGTTTGGAACTTGGTCCTTGAGACTTTGAGATTTGGAAGTTCCCAACCGATGCGTCAGCCGAGTTTCTTTCGCAGTGTGGCTCATGCGTGGTCGGGCCTCGTTTATATGTTCCTCACGCAGCGCAATGCGAGGTTGCACTTCATCGGAGCGCTGGCGGCGATTGCCCTGGCGACCTGGCTGCGGGTCGATTCCGCGCGCTGGGCCATTTTGCTGCTCACCATCGGAGCGGTCTGCGCCGGTGAGACGATCAACACGACAGTCGAAGCGCTGGTCGATCTGCTCTCTCCCGAATGGCATGAGCGGGCGAAGGTGGCCAAGGATGTCTCGGCCGGCGCGGTGCTGCTGCTAGCCGTCACCGCCATCGCCGTGGGACTGATCGTGCTCGGCCCGCCCTTGTGGATGAGGCTGTTCCCGGCGGGATGAGGGAGCCGTTTGGGGATGACGAGTACGCTTGGGTTGATGGTCGAGGGTTGAAGGTTGATTGTCAGAGGAAGAGGTGGATGCCTCGTCTTCATTTTTTCCATCAACCATCAACCCTCGACCATCAACCTAGGAAAGTCCATCCTTCGCCTCTCGCTTCCTCTTGCCGCGCGAGAGGGCTACCTTGTAGCGGCCTTGCCGCCACCGAATTAAGCTGCTGCTGGAAACCGCACCGTGTCTTCCTGGCTTCGGACTCGCACGACGCTTCGTCTGCCGATCACACTTGGCGTCGTCCTGATGACGCTGAATGTGGCGATGCTGATCGGATGGATCGTCATGCAGGTGCAGGCTTCGGGCTGGGGAGCCTTAATCGTCGGTGTCGTGATCTTTGCACTGATCCTCGTCGGGCTGTCGTTCTATCTGTTTCTGATGATCAAGGAAGTGCGACTCAATCAGCGTCAGGCCAACTTTGTCGACAGTGTGACTCACGAACTGAAGTCGCCGATCGCGTCGCTCAAGCTCTACTTGGAGACGCTCGAATTGCGACCGGTCTCCGACGAGCAGCGGGCCAAGTTTTACCGGGTCATGGACCAGGAGTTGGAACGGCTGGACCATCTCATCACGCAGCTCTTGGAAGTCGGGCGGATCGATGCGATTGGTGAGCAGTCGGACCCCGAG
Source organism: Planctomycetota bacterium (assembly GCA_038040225.1). Lineage (GTDB taxonomy): Bacteria > Planctomycetota > Planctomycetia > Planctomycetales > Planctomycetaceae > Schlesneria. Next base: position 33,661 of record JBBPIS010000004.1, read on the forward strand.
GACATTCTGGTCGATTCGATGCTGCGGCGGTGCGGCGGTGCGGCGTGTGCGCACCACAAGCGGGACGAGGTTGAGACGGTCGCCTACGACATTCAACCGGCCGTGTTGCACGCGCGGCCGCTCGTGGTGGAAACAGTCTTCCGCAACCTGATGGACAACGCGATCAAGTACGCGGGCGACCCGCCGCAAGTCGAGGTGAGCGTCCGCGTGACCGATCGCGGGCGCGTGGTGACGCGGATTGCCGACAACGGTGGCGGCGTGCCGCCCGAGTTGCGGAAGCCCATCTTCGGGATGTTTTTTCGCGGGGGGAGTGAACTGACGCGGCGACAGAAGGGAACGGGCCTGGGTCTGTACATCGTGAACACGCTCGTCCGGCAGATGAAGGGACGAGTCAGTGTCCACGACCGCCCCGGCCAGTCGGGCAGTGTGTTTGAAGTCGATTTGCCGGGAAGGAGGGGAGAAGGTTGAAGGCGGAAGGCGGAAGGCGGAAGGATGAATCGGCAGCAGGAACAGTCGTGTTTCTCATTTGATTCATTTCTCCGCCTTCCACCCTCCACCTTCCGCCATTCCACAACGCCATGCGCATCCTGATCGTGGAAGACGAAGAGGCCCTCGCCAGCGGGTTGAAGTTCAACTTTGAGCAGGAGGGGTATGACGTGTTGCTCTCCGGAGACGGCCCGACCGCGCTGAAGCTGTTTCAGTCCTCAGTGCCATCCGTCGACCTGGTGATTCTTGACCTGATGCTGCCCGGCATGAGCGGCTATGAGATCTGCAAGGCGATTCGCGTCGTGGACAAGCTCGTGCCGGTGCTCGTGCTCAGTGCGCGAACGCTCAGCGAAGACAAGATGCACGCGTTCGACTGCGGCACCGACCAGTACATGACCAAGCCGTTCGCGCTGCCCGAACTGCTCAACCGCGTTCGCAATCTGCTGGAGCGGCACAAGACGCTGTTGCGCGCGACGAAGGCTGGCAGCGAAGCCGCCGTTGCTCCGGAGAACTTCGAGTACGATCACTTTCGGCTCGACCCGCAATCGTTTGAGGTCGTCGTCGGCGACCGCCGCCAGAGCCTGACCACGCAGGAGATGCAACTGCTGCGCTACTTCATCGGGCACGAAGGGGAGGTGCTGTCGCGGCATCAGATCCTGGACGCGGTCTGGGACCAGAATGCCGATGTGACGACGCGGACGATCGACAATTTCGTCCTGCGGCTGCGCAAGCTGATCGAACCGGATCCCGCTCATCCGCGCTACATCCGGTCTGTGAGAGGGACCGGCTACCGCTTCGTCAGCGGGAGAAAAGATGCCGCGCCGCCGAGTGGAAACTCACCCCCCGAACCTTTGCCGCCGGAATGAGATGTGTTCCAAAGAACGCCGCAGGCCCGGCACTCTTGCGAGCACCGGGCCTGCGTTACTTAACCTCGCCCGGAACTAGAGAGTCCGTGCGAGTCGGTGGCCGCCTTCCGGACAGCCCGTCGACTATCCTCAGGCTTTGCCACCTCGCTGGCGTTTACTACTGTCTGAATCCAAAAAGTCACCTCCCTTTCGTGCTAGAGTTCCCCGCTTCGATTGGCAGCCAGTGCCGACCACCTCGCGAGCTTCCAGTCCGTCGCGTACGTAACCGCGACCCACGGGCATGATCATTCCCCATTCGACCGGCTTCGGCAAGTGGAGACTTCGCCAGCGGGCGTTTTTTTTTTCAAATTGTCGCGCCCGTCAATCTTGTTGCGCACGCCAGGTACAACGGATCACGGCGGCAGTCTGACCCACCACATCTGCGTCACGCCGCGGGTGACTTTGAGAACCGCCGCTGGTTCCACGGCAAGACTCATTTGAGCACGGCGGAGAATTCGTCGGGTTTGAGAACTTCAACGGTTTCGATGCACGCGGTTACTGGAAATAAGGGAACAATTTCCCGATGCAGGTAGGCAAGCATTGTGTCCGCGACATCCGGCAACGCCAGCACTTCAATTCGAATCTGAGGTTCGGACGCGGTGGGATCCTTCTCCAATCCGCGGCGACCTGCTCCCATGCAGGCGGTGGCTGTATAGCCGGTTGCGCCCAGTTTGATGAATTCCTCCTGGAGACGTCCGTCCAACGACAAGGGGGCAATGACCGTGATTCTCCGAATCGGAACGAGCCGTCGATGTCTGGCGGACATGGGATGGCCCGAAACCGCCCGATGAGATTCCAAACCGGTAATCTCCAGCCGAAGTTGCTGCTGATGGAATTCCTCCTGCAATTCGTGCAGTTTCTCCATGACGCTGTGATCGACCACTCGTGCTTCGGAGAGATCCAGCGCGACGGACTTGCCCTGGAGCAGTCCCGCGTTTTCGATTTGACGCTTGAACGGAATCCAGTTGCTGAAGATCGCGGCTTCTCTTGCCCTGATGTGGACAATCTCGCCGTCCGTTTCTTCGATCTCCAGGTAGGGCCAGAACAGTGAACGGAGCGGCACTCCGTTAATCATGTGGATGGCGAACTTCACGGCGATCCCGATCGCGATCCCGATCAGCAGGTCGGTCGCCAGCACGGCGACGAGCGTGCTCACGAAAATGATGAGTTGCTCGCGGCCAATCTTGTAGACGTTGACGAACTCGCGCGGCGACGCCAGGCGGAAGCCGGTGTAGACGAGCATGGCTCCCAGGGCGGCCAGCGGGATGCGATGCAGCAATTGCGGCACCAGGGCCACGAACAGCAACAGGAACAGGCCGTGAAACATATTCGCGAAACGCGTTCGTGCGCCGTTGTCGATGTTGGCTTTGCTGCGAACGATCTCGGAAATCATGGGCAATCCGCCGATGAACGCCGCGATGGTGTTGCCAATCCCCACGGCCAGATTGTCGCGGTCGAGATTCGTCTTGCGACGCCAGGGATCGAGCGAGTCAATCGCCTTCGCACTCAACATGGATTCCAGCGTGCCGATCAATGCGAACATCATCACCCATTTCCAGCCCGTGACCGTAGCCAAGCCGGCAAAGTCCGGGCCGGTGATGGCGCCAAACAAACTGTTTGGCACATTGACGAGGAACTGGGGGCCCAACTTAAATTCGTGGCCGATCATCGAGTAAGTGTGTTCGTGATCCAGGTCGAAATACATCCCCAGCGGAATGGCGACCAGGATGACGATCAACTGAGCCGGGACCATGCGGACGTATTTGTTCTTGATGAGCGGCAAGCCAAACAGGATGAGCAGACTTAGACCACCGATGACCGCGATATCGGGGTTCATGTGGATCAGTTCTTCGGGAATCTTGGCCAACAGCTCCAGCGGTTCTCCCTTGTTCGGCAGACCGAGGCAGATGGGAACCTGTTTGGAAATGATGATCACGCCGATCGCGGCGAGCATTCCGTGAACGGCCGACGTGGGGAAAAAGTCGCCCAGGATTCCGGTGCGGAAGAGCGCAAACAGAATCTGCAAAACACCGGCGGCCACTCCGACCCCCAGGGCCAGTTGGTAGGCACGCTCCTGACCGTAGATCTCGGCAAACTCATTGACCGTACCAAGTACGATCACGATCAAGCCTGCCGCCGGACCTTTGATGGTCAACTCCGAGTTGCTCAGCCACGGTGCCAGAACTCCGCCGATGATGGCGGTGAACACACCGGCGATGGCCGGATAACCGCAAGCCAGCGAGATCGCCAGACACAACGGCAAGGCAATCAGAAACACGAGAAACCCCGACTTCAAGTCTGCCGCGAAATTCTCACGCAGGCCTGACAATCCGGGCTTTGGGATCGGGGATGGGGGCGAGTGTTGCATGATGGAACCCTACAGAAGCTGGGCACGAAAGGGAGCGAGACCAGAACACAGAGATATTGAGGACAGAGACATTGAGAACAGAGGCGAGGCGAAATTGAGAAACAATTCTTGGCGGATCGTCAGGTGAAAAATGCCATCGGCGGCCGATCGCTGGCTGGAACTCGGCAGGCATCCACTCCCATCGGTTTCGTAAACATCAATGTTTGTGCCCCTGCTCGGGCTCAGACGAAGTCGTTTCGTTTGCGTCTTCGGTGTGCTGTTGACGCAGTTCTTCGGCCGCGCGATACCGCGACAGAATGCCTTGCTGGGGGAAGATGCCTCCGATGAGGATGAGTGCCGCCAGCAGAAGGACTCCGAATCGCTCACGTTCGCCGATCTGCAACGACACAGACGAGGAGTACCTCGTCCCGGTGAACAGCCGAAAGTAAGCCTGCACCACGGCAATGCCGTTCAGGGCCGCCGCAATGACGACTGCGACGCCAATGTACGGATACGTTTCGACGGCTCCGTCGATGAGCATTTCGGTTCCGACAAAACCCAGCGTTCCCGGAAAGCCCACGCTGCCCAGGCCTGTCAACAGGAAGCAAACGGCCAACGTGGGCGTGTGTTCGTAGAGTCCTTGAAATTCGGTCAGTTTCAGTCGGCCCCGTCGAGCCTCCAAAGCGCGCAGCGTCAGGCCGAAGCCCCCCAGTGATAATCCGATCGACAGCCAAACGCACAGTCCGCCCGTCAGGCCGATCGGAGAACTCAAGCGCGGCGTTCCCATTTCCAGTCCGACCAGGACCAGCGCCGAGTGGCTCAGAAACAGGAAGCAGAAGAAGCGACGGGCGTCTCGCTGAATCAAGGCCATTCCCGCCGCATAGACGGCCGTGAAGAGTGAGACCAGTCCGATGCTGCGCAACACCCAGTCGGGCGCGATCGGCAGCAGCAATCGCACTGCGGCGTAAGCACCCGTCAAGGGTGCGACGAACAACAGCGCGCTCCCCAGCGTGGAGCGGTCGAAGAGATCCAGCATCCAACTGTGGAACGGAGCAATCCCGCTGCGAATGAAGACGGCCACCAACAATGGCACGACCGCCCACAGGCTGTGGGCCTGATCCTGCCCCTCCATTTCGACGATGCTCCAGCCCGCGACCATCAGCAGCACATAGGCCGCCATGTAAATGACGTAAACCCGTGTCGGCTGACCGCGGGTGCGCAGGTCGAGATACGGCCGCACGGTTCCAGCTGCCAGCAGGCCGATCACAATCCAAGGCTCGCGACAACAAATGGTCGCCAGCAGGATGGCTTCCGAGATCAGCGCCGATACGAATGAGAACCTGCGAACCTTGGTATTCAGCGTGGTGAGCGCCGTCAGAAAGTGCAGCAGCGCCACCAGCGGCAGCAGGGGGGCGCTGAGTCGATCGATGACGAAAAACTCGCGCCCGAACCACTGCGTCTGGAGATGCCCATACCCGATGGCTTCATTGGTCGCGAGCAGGTCGAAGTCCAACCAGGCTCCCACCGCGGTGAGCAGTGTCAATCCTGAAAAGATCAGCGACCACTGGCGTGCCAGACGGGGATCGCGCACGCACGCGACCCAGGCTGCGCCGAGCAGCGAGAACACGAGGGACGCAGCCAACCACGGTAGATGCAGTTCACTCATAGCAGGTCATCCAGTGAACGAGCCGATTTCCCGGGGGACACAGCTTCGTCGGATGGTTCTCCCGAAAGAAGGCGAAGCCAGCGTTGTTCCAGTCCGTCGCACCACTGAAAAACGCGCAGGATCGGGGCCGCGATGTAGTCGTTCAAGCACGCGTCGAGATATCCGCGTTCGATGGCAAACCGATAGAGCCACATCCGGAACCGTTCGGGCAGCCAGCGTTCCCAGAACCCCGACCGGCGCGGCAGGCTGTCGCCGATCGCATTCTCCAACTGACGGTAGTCCTGAAGCAACGTCGGGGCGCGAACGAACTGCAGCGTGCGCAGGCAGCCGTGACCGAGGATGTGAATCAGCGGGATGTAGCGCAGACCGAAGCCGATCTCGGCGACGATGATTCCGACCTGCGTCAACGAGGCGAAGCAGAGCGCCGATTTGATGTCGGTCTGCGCGCGAGCGGTCACCGCCGCGTAGAACGCCGTGACCAGACCCAGCGCGACGACGGCGGCACACAGCGCTGCCGAGCATTCCAACAGGGGACCGACTCGCAACAACAGGAACGCGCCGAGATGAACCGACAGCGCACCGTAGAAGACCGCGCTGGACGGGGTCGGACCCTCCATCGCTCGCGGCAACCAACCCGAGAATGGCACGAGCGCGGATTTCCCGGCCGCCGCCAGCAGCAACAGCAAGCCGACGGCCAATGCTTCGCGAGCGGCGACCGAGGCGTGACCGTAGGGCCACGACGCGGTGCCCATCAGTTTGTCGAAGTCACCTTCGCCGGTCATGTGGTGCAACGTCAGAGCCGCAATCAGCAGTGCGGCATCCGACACGCGATACACGCTCCACACTCTCAAGCCGTTTCGCACCGGAGCCGGCCGCTCCTGAAAGAATGCCACCAGTAAAGCCGACGACAGACCCACCAATTCCCAGCCGGCGAACAGCGTTTCGATCGTTCCCGCCAAAGAGGTCACGACCATGCCGAGCAGGAACAGGGAATAGAACACGAAAAACCGGTTGTAGCCCGGTTCGCGGTGCATGTAGTTGCTGGCGAAGGCGCTGATCACGCCACACAGCACGTACGACAGGATCACAAACGGCACCGAGAGCCGGTCGAAGACGAACTTGATCGAGAAGTGATAGTGCGGGATGTCGACCCAATTCCCCAACCGAATCGGGACATGCGGATTCGACTGGGGAAGCATCAACGCCAGCAGCGCGACCGCCGCCAGCAAGCCGGCACCGGTCGCCGTCTGAATCAGCCGCATGGTCGCACGCTCCGACAGCCGACGGTCGATCAGCGACGAACCTCCCAGGATGCCGAACTGCAGCACCGGAGCGGCGACGACGATCAGTCCCAGCGCGGTCATCACGTTCGTGGAATCAGGCATTTCAAACAATCATCCTTTGTCTTTCAGTTCCGCGTCTTCCGACGGTTCGATCTGGGCGAATTCGAGATGATCGCGCCAGCCGCGATACCAGTCGGCGGACGATGCGGCTTGAGGCAACTCGATCGCCTCCGGGCGATACGGTTTGAACTCGCCGTTTCGGAACACCTGGATTTGGTGAGATTCCGTGTCCAGCACGGCCAGGTGAATCCAGGCGTGACGGACCAGGATTCCAATCCCCGGGTTGCGATCCATGATCGACAGCATGCGTTCGGGAGTCGTCTCAATCACGAACAGCAACCGGACCGGTTCGTGAATCTCGACCATCTGCCATGGCAAGCCGGTGCGGAGATCGCTGGCGGCTCCATCCATCACACCGAGCAGCGCCGTCACGTTGTGAGGCAACTTCGCTCCACACCCGAAGCCCGTGTTGTCGACGTAAGAAAAATAGTATTCCAGGTTGATCCCCGCACACACCGGCACCGCAGCCGCCAGGATGCGGGCCAGAATGGAACTGTCCGCATCGTCCTGAGTCGGATCGTAGGAGGTCAGGAATGCGCGTCGGTCAAGAAACAATCCCCGTGTGTGCGTGCGACGTCCCACGATGCAGATGGCGTTCGTCGCGTGACCGCATTCGGGGCGAGTCTGCGACAGATCCTCCGACCGTGTTTCGACATGACGACGTGCGGCGGAAAACGACATGGTCAACGGCGCCGATTGAAACCGACGACAACGCTCGTGTGCATTTCGGTCGCACGTCAGTTCGATGGCTTTCTGCGCCGCCTCGAATTCCACCCGGTGCGATTCCGGGATGCGATCCACATCGAGCAATGAGACTGCGTCATTGCAGGTGTTGTGAAACCCGCCGACGAACCAGGTGCCGTCGGGGATCGCGATGTCTCGCGCAATCAACAGATTCCGAATGCGAGGGTCATTGAGGATTCGCGCCAGCGTTCGCGCATTGGGACCGCCCGCCCCGCCGCCACACGCTCCGCAGTTGTAGGCCGAATTGTGCGGGTTGTTCAGGCTGTTTGACCCGTGGCCGATGACCAGCACCAGCGGTGCGAATCCCGACGTGAGTCCGATATCGCGCAACAGTCGCTCGGCGATGTTCGTCATCTCGTCGACGGTAAAGCCGACGTGACCTTCCTGCGGTCCCGGTGTGGCTGCGGTCCGTTCAAATTGCAGCTCGGTGGTCTCGGGCGCGCGAACCAGACGGCTGGCGGTTTTGCGAACTTCGCCCGTCAACCGCGGAAACAAAATGCGCGCCACCAGCGGGATCGAAGCCAGCAAACCGAGGCCCGCCGTCAACAGCGCCCCGCCGGCAAACGATCGGCTGCCGACGTGCATTTGATGCGTGGCGGTCCCCAGCGCCCGCCGCGCCTTGACCCGTTGACGATGAGTCTCTTCAAAGTCCTCGACGACGGTCTCGACGACCCAGTGCTGCGGTCGAATGACGATCGGACACAACGGCGTAAAGTGAGCGTCTTCGGCACCGCGGTAATACATCGCCACGCTGTAGAATCCCGCCGCCGAGAAGGTCTCGACATCGCCGGCCACTTCCTCCAAATGACGACGGAACGATTCTTCCCGCTCGTCGAGGCAGAACATCGCCTGAAAGCGCGGCGACGGATACCGGTCCGGACCGTGCCACGCATGAATCGCCAGCGCATCGAGCGTCCGCGTGTAGAAGCGACGCTCAAACGCGAGATGGAAAACACGCCGACGTTCCAACGGTGTGAAGGCCTCGAGCTCCTCCACCAGACGATTCCACTCCGTCGGACTCAGGTGATGCAGTTCGTCGGGAGACCATCCCAGAATTTGAGCCAACTGAAATACGAGGAACGCGCGCTGTTCGACGGTGGGTGTCTCGCGCTTGGCGATTTTGGTCGCCACGATCTGGCGCAGGTCAGCGAGGGGTCCGTCATAGCCGAGCGACTCGCGCGCCACATGACTGAGCGCGAATCGTTCCAGAATGAGCCTGATTGACAGGAAGTCGATGAGGCTTCCGGAGGCGATCTGATGAGCGACACTATCGCTGCGCAACTCAACCTGTCGGATCATCCCAGCCCAGCCTCGCAGAGCCAGCAACGTCGCCGAGATGAACTCGTGCCATTCTGGTTCGGGTATCCCCAAAATATCGAGCGATTCCTGAATCGATTCGAGTGGACCGATGTGGGCATCGTCGAGACGACTCAACTCGTCCGCCAGCCCGCGCAACCAGCGATCTGGCGGACCGACCGGTTGCCGATACAGAGTCACAAACGCGCGGAAGAAGCCCTGCTCTCGATTCGGCAGGTGCCAGTGAGCAAATCCCTGATCCAGGTACGCAGCGCAGAACCGGATCAACACGCTGTGCACCAGCAGGTCGATGTCCACGCCGGTGGCGTCGAGCAGTCCATCGCGCGGACGCCCGGGCAAAGGAGGCACCGAAGCCGGCTCGCTCGCATGTCGCACGCCCTCGCGACAGATCCTCCACAGAGTTTGCAACGTGAAGGCTTCCCACGTCTCGGCCGACCAACTTTCAATCGTCGATTCGCCGCAGCTCTCAAAGATGTCGGACAGTAAGTCGTGGATCTGCCGACTCTGGCGCGCTGACGCCCCGTTTGACCCCTCGGAACCGCGTGTCCGCACGTCGCGCATGATCCAATGGCGCGTCTTGCCGAGTACCCGCTCGCGAACCGACGACGAGACCTCGCTGCGCATCCGCTTCAGGGCGTCGGTCTCAGCCACAAACCACAGCAACTCGGCGGCCGGACCAAACCGCAACGAATGCTGAAGCCGCGCCAGCCTGAGCTCGAATCGCGTGCAGAACGACAGCACCGGATGGTCCGCATCCGGCCCCAGATCCTCGCGCAGGACGACGTACAAGTCTTCCGACAGAATGCGCCCGCGGACCAACTCGTCGCGATAACGATCTTCACTCAGGTACGGCTGACAGCCAAAGATTCTCGCCCCCTTCTGCACCCCCTCGTCAAACGGCAGGTCTTCGAAAGCGTGCAGCGTGTTGTGGTGAATGAAGACGTTGATCGGTCCCTGGGCAGGCAGCAGTTCGCCCGCGTGTTCGATCAGCGCCCGCAAGCGATCGAGGGACGTTTCCGAACCGTCGCTCGTGACGGTCAAACTTGGCGAAGGAGTCATATCGGTAATGGTGTCTAATCGTCGATGAGGGCGAATCGGCGATCAATTGCGGGGCGGGGTCGAATCAGCGACTGACGGTTGCGGCGGCAGGGCCGTGTTCCAGCAAGTTTCTTCGGCGGAGCACGCGCGAGAATGAAATTCTTTGGCATACCGCGCGCGGCCCGTTCACGGCGACGCGACTATAGGTCCGAAGGGAACACTCGCCTACACAATAGACTTACAAGGCCGTCAGCATCGGGGGTTCGTCTGCCGGACAACAGTTGTGTGCTGACAAGTTCGTCAGCCAGGGGCCATCCGTGTTTACTGCGTTCGGTATGATGGCGACCATGTTTTTCCAAGCAGCCGTTTCCAAATCTCGAAATCAATCACTCGCAACACATTAGACGAAAACAACACGGAAGGTCTGACCGCGATGCGAATACTTGTCATTGAAGACGACCCCGTCATCGGTCGGGCCCTGGTGAAGGGCTTCACCGAAGCGGGGCACGGCTGCGATCTGGTCCAGGACGGCGTGGCGGGGACGGAAGCGGCGAAGTCTCAACAGGCCGATGCCATCGTGCTCGATCTGATGCTGCCCAAGCGCAATGGTCACGAGGTCCTCCGCGATCTGCGGAGCCACGGCGTGTTCTGCCCCGTCATTTTGCTGACGGCTCTCGGTTCGGTCGATGAGCGGATCACCGGACTCAACGCCGGCGCGGATGATTACATTGTGAAGCCGTTCGAGTTCGCTGAACTGCTCGCCCGTGTCAACGCGGTCGTCCGACGCACCAGCCACCGTCCGACGCCGGTCTTGACGGTCGGCGACGTGACGCTGGACCTCACCACGCGCCGAGTCACCCGCGATGGACGGGATGTCGATCTGACTCCCATCGAGTTCAGCATGACCGAGCTGCTGATGCGCTACGCCGGACAGGTCGTCACGCGCAAGATGCTGTGCGAGCATGTCTGGGGCTTCAACTGGGACGGCACGACCAACGTGATCGAAGTCCACGTCAACCGCCTGCGCGGCAAGCTCGACAAGGGTCGAACCGACTCGTTCATCACAACCGTTCGCGGGCGAGGCTACGCCATTGCGGCCGAGGAAACTGTCGGCCACTGATTGTCCAGTCATGCCTGCACGCTGCCGGTGGCATGTCGTTTTGAACCTGGTTTGGGTATCTCTACCCACGTGGAGCGAAACGCAATGAGCGAACAGTTGGTTCTCCTGGGGATCGTGATCGCTGCGACGAGTGGCATCCCCGGGCTTTTTCTAAGTCGATTCTCGACCACCGGGCAGTACGTGACGACCGTGCTGGCCGTAATTGGTTCGGGCGTGGGATTGAGCGGCGTCGGCGTTTTTTGGGTGACGGGAGACAGCCAGCCGATCGTGCGGTCGTGGGCGATTCCGGGCGCGGAATTCGACGTGGCGATGGATGGACTGTCGGCTCTGTTCCTGGTCCCGATCTTTCTGGTTTCGCTGCTGGGCAGCATCTACGGCCTGGGTTACTGGAAGCAGACTGAGCATCCTCAGAATGGCCGCAAGTTGCGGTTGTTTTACGGACTGTTGTCCGCCGGAATGGCGTTGCTGGTGATTGCCCGCAACAGCATTTTGTTCATGGTCGGCTGGGAGATCATGGCGCTGTCCGCGTTCTTCCTTGTCACGACGGAAGACCACGATCGGCAGGTTCGTGAAGCGGGCTGGATCTATTTGGTCTCCACGAAGGTCGCGACCCTGTCGTTGTTCGCGTTGTTCGCGTTGTTGCGAACCGCGAGCGGCTCCTACTCATTGACTCCGCTGAACGGCGACACCCTGACGCACGGTATGGCCACGGCGATCTTCGTGTTCACCGTGGTGGGGTTCGGACTGAAAGCGGGGGTGATGCCGTTTCATGTGTGGCTCCCCAGTTCGCATGCGATCGCGCCCAGCCACGTTTCGGCCCTGATGTCGGGCGTCATCATCAAGATGGGGATTTACGGAATCGTGCGGATCACTTCGCTGGTTCCGCATCCACCCGTGGAATGGGGAGGCATCCTGCTGGGATTGGGTGCGGTCTCCGGTGTGCTGGGTGTCGCCTTCGCCATCGGTCAGCACGATCTCAAACGTCTGCTCGCTTATCACAGCATCGAGAACATCGGCATCATCGTCATGGGCATCGGGCTGGCTCTGATCGGCAGGTCGCTGGGCCGCGCCGAGTGGATCATCCTGGGATTGAGCGGCGGGTTGCTGCACGTTTGGAATCACGCCTTTTTCAAAGCGTTGCTGTTCCTGAGTGCCGGATCGGTCATTCATGCGGTGCGGACCCGCGAGATTGACCAGCTCGGCGGTTTGGCCAAACGGATGCCGCAAACCGCGCTGTGCTTCGTGGTCGGCGCGGTGGCGATCTGCGGCCTGCCTCCGTTGAATGGGTTCATCAGCGAGTTCCTGATCTATCTCGGTTTGTTCGGGACTTTGAAAGCCGACGGCGGACCGTCCTTCGCGGGCGCGGCGTTGGCCGCACCCGTTCTGGCACTGATCGGCGCGCTGGCGCTCGCGTGCTTTGTGAAAGTGTTCGGCGCGGTCTTCCTGGGAAGCGCGCGGTCGGAACACGCGCGCCACGCTCAGGAGTCGGGGCTGAGCATGATCGGACCGATGGGCGTGCTGGTGGCGTGTTGCTTCGGCATCGGTCTGGCACCGACCTGGTTCGCGCCGGTCCTGGCGAAGGCGGTCTCGGCGTGGGCACCGGAGTTGGGCGATGTGGGACCGCGACTGACGACTCTGGCACCGCTCGATTGGATCAGCGTCATGGCACTGGTGCTGGTCGCGGCGTTGGCTCTGACCAGTCTGCTGCTGTGGGTTCGGCTGCGAGGCAGCGTTGTGGAGACCGGCCCGACGTGGGGCTGCGGTTACGTCGCGCCGACGCCTCGCATGCAATACACCTCGTCGTCGTTCGCGGAGATGCTAGTGGGCCTATTCGGTTGGGCACTGCGTCCACGAACACGGCGGCCGGAGATCATGGTGCTGTTTCCGCAACGAACCGACTTCCACAGTGAGATCCGCGATCCCGTGCTCGACGAGGCCGTGCTGCCCACTTTCCGCTATGCGGCAGAGAAGTTCTCGTGGTTTCGCATCTTTCAACAAGGAAACCTTCAGGTCTATTTGCTGTACATCTTCGTGGCGCTGATCGCTCTGTTGCTCTGGCGTTGAACTGGCTGAGGAAGTCCGATGGCAATGGTCATTCACAACACAATCCACGTGCTGCTGGCTCTCGCCCTGCCGCCGTTACTGTTGGGAGTCATCAACCGGACGAAGGCCCTGTTCGCCGGCCGAGTCGGACCGCCGTTGTTGCAGCCGTATTACGATCTCATCCGGCTCGTTCAAAAGGGGTCCGTCTTCAGCACGACGACAACATGGGTGTTTCGAGCCGGACCCGTGGTCGGGCTGGTCACCGCCGCGTTGGCGGTGCTGATGATTCCGCTGGCCAACTCCAAAGCACCGATCTCGTTCACGGGCGATTTGATTCTGCTGGTCTATCTGCTCGGGTTGGGTCGTTTTTTTACGGCCTCGGCGGCGCTCGACACCGGCTCGCCGTTTGAGGGGATGGGGGCCGCACGCGAAGTGACCTTCGCATGTCTGGCCGAACCCGCGTTCTTTCTGGGTCTGCTGGTGCTGGTCAAACTGACAGGTTCGTTGCAATTGGCGACGATGCTGGGCGGCACGATGGCTTCGCACTGGTATTCGGCGGGGGCGTCGCTCGCCCTGGTGTTGCTGAGCTGGTCGATCGTGCTGCTGGTCGAGAACTGCCGCATCCCGTTCGACGATCCGAACACGCACTTGGAACTGACGATGATTCACGAGGTGATGGTGCTCGATCACAGCGGTCCCGCGTTTGGCATGATTCTGTATGGCGCGGCGTTGAAGCTGTTCATCTTCTGTGCGCTGATCGTCCGTCTGGCCGTGCCATTGTCGACGGGTTGGGCGATTGTGGATTGGTCTGTCTTCGTCGTGGGAATGCTAGCGGTCGCGGTCGGGATCGGCATCGTGGAATCGACGATGGCCCGCGTGCGAATGACGCACATCCCATGGCTGCTGGTCACGGCCTGCGTGCTGTCGGCGGTCGGCATCCTTCTGTTGGTGAGGTAATACGATGGCTCAATTGCGCGATCCCTTTTTGATTTTGATCGTCATCTTGGCGATCAACTTCGTTGCGCTCGGCGTCAGCCGGATTCGCGCCGTGATCAACGCGGTGGCCTTCCAGGGAGTGTTGCTGGGTTTGTTCCCGCTGATTGTGAATTTCGAGATCAGCAGGCGGGGCGTGGTGCTCATGCTCGTCACGATCGTCCTCAAGGGATTCGTGATTCCGGAATCCCTCCGGAGGGCGATGCGCGCAGCGGAGATTCAGCACGAACACGAGCCGGTCATCAGCTATGGGCATTCTCTGCTGGGGGGGGCAGGCGGGATCGTTTTGGCAATGATTTTTTCCTCAACGCTTCCTCTGGCACCCCAGCACAGTCGCCTGCTCCTTTCAGCGTCGCTCGCGACGGTGTTGACCGGCTTCCTGCTGCTAATGACGCGGCACAAGTTGATCATGCAGGTGCTGGGCTATCTGCTGTTGGAAAATGGCATCTTCATGTTTGGCTTGCTGTTGTTGGAAGCCATACCGTTGCTGGTCGAACTGGGTGTGTTGCTGGACCTGCTCACGGGCGTGCTTGTGATGGTCATCGTCATCAACAAAGTCAATGTCGAGTTTAAATCGATGAGCTCCAAGCATCTCTCGCAATTGAAGGGATAACCGATGGTGTACCTGCTGATTGCCTTTCCGCTGGCGATCACGGCCGTGCTGTTCGCCGTGCCCTCGAATCGTTGGCGGCCATGGCTGTTGCCGGTCGGGGCCGCAGTACAACTCGGGTTGGTCCTGCTCGCCATTTTTTCGCCGGAAGGAGCCTCCGTCATCACGGGGCTGGACGACTGGGTGCCCGGCTGGCTGCGCGGCTGGCTGTTGCTCGATCCGTTGGGCAAAGTGGTGCTGGGCTTCATCACCGTTCTGTTCTTCCTCTGCTCTCTGTATGCGCCGTCGTACCTAGCCCTCCGGGATGACCGCGACAACCGGGTTCTGTGCGGAAACCTGTTTGCCTCGCTGTCGATGATGACTCTGGTGACGCTGACGAATCTTCTTGGCCTCCTGTGGTTAGCGATGTAAGCAACGACTCTGGTGAGCGCCCCCGGGATCTATTTCAATCACAACCGCCTCTCGCTGGAGGCGACCTGGAAATACCTGCTGATCTGCTCGGTCGGCATCGCGCTCGCACTGTTAGGCTCCTTCTTCCTGGCGTACTCGTCGCTGGTGCAGGGCTTGGAGTCGACGCTACTGTTCGACCAGCTCATCAAGGACGCGCCGAAGTTGTCGCCGCCGTGGCTTCGCGCGGCGTTTGTACTGCTCTTCGTCGGTTATGGAACCAAGATGGGTTTGGCACCGATGCACACCTGGAAACCGGATGCCTACGGCGAGGCGCCGGGCATCGTGGGGGCGCTGTTGGCGGGAGGGGTCACCAACTGTGCGTTTCTGTCGATCCTGCGTGTCTATCAAATCTGCCGTGCCGGTCCCGAAGCGGAAGCGGAGTTCGCGCGACAGGTCATGATCGTCACGGGGCTGTTCTCGATGGCGTTTGCCGCGGTGTTCATGGTGCGGCAGCGCGATTTCAAACGGATGCTGGCGTATTCCAGCGTGGAGCACATGGGCATCCTGATTCTCGGCATCGGCATTGGAGGTATGGCGATGTACGGCGCATTGCTGCACCTGATCAACAACGGGTTGACCAAGGGAGTCATGTTCCTGTCGTCGGGGAATATTCACCGCGCCTATAAAAGCAAAAACATGGACGACGTGCGAGGCGCGATGCAGCGTTTGCCCGTTTCGGGGGGCTTGTTTCTGGCGGGCTTCCTGGCGATCACCGGCGCGCCGCCGTTTGGTCCGTTTATTAGTGAGTTCGTCATCGTCAACGCCGCGATTAGTAGCGGCCAGTATCTGACGGGAGGGCTGTTCCTGTTCTTCCTGTGCGCCGTCTTCATCGGCATGGGCTCGACGGTTCTCGCGGTCGTTCAGGGAGAACAACCGTCGCAGCCGGCACCGAACGGATTTCACGACACGTTTGGCACCTGTGCCCCAATCCTGCTGTTCATGGGACTGGTTTTGCTGATGGGCCTCTATATTCCGCCGCCACTGGAATCGCTCTTACGTGACGCCGCCGCGCTCTTGGAGGTGCCGCGATGAGCCGAGGCGGCGTTTGTGATTTGGGTGTAACCGACATTTTCGGAATTCAACTCCCAAGTCGTGAGATTCGATAGCCCTGAGTTTTCGGTGCCAACCAAAGCCGTTCACAAGCTGGATGATTATGCATCTCAAAACTTAATCGATATTGTTATTAAGTGAATAATTCCAGCGTGTTTGAATTGGAATTCGTCTACCATCCTGCCTATGATCTAGAAAATCAATGACTCCCGTGAAATTATCCCTCAGAATACGTTGACTAGCGTGCTCAGTCTGTGCATGGATACTCTGGTCAGCGTAATTGAGCGTAAAGTCGGTCCTGCGCGGCTCTGTACCGACGCCAGACCAATGAATGGAGAAACCTCGTGGATGCTCAAGAAAAAGTCGTGGACGTCGAGAACCAAGCGGCCGACGAATCCAATCCCCAGCAAACCAATGTCAGCAAATGGCTTGCTCGAGTGCGAGTCGAAGCCGGCAATGGTTCTGATCCACACCGGCGATGGTTGGACATCGGTACCGAGGTGTACTTGAGAAAGACGCTTGTACTGGCCGCTGGAGATGACATAGATAAGAAAGGGCTCAAGAACCCCTACAGACTTGCTGCCACCGATGTGTTTGTGGAAAAGGCACAGAAACTTCTAACAGAACGCGGGAGTTTCTATCTTAGATGGGGAGGAGTTACGGGATTCTTTGCAGTAGTCGGAATGATGGGACTCGCTTGGTTCATTTATCACCTGCCGCTTTCCGCTCTTCTTGGGGATCTCGATCTCAACGGACATTCGCTGACATTTGTGATGTTTAAGTCGTCAACAGCGGGAGCGCTCGCGCTCGGAGCAATGTTTTTTCTAACGTCGCTGTCCACGGCGTTTCTCCACGAAGGCGTTGCGCTCTTTCATCGGCGTCATTCACTTCGGTTTGGGCGCCTTTACGTGTACCTCACGGAAGGCAAGGTGGATTTCAAGCAGATGGAGGAGGCATTCAAATGGAATGCCGACTTCGCTACAGCGTTCAAGAATATTCGCACGGATCGTGTCACCGCCTCAATGGCGCGCAGGCTGATGGAAATGTCAATGAAATCGGTCGAAACGGTACTAGATCAGATGGCTGCAGAGAGCAAGGAGAAAACGGAACATGAAGAGGACAAGGAGAAGTCGGTTCAGCAAGCGAGCGAGTCGCGCCCGACCGATTAGTAGGCAAAGTGGTTCGCAACGGTTGTAATTCCCGCATGTTGATCGTGATATCACTCCCCTTTCGGGCGTTGCATTAGATGTCCGATGTTATGCGCTCAAGGCATTCGAATCTGAACCGGATGGGCCAAAGCTGGAATGTCGGTTACACGTTCTTGATTTGGTCTTCTGATTTGTGATTTGACTTCAATCTCAAAGGTGCAGGCATGAGTAGGCACGCTTGGTTCGCAACCTTGAGCAACGGCCAGGCGATCCCACTCGCACAAATTCCGGTGATGCCGTTCGAGGATTTCCGCCGCCTCATTGTGGATGCGATTGTTGGCGGACAACGCCTTTCTGCGCTGTTTGGCGACGCCGATACGGCAGCAGACGGAGTGGAGGTGTATGCCGTGCTCGCCGATTCGAAGGAAGCCCGTTTGCGAATCGGAAAGACGCGACTGGAGTCCGACAGCTTTCCGTCGCTGACACCCGACAGCCCGCAGGCTCATCTCTTCGAGCGTGAGATCGCCGAGCAGTACGGCGTCCATCCCGATGGGCATCCGTGGTTCAAGCCGGTCCGGTTCCATGCCTCGTACCGCCCCGGTCACGATGCGTGGGGCCGCCAGCCGGGCGAGGCTCCCGTCATCGGAGTCACCGACTACTACCGCGTCGAGGGAGACGAGATCCACGAAGTCGCCGTCGGCCCGGTTCACGCCGGAGTCATCGAGCCGGGGCACTTCCGTTTCCAATGCCACGGTGAAAAGGTCTTCCACCTGGAGATTTCGCTCGGCTATCAGCATCGCGGTGCGGAACGGACGCTCGTCGGCGGACCGAACAAGCGCACGATCCACACGCTCGAAACCGTGGCGGGTGACACGTCGATCGGGCATGGGACCGCGTACTGCCAGGCGATCGAAGCCCTGTCGGGATGCGAAGTTCCTCATCGAGCAGACGTGTTGCGCGGCATCGCTCTCGAACTGGAGCGGCTCGCCAACCATACCGGCGACTTGGGTGCGCTGGCAGGCGATGTCGGCTTCCTGCCGACGGCGTCGTACTGCGGACGGTTGCGAGGCGACTTCCTCAACCTGACGGCGTTGCTGTGCGGCAACCGGTTCGGTCGCAGCCTGCTCCGGCCGGGAGGAGTTCGCTTCGATGTGGATGTGACTCGAATCCAGCAGGCTCGGGAACGACTCGCCTCCGCGCTGCACGATGTGGCCAATGCCGCCAACCTGCTTTGGAATGCGGCTTCCGTGCAGGCTCGGTTTGAAGACACCGGCACGGTCACTCAGGAGACGGCCCGCGCCTTGGGTTTGGTCGGTCCGGCCGCTCGCGCGTGCGGCCTGGAGTGCGATGTCCGGCAAGATTTCCCCGCCGGGATCTTTCGCTCCGCGCCGTTGCCGATCTCAACGTGGAAGACCGGCGACGTCTTCGCGCGCGCTTACGTTCGCTGGCTGGAAATCCAACGCTCCGTGGCGTTCATCCAGGAGCAACTCGTCGCGATTTCCGACGGTCCAATCCGCGCGGCTGTCGGACCGTTGAAGCCCGATCATCTGGCGGTGTCGCTGGTCGAAGGCTGGCGGGGCGAGATTTGCCATGTGGCCCTGACCGATGCTCACGGCCGGTTCTCGCGCTACAAGATCGTCGATCCGTCATTCCACAACTGGACGGGGTTGGCGATGTCGCTGCGCGATCAGCAGATCTCCGACTTCCCGCTGTGCAACAAGAGTTTCAACCTGTCGTACTGCGGTCACGACCTGTGAGGACGAATCATGCTTGATGTTGTTCTGGCCCGATTGCAACAGGGGCATCGGACGATCGCGTATCCGGCGACCGAGCCGACACTGCCCGATCGCCTGCGCGGCCTGCCCGTGGTCGATCAGTCCAAGTGCCCCCAGGGTTGCCGCGACTGCGCCGACGCCTGCCCGACCGACGCGATCAGCTTCGGCGACAAGGGGCTGCGTCTGGACCTCGGTCGCTGCCTGTTCTGCACGGACTGCATGGAGGCCTGTCCGCAGGATGCCATTCACTACACGCAGGAATACCGGCTGACCACGAGCACTCGCGACGATCTGGTGCTCGAAGGTCAGATGCTCGAACGGGCGAAAGCTCTCGACGAGAAATCCTTGCGCCTGTTCGGCCGCTCGCTGAAGCTTCGCCAGGTGAGTGCCGGTGGCTGCAATGCGTGCGAAGCGGACTTGAATGTCTTGAGCACCGTCGTCTTCGACCTCGGCCGCTTCGGCATCCAGTTCGTCGCCTCACCGAGACATGCGGACGGCATCGTCATCACCGGCCCGGTCAGCGAGAACATGCGCACGGCCTTGCTGGACACCTATGCTGCCGTTCCCGCCCCGAAATTCGTGATCGCCGTCGGAGCCTGCGCGATCAGCGGCGGCCCGTTCATCGACAACCCCGAAGTCCACAACGGCTGCGGATCCATCGTCCCCGTCGATCTCTTCATCCCCGGTTGCCCTCCGCATCCGATGACAATTCTTGACGGACTACTGCGGCTCTTGGGCCGCCTGGAAACAAAGCCGTAACTCGGATGACGAGTTTTCGGACTTCCCATCGGAACACTCGCCATCCCACACTGGACGCCATTGCTCTCGGGCTGCCATCCTTTCGCTCGCCATGCCTGTCACCACCGCCAAACGCCTGTTCAGCTTCTTTCGTTCGCTGCGGTTCCGTCTGACCGTTTGGAACACGCTGATCGTGCTGATCGCCGTGGTCATCGCGCTGGTCGGGGTGCGCGAGGGGCTGCGGTTTTATCTGTTGCTCGAAACCGACACGACGCTGGACGCCGAAGTCCGGGAGTTGCTGCTGGCTGTCGAGGCGTTTCATCCGGATCGGGATCAGATCGTGGCCGAGATGGAGCGGAAGGCCGAGGGCCATCGCGAGCGGGGCTGGCACATTCGCTGGCTCGATGAGCAGCGGAGCCGGACCATCTGGGCCAGTTCCCTGGCACCGCCGCACCCGCTGCAATTGCTGATCGGTTCGAGTGGCGGCCACAACGTCTGGGGATCGGTCGAGTACCGGTCGATTGAACGCCAGTTGAACAAGCCCGGTCTGCCGCGCTATTTCATTCGCGTGGGGACGCCGATCAAGTTCATCAGCGAGGACGTCGAACGACTGACGCGCATTCTCGCGCCGGTGGGCCTCGCCATTTTCCTTTTGGCTCCGCTCGGCGGGCTGATCATGGCGCGACGAGCCGTGGAGCCGCTTCAGCAAATCATCCGCACGACCGAGCGACTGCGACCGAGTCACCTCGACGAGCGTCTCAAGGTGCGCGGCATCGGTGACGAGCTCGATCAGCTCGCCACCAAGATCAACACGTTCCTCGATCAGATCGCCGACCACCTCGAAAAGAACCGTGAGTTCGTGGCGAACGCCGCGCACGAATTGCGATCGCCGCTGGCCGCCATTCAAAGTTCGGTCGAAGTCACGCTCGAAAAGCCCCGGACGGTCGAAGAATACGAGGAGACGCTGTTTCAGCTCAACGACGAATGCCGGCATCTCGGCCAACTCGTCAATCAACTGCTGCAACTGGCTCAAAGCGAGGCGGGAGGTGCCGACCTGCGGCGCGAGTCTGTGCCGATGCACGAATTGATCGACAAGACCGTCGAAATGTTTGGGCCCGTCGCCGAAGAACGCGGAGTGACACTGCGGGCCGACGGCGTCGAATCGTTGACTCTGCACGGCAACCCGAGCCAACTGAGGCAACTCCTGACGAACCTCGTCGACAATGCCATCAAGTTCACGCCGGCCAACGGTTCCGTTTCGATTGGATGGAGGCGCGCTCCCGATCCGGATTTCATCGCCCTCACCGTCGCGGACACCGGAATCGGAATCCCTCCCGAATCAATCCTCCGCGTGTTCGACCGCTTCTACCAGGTGGAGAAAGCCCGTCAACGCGGAGATGAAGCACGCGGCAACGGCCTTGGCCTGAGCATCTGCCAGTCGATCGTCCACGCACACAAAGGGACGATGACCGTCGAAAGCCATCTCGGTCAGGGAACAACATTCACCGTGCTACTCCCCGCTCACAGCCTCAAGTGACCCAATGACTAACAACCAATGACTAATGACCAATGACCAATGACCAAGATTCCCATCCGCCCGTGATCGCTCCCGATTCATCCTTCACCATCGGTGAACGACGTCTGCCGTCGCGCTATTGCCTCGCGCCGCTAGCCGGTTACACGCATCTGGCCTTTCGTCGCGCGTTGCGGGAGTTGGGGGGACTCGGTCTCGCGACGACCGATCTGGTCCATGCCACGCAGCTCGTGTCGGGGAATCGGCATTCGCTCGAACTGATCGAGACGCATCCCGACGACCGGCCGCTCTCGGTGCAGATCTTCAGCGGCAACGAGGACCACCTGGTGAAAGCAGCTCTCTGGCTGGAGGCTCACGGCTATGCCGGGGTCGACATCAACATGGGCTGCCCGATGGCGAAGGTGAACGGGCAGGGGGGCGGTGCGCGGCTCTTGTGCGATGCGGACGGAGCGAGTCGTCTGGTCGAACGAGTCGTCACGGCGGTGGGCATCCCGGTCACGGTGAAGATGCGCCTGGGCTGGGATCGCGACAGCATCGCGTCACCGCAGTTGGCCCGCCGGTTTGAAAGCATCGGCGTGGCGGCCATTACCATTCACGGCCGCACGCGGGCACAGGGCTTTCACGGCACGGTCGATCTCGACGGCATTGCTGCCACGGTCGCGGCGGTCGATGGCATTCCGGTCATCGGCAACGGAGATGTTCGTACCGTGGAGGAGGCTCACCGCATGAGACGTCTCACCGGCTGTGCGGCCGTGGCGATCGGGCGTGGCGCGATGCTCGACCCGTGGCTGTTTCGAAAGCTGGGTGACGTGGAGGCCGGTCGCGAACCGCGCGACCCCACGCCGGACGAACAGGTCGATTTCCTCGCCCGTCATTTCGCACTCATGACCGAACAGCATGCCGAACGAAGCTGCCGGCTGTTCCGCAAGTTTGCCGCCTGGTACGGCGCGAAGCTCGGCATTCCGGAAGACCTCGAACAGCGGCTGCGTCTGTTTGAAAGCCTCTCCGAATTCGACGCCATCGTCGCCGAGATTCGCGCCCGCCACGGCGAACGCCGCACGCCGGTTGCCACGGCCCTCATCAAGGTTCCCAACGGTCCGGTCGAACGCTGGTAATCCGTGGTTCGGCATTCCGCCCTGCGTGCGCCCTCGGTGGAATCGGCGGCATCGTGACGGGCGGTTCAATCGCTAAGGTCGTGTGCAGCTTCGCCCGATTGTCGATTCGAGTGTCACTTTTGTGGACAGAGTAATCTCGGTCGGTCGATCTCAACGACGACGGCATGGAGCCGGTCGGTCAGCGATTCGTTCTCACGGTTGACTTCAGTTTGCGAGCCGCGAGTTGACGGGTGCGTGCGCCGCGGACATCGGCATCGACCGGTCTGATTGTTCGGCGTTGGGAGGGACACTCGCTGTGATGGCGGTGTCGGTGCGTCTCGGAGTGTTGCGTGAAGTTCGCTCTACGATGCCTGTTCGATCCGGCGGTTCAGTTGATGAACCGACTGTCCTATCCGCGAAAATTTGCGGCGGCGGGGATGCTGTTTGCGTTGCCACTGGTCTTCGTGACCAGCCAGTACATCTCCCTGTTGAACGAGCGTGTGGAGATTTCTCAACGGGAGCTGGCGGGCAATCGGGCGGTGCGATTGATGGTGCCGCTGTGGCGTGTCTTGTGCGAGCATCGGCGGCTGGTGACTCAGGCCGGCGCGCATCGTGGCGACGAGCTGGTCGAGGCGGATCGCCGATTTCGCGAGAAGTTGGAATTCCGCCTGAACGCCGTGGCGAGCACCGACGATGACTGTGTGCGGCTGTTGGCCTCGTCAGCGCGGTGGGCGTCGTTTCAGTCGAAGGTTCACACATTGCTCAGACTCGCGCGGGAGGGGGGCAATCCCGGTCTGTCCGAACGGTCACTCCAAACCGAACTGATTCGCGACCTGATGACGGTCCTCCGGCAACTCGCCGACCTGTCGAATCTGACGACGGACTCGCATTTGGACAGTCAGAGTCTGGCACTCGCCACGACCCGGTTGCTGCCCGAGTTGGTCGAGGCCGAAGATCGGCTGTGGGAGATCGTCCACACGGACGAGCGGAAGGGGGAACAGGGATTTCGAGTCGACTTGGAGGCGGCCGAGGCTCTGGTCGGCTTGCGCACGCTTCACAGGCAGGTCGACGATGGGTTGAGACTTGCCAAGCAACGGAATGAGGATTTGATACCGCGGCTGGAGCAACCCCAGGCCAAGTGTCTGGCGACATTGGATTCGATACGGAAGTTGATGCGCGAGAGCCTGCGAACGTCCAAAGGTCAATTCACTCACTCCGGCACCGAGCATCTCGACTCTGAGGTGGTGAATGACATCTTCGCGCTCCATGAGGAGTGTCTGAATTCCATTGACAGTGTCGTCGGCCGGCGCTGTGAAGCGGCCCGGTTCCGCCGGATGTATTTGATTCTGACGGCCCTGCTGCCCGTCGTGCTGGCCATCTATCTGGGGGTGGGGTTTTGCCTGGCCGTGATTCGCACCGTCGATCGAATGCGTGAAGTGACGGACCGTGCGCTGGCCAACGACTGGCAGGGAAACGACACCGTTCCCGTCGAGGCTCAGGATGAACTGGGCCGCATGATTGGCGACTTCGGCCGATTGACCGTTCGACTGCGCGAGGAATGGGCGGCGGCGAACGCGGAGGCGGTGCGGGCTTCCGAGGCCGAAGAGTCGCTGCGTGTCAGTGAAGAGCGATTCTCACTCGCCCTGCGCGGAACGAACGACGGCATCTGGGACTGGGATCTGCAAACCGACCGGGTGTTCTATTCCACGCGATTCAAGGAACTGCTCGGTTACGGTGACGAGGAGTTCGGAGTGTGGCTGTCGGCCCTGGCCGACGTGCTGCATCCGGATGATTTCGATGGAACCTGGACCGCCGTCGAGCGGCATCTGCACGAGCGAGTCCCCTACCACATCGAACACCGACTGCGGACCAAGAGCGGCGAGTACCGGTGGTATCTCGAACGGGGTCAGGCCGTGTGGGACGAGGGGGGGAACGCCGTGCGCATGGCCGGCTCGATCAGTGACATCAACGAGCGCCGAGTCATCGAATCCTACGAACGCATTCGCAACTCCGTGATGGAGGCGCTGACGACGGGTGCTCCGCTCACCGACATTCTGGACGTCTTGGCGCGCGGACTGGAAGAGGAGAGCCCGACACGAGCCATTTGTATTCTGCTGCTGGATCGCGACGGCAGACGACTGCTGACCGGAGTTGCTCCCAGTTTGCCGGAGTTTTTCACCACTGCGGTCAACGGGATCGAGATCGGGTCTGGCTTCGGTCCTTGCGCGACCGCCGTCCACTTGCGGGAACGCATTATTGTCGAAGACATTCAGCAGCATCCCGCTTGTGGCGCACAGTACAAAGAGGTTGCCGCCCGCGCGGGCCTGGCGTCCTGTTGGGCACAGCCGATTTTTGGCGAGACCGGCCGGGTGATCGGGACATTTGTCATCTATGACAACAAGGTGAATCATCCGAGCGAAGCCGACATTCAGGTCATCGAAGCGGCCGTCAAGGTGGCAGGCGTGGCCATCGAGCGCAAGCAGGCCGAGGAGGAGCGACGCCAATACCTGAAGCAGGTCGAGGAATCTCGCGATCGGATCGCCGAGCAGTCTGTGCAACTGATCCGCCAGTCCGAAGAACTGGCGCGCGCGAAGGATGAGGCCGAAACGGCTGCGCGCGCCAAGAGTGAGTTCCTGGCCAACATGAGTCACGAGTTGCGCACACCACTCACCGCCATCCTGGGCTATGCCGACCTGCTCTACGATGAAGGCGACCTGTCGCGGGGACCGCTGAACAGTCTCGAAACGATCGATGTGATCCGCAGTAACGGCCGGCATCTCCAGGAACTGATCGATGACATCCTGGACCTGTCGAAGATCGAAGCCGGGCGCATGAAGCTCGAAAAACTGCAGGTCTCGCCCGCCAAACTCACCGAGGACGTGTTGCGGCTGATGCAACTGCGGGCTTGTGACAAGAGTCTCACGTTGAAGTGCGAGATTCTTTATCCGCTGCCCGACAAGATTGCGACCGACGCACTGCGCGTACGGCAGGTGCTGGTCAACCTGGTGGGCAACGCCATCAAGTTCACCGAACTGGGCCGAGTCACGGTGACGGTGGGGTACGATCAGGCGGCTGGCTCACTGCGGTTCTCGGTCACAGACACTGGAATCGGGATGGAGCCCGAACAGGTCGAACGACTGTTTGCTCCGTTCGCACAGGCCGACACGTCGATGTCGCGCCGTTTTGGAGGAACCGGTCTGGGACTGTCGATCTCGATGCGGCTGGCTCACATGCTCGGAGGCGACATTCGAGTCGTCAGCGAACCCGGTGTCGGGAGCACCTTTACTCTGGAAATTGCCGCCGAACTCTATCCAGACACGGTGCTGTTAACGGGGGATGCGACGTCGGCATCCGCACGACCTGTCGTCTCGCAGCCGGTCGCAAAGCCGACGGTCAGTCTGTCGGGGCGGATTTTGTTGGCGGAGGACGTCCCGGCGAATCAGAAGCTGATCTCGTTCCTGCTGCAAAAGAGCGGGGCCGAAGTCGAAGTCGTTGAAAACGGAAGGCTCGCCGTCGACCAGGCCCTGGCGGCGAAGCAGGCTGGCACTCCGTTCGGTCTGATCCTGATGGACATTCAGATGCCGGTGATGGATGGCTACGCGGCCACGTCGGCTCTGCGCGATGCCGGTTATGGAGGCCGCATCGTCGCCTTGACGGCTCACGCCACCGAACACGATCGTCAGCGATGTCTCGACACCGGCTTTGATGGCTTCGCCGTGAAGCCGATCCAGAAGGAGCAGCTCATCGCCACCTGTCGCGAACACCTGGGGCAGGCCCCTCTGCAATCAGCGGACCCCCAAGCTGCCAAGGTGTGAGTTTGCCGGCGGCCTCGATCCCCGCAGTTTTTCCGTCGGGCGGCCGACTGATTCTGGATGCGTCGACGGCGTGTCTCGGCGCGCCGCGGAACTTTCTGGATCCGGCAGTGTTTGATCTCCCGCCGGCGCGATTCTGATGCCGGGCAGTCCCGCATCCGTTCGAGACTCAACTGTCATCCGTTGGGGAAGGAAAGAGATCATGGTCCGATCCGCTGGTTTCGCATTGGTGGTTGTGGCATTGACGATGTGGCTCGGCACGGTGGCTGACGCGGCCCCCGGTCAGGGCAAAGCCAAGGGGGCTCGGCCGCAAGGCAAGGGGCAGGGTCGAGAGATTCCGGCTGAGATTCTCAAGCGGTTTGACAAGGACGGCGACGGCAAGCTCAATGACGCAGAGCGAGACGCTGCGAAAAAGGCCCGCGAAGAACGGGGTGGCAAGCCCGGACAACCCGGTCGCCCCGGACAGCCCGGTGGTGGCGACGGCAAGATGCGCGAAGAAGTTCTCAAGCGGTTCGACAAGGATGGCGACGGCAAGCTCAACGACGCAGAGAAAGCCGCCGCGAAGAAGGCCCATGACGAACGAGCCAACAAGAACAAAAAGTAGCCCGCCGCGATCAGGCTTTCTGTCCGGACGGCGACATCATCAAAACCTCCGAAGCGACTCGTTCCTTCGGAGGTTTTTTTATACCGCTCGCGGTGGCTGATGAGACTTCCGAGTGGGGGCGTCAGCCCCTGAGAAGGTTGATGGTTGATGGTTGATGGTCGAGGGTTGAAGGACAGAGTTTTGACCCTCCTTCTGACTCTCAACCTTCGACCTTCAACCTGCCGGGGGGGCTGACGCCGCCCCGCTCGGAAATGTCTCACTGTTGGCCGCGAGGGGAAAAACAGGAATTCTCCACAAACGACTATCAGGAAAGACTATGCGTTAGGAATTTCATTTTTTCTGCCATTTTTGACGCTCGTTTGTCCCGGATTTTTCTTTTTCCGCCTCAAACGACGCTCAAAAACGTCGCGCCAGAACTTTTCCGTGCCAAACGACGGTCAAAAATGTCGCGCCAGAACTTTTCCGTCTTCCACGACGCTCAAAAACGTCGCGCCGGAACTTTTCCGTCTCTAACGACGGTCAAAAACGTCGCGCCGGAACTTTTCCGTCTCTAACGACGGTCAAAAACGTCGCGCCGGAACTTTTCCGTCTCCAACGACGCTCAAAAATGTCGCGCCGGAACTTTTCCGCCATTTTTGAGCGTCGTTGACGCCGGAAAAAATCGGTCGGCGGATTGCTGAGCGACCGGAAACGTCCACGAAACAGGCGAACTGTTTTAGGACGGTTTGCAACCGGTTGAGGCGTCACCTCAAGCCGACCGGCTGCAACGGGCACTGCGCAACCCGAAAACTCTCGCGGCGTGACTCGGCGACGAACTCCACCGTGACCGTCCGGTTCTTCGCGAGGCCGCTCGTTTCGATGACGGTCCCCAAGCCATAGCGCGGGTGTCGGACCTGCATCCCGACGGCAAAGCCCAGCGGTAACTCGACCGCTTGTTTCGATCCCGACTCCAGCGACGCGCCCGTGGTGAGTCGCAGGCCGCCTGGCAGCGAACGGCCCTGTGGACCGAAACTCTTCCGTCCGAGACCTGGTTCGGCGCGCGAGCGGCTGCCGTCGAGGAACGACTGGCGGTCGAACGAGGCCTCATCGTCGTGACCGGTCTCCTGCGAATCGTGGGAGTCCGCACCGAAGTCAAGGTCGTCGTCGGTGGAGTCTCCAAATTGAAAGTCTTCCGCGCCGGTGCAGTCTCGGTGCTCGACGGCCAGCTCTTCGAGGAAGTCGCTCGGAATGGTGCTCAGGCTGCGGCCGTGAATCTCGCGGCGCTGGGTGTGAGTCAGCACGAGCTTCTCCTCCGCGCGGGTGATCCCCACGAACAGCAGGCGACGCTCCTCTTCGAGTTGTCGCGCATCGTTCTCGCGCAGCGAGCGTTCGTGCGGGATCAGGTTCTGTTCGACGGCGATCAGGTAGACGACGGGGAACTCCAGTCCCTTGGCCGCGTGGAGCGTCATCAACGTCACCGCGCCGGTTGACTCATCCAGTGAGTCGATGTCCTGCGCAAGGCTCGCCGTTTCCAGGAAGCCGGCCAGCGAGGATTCTTGATCGCTGTCAGGCTCCTGCTCGTCGTACTGCCGCGCCGCGCTGACCAGTTCGTCGATGTTGCCGAGTCGCTGGATGTCGTCCTCATCGGACGATTCAAACTGCCGCAGGTATCCGGTTCGCCGCAGGATCAGTTGCAAGAGCGCCTCGACTGGCCCGCTGCTCGCCTGTGCCAGTTCATCGATCAGCGCCGCGAAGGTCCGCAATTGGACGGCCGCCTTCTTGGGGAGATCGGGAACCTGACCCGGTTGCCTTGCCGCGTCGAGCAGGAGCGTTCCCGTGCCGTCGGCCCAGCGGACGAGTTTGTCGAGCGAGCTCTTCCCGATCCCGCGCGTCGGCGTGTTGACGACGCGCAGAAAGGCGACGCGATCCAGCGGGTTCTCGATCAGCCGCAGGTAGCCGAGCAAATCCTTGATCTCGGCCCGCTCGTAGAACGCGACGCCGCCGGCGATCTGATACGGGATCTTCTGCCGCGCGAGGGCCGTCTCCAGCGAACGCGACAGCGAGTTGACGCGATAGAAAATCGCAAAGTCCTTCCACTGCCGCTCGCCCGCTTCGACCAGGGCCGAGATTTCGTTGGCGATGCTGCTCGCCTCATGCTGCCCGTCGCGAAACAGCCGCAGTTCGACCGGCTCGCCGCTGACGTTGTCGGTCTTCAGTCGCTTCACCTTGCGATGGACGTTGTGCGCGATCAGCCCGTCAGCGGTCTTCAGGATTTCGGGTGTGCTGCGAAAGTTCTCCTCCAGCCGGATCAGCGCCACGTCGGGAAAGTCCTGCTCGAACCGCAGGATGTTTTCGATCCTCGCCCCGCGCCAGCCGTAGATCGACTGATCGGGGTCTCCCGTCGCGCACAGGTTCGGTTCGAGTTGCGACAGCGCGGCGACGATCTGGTACTGCGCCTGATTCGTGTCCTGATACTCATCGACCAGAATGAAGCGATGTCGCTGATCGAGTTCCGCGCGCAGCTCGTCCTGCTCGGCGAGCAGCAGCGCGACGTGAACCAGCAGATCGTCGAAGTCGACCGCGTTCGCTTCGAGCAACCGCTTCTGATAGGCCGGATAAATCTTGGCCACGACCGCCTCGAGGTGCGTCCCGATCCCCTCGCCATACCGTGCGACGTACAGTTCCGGTGTCAGCAGTTCGTTCTTCGCCTGACTGATCCGCGACCCGATCTTGTTCGCGGGAAAGTGAGCCGCGTCGAAGTTCAGATCGTGCAGCACCTGCTTGATGAGCTGCTGCTGATCGCCGGTGTCGTAGATCGAAAAGTTCGGCTGCAATCCGACGGCACGACCATGCTCGCGCAGCAGCCTCGCACAGAAGCGGTGAAACGTGCTGACCCAGATCCGCGAACCGGGCAGCAGTGCCTGAACGCGCTCGCCCATCGCGCGGGCCGCCTTGTTGGTGAAGGTGATCGCGAGAATCTCCCACGGCCGCACACCGCGCTCGATCAGCCGGGCGATTCGCCGCGTGATGACCCGCGTCTTCCCCGACCCCGGCCCCGCCAGCACGAGCAGCGGTCCATGAAAGTGTTCGACTGCCGCCCGCTGAGACGGAGTAAGATCATCCGTCGAAACAGCAGCTTCATTGGCAGGTAAGTCCCAGTCATCATCAGTCGTCACAGCAGCAGCCACTCCGTTGAACGGTCCGGTTCCATCGCGAACGGATTCTATTCGTCCGGTCGATCAAACAGAAACGTGGTGACCTCAACTCTGGTGGCGATGACTTTGCAACGGCCGGATCCCCGGGCGGCTTTCCTGACAAAATTGAAATGGCCCTCCTTTGCGCGTTGACGTCGGGTTTGGGGAGCGATCAGCATTGATTGTCGTTGTTTTTGAATGGCGGCCGAGTCACCACGACCGAAGAGCCGCAGTTCGTGCCGATTTGCAACAGTAGGCCGGAAACCACACTAGGGGCCAGTCTCAATCTCGAAGTCAGTTCAACGATCCGTTTAGACGCGGTCGATGAGTGAACCATCAGTCGAAACCGGGCCGGGTTCGAGATCGTTTCGTTGTTGGGCGGCCGCTTCACAGTGTGGAGTGGATCGAACGGCCTCCCCTCGACCGAGAGAACTTCCACTGATCGGCCGATGCCAAGGACTAGCAGAACATGCCTGGGATTGCCGTGATCGGCTGCGGTTACTGGGGGCCGAACCACGTTCGGACTTTCTGTGACATTCCCGACTGCCGCGTCACGGCCGTCGATGTCGATGTGGCGCGGCTGGCACGGCTGGTTCAGATGTTTCCCACGCTTCGGATCGAATCCAGCCTCGAGCGGGTTCTCGAAGATTCCGCGATCGATGCCGTCGTGATCGCAACTCCCACGCAAACTCATTTCGACCTGGTACGGCGCGCCCTCGTCGCCGGCAAGCACGTGCTCTGCGAGAAGCCGTTGTGTACCGACACCGCCGCCGCGCGCCAGCTCGTGGAACTCGCCATCGAACGTCGCCGGGTACTGATGGTCGGACACATTTTTCTGTTCAATCCGGGCATCGAAACACTCAAGGAATTGTTGCAGCAGGGGGAACTGGGTGAGGTCCGATACTGCTCTGCCACCCGCACGAACCTCGGACCGGTTCGCTCGGATGTGAATGTGGCCTACGATCTGGCCGCCCACGATGTCGCGATCTTCAACTGGCTGCTGGATGCGATTCCGGAAGACGTCTCGGGACAGGGGGGGGCCTGGCTGCAGCAGGGCATCGAAGATGTGGCCTTCATCCAGATGCGGTATCCCGGTGGCTGTCTCGCTCATATTCACGCCAGTTGGCTCAATCCGACAAAGGTTCGGCAGATCACAATTGTCGGCAGCCAGCGCATGGCGACGTGGGACGACATGAATCTTTCGTCGCCGGTAACGGTCTACGACCGGGGAGCGGTTGCGACAAAATCGTCCTCCAATTCTGGCGAATTTCACAAAGTGCAAATGTGGGACATCGATGTCTGTCGGCCCGAGATCATGGCGGGGGAACCGCTGCGCGTGCAGAACAACGCGTTCCTTAAGGCGATTCAAACCGGAAGCATTGACCGTTCCGACGGACGGTTTGCGCTGGGGGTCGTCCACGTGTTGCAGGCCGTGACCGAGTCACTGGCTTTGGGGGGAGTCCCGATCCGGCTGGATGAATCCGTCGCGGCGGATGTCGTTCCGGAACGACGCTCACGGCAGCCGGTCGACAGACCGCCCTCTCGCGTCTCCGCACGAGATATTCTGGGGGTTGGCAACCAGCGGAGGAATTGAAGGAGCCGTCCACCGGCGAGACTCGTTCATCCAACGGACTCATGCGACTGATACCAAACTGACCAGTTGCCACCAGGCGTGTTCCTGTCGAGGAGAATTCATGTCGCTGCTGACATCCCCGCCGATCTCTCACCATTCCCAGGGGGAGCAGATTCCGCTGGTGGACTTGAAAGCTCAGGTCCGAAGTCTCGATGGGGAATTGAAGGCCGCGCTGCAGGGCGTGCAGGAAAGGTGCGACTTCATTCTCGGGGGGGCCGTTTCCGAATTTGAATCGGCCTTCGCCCACTGGCTGAACGCGAAACACGCGGTTGGCGTGGCGAGTGGTCTCGATGCGCTGATGCTCGCGCTGATGGCGCTCGACATCGGCCCCGGAGACGAGGTGCTCGTCCCGGCGAACACGTTTATCGCAACGGCACTCGCCGCGAGCCGGGCGGGCGCGCGGCCCGTGTTGGTCGACTGCGATCCCGGCACGTACAACATCGACGTGGAGCGGCTCGAATCCGCCATCACGCCGCGAACGCGAGCCATCCTGCCGGTGCATCTCACCGGACAGCCAGCCGACATGGCACCGTTGCTGGACATCGCGGCGCGGTCCGGTCTGGAGGTCGTCGAGGACGCCGCGCAGGCGCACGGCGCGCGGTATCGCGGTCAGCGGTGCGGAACGATGGGACGTGCGGGATGCTTCAGTTTCTATCCGGGCAAGAACCTCGGCGGCTTCGGCGACGGCGGCCTGGTGGCGACCAATGACGCGGACCTGGCCAAGCGACTGCGATGTCTGAGGAACTACGGCCAGCAGGAAAAATATCACCATCTGGTGACCGGCACGAACTCGCGCCTCGACACGATTCAGGCGGCCGTGCTGAACGTGAAACTGCCCCATCTCGATGGCTGGAACGAAGCCCGCGCCCGACATGCCGAACGCTATCGCGAGCAACTCGCCGGAGTCGGCGACCTCGTGTTCCCCATCACATTGCCGGACGTGACTCACGTTCATCACCTGTTCATGATCGAAACCGTTGATCGCGACGGGCTGCTCCACCATCTGAAGGCCCGGGGAATTCAAGCCGGCATCCACTATCCCGTCCCCGTGCATCTTCAGCCGGCTTATGCGAACCTCGGTTACCGCGCGGGCGACTTCCCGGTGGCGGAACGATTGGCCGCGCGCATCCTGTCGCTGCCGATGTATCCCGAATTGAGGGGCGAGCAAATCGACCGCGTTGTTGCGGGAGTCAGCTCGTGGTTCTCGTGACTCAACTACTTCGGCCGGCCGCCGCGCGAGTCACGAATTCTTCAACATCGCCTGCAGTTCGCGATACCACGTTCGTTCGCCGCCAGAAAGAAGCCGAGCCGCCAAGACGTGAATCTTGTGATAGAAGCGAGCCGGCCGAAGCAATCGTTGCCCCAGGCGCAGGACGGTCGTTCGGCGGTTCGGGGAGGGGGCCGCGGCCTTTTGCAGTACGATCGGATCCCAGAAGAACCGACCCTTGTATGGACGCAGTCCCGCCCGCACGAAGAGGCCGGAGTCCCCGGAATACTTGATGTTCTCGGTCAGGTGCGTCAGTTGATAGGGTTCCACAAAAAAGAACGGTGAGTGGTTGATGAGAAAGCCCCCTGGGCGAAGCCAGTTGGCAAACTGTGTGACGATGTCCGGCGGGGACGGAATGCACATCAGCACGTCCAGGCAGAGCACGATGTCATACTCGCCCGGCGCGATCTGGTCCGTGGTGGTGATGCGGGGGACGGAAACATTGTTGAGCGCGAAGACCTTCTCAGCGAACGCCGCAGAGTCGTCGGAAGGTTCGAGAAATGTGACCCGGCATCCGCCGAGAGCCAGGAAGGCGCTGTCGAACCCCATCCCGTCGCCGAAGGCCAGCACTCGGGGGGACTCGAGTTTTTCACTCCTCACGAAGTTGGCGATCCACTGCCGCATCGCATCCTTCATCGGAGCCCGGTTCCAGACGCCGCAGGCGTACAGGAAGGACTTTGTGGTCCGGAAGAACTCGTTCATCTGTTCGGACGGGACGTGCGGTGGAAATCCAAACTCCCGGGCGGCACGGGTCACGTTGACCCCGCTTCGATCCAGTTCGTCCAGCATCCGCTGAATCACCGCGGCGCGGGACTCTCCGCCAAATTCCATCAGGGCCGCGACCAGGGTCTCATTGTCGTCTAGCGGGGGAAACAGTCCCGGTGGGAAGGAAGATTGGTTCATACGATTCCGAAGACCTTTCGAGGTTCAAGATTAGATTTCGTGCTTCGAGTTTCGGAAGGTCAGGCGGTTCGCTTCGCCCACAGCTTTCCGGTTTGCACAAGGCGATCGAGCAGCGTGCGTTCGACGGTGACGTCGAATCCGGCGGACTTCAACCGGCTCACGATCCGGTGGTAATCGTGTGACGGGTTGTAGACATGGAATTCCAGAGCGATGCGTGAGATGCGCCTGAGCGATTCATCACTGATCGAATCGAACACCGCGTATTCCCCCCCTTCGCAATCGACCTTGAGGAAATCGACGCGATCGACATTCTGAGTTCGCAGAATGTCGTCCAAGGTTTGGCACGGACACGAGACACGCTGGGGTGCTTCCCGCTCTTTGCGATAGAAGAGGTTGATCAGACGCTGTCCCCACCGGGCGGGCTGAAAACTGGCGGAGTGCGAGACCGCGTTGAAGCCGGGGTATTCCAACAGTTCCAGCGTGCCGGGTTTGTCGCTGACGGCGCAGCGGACGACCGACACGTTCCGGATCCCGTTCAGGGCGAGGCTCTGTTCCAGGCACCCGATCACCTTCGTCGGTTCAATCGAGACGACACGGGCGGCCTGGGGGGACGCCCACAGGGCGAACAGTCCGATGTTTCCTCCAAGATCCACGACCGTATCCGTTGGACGAAGTTCGAATCCCGGTCGGCAGTAGCTTTGATGCTGGAAGATCTCCTTGATGATGTATTTGGCGCAGCCCAACTGCTGTTGAGACTGCAGAACCAGTTTCAGGCCGTTCGGCAGCGGCATGATGAGAGGAGAGGCAGAGGATTCCATCGAGTCAGACTTTCGTGAAGTGCGTCGAACGGACCGCGTGTCCACAGGAAGGCCGTGACACCCGCAGGCCCCTGTGATCGAAAACTTTGCCGTCACCCAAGTACGCCCGTATATCCGAAAATGACACAGTTGCCAAATCCGATCGACTGCGTAGCCGAATTTGAAGAACGAACCAGCATCAGTGTTCCACCGACTGTCCTCCGGCCGCAATGAGCGAACCGGACTCTGTCCTTTCGTCAGCGGTCAGACGGACGTTGAATGGCCCGTCAATTTGATAGGCGACTCCGCGCCAACGGACAGTGCGAATGAATCGAGTGGCCAGGATGGAGCAACACCCGATCAACTGTGTCAGCACGATCGCGAACGGCATTTTCCAAATGGCGGCGGCAGGGAACGGCGTGACGAGTTCACCGCGCCGGCGCATCATCCGTCGCACCCGCGTCTCCAGCATCACGACGGTGGTTGTCGCGACCGCGATTTGCAGGAGCAATGCCGTCGCGCTCCAACCCGCGACCGTCCAGTTCCCCAGGTAGACACCCAACGGCAGCAGTGCGAGGAGCGCGATGGTCGAGGGAAGGGCCAGCGCGGCAAACGCCTGGATCGCGAAGGTTCCCTTCGCATAGGTGAGCGTCCAGAACATCTGCCGTGTCAGAAAGCGAATGCACTGGCCGAGCGGGATCTCCTCGCGGTTGATGACGATCAGTTCGGGGACGTAGTGCAAACGGAGGCCGATCCGGGCGAGAGCGTCCTTCAGGAGCACGTCCTCGATCATCGCGGTCGCCCACAGGGCGGGCAGATTCGCGCGATGAATGTCCTTCACGCGCAGGCAGGCCGACCCGCTCCACAGGATGCCGTGGTGCCACCCCTGGATGTTGCTGATGACGTTCCACAGGTACCGGACCAGTGTCCCCCAACCGGCGGTGGGGGCCATGTACCAGCGATTGCCCAGCGTGCTGCCGACGTTCGGGTCCGCCATCCCCGCCACCATCTCGCGCAGCCAGTTCCTCGGGACCACCATGTCCGAATCGCACAGGGCCACCAGTTCGCAATCGTCACCGATCTCGTCCACGAATTGCAGAATGGCATTGCACACCAGGCTGCAGGTGGGACTTCGCCGCACCAGTTCGCTGACGGTCACCCGGTTGGTGTGGAGGTCGCGCACGGTCTGCTGAATGATCTCCCACTCATCGCTCTCGGACGAATCGACGATGATCCGCACCTCGAAGTTGGGGTAGTCCTGGTCCAACAGACTCTGGATGGTTTGCCGCAGATACGCATCCACGCCACGGACCGGCATGTGGATGCATACTTTGGGCGCGGGATCGGGCACTGCGGCCGACACCTCCGTGGACTGCGTGTTGCGCCAGTACACGACGGTCATGACCGCGCGCACGATGACCGTCGCGATCAGAATTCCCGCGCACACAATGGCCAGATTCGTCATCTCGAACTCCTCGGTTGTCTTCGTTCAAACGGAATGCTGTCTTCGATCGGACTCACGCCGCCGACGACTGCGGGGGCGTACGGATGTGGCCGTCTTCGCTGACGTCTTCAAAACGGACGCTCATCCGTTTGGAGATGCCCGATTCTTCCATCGTCACACCGTAGAGGACATCGGCCATCGTCATCGTTCGTTTGTGGTGGGTGATGACGATGAATTGCGTCGATTGCTGGAAGGCCTTCACGACGGCCGTGAAGCGTTCGACATTGGCCTCGTCGAGGGCGGCGTCCACCTCGTCGAGGATGCAAAACGGACTGGGATTGCTTTGGAAGATGGCCATGATGAGGGCGATGGCCGTCATCGTCTTCTCGCCACCACTCAGCAGGGAGATGCTGCGCAGATCCTTGCCGGGGGGACGGGCGGCGATGTCGATGCCGCAGTCGAGCACGTCGTTCGGATCCTCGAGGACGATGTCGCCCTCGCCCCCTCCGAAGACCTGGCGGAACAATTCCTGAAAGTTCTTGCGGATCATTTCGAAGGTCTCGGCGAACAACCGGCGACTTTCCGTGTTGAGCTTGCGGATGATGTCTTCGAGCGTGTTCTTGGCCTCGACCAGATCCTGAAGCTGGGCGGAGAGCTGTTCAAAGCGGGTCTCCAGCATTTCGAGGTCGCGCAGGCTGTCGGTGTTGACGCTTCCCATCAGCTTGAGCTGCTTGCGAAGCCGGTTGACGCGCGCTTCGAGTTCGGGGCGGAGGTCGGTGAAGGTGGGTTGATGGTTGAGGGTTGAGGGTTGAGGGTGAAGAGAAGGAAGCTCCAAGTCGTCGGCGGGCTCGGCGTCTGTTTCCTCCGATTTGACCTTCAACCCTCGACCCTCAACCTTCGACCCTCGTTCCTCCAGCAGCA
This sequence comes from Planctomycetota bacterium, assembly GCA_038040225.1. Lineage (GTDB taxonomy): Bacteria > Planctomycetota > Planctomycetia > Planctomycetales > Planctomycetaceae > Schlesneria. Next base: position 70,676 of record JBBPIS010000004.1, read on the forward strand.
TCTGAAACGCCGACGCTCCCGAGGCGACGACGTCGGTCAGCTTGAGTTGGTACTCCTCATCGAGCCGTTCGTCGAGCGTGGTCAGGGAGTGCTTCATGTCGCGCACGCGAATCTCATCCGCGTGCCGACGGTCGGCCAGTTCGCGGCGTTCCTTGCGGATGTCCAGTTCCTGTTCGACCAGTTGGCTGCGCTCCACGCGCAGTGCCAGCTTGTCGGCTTGCAGCACGGCGGCCTCGGCGAGGACGTGTTCGGAGGAGAGAAGCTGTTCGTCGCGGGTGGCCCGGGTGTTCAGGATGTGCAGCGTGATCTGCTGCCGCTTGGCGAACGAGGCGGCACAGCGGCGTTCGGCCTCGTCGTGCTGAGCCGTCCGCTGTTGAAGTTCGTCGATCAGACGACTGACTGCCGTACGCAACGACTCCAACTGTTCGGCCTGCTTCACCAGATCGAGTTGGTTGGCGGTCTTCTGGTGTTCGAGCTGCTGGAACTGGTGTTCGGTGGCCAGCAGATCCTCGGCGGAGGCGGCGAGGCTGGCTTCGAGGTGGTGCAGTTCCTGTTCAGTGGCGATGGCTTGTTCTTGGGCGGCACTGAGTTCTGCCCGCCGTTCGGCGAACTCGTCGTCTCCCGCGCGAAGTTGTTCGGTCAACAATTGCCGTTCGCGGCGCAGGCGGTCGAGCGTCTGATCCTGAGCCGCGAGGTCGGCCTTCAGATCGGCGAGCCGCTGGTTGGCGTAGTCGAGTTCCGCCGCGACCGCCTCCAATTCCGAATCGGCTCCCGTCAGTGACTGATAGACAGTTTGAAGGGCCGTCTCCTCCGAAGTAATGTCGCGGTCGAGCAGCGCGAGGTCGTTCTTGATCCGCCGCAGTTCGCTGCGGCGCGACAGCAACGCGGTCTCACTGCGAATCGTCCCGACGTACAACGAGCCGTTCGCTTCGAGCAGTTCGCCCTGCAGCGTGACGAAGCGGAGGGAATGGGAGAGTCGAGAGGGGAGAGACGAGAGACGAGAGCCAGCAGAAGGCGGAGAGTTGAGAGACGAGAGACGAGAGCTAGAAGATGACGCCTGCATCTCTGCATTTTCCGGCTCTTGACTCTCCACTCTCGTCTCTCGACTGCTATTCGCCAGTCGTACGGCGTCTTCGATCGTGCGGACGATCCAGGTGTCCGCGAGGAGGGAGGCGGCGAGGCCCGTCGTGCCGCGATCGGACAGCACGAGCGCATCGGCTCGCATGACGACGCCCGGCTCGCGCGACAGATCGGGGAGCGTGGCGGGATCGAGTTGCAGGTGGACGAAGCGTGACTGCTGCCAGACGGAGGGGACCGGCTGGCTGGCCGCCCGATCGGGGATGGCCACGAAACCGACGCGGTTCGTCAGGAGAACAGTTCCCTGATTCAAGTAGTCGAGCAGCGACTGGTACTCGCGCAGGACGATGAGCTGCGCGCGCGGGCCGAGTGCCACTTCGAGCAGCGCGGCGTGTTCGAGATCGACGTCCAACAGATCGGCCACGCTGCCGACGACCGAGTTCCACGGCGGATGCGGCGACGAGCGCGCCCGGTTGAGAATGTCCTTCACGCCGATGCCGAGTCCCTCCTGCCGCAGCTCCAGGTCTTCGAGCAGACTCTTCCGCGCGAGCGCCGCGCTCCGTTGTTCGCGCTGTTCGCCGAGCCGCTGCTTGGCCTCATCCTGTTCGCCGAGGAGCGAGATGCGCCGTGCCTGCGTCGTGCGCAACGACTGCTGTGCCGCGGACTGTGTTTGAGACGCCTCGTCCACGCGCCCGAGGCTCTTGTCTCGCTCCAGCTCTTGTTCGGCGAGCGTTCCATCGAGCAGATCGAGTTGCGACTGAGTCTTCGAGTGCGTCGTTTGCGCGGCCAGCAACGCCGCCCGCAACGTGGCGACAGTGCTCGACGTCGATGAGACTGCCTTGGTCAGTTCGAGCCGGCGCGTGCGGTCCTGTTCCTGCTGTTCGCGCTGTGCGGAAAGCGATCTCAGCGCGAGTTGAAGCTGTTCGTCATGGGCCGCGATCTTGTGTCGGTTCCCGGCGTGATCGACTTCAAACTCCGCCAACCGCTGCTGCTTGAGGACGATCTCGTCGTGAGTCTCCTGCGCCCGACGGCCGAGCACCAGTTGCTGCCTCTGGAGACGGGCCAGTTCCGCCTCGATCTCGCCCAGCCGTGCGGTCTGGTGCTGGAGCGTGGTCTCGTGTCCGGCGATGGATTCGCGCCAGGCCGCTCCGCGCCGGTCGACTTCGCGCAGCTTGTCGTCGAGTTTCGACAAGTCCGCATCGAAGGCCGCTTCGCGCGATTCGATTTGCCTTTGTTGTTCGGCGAGAGTGGCCATGCGTCCGGCGGAGGAGGCCAATCCCGTTTCGACGACCTCGAGTTCCGCCGTCAGATGCCGGCAATCGTCGGCGGCCAGACCGTGCCACCACTGTTTCAAGCCGACGGAGACTTCGCGATACTTGGCCGCCTTGGCCGCCTGGCTGCGCGTCGAGTTCAGTTGCGCTTCGACCTCATCGACGATGTCGGTCAGCCGTTCGAGGTTCTGGGCGACCCGTTCGAGCTTGCGCTGCGCTTCGACCTTGCGCGCCTTGAAGCGGCTGATTCCGGCGGCCTCCTCGAACACCGCGCGGCGGCTGGTCGGGTTGGCCTGCAGAATCTGATCGACTCGCCCCTGTTCGATGATGCAGTACGCGGACGTTCCCGCGCCGGTCCCCATGAACAGGTCTTTGATGTCCTTCAGCCGGGCCGTGGCGCGGTTGAGCAGGTACTCGGCATCGCCATTGCGCCAGATGCGGCGGCCGATCTGAATCTCTTGCGCGTCGGAAGGGAGCCAGCCCGAGGCATTGTCGAACGTGATGGTCGCTTCGGCGTAGGCACTCGCCTTGCGACTGGCTGAGCCGTTGAAGATGACGTCGGTCATCTCCTTGCCGCGCAGACTCTTGGCCGACTGATCGCCCAGAATCCACTTCAGCGCATCCACGACGTTGCTCTTCCCACTGCCGTTCGGCCCCACGACGCAGGTGATGCCCGTCGAGAAGTCGAACCGCGTGCGGTCGGCAAAGCTCTTGAAGCCGAACAGTTCGAGGGACTTCAACATGGGGGAGGCCAAAAAAACTCAAACTTCAAGTTCCAAAAACCAAACGAATCTCAATTCCCAAATCTCAATGACGAAAACGTCCGCATCGCCGGTGGGTGAGATGCGCTGCGTTTCCTCCTTTGAGATTTTTGTGATTGAGATTCGTTTGGTTTTTGGTGTTTGAAGTTTGGAACTTTACTTCTTCGATCCGCCAAACCACGGAAAACTTCTCTTGGGTTTGGGGTCTTCTTTTTTCTTTGTCATCGGCGGCGGAGTGTCGTTCTTCACCGTCGTCTCGTGCGGGACGTTGGCCATGCTGGCGGAGTTGGCTTCGCCCTTCCGGTCCTTCTCTTTTCGTGCCGACGCTTCGTCGGGATCGTTCTGTTCGGGGAACATGTTGGGAGTGAAGTTTTCCTTGCCGACCTTCGTTCCCTTCTTGCCGCCCGGTTTGGAGGGGTCGCTGCTCGGGCGGTAGTAGACCCGGCCTCCTTCGGGGAGTTCGTCGGCCGCCAGGCGTGTCGGCAGGTTCTTTTGCGTGGAGGCGTCGGCCAGCATCTGCACAATGTCGGGATAGGTGGCTCCCAATTCGTCGGCCGCATGGATCACATCGGTCACGCGCAGCGAGACCTCGCGCCGCTGGTCGGGCTTGCCGACCTCAAAGCGGGCGAGCGACGCGGTCGTCGCGCCGGGTTGAGCCGTCACCATGATGTGACGTCCCGCCGTGAGGTAGATCGGCGCACGGAATTCCTGATCCGCTCCAAACACGACGACTTCGGGCCGGGTACGGAGCGTCGTGTGAACCATCGGCTCGCCCGAAGTGTGCAGCACGTGCAGTTTGTATTCGCCGAGGTTGCGGTTCTTCTTCCCTTCCAGATCCTCGGGCAGGGCGAGTGTCTCACCGCGGATGAAGGGGTCGTTTTTGTCGAGCGTCCACAGGGCGCGGAAGGCTCCATACCGGGTTTCGGCAGTCGACTCGTTCATCAGATCGCGGAGCGCGATGTGCGCATCGGCATCTTCGAGTGTCGACATGGCTGCGAAGGCGAACACGCGGAAGGCCCGCTCGGTGCGTGCCGCCTCGACCAGCGCCGCCAGCCCGTCGGAACTGCCCAGGTACGCGAGGGCGATCGCCGAGTGGAACCGACATTCGATGAGTGGCGAGGTCAGACCCTGCTTGAGAATCGGAACGGCCTCGCCGCCGATGGCTTCCAGTTGCAGGGCGGTTTCGTCCGCCTTCTCGGCGACGAACAGATCCTGCTGCAGCCGCTGCATCCGCACGCGCGTCGCGACACCGTCCTCCTTGAAGGACATGTGCCGGATCACCTGCAGGTAGCGCGGATAGTTGTCCTTGTACTTCGGGTGGACCGACAGCACGATCTTCTGGTCGGTCTTCGCCTCGGCCATCGGCTTCTTGATGCCCTGCTTGTCGAAGTGATGGAACCGACGTCCGATGACTTCGGCGATCCGCGTCGAGGTGCGGATGCTGCGGTACTCGTTGCGCAGGAAGAGCGACAGGTCTCGCTCCTTCAGCACGGTGGCTCCGCTCAACACGCGGCCCTGTTTGAGCAGTGCGGGTGCCTTCGCGGCGTCGCGGCCGATGCCGGCGGTCAGGATCGCGCCTTCCGCCTTGGCGTAGGCATGCCCTTTGAGCATGCCGCGTCCGGGGATGAAGGCCTGCTCGGTCAGATACACTTCCATCAACCAGCCGCCTGCGAGGCTGGTCGCCGGGACGCTGTCGGGAACTCGAACTTCGACGTCGATCTTCTCGCCTTTTTTCAGCAGCGGAGGCAGCTTCGCGCGGACCAGCACGAGAGTCGTGTCGGGTCGCTGCAGAATCCCGTTGGGATTGGGAAGACCGTTCTTCTTGAGATCCTCCATCAGCGCGGTGCGGAACTTGGACGGAGCCGGATCGCCACCGGTGCCGTTGAGGCCGACGACCAGTCCGACTCCTTCCAGCACGACCGGTTCGAGACCCGCAAAGCTGGTGTAGTCGCCAATCAGTGGCGTCTCGACCTTGGTGGCGAATCGTTTTGATCGGTCGTTGTCCGGATTGGCGTCGTCAGAATCATCATCATCTTGAGCGACCGAGGTGGCGGGCGGTTTGCCACCGCCGAGTTTGCCGTTCGGCTTGGGGTCTCGCGCCAGGAGTGCGAGCGGAAACGAGGCACAGACAGCAACGAGCAGCCACCAACCAAGAGGGCGCAACGTAGACATGGCCAACGACTCCTTTCGCGGCACGGACGCGAGCAGACGGCAGGGAACGGCGACAAACAACCCGCGGCCGGCGTGCGCACGAAATCCTTCGCGTGGCACGGGGCAACGAGGTGGATCGATCCACGAAATGAACAGGGAACAGGGGAGGGCGGGAAGTTATGCCGGACCCTCAACCCGGTCAAGATGACTTCAACGGCCGCGGAGGGTTGATGGTCGAGGGTTGATGGTCGAGGGTTGATGGTCGAGGGTTGATGGTTGATGGTTGATGGTTGATGGTCAGAGGGAAGAGGAAGGAGCCGGATGTCTGGCTTTCAGTTTTTCCCTCAACCATCAACCATCAACCCTCGACCATCAACCCACTCGCGTCAGATCCCGTAGGTCAGCACCCACAGGACCAGGAAGGCCACCCCCATGAAGCCGACGATTTGCAGGAAGAGTCGGATCGCGCGGCCGAGGATGCGTTCGGGCAACTCGTAACGGCTGGCGCTGTAGACCAGGCTGATCGCCATCGCGAGCGGCAGCAGATACCACGTCACAGTGACCTGAGCGAGCAGCAGCGAAGAGGGCATCGAACGAAACCTTGAAGGGGACGGGCCGTGTCGCCGAAATACCAAAACTCAAGGACCAAACACCAAACGAATGTCAAATCTCAACTGCCAAAGACGCAAACAAAACCAGAACGAATAACACAGGGCTGGGATCGGGCTCCCGTTTGAAGTATTGCGATTTGGAGTTTGGAATTCGTTTGGTGTTTGGTCCTTGAGATTTGGATTTTCGTCAGATCGAAATCGCGGAGTTGCGTTTGGACGATTTACTAGGTGGGGGCCTTCGGAGCAGCACGAGGTTCGGGACGAAGCGACTCGGAAACCGGACTACCACCGCGTGGCGATTCGGTGCGCGGCGCAGGTTCGGCGGAATTTTCAGCCGTCTGCGTGTCGAGGTGCTCGTCGCCGAAGCCATAGGCCGGGCCATAAATGCAGTCCCAAATCACCAGCACGTTCAGCAAGCCGGCGATCCAGGTGAACACGAGCGCCAATTCATACAGCTTCCCGAGCCGGCCGTTCAATTCCTGAAGCTGCTCGGGATCGGGAGGCGATCCATAGGCATCGAGAAACGATCGGGGGATCGTTCCCTCCATGACTCGACCGCCCACGTTGGCCGCTGGCTCGCCTTCGACTACACCGCACTCCAGCTTGCGCCGGAAGCCCGCTTTGATCGGCTTGTCCAACTTGAAGCGGCCTCCCAGTTTGAGTTCCACTTTCTGGCCATCGAGCTGTCCCGAGAACGTGCCTCGCATCTCCGGGCCGTAGTCTCCTTCAGACGGTTCGAGCCGCACTGTCCCGACCAGATGACCTGTGTCGGGTTGCTCGGGGGGAGTCAGTCGTCCGACGAACTCGGCGGTCATCGGTTGAGTGAGCTGCGTCAACGGGCGATTCAATGGATCTGCGGCGCGCCTGTTTTGGATGAGCGCCGGGACGGCACAGGCTCCCGTGCCGAGTTGGGCCGCGTAGCTCAGGGCCACGTGGCGGAAGGCCCCCCCCTTGTCGGGCAGGTTATAGACGACCATCCCCTCACCCAGCTTCTGCCCCCAGATGAAGAGTCCCAGAATGCTGACCGAGTAAATCACCCCCTTGAGCATCCGTCCCTGATAGAAGTGTCCCGCGCCGGGGATCAGGACCGCGAGCAGCCCCGCAATGAACGGGTTCTTCTCTTCCCACGGCCTGGGATGCGGAGGCAATGGATTCGGCGAGGGGGACGACATGCGGTGGGTTCTCGTGGATCTCTCGGGTTCGCTGGCCAATCGGCTCTCGCGCCAGTCGGTTCGCCCAAGCAAGGGGGGGGCGGATTCTAGCACAGGCCCGGACGATGGGACTAGGGCAGGCTCGTTTCGCCTTCCTTCGCGATCGCGCGCGGAAAATCGCCGCGCCAGACCGCGCAAATCGAGGTAGATTCCAGACTGAATGTCGTGGGAAGGTGAGACGTCGGGGGAACGTTTCGAGGAGTTGGCATTGAGACGGGTCATCACGAATTGCTGGCCGATGCTGTTGGGGCTGCTCGTGGCACTCGTTGTCTGGTATTGGCCCACGGGAGCAGTCTGGCGCGTTGAGACCACCGAAAAAGCGCTGGGGTTCAGCCTCGACGGTGGCACGGTCCTGACATTGTCGGCTTCTCAAGACGGTCTCACCGCGGCGAGTCTCTTGCACCGCGACGTGGCATCGGGTCAGTTGACAAACTCGGTGAAACTCCATCTCGATCCGATCACGATCGGCACTGAAAAACGGTTGTCTCCGGACAGAAAGACGTTGCTGGTCGGGATCGCTGCACCGAGTGCATGGCCCCACAACTACTTTGTCGATACGACGTCAGGAAAGCCTCGCGCCGGTCCCATGACTGAGATGGGTCACATCAATCCGGACTCATTCTCGAAAGACAGTCGCTGGATGTGGGTCTATCACAAGCCGAGTCAGCCGGGCAATCGCTTTCACGAAGTCGACATCGTCTCGGCTGTGACAGGTGAAACGGTGATCGCCCTGCGTCCCGAATCGGAACGGACGCCGTGGTCGTGCCGCTTCTCAGACGATGGGGATCGGGTGGCTGTGCTGTGGCGCCCGAGTTCGGAGGCAAATGATGTCACCAGCGTCAATGGTTTCACGAGACAGGTTCGTCTGATGGATCTCGCCTCCGGTCGGGAGGTGCGGCGATTCGATCTGCCCGTTGGCAAATGGCAAACGATCCGCAACTGGGATGATCGTGCGATGGTCATCGAGTGCAAGGTCGATGATGGCGACATGGGCTGTTTTCTCCGTTGCCACGAGTTCGATTTGGCTTCGTCGTCCAACCCGCCCTTGGGTCGCGAAATCCCATTGCTGTCAGGCTATGTCGATCACGTGATCGAGGGACGGCGAAGCTACGGGCAGACTTGGTTCGAACGAGGCCCCGGCTGGCTGATCTATGTGACTGCGGATTCGATCTCTGTCACCAACTGGCAGGCGGCCCAGTCCCGCGTCGACAGCGTGCTCGGCACGGCGTTCCTTCAAACACGTGGCGACCAGAAGTTTCGGGTGCGTCGCGTGGACCCGGTGAGCGGTTGGACAATCTCACAAATCTCCAACATCCCCTTCGGTTGGCAGCCCCGCTTTTCAGACGACGGTCGGTGGTTGGCCATTGAAGCGAGAGGAGGCATTGAGTTGTGGGACACGTTCCCGCCGCTGCGCTGGCCGTGGGCGATCGGTGCGGGAGCCGCCACCGCCTTCGCATTGGTCCTGCTCCGTCGGTGGTTTCGTGGGGCTTCGAGCGGTCGTTCGGCGGGTGGTTCCTCGGGGTTGGGGGTTGAATCGCCCGGCTGACTTCTCTGGCGACGAAGACTTTTCGCAGGCTTCGGCTTGGAATGGCCGATCAGTTCCACGTATCCTGATGCCTCGCCTGCCCGCCTGTTCCGACCCGCCTCGATTGCCCCCAGCGGTCTCCAACAATGACTTGCCATTTGTCCCTGTCATCGCGCCTGCTGCCGATCATGATTGTGATCGGGATCGCGGTGTCTCGGACGGAGGCGTGCTTGGCTGAGTTGATTGTCACGCCGCGAGACGTTCGCCTGAGTGGCCGTCTCGCCGCGAGCCAACTCCTGGTCACCTCCGCCTCGACCGACGTGACGCGGGATGCGACCTACACGCTCGAACCGACGGGCATCGTTGAGGTGTCATCGTCCGGGTTCCTCAAGCCGCTCGCGGACGGACGTGTTTCGCTGCGCATCGAACTGCGCGGTGAGACCGTGACCGTGCCGGTTGTCGTCGAACGAGTGTCAACTGCCGAGCCGGTTGATTTCGAGCGGGACGTGCAGCCGATCCTCAGTCGCTTCGCGTGCAATGCCGGAGCGTGTCACGGCAAGCAGCGCGGGCAGAACGGCTTTCAACTGAGCTTGCTCGGTTTTGATTCCGACTTCGACTACGAGGCCCTCGCCAAGGAAGGGCGAGGCCGCCGCGTGTTCTCTCCCGCCGCAGAACGCAGCCTGCTGTTGCTCAAGCCGATTGGTGAGCTTCCGCACGGGGGCGGCAAGCGGATCGAACGCGGCTCGCCCGAGTACCGCGTGCTCTACGATTGGATCACCGCCGGAATGTCGCGCCGTGTCGTGGCTCGGGCTGCCAGCCTGAGCTCTTCTCCGTCTTCTTCCGGCACAGCAGATCAAGCGGCGACTCCCACAGCGACCAAGCCTGAAGACACCCAGGCGGGCAGCCCGGGCTACGTTCGGCTGACGGGCATCTCCGTCGAACCCTCCGACCGCATCCTGCCGAAGCAGACCCAGCAGCAATTGCGAGTCACCGCGAAGTACAGCGATGGCTCGACGCGCGATGTCACTCGGCTGACGGCGTACCTCTCGAACGAAGCGGCGCTCGTCGGTGTGAATGAGACCGGGTTACTCACGGCCGGTCCGATTGTGGGCGACACGGCGGTGATGGCTCGCTATCTCGGGCAGATCGCCGTCTGCGTCGTCGCGGTCCCGCATGCCGATCCCGTGGCGGACGATGTCTACGCGAAGCTGCCTCAGCAGAACTTCATCGACGGGCACGTCTGGGCCAAGTTGAAGACGCTGAACCTCACGCCGTCCGAGCCGTGCGCCGAGCACACGTTCCTGCGCCGAGTCTATCTCGACATCATCGGTCGCGGCCCGACAGTCGATGAGGCGCGGAAGTTTCTCGACGACACGAGTGCGAGCAAGCGCGAATCGCTCATCGACGGACTGCTCGCCCATCCCGAGTACGCCGAGCACTGGGCCAACAAGTGGACCGACCTGCTCCGTCCGAATCCGTATCACGTCGGCATCAAGTCAACGCTGGCGTATGACACCTGGATTCGAGACGCCTTCCGCAAGAACAAGCCTTACGACCAGTTCGTCCGCGAACTCATCACCGCGCGAGGCAGCACGTTTCGCAACGGCAACGCGGTCATGTTCCGCGACCGTCGGTCTCCCGAAGATCTGACGACGATCGTCAGCCAGCTCTTTCTCGGCGTGAGGCTCGAATGTGCGAAGTGCCATCACCACCCGTTCGAGGCCTACGGGCAGGACGAGTTCTATTCGTTTGCCGCTTACTTCGCGAAGATCGGCCGCAAGGGAACGGGCATCTCGGCCCCGATCTCCGGTTCCGAGGAGTTCATCTTCGCGGGCACGAACGGCACGGTGAAGCACCCCCTGACGCAGGCCGCGATGACGCCGAAGCCGCTTTTCGGCACCGCTCCGTCGTTGGAGGGAGTCGATGATCCGCGCGAGGCGCTCGCCGCGTGGATCACCTCGCCCGAGAACCCGTTCTTCGTGCAGGTCATTGCCAATCGAGTCTGGGCCGACCTGATGGGCCGCGGCCTCGTCGATCCGATTGACGATCTGCGAGCCACCAACCCACCCTCGAACGCGCCGCTGCTCAAGGCGCTGGGAGACGACTTCCGCGCGCAGGGCCATGACATGAAGAAGCTGATCCGCCGCATCGCGACCAGCTACGTCTACGGTCTCAGTTCGCTGCCCAACGAGCGGAACGCGGTCGATCAACGCAACTTCTCGCGGCACTACCGACAGCGTTTGCGAGCCGAAGTGCTGCTCGACACGGTCAGTCTCGCGACGGGAGTGCGAGACGATTTCGAGGCCATGCCCGCCGGATCGCGAGCAAAAGAACTGTGGACCGCCCGCATCGACTCGCTCTTCCTCGACGCCTTCGGCCGGCAGGATCCGAATCAAGACCCGCCGTGCGAGCGAACGCTCGACACCACCATCGTGCAGTCGCTCCACTTGATGAACTCGAACACGCTCGCCAAAAAGGTCGCCAGCGACGGCAGCCGCGCGGACGAACTGGCCAAGTCCGACAAGCCCCCCGCGCAGATCGTCGAAGAAGTTTACCTCGCCCTCTACGCCCGCCGCCCCAACGCCGACGAACTGCAAACGGGCACGAGCCTATTCGCCGAACCCAACACCAACCGCCGCCAGGCAACCGAAGACCTGATGTGGGCACTGATCAACACGCCCGAGTTTGTGTTTGAAGACTGATGAGTTTTGAACCACGAAACACACGAAAGGTACGAAAGAAGAAGAGGCTGAACCACGGAAGGCACGGAAATTCACGGAAGAAGAATTGAAGTAAAGTGTCGAGTAAGGAATTGGGTGATGATCGGTAGTTCTTGCTTGTGCCTTTCCCCTCTTCCTTCCGTGCTTTTCCGTGAATTCCGTGGTTGTCGTTCCTCTGCTTTTCCTATTTCGTGACTTTCGTATATTTAGTGGTTCAACATCCGGAGACGAATCATGACTGTTTACCGCAACTGCAACGGCATCACTCGCCGCAACGCCCTTCAGCTTGGCTTGGGCGGGTTTATGGGGATGGGCTTCGCGGAGGGACTGCTTCGTCGGGCGATGGCCAGCGAAACGGCGGCGGCTCCGAAGGCAGTGGCCAAGGGCTGCATCCTGATTTGGATGGATGGCGGGCCGACTCACTTCGAGACGTTCGATCCGAAGCCTGCTGCTCCCGCCGAGATTCGGGGTGAATTCGATGCGATCGCGACCAAGCTGCCCGGCGTTCATTTTTCCGAGCACATGACGCGGCTGGCGTCGATCGCGGACAAGTTCGCCACGATCCGCTCGATCCGCCACGATCAGGCCAATCACGGAGCGGGCAACCACTACATGATGACCGGTGCTCCGCCCCGCATTCCGGTCGGTTGTGGTGCGTTCGTCAGCTTTCATCCCAGCATGGGAGCCGTTGTCGCGCATGAGCTTGGTAAGCCGAATGGTTTGCCGCCGTACTTCTCGATGCCGTCGATGTCACGCTCGGGCGGACCGAACTTTCTGGGAGCCAAGTATGCGCCGTTCGTCGTGTCCGACGATCCGAATGGAGCCAACTTCCGGGTTCGCGACGTGGCTCTTCCCAAGGGATTGACCGACGACAAATTCCTGTTTCGCAATGACCTGAGGAAGCGCGTCGATACGTTGCCGCGCATCAGTGACCGGGCAGCGGGCGACCCGACTCTGGCGCTGGACGATTACTACCGCCAAGGCCTCGATCTGGTCACGTCGCCGGCTGCGCAAGCCGCGTTCGACGTGAGCAAGGAGCCTGAGCAGATCCGAAATCGGTACGGTCGCAACTCGTTCGGTCAACGTTTGCTGCTGGCTCGACGGTTGGTTGAAGCGGGCGTCCCGTTCGTCACCGTGTACGACGGCGGCTGGGATCATCACTCGGACCTGTTCAGCGCCTGCTCGAAGCGATTACCCGAATGGGACAACTCGGTGGCCACGCTGATCGAAGACCTCGAAGAACGAGGGATGCTCGGTTCGACGATCGTCACCGCGCTGGGCGAGTTCGGCCGCACGCCGAAACTTTCGACCCTGTCCGGACAGTCCAAAGCGGGCCGCGATCACTGGGCGAACGCGATGTCGGTCCTCATGGCGGGTGGAGGCATTCCCGGCGGTCTGGTGGTCGGAGCGACGGACCGGAACGGCTACTCAGCCATCGAACGAGTCCTCTCGCCCGAGAACTTCGTGTCCACCATCTACACCAAGCTCGGCATCAATCCCGACAAGATGCTCTATACGCCCCAAGGCCGCCCGACGCACGTCGTCAGCGATCCGACCCCGATTCGGGAATTGTTTGTGTAACCCAAATCGTTGTGTGATCCAACTCGTTCCCACGCTCTGCGTAAAGTGAGTGGGACGCCGGACGGAAAAGGCAGAAGACGACTCGGAGCGTCAAGAAGCCGATCCCACGCAGAGCGTGGGATCGAGTAGGAAGGAAGGCATCGTGATAGATGCCCTTATTAACGAGTATTTGATATGCGCTGAGGCGGCAGCTTCGGTGGATTACTCGGACAAAAAGTCCGTACGGCAATTCAACGCACGATCAGACCGGATGCGAGCCATCGTTTATGAGGTCGTGGCGCTAGGATCAGATGCCGTTGTCCATTTTGCATCTGTTTTGGACACGGAACCTGCTGCTGGTTGGGCAGCGCATCATCTTGTCGAAATGGCCGATCTTGATTCAACAACTCATTCAAAATGCCTTGAAAGAGTCGAACAGGCGAAGGTCCAAGCAGAAGCGAATGGCGATGCGGCGAGTGCGATGGGCGAAGAAATGTGGTTGAAAGAATGGTGGGCAAGAAAGGTGTAGTTTCCAATTCTTCACGATGTCCCCAATGACTACCGGAGAATGTCAAAATGAGAGGTTGCGTTCTAAGTCTTGTCGTTGGGCTGTTCGCTCTTTCCGCTGCGGACTCACCCGCACAGGACACCGGCCCCGACTGGGTGAAGGTGACGGCGGATGCCGGGTGGCGGGCTCGCGATTCGAGTGGTGAGCTGGTTTACAAAGACAAGCTGTGGCTGTTTGGAGGCTGGTTCGATTCGTTTCAGGCTCCGCCGCGCGACGTGTGGAGTTCGGGAGACGGCAAGAGTTGGGCGCTCGTTGAGAAGGAGGCCCCGTGGAAGTTCAGCGACCTGCCGATGACGCTGACGTTTGGTGACAGGATGTGGTTCATGGGGGGCTGGACCAATGGGCGGCTGGCCGGTCACGGCGCGACGAACGAGGTCTGGTCATCGACCGACGGCGCGACGTGGGACCTGGCGTCGAAGGCGGGCTGGAGTCCTCGCATCGCGGCGGCGGTCGTTGAGTTCCGGGGCCGCATGTGGATGCTCGGCGGGACCGAGAACTATTACTTCGGCGACGAGAAGAGTCTCAAAAACGATGTCTGGTCGTCGTCGGATGGCAAAGAGTGGAAACTCGAAACGGCCGACGCCGGCTGGTCTCCGCGCGCGTACCATCAGGCGGCGGTGTTGAACGACAAGCTCTACGTCTTCGGCGGCGGGAACTATGTGCCGAAGTATCACGCCGTGAACGATGTCTGGTCATCGAGCGACGGCAAGACGTGGGAACGAGTTACCGAACGCGCGGGCTGGTCGCCGCGCTTGTGGTTCTCGTCGGTCGTCCATCGCGACCGGATGTGGGTGCTCGGCGGCTGGTCGAACGGCCCGTCGAAGAACTGGGGCGACGTGTGGCATTCGCGCGACGGCAAAGAATGGACGCAGCTCAAATCCAGCGTGATCTGGAAGGAACGTCACGAGCACTCGGCCTACGTGTTCCAGGACAAGATCTGGGTCGCCGGTGGACACGCTCAACCGCTCAGCAGCGAGGTCTGGTCGTTGGAGTTGCCGAAGGAATTTGGCAAGCGCGAGTGAGACCGGTGTGATGGTGACTCGGGAATAAACGCAGCGGCTCCCGAGTCCCTTCTGCATGTCGCTCTTCTATCGCATCGCCGCCGATCTCGTCGTGATCTTCCACATGGCCTATGTGCTGACTGTGGTGGTCGGCCTGCCGGCGATTTGGTGGGGCATCGTGCGGAAGCACGAGTGGGTGCGGAATGTCTGGCTGCGGGGCGGGCATCTGGCGATGATTGTGATCGTCGTCGGTGAGGCCTGGACCGGGATCACGTGTCCGCTGACGACCTGGGAGCAGCAACTTCGCGACGCGGCGGGGCAGCAGGCGTATCGTGGTGCCTTCCTCGCGAATCTGGTTCACGATCTACTGTTCTACGAGGCCGAGCCGTGGGTGTTCGCGGTGATCTATACGGTGTTCGGGCTGTTGGTCGTCGGCTCGTTCGTGCTGGCACCGCCGCGGTGGCCGAAGCGATCACAGAAATCAGAACAGGTCGTCCGATGACAACTCGCAGTTTCAACACTAGCCCGACGCGCGAGCGAGGGCTTGATTCACGACGTTGCCGAGGCCCTCGCTTGCGCGTCGGGCTAGTTGTGAGATGCACTGTCGTCTTAGGATTTGCCGGGCTGGCCGAGGCGGCTGCGCCGGATGTGACCTCGCTGTTTCCGGCCGGTGCGCGGCAAGGAACTTCAGCGAGCGTGACGATTCAGGGGAAGCTCGGGGACGGCGCGGTTCGGGTCTGGTGTTCGCGACCCGGAGTGAAGGCGACGTTACCGGAGAAGCCGGGACCGATCTCGGTGGAGGTGGCTGCCGATGCCGAGCCGGGAGTTTGCTGGTTGCGATTCTTCAACGACGAGGGTTCGTCAGGACTGCGGCCGTTTGTCGTGGGGTCGCTGCCTGAGATCAACGAAGTCGAACCGAACGATGATTGGAAGAAAGCTCAGACGCTGTCCGAGCCGTCTGTCGTTGTGAACGGCCAGCACAACAAGGGAGGCGACGCGGATTCGTTTGCCGTCACTCTGCAACGGGGGCAGACGGTCGTCGCGTCGCTGATGGCCAGTCGCGTGATCGGTTCGACGCAGGATGCCACTTTGCAGGTGCTCGGCCCGGATGGATTCGTGCTCGAACAGAACGAGGACGATCAGGGGTTCGACCCGCAGCTCGCGTTCACGGCTCCGGCGGACGGGACGTATTTTTTGCGAACGTGGTCGCTGCCGATGACGCCCGACAGCAGCATCCGGCTGTTCGGCAGTCCGGCCGCAGTTTATCGACTGACGGTGACGACGGGACCGTTCGTGGATCGAGTCCTTCCATTGGCCGTGCAGGCGGGTGCGACGCAGCGACTCGAACTTCGCGGCTGGAACGTGGGCGACGGAGTCGTGGATGTGGAACCGCCTCTGTCGGCGATGGGTCAGCGATTCGCCTGGCCGTTGCCGGGCTGGTCGCATCGTCTGCCGGCGAGCGTGTGGGTCGTGCCGTATCCGACGCTGATCGAGCACGAGCCGAACGAGCTCGCGCAGGCTCAGAGCGTTGAGTTGCCGATCGGCGTGACGGGACACGTTGCCTCGCCGCGCGATGTCGATGCGTTTCGGTTCGCGGGGAAAAAGGGGCAGCGTTTGCGGTTCGAGGTCATCGCGCGCGAAGTCGGCTCGCCGCTCGATCCGGTGCTGCGGCTCTACGATGCGAAGGGGACGGTGCTCAAGGAGGCGGACGACGACGGCAGGGAGTCGGTTGATCCCGACATCGAGTTCGCGTTGCCGTCCGATGGGGAGTATCGCGTCGCCGTGACCGACCGCTTCGCGCATCATGGCGAGCGGTACGTCTACCTGCTCAACATCACCGAGTCCTCGCCGGACTTCGCGCTGGCGGTGGCGGGTGGCTCGTTCGTGTTGCAGCCTGACAAGGAACTCGAAGTCCCCGTCACGGTCTCACGCGCGGCTGGCTTTGCGGACGTGATCGAGTTGAACGTGGTTGGCCTGCCTGTCGGCGTGACTGTTCAGCCTGCGAAGTCGGAGCCGAAGGGAGACAGCGCGAAGGTCGTGAAGCTAATGCTGAAGACCAATGGCGAGGCGGTGTTCTCGGGACCGATCCGCATTGTTGGAAGAAGCGTCGACGGCGAGCGAAACCTCGAACGGATGGCCGTCTCACCGTTGAAGGCGTTCGGGACCGAGACGTCGCAGCTTTGGCTGACGGTGGTGCCGGCGAAGAAGTAGGCGTCGTGCGTTGATTCGCCATTCTGAAGTCCGGCTTTTCCGAAAGCCGGACTTCTTTCCGGGCGCGTCCTCTCTGGGGGAAGTCCGGCTAACAAAGCTAAGCCGGACTTCAATCTTTGAAACGCACAACCTGGCAGCATGTGCTACGGCTCACTCTTTCTCGGTGCGCTGGTCGCCGGTCAGTTGCAGGCGGCCGGGGGACTCATCCGAGTCGTCGTGGCTTTGGAACGCGACGGTGCTTGGCAGCGGTTGGTTCGGTTGGCTGATGCGGCGCGGTGTTGTGGTGTCCAACTCCTCGCGAGCGGTGCCCGATTGGAATGGTCCGATCCCGAGCACGTACAGGTTGGTGTCATCCGACTGCGATGAGGAGACGCCTCCCGCACCGAGCAGTTGTTGTGTCTTGGTGTCATAGGCCACGAGACCGATCTTCGCGAGAGCCGTTTGCTGCCCGCGCGTGATCAGTTTCACTTCGGGCAGCGTCAACATGCCGGGCAGCACGATGGACGGAATCCCAATGTACGAGTCGGCGTTGTCGGTGCCGACTCCACCGCTGCGCAGTTCCATCGCGACATCGGCCTCTTCCGCCTTCGCGGCAATCGTGGCCCCGTTGATCATCAGGCGATGTCGGATCGAGCCGACCACGTACCCCTTGTCGCTGCATTCCAGATACTTGTCGTCGAGGAAGACCTTCGATCCCTGGAAGGCCGCGAAGTCGATCTTGGCCAGTGCCTGATCGACGGCGTTGGAGATCAGCAGTTGCTCGCGTGCCGTGCGGGCCGTGTTGGTCTGGCGAGCCGTGGTGCAGCCGATCATCAATGTCAGGGCCAGAGCGAAGTACAAACCAACCGGGCGAACGGCTTTGGGCATGGCGGCACCATGTTTGAGGAAATGGGAACAACAACGAGTCCCGCGAGAGCGGGTAAGGGACTGATCAGAAACGACTTTGGGGACGGGAGGGCGGGGTTGTAATAGACGTCCCGGTCCAGCGGCAAGATGAATCTCCCGAACGGCGGCTCGACAAGAGCTGCCGGAGAAACTCGCACGACTGCCACAAACGGGATCCAAACCGCAGGGCGATTCTCACGGAATGAGCGGAATTGCAAAAGGTGTTGGCGCGGAGAGTCGGCTCAAGTCATGGCCGATCTGGCGGTTGCAGAGGCCGCCGTGAAAGTGTGGCATGGCCACCGAGGCTCGGCACGCCGGTTGCCATGCCAGATTCTGAATCGCGTGCTCGCGCTCACGGCCCTGTAGGCCAGCCCCGTCAAGTCGGATGACCCGTTCATGCTTGCTACTGTTCCCGCGGCCGCGCGCCCGGAGACCTCACGAGCATCCCTCGACTACCTGCTGCTCGGCGATCTTCGTCTCCTGCTGGTGGAGCCGGCGTGTGTCCAGCGCGATCGCTGGCTGGTGGCCACGCTCGACATGCTGCTCATGTCACGTCCGCGTTCCGGGCCGGCGATCTATCTGCCGGCGATCACCGATGAACCGGGTCGAGGTCTTTCCAACAGCCGCTTTGCCGTGAGTGGTCCCGTCCCCTTCGACAAGCTGCAACGGCTGCGCGATCGGATTGTGCATCGCGCCCCGAGTGAAGTGCTCATCCAGGAATTGAAGGACGATCTGTGCGAGTGGGCCGAAAGCCTGATGGTGCTCGCTTCCATGTCGAATTCGGCGTGCCCCGAATGAGTCGCGTCGGGTGCTCTCAACGCCGTGAACCATCTCGAAGTCCGGCTTTTCCGAAAGCCGGACTTCTCTCCTGTCTGCGTCCTCTCGAAGGGAAGTCCGGCTAACAAAGCTAAGCCGGACTTCGCGGTCTGCCGAGCCAATCTCACAGCGGATTCGATGAAACAGCCCGGAGGCACTGCTGCCGCCGGGCTGTGGGGAACTCGCACAAGGTTTTGATCGACCAGACAATCATTTGTCGTCGGGATTGTTGAACTTGAAGACGCACGCCGCGGCGGCGGCTCCTGCGAAATTGCCGACCAGGTAAATCCAGATGTTGGCCCAGGACGCCAGTCCCATCACGGAGATGCCCACGGCCACCGCCGGGTTGAAGGCTCCTCCGGAAATTCCACCCACGGCAAACGCGCCGGCCAGAACGGTGAAGCCAATCGCCAACCCATAGAACGAGTTGTTGGCGGTTCCCTTGGCGGTGGCGACGTTCAGGACCACGTAACACAGGGCGAATGTGAACAGGAACTCGGCGACCAGCGCCTGCGGAATTGTTTGGGACAAGTCCTTTGCAGCGACTTTCGCCAACTGCGCGGCGGGCATCAGGAACTTCGTCGTGATGGCGGCCAAGACGGCCCCCAGCAGTTGAGAGCCGATGTAGGGCCCCGCGTCAGCCTGCGAACACCGACCGCGCATTGTCACCGCGAGCGTGACGGCCGGGTTGTAGTGTCCCCCGGAAATGTGGCCTCCGGCGAAAATCATGACCATCAGCACCCCACCGATCGCCAACGGCGCCATCTTTTCTTCGCCGATCACCGTGCAGCCAATCGTCAGCACCAGAAAGAACGTGCCGATGAACTCCGTCAGATACTTGTTCATGCCATCACCTTTTTGTCTAAAAACATGGCCCTTCAATTGCTCGAACACGGCGTTCGCCCGGACACTCCGGGCGGCGAGCCAAAAGTATCGGCCAAGAACCAGAACTCCAAGCCACAGCCCTCGGATTGTCAGTCCCTGCGAGTTGACCGGTTGGACGAGGTTGCCGAAGCGCGAGAGGGGTGGTGCCACCATTCAGGAGTGCCGACCTCCGAAGTTCGCGACTGCCCTCCAACAGAGCAAGCTGCGCAAGCTGTAGGGGAGCTGAGATTGCTCGACGTTTGGACCGCAGCGCAGAGGTCCG
Source organism: Planctomycetota bacterium (assembly GCA_038040225.1). Lineage (GTDB taxonomy): Bacteria > Planctomycetota > Planctomycetia > Planctomycetales > Planctomycetaceae > Schlesneria. The sequence goes on from JBBPIS010000004.1 coordinate 90,191, forward strand.
ACCGTTCGTTGACAGTCTGTGTCGTGGGCGACCATGATGCGACGGTTGGTACACGTCCCGTTAAAAACCCTATCGATGCAGGAATCCAGTCATGGCGAAATCGAGTGCGAGCGGCGAAGCCCCCGTGGAAGAAAAGATTGCAACGGCTGCGACCCCTCAGGCGCAGCAGGTCATCGAACCGGAAGGTCTCGATCCGCTCTATGCGAACTTTGTGCGAGTGGCCGGTTTGCCGGAGGAGATGGTGCTCGACTTCGGCCTCAACCCGCAGCCGTTCGGGTCCGCCCCCGCCCCCGTGAAAGTCTCGCAGCGGCTGATCGTGAACTACTTCACCGCGAAGCGACTGTGGTTGGCGCTCGGAGCCTTCCTGCAACGCCACGAGCAGGCGTTCGGCCCCATCGAGATCGACGTCACCAAGCGCGTTCTTCCGCAGCAACAGCGCCCCGCGCAGTAGTGCTCTGGACGCGCTCGGTCGCCCAAGCTGCCAGCTTGGGCCTCCTCTCCCGTCTTACTCTTACTCTTACTCTTACTCTTACTCATAATCCTAATCTTCCTCCTTTCGTCCGATGACTGTCGTGGAGGCGAAGAGGAGTAAGATTACGATGAAGATTAGGAGTAAGAGTAAGAAGAGGCACACGCTGGCAGCCTGTGCGACGGGGGCACTCCGACATGGTTGAGTCGCGTCTGCCGTGGTGGCTGGTGCTGCTGCTGGGTGTGTGGGTGGCGGGGTTGTCCATCTGGTCATGGCCTCGCGCCCAGCGTGAGGTTCGTTGGGGTGCGGGTCTGTTGTCGCTGGTCTATCTCGTGTTGCTCTTCACGGCTCTGGGAGGCGACCCGCGCACCGTGCAAACGTCCAGCGCGGTCCCTCGCGGAGCGGCCACCGGATCGTGGGCCTTCGCTGTCACCAGCGCGATGACCGTACTGGCGGGAGTCTTCCTGTTGGGGCGGCCATCGGGTCGAGGTCAATTGGCCTGGTTCCTGGGGCTGACGGTGGGCAATGCGGCAAGTTGCCTTGTGTGTGGAGCGGCCGCCGCCGGCGGAACCCTGCTGGCGGTGTCGGCTGTGATTGGCATCGTGCTCGCGCGAGATCTGCGTCAGGGACCACGACCGATGTGGTGCGAGTGGCTTCCCGCGCCGCGGTCGGCATCGATTCCCGTCGGCCTCGTGGGCGCGACGGGTTTCGTGCTGGCGCTGCTGTTGGTCGGAACGTTGCGCTACACGGTTCGGGTCGAGACCTCGCGTGCCACCGCCAGTCACCGCTTCTCGGCAATTCCATCGGTCGATCGGGTTCGCGCCGTGTTGGAGACCGACGCGGCTCCCCGTTCGACAGCCGGCCCGTTCGAGTTGGCGTTCGGTCGCCGCGCGGACGTGATCGTCCTGCTGGCCGCGCTGGCGTTTCTCGTGCTGGCGATGCACAACCCGTCTCGACGTGTTCCGGGAGTCTCCAAGGTGGAGGACGGGCACGCTTGCCCGTCCGGCTTGGGCCCGTCTGGCGTGGGAAGGGAAGAACCGACGGGCAGGAGTGCCCCTCCTCCGAATTTGCTCGGGGACGGAATCTCACCGCACGGAGGGACAGCATGAACTTCGCCGAGTGGAATCACGGTCTGCTGCTGTCGATGGTGTTGATCGTCGTGGGTGGCATGTTGCTGGTCGGTGCTTCGTCATTGCGCGAGCGACTGATTGCAATCGGCACGTTGTCGCAGGCCGTTGTCCTGGCGTTCGTCACGAATGGAGCGTTTCACGGACGGAGCGATCTGCCGCTGGCGGCCATCGTGCTGGCGAGTCTCTTCGTGTTGTGGAGTCTCCTAGTCGCACACGGCCAGGGTGAGGTTGGACAAGGTGACGTTGAGCCCGTTGACATAGTCGATCCCGCAGTGGAGGAGCGATGACAGCGTTTGCCTCGTGGTTGGTGCTGTTCGTCGTGAGCCTGCCGATCATCGGAGTGCTTTCCGCGGTGACACTCCTCGCGCGGCGCGAGAATCACGGCGAGGCCGCGACGGCATGCGTGCGATGCGGGATGCTGGCCAGCTTTGTCGTGTCGCTGCTGCTCGTAGCGGTGCTCGCGGGCGCATTCGGTTCGCAACTCGACCAGGCCGTGTGGCGGATGGGCACCGCGCTGGAGCTTTCAGGCCCGAGGCCGCTGCGGATCGAATGGGCCTGGCGCGCGGATGCTCTGGCGGCGGGATGGGCGGCCGCGTTGAGCGGTCTGGCGTGGCTGACGATGTCCTCGGCGCGGCGCGATGAGCGAGGGACGCCGTGCGTCGCGCTGGCGGTGACGGCCGGGATGTTGCACGTCTCGGCCGTGGCGTTGGTGTTGTCGGCCGGTCTCGTGCAGATGCTGTTCTGCTGGGGAGCGATTTCGCTGACGACATGGCTGATGGTCGGCTGGGCCTCGACCACCGACGCCGCCTCGCACGCGATTCGGAGGACGATCCTGACGGGCCTCGCCACCGAGGGCCTGCTGATCCTGGCTGTGTTGCTGATGAGTGTCGCGTCCGGCTCGCTGGTCATCGACGACGTGTTGTCGGCCGACGGTTTGGCCCGGCTCGGCCAGCGCAACCCGGCGCTCCCCGGCTTCCTCGGTTGCCTGCTCGTCCTCAGCGTGTTCGGACGGAGCGGCCTGTTCCCCTGTTTCGGCTGGCATCACGGGGCCGCCGCGTGGGACCGGCCCGTCTGGACGATGATCTATCTCGTCGGCTACGTCCCGTCGGCGGTGTGGCTGTTGTTCCGCTTCCAACCGCTCCTGGCAGCCTCCGATGTGTCGCTCCCGATGCTGGGCGGATTGAGTACGCTTGGCGCAGTCCTCGGCGCGTTCGTCGCCTGCGGACAGGCAAAGCCGCGCAGTGCGAGAGGCTTTCTCCTCACCGCCCAAATCGGCGTGGTGTTCGCCGTGCTGAGTGCTGGCCTATTCGATGTGGAGACTCTGCGCGCGGGCTGGCTCGGTGCGACCGAAGCCGCGCCGCGTGCAGCCGATGTTGGGCGAGTCCTCCTCGCCCAACTCGCGGTGATCGTCGGAGCCCTCGTCGTGCGACGGACGTCTCGCGCGCAGAGCGAGTCCGCTATCGGAGCGGCGTGGTATCAACCACTCGCCCAACTCAGCCGACAGCGGCTGTACATCGACGAGGTAACGCAGATCGTGGTCGAAGGCCCGCTGCGAATCTGGATGCAGTTGGCTCAGTTCATCGAACGCCTGCTGACCGACGGCCTCTTCCCGTCACTGATGATTCGCCTCCCCGGCTGGTTCGGCCACCAGTTCGAGTCCCTGCAAGTCGGCCGCCTCGAGTTCGACCTCGCCACCGCGCTGCTCGGAGTCGCCACCCTCTTGCTGACACTGATCCTGGTGACTTGAGCAGGCACCGCGCACCAATCCCAAGTCCTGTCGGTCAGGCTGTTCCTGACCTGCGGGACTCACACGAAGGCACAAAGTCACGAAGAAGAACAAATGACGGTCATTTCCCTTTGTGCCTTCGTGCCTTTGTGTGAGACCTCTTTCCCAATCGAGTGCTCAACACGAATGGTGGAGAGCCCACGAATTCAGTTTCCAGAATCCCGCTGATCGAGTTGCAGGCAGACGACCTCACCCGCGTAGCTGCGGCAGTAGATCCGGGTGTTCGCGAGCACGGGGGCGGTGTAGGTTTCGGGCTTGTCGTCGAAGACGATCGTTTGACGCAGTTCACGGTAGCCGGACGGGTCGGCGGCCACGATCACGAGTTTCCCGGACGCGCCGGTTTGAATGAGAAGCTGACCGTCAGCGGCGATCAGCGTGCCCCGTTCGTCGAACCCGCGCTGCATCCAACTCTCCTGACCGGTGTTCCAATCGACGCACTTCAACAGGCCCTTCGAGTCCACCAGGTACAAGTGACCGTTCCACAGCACGGCACAGCCGGTGTAGCCCGCCACGCGGTTCGTGGACCAGTCCTGCCTGAGCGTGCCGCCGTCGATCGTGAATCGCGCGGACTGACGATATTCCTGAGCTGACGTGAGAAACACCTTGCCGTCATGGATCACGGGATCGACGCCCATCGCGCCCCATTGTTCCTTCCAGCCGTTCCAGCGCCACAGCTCGCGTCCCGAGGCCGGATCGACGCCGATCAAATTCGCCTCCGACCGCTCAGCGTTGATGTTCACGATCAGCACTCCGCGCCGCCCCTCGTGCGTGAACGGCACGGCCGAGACACACGCCCCTTTCTCGCGATCGTCGCCCCACGCGATCGAGCCGTCGCGCGTGCGAAGCGCCAGCCCGCGCGAGCCGGCGTTCAGAATCAGCAGATCACCCTCGACAAGTGGCGACCACGCGAAGCCGTAGTCGACGTCGGGGTTGTAGTCGTCCGGCAAGTCGCGCTGCCAACGCGGTTCGCCGGACTGCGCGTCCCACGCTCGCAACTGTCCGTGCTGACCGAGCGTGTAAACGGCGCCGTCGTGAACGGTCGGCGTCGCACGCGGGCCGGGCCACTGCAAAATCGTTCGGCACGGATACGACTGCTTCCAGATCGGTCGCCCGGATGCGGCATCAAAACAAAACACCGTGTTCTGACTGCCATCCCAACCCATCGTGTAGGCGCGACCGTTCGCCACGGAGATCGCCGAATGTCCCTTGCCGACCAACGCGCGCCAGGCCACCTTCGGCGAGGCTCCCTCCAGCCAATGCTTCAACCAACCTGCTTCTCGCGAGATGCCGTTCCGGGCCGGCCCGCGCCACTGCGCCCAATCGTCGCCTCGCGCCGCGACTGTTGATAGGACTACGCTCAGCAACACCGCCCACGCGGTCATCCGACGGCAAAGAATTTTCATCATGATTGCACCTCGCGACTGCGCGGCACTCCTGTACGTCAGGACGTGCCTGACCTCGATGTGAGTTCAGCCGCACATGATCGTTAGTCACGGCATGTTCTACGGGACTGAAGCTCGCGTAGATCGAGAACTTGCAATAGATATGTCAGCAAGCTCCGGGCGAGATTCAATGACAAGGCATCCTCTCCGTCACAAGAGAACTGAAACTCCTCAAAGTCCACCCCATCCTACGAATGTCGTCAAGTTCCATCTCTGAACTGCTCTGCGAGCGAAGCCCTCGCCAGTGGTACTCGGCGCGTTACGTGTTAGAGTGGGGTCATACTGTGACAGCCGTAATAAGAAAGGTGCGAATCCGATGGCCTCAGAGATTGTTATCCAGAAGGATTTTGGGCTACCTCGGCCACGTTCAATCCGACTGATGGTTGCCCAGATCGAGACTTTCGGTCCCGATTGGGAACTTCGAGACGGGCTCTATTTCCAACGTAACGTCCGGCAGGTTCAGAAGACCGTTGAACAATTTCTAACTCTGGCAAAGCAGCACACCGTAGAAACGATTGTTCTACCGGAGCTATCGGTACCCGTTGAGTGCATCGATACGATTCAGGCGTGGTCGAAAGAGACGGCGGGGACGGCGATCGCTGGGAGCCACTATCATTGTTCTGATGGTACGTACACCTCACGTTGCCCGGTTGTGATCGCAGGTGAAGTGCTTTTTACCGAGAAAATAATCCCCTCCCCTATCGAGCGTTCGCCTGTACCGAAGCAGGGGCTCTCGCCCGGAAAGCACATCACACTTTTCCGGAACACACCGATCGGGAATTTCGCTGTTCTCATCTGCTCGGATTACCTCGACTCACAGATGCGGCAGATGGCCCTTGAGCATGGTCTCGACTTTTTGTTCGTTCCTGCCTTTCAGCAGAGGTCAGATCAGTACCATTCGCGCATGAGTAGCGATTGCGAGGAGAGCCATCAAGGCGTCTTTATCGCTTACTCAAACATGAGGTGTGAGGAACTCGGCGATGGCCGGTCTGCGTTGTTTGGGGTCATGGATTCTCTGTTCTTCGACAAGTTGAAGGAGGCGCGGCTGACGAATGGCCACCCGACACACAAGATCTGCGAATTGTCTGGGGGGCAGCGCTATGCCATTTTCGATGTGGACATCAACAGCAAGCGGGCGATGCTGCCGCGAACAGTCCATTCCCGTCCGAATGTATCAGTCTTGGAAATCGACAAACCTGAATTCGATGTCACCAGCAAGTTTGCAGCGAAGATCGCCCATGACGACGAGCGATATCGACAAATCGAGAAATACTTTGTGCCACCAAAGGAGTTCTCCGCAATTCTTGATCGTCTCGAAAAATCAAAGCTGGTATTCATCATCGGTGATCCAGGCATCGGCAAAACGTACACGGCGGCGATGATCCTGAAGACATACTTCGATAAGGGCTACGAACCAATCTGGTTCACCGGTCTCGAGCGGGAAGAACGCCGAGTGCAGCGGCTCACTCTGGAAAACTTTGAGCCGCTCGACCGCCAGATTATTTACTTCGAAGACCCTTTCGGACGGCTCACCTTCGAGAAGCGGGATACCATCTTCAGCATCTTTGCGCCATTGACTGACCGGCTGATTGATGTTGATGCGCGAGTCGTAATAACGTCGCGCAAAGAGATTTTCGAGCAGTTTTCGAGGGAAAGTTTGACTTCGCGTGAGCTGTCAGGGTTTGTGGAAGAGATGAATGTGGTCAAACCTTCGTATCCGCCGGAAGCGATGAAGCTGATTCTCAACAAGTTAGCAGCAGGCAGGTGTGCATGGTACCCGGACAGCGAGTGTCGGGCGGTCGTCGAAACAGCTATTGCGAAGGGAGAACTAAACACACCTTTGGGAATGCGGGATTTGGTTTATTCAACGGAGCGAGTGACACGGGTCCAACACCTGCAATCCGCGATTCGTCGGCGAGAGGAAGAGGAGGTGCTTTCATTCACACGCGAAGTGTTGGCGTGCGACCCACCCACCAAACTTCTACTTGCTTTCGTCTACCTCTTCGGATACTGCGGACAGTCATTCATGCTCAGCCCATTTGAAACTTTGTCCAACAGCCTCGATCTCGGCGACCAAGCAATGCAACAGGGGATGTTTACACACATCCTCAGAAGTCAACTCGGTTACAGAATCGAACAATGGGGGAAAGTCCGCACCAGCCTCAGGTTCACCCATCCCGCGTACGAGGAAGCTGTCGCCGAAGCCGGCATGCAGGACGCGACAATGGAGCGAATGCTGAGCAGCATCATTGAGTGCGTTTACGAACAGGATTTCCCTGCGTGCTTGAAAGCTGTCATTCGCCAATCCTCGACCCATCCAAAAATGACAGCGCAGTTGCTTGCCAGTCTCGCTGAACTCGTCAATCAGAGCGGCGACCTATCCCGACGAATCAACTTGGCCACCCAAGTCGTCATCCTTTACAACAATATGGTCAACGACAAGATGGAACTACCTCAGTTGCGCGCGACGGCAACTTCGCTCGTGGACCCATCGACACTCGCTAACGAAATCAGTTCGACACCTAATACCACCCAATTGGCTCGTGGCCTGCGTCTTGCATCCCATTACGACTCACGTATCGGAAAAAGCAATGGCTCGCTGATAGCCCCGTTGATCAACTGGGATAAGGTGTTCAGCAATGTCCGTCGCTTTTCGTCAATCCACAATCTGCTCGATCTATTCGAGTGGATTCAAATCATGATACCGAAACGCGCGACGACGTTCATCAACTCCTTGTCTCCAGCGGCGATGGTTCGTCGGACAGGCTCGATTCCTGTATCAGACACAAAGAGGGCGAAGCGGCTATTTGCGGGAACAAATCTCTATGAAACGCTAATGATGATGGACGGCGACCTTTTCGGGGGTGCCCGAAATTGGCGCCGGATGATCATCGAGAAAAGCTCGACAATCCCTGAGTGTCCAGCCATCGTCATTGACGCGAATCTCGCCGCAATTCTTCGTCGATCGGTGACGCTTCCAGGCTCGCCTCGCGTGTCAGTGCTTCCTGCGGGTATTTTGGAAGTAATCGGGGATTTTCGGGAAGCTGACGCGATTTCCATCCTCGACCAAAACAAATGCCGAATTGGTATTGGCGTCGTCGAGTATGAATCGCACGATGTGCGAGACATCATGGGGCACCACACCAGCCAAATCCCGGAGTTGATCGGAAAGTATTACGGTCCTGGGGTCATGCGTTGCTCATTGTGGGCCGTTTTGCCGATTAGTTAGCGCCGTTCGCCAACGGTCGGATGGCCGGTTCGGAACGCTTCGGAAAGATCTTTGAAGAGTTGGCTGATGATGTTTCCAACACTCCGATCTGACACGCTTGACTACTCCATCTATCAGCATGTGTTCACCTTCAATGAATACCGGCTGCCGGATCGATTTGAAGAGAACGACCTCGTGATTGACATTGGGGCCCATATTGGCACGTTCTGCCTGGCAGCCGCAGCGCGTGGCAGCCGCCGAATCGTGGGGGTGGAGGCCGAACGTGAAAACTATGAACTGGCGCTGCAAAACCTTGCCGCATTGCGGCAGGCTGGATTTGTTCGGCTCATTCATGCTGCGGTCTGGCGATCTGACGAGAACACGGATCAGGTGTTTCACGAAGGCTATCCGGCATTTGACAGTTCCATCCTCAACACAGGCGGTGGTCGCGTCGTCTGCAAACCCGGCCAGGGACAGCCGGTGACCACGCTGGCTCTCGATCGATTACTGTTGGACCAGACGAGCGAACATGCCGCGAGAGTGCGCCTGCTGAAAATTGATTGCGAAGGTGCCGAATGGCCAATTCTTCTGACGTCACAGAAGCTTCATCTCGTCGATGAGATTTGCGGAGAATTCCACGAATACGGCGGCGAGTTCGACCATCTACAGCCGCCGTTTCAGCTCGGCAGTTGGCGGGCATTCACGGCGCAACTCCTTTGCGAATTGCTGACAGGTGCGGGGTTTGAAGTCGAGCTGCATCGGAACTCTGGTTTCAATCCCCACCATGGCCTGTTCTTTGCGAAGCGATTCCGCCCCACCATTGTTGAAGATCGGTCCCTCTGCTAAAGGAGCAGACGTTTCTTCAAACCATCCCGTCGCGCGGCAGAGTTTCATTTGGGCGACGTTGTGGTCAATGACGGCGTTCAGATAGTCGCGGCGGGACTGGGCGAGGGCCTGGACGGATTGAAGGGCCTCGATCGGCAGGCCCCTCGCGTTTTCGACTCGTTGCAGGTTGAGATCGTACGAGCGTTCGGCGGCCTGGATGCCCGACTTGGCGAGTTCGATCCGCCGGCGGCGCGACTCGACCTGACCGTGCGCTTCGACCACTTCCTGGGCGATGCGGTCCATCACGACGACCTCGCGCCATTGAGCCTGCCTGAGGCGCGAGGCGGCTTCGAAGCGGACGGCCTGCTCGCCGAAGCCCAGATTGCGGACCTCCCAGTACGCGACGGCATCGCCATCGAAGCGGTCGGCCGTGTTGGTGATGTTGCCTCCCAGTCCACCGCCGAACCCGCCGTAGCTGATGCCGAGCAAAACGCTCGGTATCAGCGGTGAGTACTTCTCGCGCCGCAACCGTTCGCAGGCTTCACCGACAAGCTGCCGGTGTTCGGCCAGCTCGGGGCGGCGACTCAGACCCTGTGCCACCAGTTCCTGCGCGGTCGCTTCGCGCGACGTGAAGTGGAGCGGCACGATGAACGGCTCGTTCGTCGTGATGGTCACGCTTGGGTCGGCGTGAATCAGAAACGCGAGCTTCGCCGAAGCGGTTTGCACGAGTTCCTCGGCCTGCGAGAGGTCTCCGTCGCGCGCGGCCAGTTCGGCGAGCAACCGGTCGTGATCGGCGACCGCTCCCTGTCCCACTCGGGCGAACGTGCCGGTCAGTTCGGCGATGCGGTTGGTCTTCTCACGCGCTTCGCGGGCGATGGCCAGTCGTTGTTCGGCTCGCAGCAGTTCCAGGTACGCGACGGCCGAATCGCAAAGGATATCGTTGCGCGCCGACGTGGCGGCGAACTGTCGCGAGGAGGCCTGAAAGCGGGCAATCTTCGGCTGGAAGATCGCGTCGGTCAGATGGAAGTTGGCGACGAGTCCCGGCACCGATGGCGAGCCCGCGCCGACCGCTCCCGCACCGAGGCCGCCGTAGAGCGCGCCGCGACTCGTGTTGAAGACGTTCCCGGCGACATCCTGAATCGTCCCCTCATGCTTGTTGTAGTTCACCCCCGCCCGCAACGACGGGAGCCACAACACGTCGGCTCGGTCGACCTGGGCATACGCCTCGTTGATCCGCTCGCGGGCGAGGATCACTTGCGGGTTCTGTCCGTCGGCCAAGCCCAGCACGCCGCCCAGGTCCAGCCGGTACGAGTCGGTCCGAGGGGTCGGCGTGCTCGCTTCAGGAGTCGGAGTCGCTGGCGAAGCGGCTGGTCTCACGGCCGTCTCACCCGGCGCGTCGTCTGCTGCGGCGACTGGAGTGACGCGCGACGAGGCTTCCGTGTCGTCGGGAGATGTCGTCGAGAGACTCGACCGCCCGGATGCGGCTCCGTCGGTTGAGGCGGCCGGTTCGACGGAGGCGAATTCGACCGGCGACTTCTGGGCCACGCGAGCGGCTCGTGTCGCCGAGCAACCGAGCGGCAATGCAGCCAGCAACGCGAAAACACAGACCGTCCGTCCTCCCTGACGGAGCAGCTTCTTCATGACCGGCTCCCCAAGGGCGCGTCCTGCACGAGAGACGATCCGTGTCCCTCGGCTCGTGAAGTATCGTCCGCGCCGGATTCAGCGCAGAGGCCGAATGCACGGGGTGAGACAGTCGGGGACAGGTCGCCTCGGTCGTGCTTGTCGGGCAAACTCTGCGGGCCGTAGCAGCGAGCTGCCAGCTTGCTGCTGCTTCTGAGTTTGCGGCACGATCGGCACTGTCATGCACAAGCTGGCAGCATGTGCTACGAGCTACTTGGCCGGAGCAGGCACGGGGGCCACGACCTCGACGACCTGGCCTTCCTTGAAGGCGGCCGAGTTCGCTCCGATCACCTGTTCGTCACCGGACAGGCCGGATCGGATTTCGACTTCGGCTCCGCTTTGGATGCCGAGTTGAACCGGAGCGCGCGAGACTTTGCCGGTCGTATCGATCACGTGACAGAACGTGACCTTGTCCTGCGTGAGGACGGAGGCACGCGGCAGCGTGAGCACGTTCTCGCGGACGGCGGCCTTCAGATCGGCGGCCACAAACATTCCCTGCCGCAACGTTCCTGAGACGTTGTCCACATCGATCTCGACTCGCAATGTTCGCGTTCCCGGATCGAGCGACCAGCCGGAACGTGAGACCTTCGCCGGGAAGGACGTGCCGGGCAGAGACGGCACGCGCACCGTAGCTTCGCAACCATCTTGGATGAGAACCGCATCGGCCTCGGGGACATCGACTTTCACTCGCACCTTGTCGATGCGGACGACGATCAGCAGCGGCAATTCGGCGCCGCTCGCCGCCGCTCGCACGAGATGGCCGATGTGAATGTTGCGAGCCGCAATCCGTCCGTCGAACGGGGCGCGGATCTGCGTGTAGTCGAGCATCGTCTTCGTTCGCTCGGCTTCGGCGGCGGCGACCTTGGCTCGGGCTTGCGCCGCGACGAGATCAGATTTGGCTTTCTCGACGAGCGCACTCGCCTCCTGAATCATCGCCGTGGCCGAGCGAACCTTGGCGGCCGTCTGGCGACGATCGGCATCGGCCGCCTGAAACTGGCTCTCCGTTTCATCGGCCACGCGCTGGCCAACGGCTCCGGTCTTGGCGAGCTCCGCCACGCGAGCCGCCTCCGACTTCCAGCGGACGTAAACCGCCTGATCCCGCTCGGCCGCCGCTTCCGTTTCCGCGACCTTCGCGTGAGCCGATGCCATCGCCGCCTCGGCCACTTCAATCGCCGCCTCGGCCTGTTTGACATTCGCCTCGGCCTGCTCGATCAGCGCGAGTTTCTGGGCGTGCTCTTCGTTCAGTTCGGGAATGGCCAGTTCACACAGCACCTGTCCCGGTGCGGTTTGCTTCCCCTCTTTGTCGTACTTCGGACCGCGAACCTCGTCTCCCAGATCGACGTTCAGCTTTTGAACGTAGCCCGTGACTTTGGCAAACAGCGGCGCGACTTCAAACGCCTCGACCTGCCCCGGCTGCTCGACCATCCGCACCAGCGTTTTCTGGACGGGCTTGATCGGCGTGACCTTGATCGGCGGCTGTGCCCCCGCCGAACTCGAAGACGCTGCCGCAGCGGGAGCCGCCACACCGGGACCACGGTTGCAGCCGATGAGGACGACAAACAACATTGAGGAGAGAACAGCAAACTTCTGCATGTCACGACGCCTTACAACTTTTCAAGCGGATTGATTTGAGTCGCAATAGAAACTCGTCGGGTCATCGGGGTCGAGGGACGCGGATTTGGTTGAGGGCTTGCCCATGAGCAGCGCGAAGACGGCGGGCAAGACAAACAGTGTGGCGATGGTTGCAGCGATCAGTCCGCCGATGACGGCTCGGCCGAGGGGGGCCGACTGCGGGCCGGACTCGCCCCAGCCGAGGGCCATTGGCAACATGCCCGCTGTCATCGCGAGGCTGGTCATCAGGATCGGGCGGACGCGGCTGGCGGCTCCGTGGATCGCGGCTTCGCGGCCGGTGTCGCCTGCGTGGCGGCGCTGCTCGGCGAACGTGACGAGCAGGATCGCGTTGGCCATTGCGACACCGATGGCCATGATCGCGCCGATGAACGATTGGACGTTGATTGTCTGGCCCGTCGAATACAGGGCGACGGCGACTCCCGCGATGACGGCCGGCGCGGTCGAGACCGTGGCCAGCGACAGTCGCAGCGACTGGAAGTTGGCGGTCAGCATCAGGAAGATCACGACGACCGCCAGCAGCAGTCCGATGCCGAGTCCGCTCAGCATCTGTCTCATCGGAGGAATCTGTCCGCGCAGCTCGGTTGTCACGCTGGCGGGTTTCTCGCCCGACTTCTCCAAGCGGTTGAGGACGGCCAGGATTTCCTGGGACGCTCGCCCCAGATCGTGGCCGACGATGTTGGCCGTCAGCGTGATCTCGCGCTTCATGTTGTAGCGGTCGTATTGGCCGGGCATCTTGCCGGGGCTGATGTCGGCCACGTCGCGGAGCAGCAGCGCGCGGTCGCCGCTGTGATTCACGGGGATCATGCCGAGGTCATTAGACGTGCGCATGACGGGCTGCGGGATCTCAAGCTGCACCTGATAGCCGATGCCGGTCTTCGGGTCGGGCCAGTAGTTGGGAACGAGGAAGCGGGTCGAGGATGTTCCCGCCACGACCGACCGCGAAATCTGCGACGCCGTCGTGCCGCTGAGCCCCGCCTTCTCGCGGTCGATCTGCACGTTGACGGTCGGGTAGTCGAGCGACTGCGCGATTTGCAGGTCGCGCAGGAAGGGCAGCTTTTCCAGTTCGGCTTTGGCCTTGAGAATGAAGGCCCGGTTGTCATCGAGACTGCTGCCGCGCGCGGCGATCTCGATCGGAGTGGGCGAGCCGAAACTCATGACCTCGTTGATGATGTCGGCCGGTTCGAACGAGCAGCGAACGTCGGGCAGCCGTTTCGCCAACTCGGCCCGCAGCGTTTCCTTCATCCCTTCCGTACTAATACCGCTGCCGTGCTTGAGGGCGATCCGCAGCAACGCCTCCTCGGGGCCGCGCGACCACTGATAGACGGCGTTGATCGGGAAACTGGCCGGGACCGTGCCGACGTAGCCGAGCGTCAGTTCAATGTTCTGGCCACCGACCTGCTCGCGAATCACGTCGATGACTTCGAGTGTGATCTGCTCGGTCTTCGTGATGTGCGTGCCGTCGGGAGCGCGGAGCCGCAGGCGGAACTCACCGACATCCACCGACGGGAAGATTTCCCAACCGAGCCGACTGCCAACGCTCGCGATGATCCCGCCGCAGGCGATGAGGTAGACGAGCACGACCAGCGGACGAAACGTGACGAGGGTCGAGACGATGCGACCGTAGATCGAGCGCGGAACGGGAAGAGATGGCGTCGATGCTTTGTCTTCCGCTCCGCGCTCCGCGCTCCGAACTCCGCGCTTCTTCATCAGCCACACGCACACCACCGGCACGAACGTGCTCGACAGGACATAGCTGGCGATCATCGCGAAGCCGACGGCCAGTGAGAGGGGCACGAACAGTTCGCGGGCCGCTCCCTCCATGAAGAACGACGGGACGAAGACCGCGAGGATGCAGAGCATGGCCAGCAGGCGCGGGATGGCGGTTTGGGCGTTGCCGAGGCGGACGGCTCGGGCCACCGATCCCGTGTGGTGGAACTGCGTGTGGATGTTCTCGATTTCGACGGTTGCTTCATCGACGAGGATGCCGACGGCGAGAGCCAAGCCGCCGAGAGTCATCAGGTTGATCGTCTGCCCGCACAGCCAAAGGCCGACGACCGACGACATGATTGCCAGAGGAATGTTGAGGACCACGATCAGGGCACTGCGCCAGTCGCGCAGGAAGACGAGCACCATCAACCCGGTCAGGCACGCGCCGAGCAGGCCCTCGTTCCAGAGGCTGTTGATGGCGCGGGTCACATACGGCGACTGATCGAACTCGAACGCGACCTTGATATCGTCGGGAAGTTCTTTCTGCATCCTGGGCAGGGCCGATTTGATCTCGTCGATGACCGACATGGTCGAAGCTTCGGCGCGCTTGGTCGCGAGGATGTAGACCGCGCGGCGACCGTTCACCAGGGCGTACCCGGTCGTGATATCGGCCGCGTCCTCGATGATGCCGATGTCGCGCAGATAGACCGCCGAACTGCCGGACTGTTTGATCGGGATGGCTCCCAAATCCTGCGGATTCTTGACCATCGCGTTCGTCGGGACGACCGGGAATCGGTCGCCGATGTGGATGTTGCCCGAGGGGCTGACCGTGTTGCCCGCTCCCAGCGCCGTGATGACATCGTCGGGCGAGATGCCATACGAGCGAAGCCGATCCGGGTTGGCTCGAATGACGATCGAACGGGCACTCCCACCAAACGGCGGCGGAGCCGAGACGCCGGGCAGCGCCGAGAACATCGGCCGCACCTTGAACAGCGCCTGGTCGGTGATCTCGTTGACGGTGCGCGTCGCGCTGGAGAGGACGAGGTAGCCGACGGGGACGCTGCCGGTGTCGAACCGCATCACGAACGGCGGGACCGTCCCGGGGGGCATCATCGCGCGCGACCGGTTGACGTAGTTGATGGTCTCGGCCATCGCCTGCGCCATGTTGGTCCCCGAATGGAACTGCAACTTCATCAGGGCCATCCCCTGGACGTTGCGGCTCTCGACGTGATGGATGTTGCCGATGTACAGGAAGTGGTACTCGTAGTAATTGGTGAGCAGGCCCTCCATCTGCGCGGGGTCCATCCCGCCGTAGGGCTGACAGACGTAGATCACCGGCAGGTTCAAAGCCGGAAAGATATCGACGGCCATCCGCTTGAGAGGCAGCTCGATTCCGTACTTCGCCAGCCACGCATCGCAACTCTTGGGACGCAGGGCGACGCCGCACGACATGGCCACGGCGATGATGGCGACCAGCACGGTCAGCGGCCGACGCAGGGCGAAGACAATCGGATTCATGGAGGAGCACATTCGGAGACGCGACGAGCCAGAAGCCGTGCCGAGCGTAACGTGCGACTGGTGGCCGTCGCAATGCGTTCCACGCTTTCCGAAAATCGCGACCTCAGGAAAGCGACACGCCCCCCGATTGCACGATTGCAACCGGGGGGCGGTCCGATCGCCCCGAAACAGTCAGTCGATCAAGATCGAGTTCGATTGCTAAAAGTCGTGCGCCAGTCTCATGCCGAAGCCGTGGATGCCGCCCGCGCCGGGGGCGACCGGGCTGCCGAGTGAATCGCGGTCGGTGAAGACGTAGTTCGCCTGAATCTTCATGTTCGGATTGAGGAACCAGTTCAGACCGGCCGTGTAGTCCTGAAGCCGCCCGCCGTTGATGCCATTGTCGTCGAGGTCGAGGTGGGAATAGCGAACCAGGATCTGCCACGCGCCGTAACCCGCCTCGGAACAGTCGTCGGGACACCAGCGCGAATTTCGGTTCGGTACGACGCGGCCAAACACGGCGGTTTTCTTGTCGTATGCGCGGTGCTCGCCCGTCAGAAAGTACGAGGCCATCACGTAGTAACCGCCCGTGAAATAGGTGCCGTGGTTGCCTCCGCCGTTCGTGGCGTTGGCGGCGGTCGAGGCGATGTATTCGGATTGCAGTTGGAACGAGCCGAGTACCAGCGCCATTTCGGCGGCATAGAGATCCTGAGTGGTGGTCGTGAATCCGCCGCTGCTGGCAAAGACCGGATTCAAAGCACCGGGTCCGTTTCGCAGTGAGCCACGACTGCGGATGGTCAGCGCGTTGCTCAGCGGGTCGCGGTGGCTGTAAGAACCACCGACGTGCAACAACTGTTGACCGTCGCACTCATTCCACAACAGATAGGCCAACCGGCTGTCGATGGCGTAGGCCCCATCGTCCACGGCGTAAGCAAAGCCGTTGGTGGAATTCTTGTACACACCGACGTGCCACAGGCCGCGGTCGTCTTCGCCAAAGTTGTCGTAGGCCGACACGCCCAGCGAGAACCCGTTGTTGGATGGTCCCGTGTACGCATCCTGATTGAAGGAGCGTTCCATGAAGTCGAGATATCGACTGCTCGTCTGGTGCTCCAGTCCGATCGGTTCCTTCTGCAAGCCGACCTTCACATTGCCGAAGATCGGCGTTTCCCGAAACGTGAAGTAGCCGTCCGTCGGAGAAGTCACATGGATGACGTTTGCGGCGCTGTTCGGTTGTGCCGGCAGACCTCCGACCAAACCCGCGTTGTCATTCTGGCTGTTGACG
This sequence comes from Planctomycetota bacterium, assembly GCA_038040225.1. GTDB lineage: Bacteria > Planctomycetota > Planctomycetia > Planctomycetales > Planctomycetaceae > Schlesneria. The sequence continues at coordinate 106,846 of JBBPIS010000004.1, forward strand.
AAGTCGTATTCCACGACGTAGTCAATCGTCTTGTAGATCGTGCCGTCGGCGCGCAGCCGAGCGCGGCGGAAGTTGGCGGAGTCTTGGCTGTTGGCATTGTTGCCGACGCCAAACGCCGCCGGATTTGAATGCAGCCAGACCGTGTCGATCTGCGTGCGCCCGCCGAGATGGACCGCGAAGTTCTTGTCGGCCGATTCAAAATTGAGTTGGTGTTTCCAACTGGGCTTGATGGATTTCGGATCCGGCTTCTCGTCCTTCTTCCTGCCAATCTCGGACAGTTGATTGCGGAACAGTTCGTTCTCGTGCTGTTGCAGGGACAGTTGCTCTTCAAGTTCCTTCAAGCGGTCTTCGATGGAGAATGCGCGCGGCGCGGGCGGTGTTTCAGAGAAGTCGGTCAGCAGGATGTCGGGGCCTGTGGCGACGGAGTCGTCGGCAATGCCCTGCATCCAGTCGGTCGGTTCGTCATCGGGAATCGAGAGGCCCGCGTTTTGAATGGGGTTCGTCGGGGCAGGCCCCTGCGGGCGTGTGGCCGCTGACGTTGGCAACGGTCTCGAAGGCGGAAAAGGCTCTGCGGCCTCGATTGCCCCGGCGGTCAAACCGATGCAAAGCCCGGCGGCAAAGCGGGCGAGGCTGGGCCAGCATTGTTGGCGATCGAACTTCATCGTGAACATCTCCCCCAGTACGGACCGATTCCGCAGTCGTTCGAAGATGTATCGGTTGCAGCGGCTTTCGCGATGAATCTTCCCGTGCTGATTCCGTAAGCTTGTCCGGTTGAAGCGATCACACCGGCGGTTGATCCACAATGAAAGAGATGCCGCGAGGATCGGCTGCCGGGCTTGAGCGGAAACTGCCGGACGGGTCTCAGCGAAGGGTGACGTCGGGCCGATACCCTTGACGCCCAACTGTCGCAAGTGTGGCTGTTAGCGGTCGTTGTACAGCGTTTTGTCGGTGACAGAAGCGTCGTCAGCCGTGAGCCGTGACGCGGTTGGACTTTGGCCGGAACGAAGGGCTATACTTCCGCCGGTTGCTGCTCCCGCGACCTGTCTTTCCCGCCGAATTGCCCCGCCTCCGCCGTCTTGGCTTGTCGTCAAAAGGTCGCGTTTCATGCACGTTTCCGTCACCTGTACTGGCTGCGGTCAGGCCTTTCGGGTCGATGCGAAATTCGCGGGACGGCGAGGCAAGTGTCCCAATCCCGACTGCCGTCAGGTCTACACCGTTCCGCAGTCTGCGACCGCCGCCGAGGACGATTGGGACATGAGCGAGCCCGCTGGCGAAGCCGATTCCGGCTCGGGGTCTCGCGGTCAGAAGCGCGGTGGGGCGAACAGTCTGTCGTGGGGGAAATCCTCCAAACAGAAGGGCAAGGGGAAGACTCGGGCCGCGTGGTGGAGTCGGCTCGACCGGCCCTCGTTCTTCGTGGGCGCGGGAGTGGCCGCCGCGATCGCGATGTTGCTGTTGGCCGTCCTGCCGCTGATGTCCGGCAAACGAACGAGCAGCAGTGTCGCGGCCGAGCAGTCGAAAACCAGCTACTCGTCCGACGTGTTGCCTCTCGTCAAGAAGTACTGCGCCGAGTGTCACGGCAGCGAGGAGCCGGAGGCGGGCATCTCGTTCGCCAAGTACACCGATGAAGCGGCGCTGCTGAAGGATCGCAAGGTTTGGGAACGCTGCTTTGAAATGATCTCGCAGGGGGCGATGCCTCCCGCCGACAGCCCGCAGCCAACGGCCGAGGAGCGGGCCAAGCTGGTCGAGTACCTCGAAGGTGCGTTGTTTCGCATCGACTGCACGAAGATCTCGGACCCCGGTCGCGTGACGATTCGCCGACTGAACCGCACGGAATACAACAACACGATCCGCGATCTGTTGGGAGTGGCCGTCCGACCGGCCGACGACTTTCCGTCGGATGACGTGGGCTATGGCTTCGACAACATCGGCGATGTCCTCTCGCTCCCGCCGCTGCTGATGGAGAAGTACTTCGACGCGGCCGAGACGATTGCCGCCGAAGCGATCTCCGTGATCGATCCGTCCAAACCGACGGTGCGCGAGTTCACTCGCAACGAACTGCGCCGCAGCGGGGTCGCTCATCCGCATGGCGAAGACGCGCTGATCCTGGTCTCTGTCGGAGACTTTTCGTTGGAGGTCGACATTCCTCGCGCGGGGACATACGTGCTGAAGACCAGGGCGTCCGAAACGCCGGCCGGGTCGGAGCACGCCAAGATGGAGTACCGTCTGGATGGCAAGCCGTTTCACACGTTTGACGTGAGTACGAACGAACCGAAGACGCAGTCGTGTGAGTTCCGCGTCGGGATTCCTCAGGGGAAGCACAAACTGTCGGTCGCGTTCCTGAACGACTTCTACGATGAGAAGGCGAAGGACAAGAAGCGACGCGATCGCAACCTGATCGTGCGCGACGTGCAGGTCGTCGGTCCGCTTGAGGTCGATGCCAGTCAGTTGCCCGAATCTCACCAGCGGTTGCTCGCCGTGACGCCCGGCAAGGACAAGAGTGCCTCCGTGGCGGCTCGCGAAAATTTGCAGCCGTTCCTGCGACGAGCCTTTCGCCGTCCGGTGAGCGATGGCGAGTTGAACCGATTTGTCGAACTGGTCGATCGCGCGGTGAAGCAGGGGGAACCGTTCCCGTTCGGAATGCGAGTCGCCGTGACGGCGGCGCTCGTCTCGCCTCACTTCCTGTTCCGGATCGAGACCGACAAGAGTCCGAACGATCCCGCCGACAAGCACTCGCTGAACGACTACGAACTGGCATCGCGGTTGTCTTACTTTCTGTGGAGCAGCCTGCCGGATGCCGAATTGTTTGCGAGTGCCGAGCGGGGTGACCTGCACACCGACACGGTGCTCGAAGAGCACGTGCAACGGATGCTGAAGGATCCCAAGTCGCAGGCGCTGGTCGACAATTTCGCCGAGCAATGGTTGCAGCTTCGCATTCTGAACGAGATCACGCCCGACCCCGAGCGGTTTCCGGAGTTCACGCCCGACCTGCGTGAGGACATGAAGCGCGAGACGCGACGATTCTTCGAGCATGTCATGCGCGAAGACCGTTCGATCCTGGAGTTCCTCGACGGGACGTACACGTTCGTCAACGAGCGGCTGGCCAAACACTACGGCTTCGAGAACGTCTTCAAGAATGGCTCCGAGTTCCAGCAGGTCAGTCTCGAAGGGAAGAACCGCGCCGGACTGCTGACTCAGGCGAGCATCCTCACGCTGACCTCGAACCCCGACCGGACGTCTCCCGTCAAACGAGGCAAGTGGATCATGGAGGTGATTCTCGACCGGCCCCCTCCGCCTCCACCCGCCAACGTTCCCGAACTGGAAGAGACCGCGAAGGCTCAGCCCAACAGCACACTTCGCCAGCAATTGGAGCTTCACCGGCAGAACGCCTCGTGTGCTTCGTGCCATCGCGTGATGGATCAGCTTGGGTTCGGGATGGAGAACTTCGACGCGATCGGCCGCTGGCGCGAGAGCGAAAATGGCAAGCCGCTCGACACCACGGGTGAGCTTCCCGGCGGTGACAGTTTCAAGGGTCCGGTCGAGTTGGCGGGTGTCCTGCGTCGAAAACAGTGCGAATTTGGCGAATGCCTCGCAGAAAAAATGCTGACTTATGCCCTGGGACGAGGTTTGGAGTACTACGACCGCTGTGCGACGGATAAGATTGTGGCCTCCCTGAAGGAGCGAAACTTCCGGTTCTCGGTGCTGGTCGCCGAGATCGCCAAGAGCGAGCCGTTTCGGATGCGGCGCGGGGAAGAAACGAAGTAGGGGATGAAACTCCAAATCCGAAGCACGAAATCCGAAACAAACTTCAAGGGCAGAAATCCCAAACCTCCAAACGAAGACTCCACAATCCGATGGCGTGATGCCGTGCAGTTTGAGGTTTTGGTCGCTGGAGTTTGGGATTCGTTTCGGATTTCGAGCTTGGGATTTGGGATTTCTCCGCCAGCGAGACGCGCCTCGGCGTCCGTTTGGTTGAGAGCGACTGCGGTTGCTCGACCGAGGATGATTGCTGATGGAAGCCGGTTGGCTTCGCCACCTCTGGCGGCAGGAGGCCGCACGTTTCAAGGAATTGCTGTGAACGATCAAGATTTGCCGGAAGACGGCGCGAACCCGATGACTGCCGCTTTGGCCGCCGGTGCCGCCGCCAACGCGGCGACCGATGAAGATGAGATGGCTCAGGACGACACCCCGGTTGCGGTGTGCGGCCTTGAGCTCGATGACACCGAAGTGATCGACGACGAATTCGGCACCGATGACGATCTCGACGACGATGCGGAAGACGAGTTGGACGACGAAGAGCTCGCGGCGATCAAGATGAAGAACAAGATGGAGGAGTTCTTCGCCACGGATCCGCTGGAGGAGGAGTTCAGCGAACTGGACGTGCTGACGCTCGAAGAGGCGGCGATCTATTTGAAGATCGAATTCGGCGACCTGCGCCGGATGATCAAGGAGCAGGGCCTGCCCGGTCGGAAGATCGGAGACGAATGGCGCTTCCTGCGGGGTGCCATCGCCGATTGGCTCCGCGCGCCGGGTGGTTCTCCCACTCCGACGGCTCAGCCCGAGAAGCCGGCTCGAACGGAGCGGCCGGCCCGCGTCGAACGTCCCGCGTTTGATGACCGAGCGCAGCGCGAAGAACGTCCGCGCCGTCGCTTCCCCGACGTCGAGGTCAATGCTGACGAAGGCTATCCGCCACGAAGCCAGCCGCCGCGTCCGCGTCCTCAGTTCCGCAGCCAGAATCAATTCGGTGGCGGTGCCGAGACCGGAGGCTATCAAGGGGCAGGCAATCAGGGTGGGGCGGGGCAGGGGAGTTATCCTCCTCCGCGCCGTGGCCGTTACGAAAGCGATCAGCAGCAACAGCCGCCGCAGGGCGAGTATCGGCCGCCTCGCAAACGACCACCGTTCCGTGCGAACGAAGGTGGTCCGACGGGTGGAAGCCAGTTTGGAGGAGCCCAGGGGGACGCGGGCCAGGAGGGCGGTCGTCGCTTCGTCGGCGGTCCCAAGAAACCGAAGCGAGAGGCGCTGGGCAATCAGCGCTTCAAACGATTGGATCGTCGCCGATTCGGCAGCGATCAGAGTGAGTGATGATTGTGCGGCTACTGTAGGCTTGTCGCTCCGCCGACAAGTGGTCCCGTCGGCGGAGCGACGGGACTACAGTTGCTGTGACTCGACGCCGAACCGCTCCGAAAGTGGGGAACAGAAATGAGCCAGCGACTTCCTCTGCATCGCCGCACGTTCTTGAAAGGGGTCGGTGCAACTCTGGGACTGCCATTGTTGGAGGCCATGCTTCCTGCCAGCGGCTTTGCCGCGCAGTCGGCCGGCGCGCCGAAGCGGATGGCGTTCGTTTTCGTTCCGAACGGTGTGATCGTTCCCGAATGGACCGTGAAGGGGGAGGGAGCCGACTGGCAGCTTTCGCCCACACTCGAACCGCTCGCGAAGGTGAAGGATCGCGTCTGTGTGGTGAGCGGTCTAATGCAGGACAACGCTCGCGCCAAAGGGGACGGGCCGGGCGATCATGCCCGTTCGTCGGCCGCGTTCCTGACGGGGGCTCACCCCGTAAAGACGAGCGGCGTCGATATCAAGGTTGGCCAGTCGGTTGATCAGGTCGCGGCCGACAAGGCCGGGCGTCAGACCAAACTGCCGTCGATCGAACTCGGCACGGAAGGGGGCCGCAACGCGGGGCAGTGTGACTCGGGATACAGTTGCGCGTACTCGAACAACATCTCTTGGAAGACGGCCACCACGCCGATGGCCAAGGAAATCAACCCTCGTCTCGTCTTCGAGCGACTGTTCGGCTCGACCGACGACCGTGAAGCGGCCAAGGGACGCGCGAAGCGGGACGAATACCGCAAGAGCATTCTCGATCTCGTGACGGACGATGCGAACAAGCTCAAGCAGCAACTCGGCCAGACCGATCGCCGCAAGGTGGACGAGTACTTCTCCAGTGTGCGCGAGATTGAGCAGCGGATTGAGCGGGCGAAATCCGACACGTCCAGCCAGAAGATTCCCGAGCTGACGCTGCCGCGCGGAGTGCCGAAGGAACTCGACGAGCACATCGGGCTGATGTTTGAACTGATGGCGCTGGCCTTCCAGACCGACACGACGCGCGTGGCGACGTTCATGATGGCCAATGAGGGAAGCAACCGCAGCTATCCAATGGTGGGAGTCAACGATGGCCACCATCACCTCTCGCACCACCAGAACAAGCAGGACTGGATCGACCACCTCAAGAAGATCGACAAGTACCTCGTGGGGCATTTCGCCAAGTTCCTGGAGAAGCTGAACGGCATCTCCGAGGGGAACGGCACGCTGCTGGATAACTCGATGATCGTTTACGGCAGCGCGATCGCCGATGGCAACCGCCACAGTCACCATGACCTGCCAATCCTGCTCGCGGGGAAGGGCGGCGGCACGATTGCCTCTGGCCGGCATCTCGTCTATCCGAAGGAAACGCCGCTCAACAACCTGTTCCTCTCGATGCTCGACCGGATGGACGCGGGCGTCGATTCGCTCGGCGACAGCACCGCGCGGTTGAAGGGTCTCGAAGGATGAGTGGTCTCGCAATCTCTGACAAGTCCGCCACGTTGAGCTGTCAGAACGGCTACGCCCGATGCCAGCGATGGCCGTGCGCGGCGGTGCTGGCTGCTCTGGCGTGTGTGTTTGTTGTTCGTGTTGTCTCGGCGGTCGAGTCGCCGACCGGCGAAAAAGTCTACCAGCAGAAGTGTGCCTCGTGTCACGGAACGGCAGGTGAGGGGACGAGCAAGAATTACCCCGAGCCTTTGGTCGGCGACCTCTCGATTGGCGAGTTGACTCGGTACATCGAGAAGACGATGCCCGAGGACAAGCCGGGGACGTGCGTCGGTGAGGAAGCGGCTCGGGTCGCGGAATTCATCCACGGCGCGTTCTATTCGCCGACGGCGCAGGCTCGGAACAAACCGGCTCGCATCGAACTGTCGCGCTTGACGGTCAGGCAGTACCGCAACGCGGTCGCCGACTTGATCGGCAGCTTTCGTCAGGCGGCGAAACCCGACGGTCAGCAGGGCCTGCGCGGCGAGTACTTCAAATCGCGACGGCAGAACGGCAAGGATCGGGCAATTGAGCGGATCGATCCCGTCGTCGCCTTCAACTTCGAGGACAAGAGCCCCGACGCCGAGAAGATGGAGCCGCACGAATTCTCGATCCGCTGGGAGGGTTCCGTGCAGGCTCCCGAGACGGGCGAGTATGAGTTCATCGTTCGGACCGATCAGTCGATGCGGCTGTGGGTGAACGATCTCAGCACGCCGCTGATCGACGCCTATGTGAGGTCGGGGAGCGGCACCGAGTACTCGCAGTCCCTGTTCCTGCTGGGAGGCCGTTCGTACTCGCTGAAGCTGGAATTCTCGAAGGCCAAGCAGGGCGTCAATGACAAGAAGGCGAAGGAGAAGCCCCCCGCGCAGGCAATGATTTCGCTCGAATGGAAGCGGGCGCATCGCGTGGCCGAAGTGATCCCCGCGCGCCAGCTCTCTCCCGGACGCTTCCCCGAGACGTTTGTCGTCACCGCGCCGTTTCCGCCCGATGATCGCAGCATCGGCTACGAACGCGGCACGACGATCTCGAAGGAGTGGGATCAGGCGACGACCGACGCCGCGATTGAAGTGGCCGCGTACGTGCTGGCTCATCTCGCCGAGTTGTCGGGGGTGAAGGGTGACGCCGGTGATCGCGAGCCGCGTCTGCGCGAGTTCTGCCTCAAGTTCGCCGAGCGGGCGTTTCGGAGACCACTCACCGACGAGCAGCGTCAGCTTTACATCGACCAGCAATTCACCGAGGCTGGCGATCCGACGGCCGCCGTCAAACGAGTCGTCTTGTTGGCGCTCAAGTCGCCGAGATTCCTCTATCGCGAAGTCGGCGAGACTTCTGATGCATATGACGTGGCGTCGCGCATGGCCTTCGGGTTGTGGGACTCATTGCCGGACCAGGCTCTGCTCGACGCGGCGGCCAAGGGGCAGTTGGTCACGCGCGAGCAAGTCGTCTCGCACGCCGAACGGATGGTGAATGATTCGCGCACCCGCTCGAAGTTGCGTGACTTCCTGATGCAGTGGCTGAAGGTCGAGCACGTGCCCGACGTGGCCAAGGACTCGGCGACGTTCCCCGAGTTCAGCGCGACCATCGCCAGCGATCTGCGCACGTCGCTCGAACTGATGCTCGATGAGTTGATTGCCAGCGATGCGGCCGACTTCCGCCAGCTTCTGCTGGCCGAATCGCTGCAACTCAACGGTCGCCTCGCCAAGTTTTATGGAGTCGATTTGCCCGAGGAGGCCGCGTTCCAAAAGGTTGAACTGGATTCGGGGGAGCGAGCCGGCGTGTTGTCGCATCCGTACCTGATGACGGGCTTCGCGTACTCGGCCACCAGTTCGCCGATCCATCGCGGCGTGTTCATCGCCCGCAGTGTGCTCGGCCGCTCGTTGAGACCGCCACCGGAAGCGGTTGTGCCGTTGGCGCCGGACCTGCACGCCGACCTGACGACTCGCGAGCGAGTCGCCCTGCAAACCAAACCCGAAACGTGCATGGCATGCCACCGCCTGATCAACCCGCTCGGATTCACCTTGGAACATTTCGACGCCGTCGGTCGATTCCGAAAGGATGAGCAGGGCAAGCCTGTCGATACCAAGGGAGCCTACCGCACTCGCACCGGCGAACTGGCGACCTTCGCCGGAGTCCGCGATCTCGCCCAATACCTCGCCGCGAGCGAAGAGACTCACGCCGCCTTCGTCCAGCAATTGTTCCACAACGTCGTCAAACAACCGGTGCGCGCCTACGGCTCCGAAACCCATGCCAAACTCCGCCAAGCCTTTGCCACCGGAGACTTCAGCATCCGTAAACTGATGGTCGAGATCATCGCCACCTCGGCGTTGACTTCATCCACACCAAACCCGCAAACTGCCGTCAGACCCCAATGAATCCCATTCCGAAGCAAACTGAGGAGGTTGACCGTCAACCTTCCGTCGCCGCGATTCGTGAGGGGCTGGAAGACATCAAAGCGAGCCGGGTTCGTCCCGCGTCCGAAGTGATTGATGAGTTGCGAAAAAGGCTAACCCGAGCGGGTACTTCCAATTCACCGATGACCGTTGAAGGAGTCCAACAATGATCAGTCAGTTGACCAAACACGAAAACAGTTGGGCTGTCGTCATCGACCAGCCCATGATCGATCTGTTGAACATCGAACCGGAAACACCGCTGGAGATCACGACCGACGGACAAGTGCTCACGATCACCCCGATGAACTCATCAACGCGTCGGAAGCGATTTGAAGCGGCACTGGAAGAGACGAATCGCGAGTTCGGGAATGTTCTGAGGAAACTGGCGGAGTGAATCGTGTCGCCGTTCAATCCCCAGTTTCTCGACAAGGAGGAGATTCTCTTCATCCACGCAGACCAAATCGAACGGTACGGTGGTGGACTCGGTGTTCGGGATGACGGATTGCTGGAGTCTGCGATTGCTCAACCGCGGGCGACGTTCGGCGGGCAGTGGCTGCACCCGACATTATTTGAGATGGCAGCCGCCTACCTGTTTCACCTCGTTGAAAACCATCCTTTCTTGGATGGCAACAAACGGGTGGGGACTGCGGCGGCAATCGTGTTTCTGAAAATCAACGGCCTCAGTATCAAAGTGACTGATGAAGAGATGACCAATTTCGTTTTGGAGGTCGCGCAGGGCCGGATCGACAAGTCCGCGATCGCCGAATTCCTTCGCAGTCACGCGACCTACCGATTGACCTGACATTTGAATGAGATTCCCCCAATGAACCAGACCACCCGACGTGAATTCCTCCGCGATCTCGGCCTCAGTGCGGCGGCCCTGCCGTTTGTGTTGAACTTGCCCAGCCTGGGGTTTGCGAACCAGACGGTTCGCAAGCAGCGGCTGGTCATCATGTTCAGCCCCAACGGAGTCATCCCCAATGCGTTTTGGCCTGAGGAAGAGGGCGAAGACTTCAAGCTCAAGGAAAGCCTGTCGCCGCTGGAGCCGTTCAAGAGCAAGCTGCTCACGCTGCATGGCGTCTGCGACAAGGTGCGCGGTGACGGCGACAGTCACATGCGCGGCATCGGCTGCCTGCTGACGGGGACGGAACTTTTCCCCGGCAACATTCAGGGAGGATCGGACACGCCCGCCGGTTGGTCCAGCGGCATCTCGATCGATCAGGAGATCAAGAACTTCCTGCAGGCGGACGCCGCCCGCCGCACGCGGTTCGGGTCGTTGGAGTTTGGCGTGATGGTTCCCGAACGGGCCGATACGTGGACGCGCATGTCGTACTCCGGTCCCAACAAGCCGATCGCGCCGATCGACGATCCGTACCAGATGTTCTCCAAGCTGTACGGCCGCATGAAGGATCAGGAGAGTCTGAAAAGCATCCTCGACGAATTGCAGGGCGATCTGAACAAGGTCGCGTCGGTGGTGAATGCCGACGACCGCCGGCTGCTCGAAGAGCAGACGACCTTCGTGCGCGAACTGGAACAGGAACTGAAGGCAACCTCACCCGACGGCATCGGTCATGCCGTTCCCGAACTGGAGCCGGGCATCAAGGAAGACAACGACAACATGCCGAAGCTCAGCAAGTTGCAGATCGACCTGATGGTGAACAGCTTCGCCAACGATTTCGCCCGCGTGGCGACGTTGCAGTACACGAACTCCGTGGGCGGGGCCAAGATGCGGTGGTTGGGAGTCGACGAGGGACATCACGAGCTCTCGCACAATCCGGACACCGACGAGAAGTCTGTGGACAAGCTGACCCGCATCAACAAGTGGTACGCCGAGCAGATGGCGTACCTCGCGCAGCGGCTCGCCGAGACGCCGGAACCGGGCGGCGGCGGCAGCCTGCTCGACAACACGCTGATCGTCTGGACGAACGAGCTGGGCAAGGGCAACTCGCACACGCTCGACAACATCCCGTTCGTGCTCGTCGGCAACGGCCTCGACTTCCAGATGGGCCGTTCGCTGAAGTACCGCAAGACGTCGCACAACCGGCTGCTGTTGTCGCTCGCCCACGGCTTCGGCCACCGCATCGAACGCTTCGGCAATCCCGACTTCTGCGGAGACGGGCCGCTGTCGAATCTGACGTGATCGAATGTGGGGGCAGGTTTCTTACCTGCCCGTCCCCTATTGCCGCGAGTCACTGGCTGCGGTGCGTCACAGGCAGGTAAAAAACCTGCCCCCACGTGACGCGCTTCATCTCGTGGCGCGAGATGGCTACCTTGTTGCTGGCTTCGTGGCACTCGTCCGGTTTGAGAGCGAGTGACGAGCGGTGGTCGTCTGGTTTCGTGAGGCATCGTCATGTCCAAGTCACTCGTGGTCGCGTTGGCGCACTGTCTTCTGGCGATGAGTTTGGTTGTGGGGGCGAGCCGCGAGGTCGTTGCATTCCCGCCGGCTCTGCAACTCGCGCGGGGTGTCTGTTTGCAGGACGATCCGCAGGCGAAGAAGCCCGCGGGCGATGACAAGTCGTCCACCGATCCCGAGGCACTCAAGAAGCTGCTCGAACGGATCGGCAAGTTGGAGACCGAGGTCGAGCGGCTGAAGCAGGGTCAGCCCGCGCCGGCCAATGCGGCGGCGAAGGACGGGCAGGTGCTGACTCTCGTTGACATCGCTCACATTGGAATGGCTTTTTCGGCGGGCGGGCAGACGCGCTACACGGCCATTCACCTCACGCTGGCCAACACGACGGGACAACCCGTCACATTGACACGCGAACAGGTCACGGCCGAGATCGATGGCGAGGCTCGCAAACTGGAGCAGATCCCGGCGGGAGTCGTCGGCTACTCGTTCAAGCACGGCAAGTTCGACTACTACCTGCAATCGATGCAGCCCGCGAAGAGCTGGAAGGTTCCGGCGGGAGGCCAGAATTCGTTCTGGCTCGTTTATCCCGGGCTGCCGGTCGCGGCGACGGTGCCCAGGTGCAAGCTCAAGCTGACGCTGGGCGAAGTCACGAAGGAGATCGACGTCAACGAGGTGCAACGCGCGGTACTGGGTCTCGAAACCGAACGAATCGGTCCGCGCGGCAGCCTCGCGCTGCTGACGATCACCGGCACGATGACGCCGTTCAACACGCAGTCGCTCATTGACGAGATGGACAGGCAGGTGGCTCAGAAAGTCGCGCGCGTCGTCCTGCGGTGGAGTGCCGACGCGCCGCAGCCGGACGGTCCGATCTTGAACTGGCTCAATCAGGCCACGGCGATGCTCGGTCAGCCCCGCAACGGCAACGAACAGTTCCCGGCCATTCCCGGCGGACTGCGCGAGTTTCATCTGGTGAGGTTCTCCGACAACGATGGCTCGGCGGACTACAGCGGCTATCGCGGGAACAGCACGCCACTGCGGATTCACAAGTCGGCGGCCGAGGCGGTTGGATCGGCGCTGCGGACCGCGTATCTCGCCCTGCCTCGGGACGAACTGCTTCAGGAGATCCGCGAGGGCCACGCGCTGACGCGTGCGGCGGCGCTGGCCTACGGGGGCGGACGACTCGACGCCGAGCATCTGCCTCAAATCTTCCAGTGGATCGAGGACAAAGACCCCGAGATCCAGAAATCGGCCCTGCAAGCCCTCAGCCACTTCGGTGAGCCGGAGGCAGTCTACAAGCTGGTCCATTATGCGAAGCGCAACATTGAGCCGTTGTCGAGTGCAGCGATCGAAAGCCTGGCCGGATCGCGTTTTGGCGCGGCTCACGAGGCGCTGATCAGCCTGCTCAAGAACGAGGACCCGGAATCGAAGAAGCGGATCGTGCAGGTGCTCGCCAAATACCCGCGGCCGGTCTGGTCCGAAACGCTCTACGAATTTGCGGCCGATCCCCGCGCGGGGTTGCACCTGGATGCCGTCAAGGCGCTGACTCAGGTCGGGCATCCCAGGTTGGTCGACATCTTGGAGGCGGGGCTGAAGAGCAGTGAGAAACCGCTGAAAGACCTCGCCTTCCTGACGCTCGCCAACCGAACCGATGAACGGAGCGAGCAACTCGCCGTGGACTTTACGCTGGCCCATCTCAAGGACTCGCCGCCCGATGGGAGCATGATCCAACTGCTGTCGCGCACGAAGGACGCCCGCGCGCTGCCGCTGTTGCTCGAGCAACTCGAACGGAACAAGAACGATCAGAATTTGGTGCTGAACCTGCTCGTTCAGATCGGCGACAAGACGGTGGCGGACAAACTCGCCGAGAAGTATCCGTCGCTCAAACCGGGCGAGCAGGCGCAGGTGCTCAACGGCCTGAGGCAGTTCCGCCACCCGAAGTTCCGCGAGTACGCGGGGGCCGCGCTGCTGGCCAGCGACAGTGCGCTGGTTTCCATCGCCGCGAACTCCCTGCAACAGGAGGGACATCCCGAAGGGGAGAAGCTGTTGATCGAGGCTCTGGACAAGCAGGCGACCGCGCATCTGATCCACAACATCACGAATGCCCTGGCCAACTACGGCACGCCGACCGCGCGCGCCGCGCTGCTCAAGGTGCAGGAGTCGAAGGACACCAACAAGCAGAACTATGCCCGGAACGCGCTGTTGCAGATGCGGCAGAGATCGCCCGGTTTTCAATACATCCTCCAGGCGCAGCAGCGATTGCAGACTGCCGTCGAAAAGAACAACAAGGCCGGCAAGGCCGAACAGGAAAAGGACGCGCTCGAGTTCTACGAGATGGCGATCCAACTCGACCCGCAACTCGCCGAAGCCCATGCCGGCCGGGGCAAGGTGATGCTGCGGCAGAACAAGCTGTCCGACGCCGGCAAGGATTTTGAGAAGGCTCTCGAACTGAAATTGGAACCGGACAGCGAGGTCATCACCGGCCTGGCCCTCGCCCGCGTGGTCGATGGCCGACTGGACGACGGGATCAAGCTGGTCGAGGACAATCGCGGGAAATTCAAGACGCAGAACCAGGGTTTGTACCCGTACAACGCCGCCTGCGTTTACAGTCGTGCCTGCGAATACCTCGATGAACACAAGGACGTTCCGGACCGCGACACGAAGCGCGAGGGCTACCGCAAGAAATCTCTGGCCGATCTGTCGCTGTCGATCAAGGAGGGCTTCGACGACTTCGACTGGATGGCCGAAGACCCCGACCTGGCTGCGCTGCGCGAAGACGCTGAATTCAAGAAACTGCTCGCCAGCAAACCCGCAGACAAGCCGGCGGGTGACAAGTCGAAAGACAACGAGTAGCAAGCCACACAGGGTTCATTTCGGGAGCATCGGCGACTCGCGCAGCGGCTCGTGCGCATCGAGCGTCCACGCGGACGGGTGCTGGGTGAAGCCGAGCTTGGGGTAGTAATCGACGGCGGCGGGAGCAGAGAGCAGGACGAGCTTGCAGCGCGGGCCGAGAGCCTCGCGCGTGTGGTGGATCAGGTCGCGACCGATTCCCCGGCGCTGGTGCGTCTCGCGCACGGCCAGGTCCGACAGATAGGCCACGTAGCTGAAGTCGGTCAGGCTGCGCGAGACTCCCACCAGCAGCGGTCCCTCCCACGCGGTGACGATCAGGCCGGCATGACGCAGCATGTCGGCCATCGTGGCGCGATCGTCCAGCGGACGACGGACTCCCAGCGATGTGGCCGAGTACAACTCGATCAACTCATCCAGATCGAGATCGTTGCCGATGCGGAAGGTGATCGCGGACATGGAGACCTCAACAAACAAATCCCAAAACACAAGCACGAAATCCGAAACGAATCTCAAACTCCAAGCACGAATGACAGAAACAAAGAATCTCCATCAGTTGGCGGTCAGAACATCCTCGGCGAGATTTGGGATTTCCGTCTTTGAGATTTGGGATTCGTTTCGGATTTCGTGTTTGGAGTTTGAAGTTTCTCTTCAACCCGGTCGCTTCGGATCCTTGGCCAGAGGCAGCGAGACTCGTTTACCGGTCCAGGCCGATTGGTAGATGGCCAGGATGATTTCGACCGCCTTGCGTCCCTCGTCGCCGGTGATCTTCGGAGGCTTGCCGGTTTGAATCGCCTTCACGAAGTCCTTGAGCTGTTCCATGTGGCCGACGTAGCTGATGGCCTTCGGATCGCTGGCTCCTCCCGAGCCGCCGACCTTTCCCGCCAGCAGCTTCTCCTGAATCGCCTTGTCCTTCGCCCTCGGCTTTTCAAACTGCCACATCAGGACGTCGTCCTGTTCGACGATCACCGAGCCGGCCGTGCCGTGAATTTCGGTCTTCTTGAGCAGCCCCGGCCACGCGGCTGTGGTGGCTTCGATCGTGCCGACCGCTCCGTTCTTGAACTTGATCGCGGCGACGCCGATGTCTTCGACCTCGATCCGTTCGTGGGCCAGGGTCGAGGTGACGGCACAGACTTCGGCGACGTCGCCCATGAACCACTGGAGCAGATCGACATTGTGAATGGCCTGGTTCATGTAGGCCCCGCCACCGTCCAGGGCCCACGTGCCGCGCCAGCCCCCCTGATCGTAGTACTGCTGCGTCCGCCACCATTTGACGTAGGTGTCGCCGAGCGTCAGCTTCCCGAACCGGCCTTCCGTGATCGCTTCCTTCAGCGCGAGGTTGGCCGCACTGAAACGCGACGGGAAGATCGGGCAGAGCATCACGCCGTTCTTTTTGCACGCATCGAGAATCGCGTCGCACCGCTTGAGCGTGATTTCCATCGGCTTCTCGACGACAACGTGTTTCTTCGCGTGGGCGGCCTTCACCGCCGGCTCCATGTGTGCGCCGCTCGGTGTGCAGATCGTGACGATGTGGACGTTCGGATCGGCCAGCATCCCATCGAGGGTCGGGTACACGGCGACTCCCGGATTCTCGGCCGCATATTTGTCGGCTGCCCCGGGGAACGAGTCGTAGCAGGCGACAATCTTCGTCCCCTTGATGTGCTTGAGGGCCTCGGCATGAAATCTCGCGATCATGCCGCAGCCGATGATGCCGAATCCGGTGGTTGCCATGAGTGGAAGTTTCCTGGTGGAAGGGTCGATGTCGATCGCGGCGGGATTCTACTGGCCGGAAGGTTGAGGGACGAGGGACGAGGGTTGATGGTTGAGAGTTGATGGTTGAAGGTGAAGAAAAGCAGTCCTGCGAATCGTCGATTGACGTGATTTGTTGTTGGGACGAAACTTCGCCGCTACGACGGCAGGAAGGCGGTTGAATGGCAGTCACGGCAACGGTTGCCACTCAACCCTCAACCCTCAACTCTCAACCCTCAAGAACGATCATGCTGCTGGCTCTGCGACATCGGCTGGAATTTCTGGTGTTTCAGTTGCTCGTGTGCGCGATCGACTGTTTGTCGCCGCGGGCTGCGGCGCGGATGGCTGAGCGGATGGCATGGCTCGTCCATTACGGACTGCCTCGCAAACTGACGCGGTTCGCGGTGGCGCGCGACAACCTGCGGACGGCGTTTGGCGGCAGGTCCACGGACGCCGAGATCGACCGGCTGGTCTATCGCATGTGGGTTCATCTGTTTCGCACCGTGGCCGAGATCGTGCAATCGACCCGCAAGCTGCACCTGCACAGTTACCGGCAGTCGATTCAGTTTGCGGACTTTACCCGCACCAACGACGCGGTCTGTTCGGGGCGGCGCGTGCTGATGTTGGGCGGTCATTTTGGGAACTGGGAGATCGGTCCGACGTTGTTTGGGTTGTGGGGGTTTCCGATGGGGATCGTCGCCCGCAAGATGGACAACCCGCATCTGCACGAGTGGTTTCGCAGCTATCGCGAGCGGACCGGTCATCGGTTGATGCTGAAGAACGGCGGCTATGACAGCATGACGGCGCTGTTGGAGAAGGGAGGCAGCCTCGGACTGCTCTGCGACCAGGATGCCGGTCCGCGCGGGCTGTTCGTGGATTTCTTCGGGACACCCGCCTCAACCTTCAAGTCGATCGCGCTGCTGGCTCTGGAGTACGATGCTCTCATTGTCGTCGGCTACTCGATCCGCCTGCCGGACAACTTTTTGGAAGACGACTCCGGCTGGTCGAGGTTTGAGGTCGGTTGTGAAGCCCTGATTGATCCGCGTTCCGTAACGAGCAACGATCCCGTCCGCGAGATCACTCAGCAATACACGTCGGCGTTGGAGCGGGCGGTCTGCCGCGCGCCCGAGCAATACTTCTGGATCCACCGCCGCTGGAAGAGCGAACCGCGCGTGAGGCAGAGAAAAGCGCCGGAGCGGCTCGCGGGTTGAAGATCAAATCGGAAACTCCAAGCACGAAATCCGAAACGAATCCCAAATCCCAAGGGAAGAAAAACTCAAACGCCGGGTGACGTGGTCTTTTGTTTCAGACCTTGGTATTTGAGGTTTGGAATTCGTTTCGGATTTCGGATTTGAAGTTTGGGATTTCACCGCCATGTCTCAGCGTCATCGCGTCGCATCGGTTTCGGACGTGCCGGTCGGTGAGGGGCGCGAGTTCGTGGCGGGTGGCCGCATCGTCGCGCTGTTTCATGTCGGCGACGAGTTCCTCGCGCTGGATGGCATCTGCCCTCACGCGGGCGGTCCGCTGGCCCAGGGGAAGCTGAACGGTTGCATCGTCACCTGTCCGTGGCATGGTTGGCAGTTCGACGTCTCCACCGGCCGGCATTGTTTGAACTCCCGGTTGCAACACCCGTCCTTCCCGGTGGCGGTTGAAGGGACGGACATCTACGTCGAGCTGCCGTAATCCTGTAGTCCCGCCGCTCCGTCGGCAGGACGTGCGGCGACGAGCGTCCCTACCGAGTTCGTACGCGCTCCGTATCTCGGTGCCGTCGGCGGAGCGACGGCTCTACGGTACTTCTGTCTCGCATGTCGCCTCCGTCAACGGCAATCTCTGCCACTCGTCCCCGCTACAACCGATCTTTCCGTTATGACCGCTTCGATTGACGGTCGATAAGACAACGGGGCGCACCGCGTTTTCGCATGGCGATCGCGCGTCGATGAGCCTCGGCAGACGACCGGTTGGCAGGGTGAGCTAGGGGGAGACGAGATGCGAAGAATTCGCTGGCAGGACTTGTTGAGAAGCACAATTGTTCCGCTGTGCCTGACGGCGACGGTGGCCCGGGCCGCCGGACCGTTTCCGTTCAGCGAGGAGTGGTATCAGATGCGGGCCGACGATCCGCCCGGTGTGCGGCAGGTCGAAAAGGGCGGCAAGCTGTGGCCTCCGTACCCGCGTCCGGTCGGTCGCAAGCAGACGTTCAAACACGGCTTCCATTCGGCTCACTATTGGCCGTATCCGTACAACTGCGAGGACCGGGCCTACGTCAACAATCTGCTCGACCAGCAGACGGCGGCGGGCTGGGTCACCGCGACCACTCTGCACGACTACTACTTCAACCCCGAAACGCAGCAGCTCAACGAGGCCGGTCAGAACCAAATCCAATGGATCACGGCGTCGGCTCCGGCGCAGTACCGCACGATTTATGTCTCGCAGGGAAAATCGATCGAGATGGGGCAGTTGCGGGTCAGTCAGGTGGAGCAGTACTTCCAGCAGGCGGGCATGGCGGGCGTGCCGCCGATCGTGATCAGGCAGGAGTTCTTTGCAGGCCGCCCGGCCAACGAGGTCGACCGGCTGCGGACATTGGAATTGCAGGCGATCCCTCGCCCGAGACTCTTCACCATCGGGGGATCGAGCGGCGGATCGGCCGGTGCTGCGGGGCAGGGGAGTGGGTCGGGTGGCGGCAGCGGAAGTGGCTCGGGTGGCGGCGGCGGATCATCGTCTGGTCGCTGAGGCTCACCCCACCGACGCGCCGCGTTCCTCGTGCTGGCGACATGCTGTCACAGGGAACCGTGCGATCTGTTGAGTTGGATTCCGTCCGGTGTCGAGGCGGCTCGATGGTTGTGCCGTCTGGTTTCGTGGTCCCGTTTCTCACTTGAATGGTGTCATGAACGAATCGACTCCTTTGACGAGCCTGACTGCGGAGACGACTCACGCCGCCGCAGCGCCGGACAAGAACGTGGCGAAGGCCGGATCGCCGGGCTCGTCGCCATCGTCGTCGCCGCAGGTTTACGACCTCTACGCCGACCTGTTCTCGAAGCAGTCGTCCACCGCCTCACAGGCTTCACCGACGAATCGGCCTCAAGCCGCATCGTCTCCCGTTCAGGCGGCACCGGCCTCCGCACCGCGCAGTCCGACGACGCTGGCCGAGGCGGGATTGCATCTCGGTCAATTGGGCGATCTGGTTTTGAAGCAGCTCTATTTGCAGGGGATCGTGCTGGGGGGCGACATTGCACGGTCGACCCGGCTGCCGTTTCCCATCGTCGACGAAGCGCTGCGTGCGTTGCGAGATCAGAAGTGCGTGGAAGTCGCTTCGGGTGATCTGGTTGGTCGTGTTTCATACCGCTTCGCACTGACGGAACTCGGTCGCGTGAGAGCTCGCGAAACATTCGAGAACTGTCGCTATGTCGGTCCCGCTCCGGTGCCGATCGAGCAGTACATCGAACAGTGCCGGCGGCAACCGGTGACGGGCACACCGTGTACTCCGGCGGCGTTGCGGGCGGCGTTCAAAGACTTCGTAATTCGGCCGACACTGCTGAGCGACCTCGGTCCGGCCGTGTGCAGCGGCAAGTCGATCTTCGTGTACGGACCGCCCGGCAACGGCAAGACGCTGATCGCCAAGGGGCTCGGCCGGTTCCTGAACCTGTTCGGCGGAGAGATCTACGTTCCGTATGCGATTCAGGCCGAGGGCAGCATCATCACGCTCTTCGATCCGGGAGTTCACCAGACGACGGACGATGCCGATCTCACGCGGCGCGGCATGGCGTCGTCCTCGTCCGAGCAATCGAGCTACGTCGTTCACGACGGTCCCATCGACATGCGCTGGCGGCGCATCAAGCGGCCGGTGGTCATCACCGGCGGCGAGCTGACGCTCGACATGCTCGAACTTCAATACAACAAGGTCGCGAATTTCTACACGGCACCGCTGCACATCAAGGCGAACGGCGGAGTCTTCCTGATCGACGACTTCGGCCGCCAACTGGTCAGTCCGAAAGACCTGCTCAACCGCTGGATCGTGCCCCTCGAAGAGCGGGTCGATTACCTCACGCTGACAACCGGCCGGAAGCTGATGCTGCCGTTCGAACAGCTCTGCATCTTCTCGACGAATCTCGATCCGAAGGAGCTCGTCGACGACGCCTTTCTGCGGCGCATCAAGCACAAGATCAAGATCGAGGCACCGAACCGCGAGTTGTACAGCGTGATCTTTCAGTTGGTCTGTCGACAGCGGAAGATTCCGTATGACGCGACGATTGTCGATGCCCTGTTTCGCAATCACTACGACCAGGGGCGGATCCCCCGTTCGAGCGACCCGCGCGATCTGCTGGAGATCGCCCACTCGATCTGTTCCTTTCACGAGCAGCCGCTCGTGCTGTCTGACGATTTGATCGCCGAGTGCGCCCGGCGGTTCTTCGGTCAGCTTTGACATGTCCGGTTGATGACCCCGTCCGGTTGATACGCAGGCTGTTGGGAGGATTCACGATGTTGTTTCATTCACGAATTGGAGTCTGGTTGGTGGCCGCCGCCAGTCTCGCCGCGCTGGCCTCGGGATGTTCGCTGGCTCCCAAGACGGATGCCTTGAGTGCCGTGAAAGCGGCGGCGAAACAACAACCGGTCACCGGCTCGGCCACGCCCGGCTCGGCCGAATTCTCGTCCAACAAGGAGTTGAAGAACCCGGTCAAGGTTCACCTGGCCTATGCCTTGTGGCATGAGCAGCAGGGGAATCAGGTTGACGCCCGCAACTCCTACAACGAGGTGTTGAAGAAGAATTCCAAGAACATCGACGCGCTGCTGGGACTGGCCCGGCTCGACATGCAACTCAGCCGGATGAGCGATGCCGAGGCGCGCCTGCAGAAGGCGCAGAAGGTTGCCCCCAAGAATCCGCAGGTCGTGGCGGCCGTCGGCCAGTTTTACGCCGTTCAAAAGGACTGGCCGCGCGCGCTGGAACAAATGCGGGCCGCGCGGATTCTGTCTCCCTATGAGCCAACCTATGCGTTTCAGTTGGGAGTCGTCCAGGCTCGATCGGGAGACATGGTGTCCGCATTGGCCAGCTTCACCGAAGCGGTCGGTCCCGCCGAGGCTCACTACAACCTCGGTGTGATCTATCAGGAGCAGGGCCAATCGGCCGAAGCCGAGAACCATCTGCAACAGGCACTCGCCCTGAAGTCCGATCTGCCCCAGGCCCAGAAGCTGCTGAGCGCGGTGCGCCAGCAACGGCAGGGAGACAAGTCGAACCTTGCGAAGACTCCGGCAGCCAACGAGG
>JBBPIS010000005.1:0-119834 GCA_038040225.1 Planctomycetota bacterium
ACCCCGCCGCTGTTCCTTCCCTTTTCAATGGCGGTGGCGATGGCCCAGGTGCTGCGCAGTGCGCTGGGGCTGATGATTTATGTGTGGACGTCGCTCTTGCGAGGTCGTCTGGAGCCAAGCCGAGCGGCGATGCTCGTGCTCGCCGACGAGCATCTGGTGTCCGGTTACGAGAAAGAGCGGATCACCAAGTGGGCCGTCGTCTATCCCCTGATGAGCTTCGGTGTGTACGGCGGGCTGTATCTGTACGGTGGCTGGATGCCTTTGCTCTACCTGTTGTTGAGCCAGACGTTCTTCACCGGATTCCTGCACCCGTATTGCCTGGGCTGGGTGCTCGGCATTTCGCACTTTCACGGTCGCCGCAAATATCAGCCGTCGGCTTCGCACTATGGCTGGTTGATCAACCTGACCACGTTCAATGCCGGCTTGCACGTCGAGCACCATGACATTGCCGGCATTCCCTGGTTCCGACTCCCCAAGCTGCGCAGGATCGCACCCGAGTTCTTCGACAACCTGGAGCCAATCCGCTCGTACACGCTGCTCGGCCTCCGGTTCGTCTTCGCGGGCCCTGAGAGATTTGAAGACAACTTCAATTCCGAAACCCATCGCAACGTCAAGCGGTTCGCCAGGTCCGCGGCCGGCTGAACCACGCACTTGGTCTGTGTCCCTTGATCTTGAGAGCGATGTGCCGTGAACGCGATTCCCGATGGTGAACGAAGTGGCCCGCCCGGCGGACGTCATGTTGAGCCGAGCCGCTACGAGTTGACACTGCTTCGCGCGCTGGCTCGGGAGTTCCCGAACATCGACTCGGCGCTGGCCGAGATCGCACGGCTATCGGCGGTTCTCACTCTGCCCAAGGGGACCGTGCATGTCATCAGTGACATTCATGGCGAAGACAAGAAGCTGCGGCACGTCATCAACAATGCCTCGGGAACGCTGCGACCACTGGTGGAGCACCTCTTCCAACGGCGGATGGAACCCAAACAGTTCCAGGAGTTCCTGACGCTGATCTTCTATCCGGCGGAGGTCACGCAGCGGCTGGAGCAGACTCTGACCGACCGAGAGGAACTGCGGGCCTTCGCGCGGCGGACGCTGCGGCACCAGTTCGAGTTGGTGCGAGTCCTGGCCTCGCGTTACAGCCTGAAGCGCGCGATGCAGGTCTTTCCGCGCGAATACGCCGACCTGTTCTCGGAGATGCTGCACGAGCCGACCAATGAACGAGGCCGCGAATTCGTCGAGGCCATCGTCGATGAGCTGCTGCTGCGCGGCCGGGCACTGCACCTGGTTCACATCACCGGTCGGCTGATCCGCAACCTGGCGATCTACGAACTGATCATCGGCGGCGACTGCTGGGATCGCGGTCCGCGCGGCGATCGCGTCGTCGATTATCTGCGAGACCAGCCCAACGTCTCGTTCATCTGGGGCAACCACGATGTCGCATGGATCGGTGCCGGTCTGGGCCACGAGGCCCTGATCTGCCACGTGTTGCGAGTCTCCCTGCGGTACCGGTGTCTCGGCCAGCTCGACGAAGGCTACAGCATCCCGCTAACGCCGCTGGAGCATCTGGTCCGGACCGTCTACGCCGACGATCCGGCCGCTCATTTCCAGCCGAAGCACGGCGGGATGCGTGAGGATCTGATCGTGGCCCGCATGCAGAAGGCGGCGGCCATCATGCAGTTCAAACTGGAAGGGCAGATGCTCGCGCGGCATCCCGAGTGGGAACAGGATCACCGCCGCCTGCTCCACCGCATCGACCACGCTCACGGCACGATTGAAGTCGATGGCGTGAGTTATCCGTTGCGAGACACGCTGCTCCCGACGATCGACCCCGCCGATCCGTACACGCTCTCGCCCGAAGAGCGCGAGTGCATGGGGCGGCTGAGGTACTCGTTCACTCACAGCCAGAAACTGGGAGAGCACTTGCAGTACATCGTCGGCAACGGCTCGATGTACCTGCGGCGGGACGATCACCTGATCTTCCACGGCTGCGTCCCCTGCGATGAGCGGGGCGAGTTCCTGCCGATGCCGATCGAGGGCGAACAGCTCAGCGGCCGCGCGATGTTCGACGCCATCGAACGGGTCGTCGCACGGGCGATGGAGCAGCGGCAGGAGCAGCATCTGGACCTGCTGTGGTATTTGTGGAGCGGCCCCCGTTCGCCACTGTTCGGCAAGGACCGCATCGCCACGCTCGAACGGGACTTCATCGCCGACAAGACGCCGCACCACGAGACCAAGGATCCGTACTTCGCCCTGATCCACGAGCCGTGGTTCTGCGAAAAGGTGCTCGCCGAGTTCGGTGTCGATCCCGCCCGCGGCCTGATCGTCAACGGCCACGTCCCGGTGAAGATCGAGGCGGGCGAATCGCCGATCAAACGGAGCGGCAAGGCGATCACCATCGACGGAGCCTTCTCCGAAGCCTACGGCGACCACGGCTTCACGCTGGTCCTCGAAGCGGACCGCACGGTCCTCGCCAAGCACCATCACTTCGAGTCGGTCGATGCGGCGGTGCGAGACGGCGTGGACATCGTCCCCAGCATCACGGCCGTCCGCGAATGGGACCACCCGCGCCGCATGGCCGACACCGAACGAGGCGATCAGTTCCGCTGCGACATCACCATGCTCGAACGCCTGATCGAACTCTACCGCAACAACGACCTCCGCCAGGACGACTGGAGACAGGCCGTGCGGTCATGACGGCGGTCGCCCATGCCGGTGTTTTCAATGAGCACGGACGAGCGAAGCCACACGACCGTGACGCCCACGCGCTTGGCTCAGCGAGCGGCGAGTTGGAAGCAGAGAACCGCGACTGAGGCGAGCACGGCCGCTCCCAGCAGTCGGCTGTGGGGCAGGACCAGCCGGTCCACATCAATGGGCTTGTCGAGCTGCGCGAGCACCTTGCTGGAATCAAACCAGGCGCCGCCAATTTGGGCGACGCGTTGGAATGTCTTGGGACTCACCAGGGCCACCAGCCCGACGACGCCCGCGGACGCGAGCAGAATCCAGGAGCACGGCTCCCAAATACGCTCCACCAGAATCCATGTTGAGTTCATGTTTGATTGTCCTTCGAGCCCGCAGGAATGCCTAATCAAGGATGTATGGCAACTCTAGGTCGAGATCAAACGTTGTCAAATCGAACAAAATGTTTTCCCGTCACCCCCGCGGAGGGCCGACACGGAACGAGGCGACTAGTTCCGCTGCGACCATGCTCGAATGCGTGATCGAACTCGACCGCAACAACGTGCTACTTCTTCGGGCTGCTGACGTAGCGGTCGAACCAGTCCAGGTTGCGGGTCATGCAATCGAGCATCAGGCGTGGCTCTTCAATGCCGTGAGGCGTGCGCGGGTAGATGACCATCTTAGTGGGGCAATCTTGTCGCTTGAGGGCATTGTAAAGTTCCTGCCCCTGCGGGAGGGGGACTCGCTCGTCGCGCTCGCCGTGCTGGATCAACGTCGGCGTCGTCACCCCCTTGATCTGAAACATCGCCGAGTGCGTGCGGTAGGCGTCGAGCTTGTTCCAGTACTCGCCGCCGAAGTAGTCGGGCAGGAAGCCGGGGATGTCGGCCGTGCCGGTGAAGCTCATCAGGTTGGTGACGCCCGCTCCGACCGAGGCGGCGCGAAAGCGTTTCGTTTGAGTGATCGTCCATGACGTCATGAACCCGCCGTAGCTCCAGCCCATCACTCCCAGTCGAGCGGGGTCGGCGATCCCCCCGGCAATCACGTGATCGACGCCCGCGATCACGTCTCGATAATCGCCGCCACCCCAGTCGCCGTAGTTGGCGTACCGAAACGTCTTCCCATAACCGCTGCTCCCGCGCGGATTGGGCCGCAGCACCGCATAGCCCCGCGCGGCGAAGGCCGCAATCGGATACGTGCCGGCATTGCCGTCAAACGTCTCCGTGAAGACGCCCATCGGCCCGCCGTGAATGACCAGCAGCAACGGACAGCGTTTGCCCTGTTCATAGCCGACCGGGTACGTCAGCAGACCTTCGACCTCCATGTCCTCGGTCGATTTCCAACGAACCACTTCGGTTCGTCCCGACGGGGGCTTCGGCAGGTCGGAGTGAACACTGCTGACGACCGCAGGCTCGAACTTGGTCACCGCACTGACAAATGCCTCCGGCGGCTGATCGAGTTTCTCCCACCCGAAGCCGAAGTGAGTCCGCTTGGAATTCAACGAGACACCTCCCAACGACATGCCCGATGCCGAGAGTCCCTCACCGGGACTGATCTCAACGGGATCACCCTCCATCGGCAGTGCGAGCAACTTCATGCTCGTGCCGTGGACCTCGGTGAAGTAGAGCCGACTTCCATCCTCCGACCAGCCGATGAGTTCCGAATAGCGCCCGAAGCCATCCCGCGTGCCGGCCAGTTTCGTCGGGGGGCCTCCCGTCGACGGAATCACGCACACGGTCCGAGTCCCTCCCCACGTGGGCGGATCGTCGCTCGCGGTGTAGGCGATCGATTCGCCATCCGGTGAAAAGAGCGGTGAGGTGTCTGCGGAATTGGCATTGACGAGGCGCTGAACCGTGCCACTGGCCACATCGACCAGCGACAGATCGGCCGACGGCCATTCATCCGGCCGGGGGGAGCTGGCATGAGACACGATGAGGGTCTTCCCATCGGGAGACCAGTCGTAACCCGAGCGTCCGGCTCGCGCGTCACTCACGATGCTCAGTAGGCCCGTCGTCAACTGCCGAGGCTGCGGCCGATTCTGCGGCGGCGCGGCGAAGTCGACGACGTGCAGCCGGTTCAGCTTGATGTTCTCATCGACGACCTTCGCATCGTCTTTCTCGCGGGTTCGCCGCTCCTCGTCCTCCGTCGGCGCATCGATGGCGGTGAAGGCCACGGACCGACCGAGCGGCGACCACCGGAAGCTGCCGACGTCCGACTTGAGTTCGGTCAACTGCGCCGCCTCACCCCCGTCGATGGGGATGACCCACAGATTCTTCTTCCCGACGCGACCCGATACGAACGCGATCCATTTCCCGTCGGGGGACCACTGCGGATCGTCGCACGACTTCTCCCCCTGCGTCAGTTGCCGAGGCTGACTGCCATCGATGTTGGCCACGTGGATGTGAGTCCGGTACTCGCTGGCGTCGCCTTCCATCACGGCCTGACGCACGGTGAAGGCGACTCGCTGGCCGTCCGGCGACACCACCACGCTGCCGATTTTCTTCACCTGCATCATCAACGACGGCGACCAAGTCTGCGGTGCCCCGATGTCCTCGGCAGTGACGGAGGAAGTCCAGAGCATCGACCACGCGATGGTTCCCAACAGGTTTTGCATCGAGCATGACCGTCGCTTCGCGCACTCTCCGCCACCGCGTTCCGCCCTGATCGACTGCGTCATTGTTTGCCTGCTCATTTCCAAAGCGACTCGATTTGTTCTACTTCACGGAGCCAGAGGCTACCCGAAACGGAATGGCAAGGCTGCTGTCGGAGAAAACCCGGGACATCTCCCATTTCAATGTAGGGTGGGACGAGTCTTCGACGGCCCACCATTTCGGCCTGTTTTAGGTGGGGCGGCGAATAATCGTCCCACCCTACGAGTTAGATTCTCGTGTCGTCACAATGCCGCTCAGTGGCCGCAGTGCAAACGGTTGAGTAGCCTGACATCGTGTGTTGGCAGTGTGTCACGGTCGCGCGAGGTCATTCGATGAAGCATTTCTTGTTGGTGCTGATGGTTGGCGTGCTGAGTTGTGGGCTGGGAGCAACTTCAGCCCGCGCGCACTTCCTGTTCATCCAGGTGGGGCCTCACGCGGAGGCGGGACGCAGCGTGGAGGTCTTTTTCAGCGAGCGGGCGACGGCGGGAGATCCCAAGTTTGTCGCCAAGGTCGCTCACACCGAACTCTGGCGTCAGGACGAGCCGGGCAAGTTCGTCCCCCTGACGGTGAACAAAGGGACCGACCGGTTGCGGGCGTTTCTCCCCTCCAGCCAATCGGTGTCGGTTGTCGGCCGGTGCGAGTACGGCGTGCTCAAGCGGGACAAATCGTTCCTGCTGCGGTACTACCCGAAGGCCGTTTCGGGGAAGCCCGATGACATCGCAAAGCTCGGCCGGTACGAACAGATTCCGTTGGAGATCATGCCCGCGTTCGCGAAGGACTCGATCACGCTGACCGTCCTGCGCGAGGGCAAGCCGCTGGCGAATTCCGTGCTGACGACGATCGATGCCGATTTGAGCAACGAAGAACTGACAACCGACGCGGCGGGGCAGGCGACATGGCGACCGAAGAGTCCCGGTCAGTACGCCGTCTACGTCAAGCACGTGGTCCCGCAAGCCGGAACGAAAAATGGCGAGACTTACGACGAGATCCGCGAGTTCGCCACGCTGGCCTTCGACTGGCCGCTCGGAGAGTCGCGAGTTGATGCCGCCGCGGTCGCGATGTTTGAACGAGCCATCGCGGCTCGCGCAGCATGGACCGACTTCAATCGCTTCATGGCGCGAGTGTCCGTCTTTCACGATGACCGCCGTTCGGAGGGGATGGTCACGGTGAAATCCGACGGGGACGTGTCGTTCCACGCCGAACCCAAGCTCGACGACGAAGCGGCTCAGGAATGGGTCCGCGATCAACTGCACTCCCTCGTCATCCATCGTGTCCCCTCGTCCGGCATTCAGTCCCAACCGGTCCTGAGTTTCGCCGACAAGGATGACGCGCATCCGCTGGGCCGCCTGCTGACGTTTCACGGCGGCAGGTTCGCCTCCACGTATCGCATCCGCGACGATGAGATCACCGTGGTGAACCGCAATCTGGGGCGCGAGAACATGTCGCTGCAGATGCTCGAAAGCGAACGCAACGCCGAAAACAAAGTCCTCCCCCGCGCCTACCAGGTCCAGTACCGAGACGCCGAAACCGGCGCGATCACCCGCGTCGACACGTTTCGCAATCGCTGGCAGCGCGTCGGCAAACTCGACCTGCCCGAGTCGCTCACCCAAACCGTGTCATCCGTCGGCGGCGTCAGCGTGCGGTCGCTGAAGCTGCACTCGTTCAAGCTGGCGCAGTAACGCATGCGACCACAAGTTCGCATCTCCAGCATCCAAGGACCATCCCATGAGTCTCGTCGATGAACTGCAGAAGCTTCAGCAACTCCACGACTCCGGGGCGATCGACGACACGGAGTTTGCCGCCGCCAAGGCGCGGCTTCTTGGTGGTCCGCCGGAAATCCCACGGATGTCTCACACCTGGGCGAACGACGCTCCGGTGGACGCCGACCGTATTGAACGCGAGACGCGCCAGTGGGCGTTCGTGCTCCATCTGTCGATGCTGGCGGGATACGTCGTGCCGATCGCCGGGCTGATGGCACCGATCATCATCTGGCAGGTCAAGAAGAACGAACTCCCCGGATTGGATGAACACGGAGTGAACGCCGTCAACTGGATCATTTCTTCACTCATCTATTTGATCGGGTGCGCGGTGTTGTGCATCGTGCTCATCGGGTTTCCGCTGCTGATCGCCCTGCTGATCGTCGACATCGTTTTTCCGATCATGGCGGCGATCAAGGCGAACAACGGCGAGACGTGGAAGTATCCGTGGACGATCGAGTTCATCAAGCCGCAGCAGTCTTGGTAGTCTGCGGACGACAAACGGCCCTTCGTTCCGCGCGACGGCGCGAGGACCAATTCGTGATGACTCCGATCTCTCCCGCGCCTCACAGCCCCTCGCCGCGGTTTGCCACGACGCGGTGGAGTCTCGTCCTGCAGGCACGAGACAAGGCGGCGCCGCAGGCGCGGGAGGCGCTCGGCCATCTCTGTCGAGCCTACTGGTATCCGCTGTATGCGTTCGTCCGAAAGCGAACCCGTGACGGACACGAAGCGCAGGATCTGACGCAGGGTTTCTTCACGCGGCTGCTGGAAAAGGACTTTCTCGACGACGTGCATCCCGAGCGAGGCCGCTTCCGTGCGTTCCTGCTCGCGGCCATCAAGCACTTCGTGGCAAACGAATGGGACCGGGAGCGGGCGGCGAAGCGAGGCGGCGGTCAGCGAGTTGTCTCACTTGACGCGATGGCCTTCGATTGGGATTCGGGCGAATCGCGGTTTCTCACCGAGCCGTCGCACGATCTCACGGCGGAGAGACTGTTCGAGCGGCAGTGGGCCATCGCGCTGCTCGACCGCGTCCTGAGCCGGCTGCGCGACGAGCACACGGCCGGCGGCAAGCTCGCGCAGTTTGAGGTGCTGCAACCGTTCCTGTCGCTCGACCGTGACTCGGCCAACTACGCGGAGGCGGCTCGGCAACTGAGCACGACCGAAGCCGCCGCGCGAGTCGCCGCGCATCGGCTTCGCAAACGCTATCGGTCGTTGCTGCGCGACGAGATCGCTCAAACGGTCGCCACGCCGGAAGATGTCGATGACGAGATTCGACATCTGTTCGAGGCCCTGTCTGGGTGACGGGACTCTACGTTGAAGCACTTGGACTGATGGCTACGTCGATGAAACGTCGGTGCCACAGTTCAAACACCAGCAGCAGCCACAGTCGCGCGCTGTGGTCCCACTGGGCAGACGCGTGTTCGTCGATCAGGCGTCTCACGGCGGCGGGGTCGAAGTAGCCGCGCTGCAACGAGCGGGGATCGAGCAGCGTATCGCAGAGCATCTCGCGCAGTTCGCCCCGGAACCAATGATCGAGCGGCACGCCGAAGCCCATCTTCGGGCGAGTCTGAATCGACTCGGGCAGCAGATCGGCGAACGTCTCCACCAGAATCCGCTTGCCTCGCCGGTGGTGCAGTTTCAGTGGTCGCGGAATCTGAGCGGCGAGTTCCACCACGCGATGGTCCATGAACGGACTGCGCGCCTCCAGGCCGTAGGCCATGCTGGCGATGTCGACCTTTGTGAGGATGTCGCACGGCAGGTAAGTCTCCACATCGACGCAGGTCGTGCGCTGCACGAAATCGGTCTCGGAGCAGCGTGAATACGCATCGAGCAGGAACGACGCCCCATCGTACTCACCGAGCGAAGTCGCGAAGTCGCGCGAGAGCAATGCCGGTCGACGGGCATCGTCGAAGATGCTCATCCAATTCGCATAACGTCTCTCGGGACGTTGACCGAATGCGCCGAGGAAGCGTTTGATCCGGCGGAGCAGCGATTTCTGTCCGACCGGTGCGGGAAGACGCTGCCAGATCGGATTGGCCATGATGGCGCGCAGTACCCAGGGCCAACGGTCAATCTTGGCAGCAAAATCGACGGCGAGGTAGCGGTCGTAGCCGGCAAACAATTCATCGCCGCCGTCCCCCGACAGCGCGACGGTCACGTGCTGGCGAGTCAGTCGCGACAGGTACATCGTGGGAATCGCCGAACTGTCTGCGAACGGTTCGTCGTAGTGCTCGACCAGCTTCGGCAGCATCTCGACCGCCGACGGATCCACGACGAATTCGTGGTGGTCGGTCCCCAGCTTGGCCGCCGCCTCGCGCGCATAGCTCCGTTCGTCGAACTGCTTCACACTGAAGCCGATCGAGAACGTCTGAACCTTGTGCTCGATCTGCTGCTGCATCAGTCCGGTGATGATCGTGGAATCAACTCCCCCCGACAGAAACGCACCAAACGGCACGTCGCTTCGCATCCGCAGCCGCACGGCCTCGGTCAGCCGTTCGCGCAGGAGAGACTTCCAAGAGTCGAGAGTCGAGGGTCGAGGGTCGAGAGTCAGAGAATCGTCGATTGATTCGACGGAATCACCACGAACTGTCTTCACGTCTGGCTCTTGACTCTCGACTCTCGACTCTCGACTTCGCGCATACGGAGCCTCCCAATATCGGCGCACGATCAAATCGCCCGTCGCCGCGTCGAACTCAGCCCAGTGCGCGGGGGGGAGTTTGTGGTAGCCGCGCAGCATCGTCTTCGGATGCGGCACGTATTGAAGAGTCACGAAATCGGCGACGGCCTCGTGATTGATGTCGCGCGGGGCACCGGGGACTTGGAGCAGCGACTTCAGTTCGCTGGCAAACGTCAGACGATGATCGGCGACTCGATACACGAGCGGCTTCTGGCCCATGCGGTCACGCGCGAGGAACAGCCTGCGGCGGCGGTCGTCCCAGATCGCGAAGGCGAACATGCCGCGCAGGTGCTGAAGACAGTCGTGACCCCACTGTTCGTAGGCATGAACGATGCACTCGGTGTCGCTCGCCGTGCGAAAGCGGTGGCCGAGAGCTTCCAGGCGCGGATGGAGTTCTCGGTAGTTGTAGACCTCCCCGTTGAACGCGATCCAGACCGAGCCGTCTTCGTTCGACAGCGGCTGATGCCCGCCCGACAGATCGATGATCGAGAGCCGCCGATGCCCGAGTGCCGCGCCACCCGATCGGTTTCCATTCGTCGAACCGATGTCCGCCGTCGTCGAGTGATACTGGCCCTCGTCGTCCGGCCCGCGATGGCGGATCGCGTCGGTCATCCGGCGCAGGATCGCTTCGGAGAGCGGCTCGCCCTGACCAGTCCAACAGCCTCCCGCAATGCCGCACATGAGTCAGCGTCCCATCAGTTGGCGGTAAACGTTGGCGTAACCATCGACCATGCGTTCGATGCTGAACTCGCGTTGAATTCGTTCGCGCCCGGCACGGCCGAGTCGTTCTCCGAGGCCCGGCTCATCGATCAGGCGGCGCAGGAACTGCATGACGCCGACCGAATCGGCGAGCTTGAACAGGAACCCCGTCTCGCCCGGCACGACCAGTTCGCGATTCGGCGGGATGTCGCTGGCGAGGACGGGCAATCCGGCGGCCATCGCCTCCATCACGCTGTTCGACATCCCCTCGAAGCTGCTCGCCAGGCAGAGCACATCGAAGGCGGGCAGGATTCGTGCGGCGTCCTCACGATGACCGAGAAACCGAACGTGCCCGGTGCAATGCACGTCGCGCGTGAACTGTTCGAGACGCTCGCGTTCCGGACCGTCACCAATGACGACAAGCTGCAATCGCGGGCGAATCTGCCGCAGCGTCTCGACCGCCCAGATCAGGTCTTCGACACGCTTCTGTTTCGCGAGCCGGCCGATGAAACCCGCTAGGAAGGCGTCGGGGGGAAGGTTGAGTTCGGCGAGAAGGCTTGGCGAGCGCGGAGCGCGGAGCGCGGAGTGCGGAGTAACGAACGAAGAGTCTTCCGGGGGCATCCACTCTCCGATGGAGTCTCTTGTTTTCACTCCGCACTCCGCACTCCGCACTCCGCACTCGATTCCGTTCGGGATGCAGACCAGCTTCTCAGGCGGTACGCCGAGTTCGCGATAGAACTCGACGACGCTGGGGGAGTTGCCCACCAGTCGATCCGTGCGCGAAATCAAACGCCGGTCGAGCCACAGTTGCCAGCCCGACTTCCAACTGTCGATGCAGCGCTCGGAAACCACGATCTTCGCGCGGGGGATCGCGTGGGCACAGAGCCGTCCGTAGGCATTGGCCGCGAACAACCACGTGTGCAGGATATCGGGATCGTGTCGTCTCAGTTCGTCGCGCAGCCGCCAGAACGAGAACGGATCGAACTTCGCCCGCTTGCCGATCACGGTCAGCGGCACTCCCGCCGCATGGAATTCCGCCTCGTAAGGTCCGCCGCGCGTGAGTGCGATCGCGCGGACATCGAATTCCTCGCGCGGCAGCCTTGTCGCGAGCAACGTGAACTGTTTCTCAGCCCCCGAGCGGTCGAGGGTCGGGATCAGCAGAACGACTCGCGTTTTCGACACGGGGACGATTCTCTGGGAGAGGCCTGACGGCGGTGATGCGGCGACAGCTTACGTTGGGAAGACCGGGATGCAAAGCTCGTGTCGGCCGCTGTCGCGTGAATGCCGGATTGATACGATGCGTTCGTCGCGAGTGTTGGTCCACGCAGGCTCGTGACGCGAGAAGTTGTGACAAGAATCGAGGCCGTTGCCATGAAAGTTCACTTCGGAGTCAGCCGCATCGAACTCACCCAGGGCGACATCACGCAGCAGTCTGTCGACGCGATCGTGAACGCGGCAAACTCGCAACTGGCGGGAGGGGGCGGCGTCGATGGAGCCATTCATCGCGCGGCCGGTCCGGGCGTGATGGAGGAGACGCAGACGCGCTATCCGCTCGGCTGCCCGACCGGAGACGCTGTGGCCACCGAGGGGGGACGGTTGCCCGCGAAGTTCATCTTCCACGCGGTCGGTCCCGTCTGGCGGGGCGGTCGCGAGCACGAGGCCGAACTGCTGCGATCGGCTCACCGGCGGTGCCTGCAACTGGCCGCCAAGCACGACTGCACGAGCATCGCCTTCCCCGCGATCAGCACCGGCGTGTATCGCTTTCCCGTCGATCTGGCCGCCGAAAACTCGCTCGAGGAAACGCGAACCTTCCTGCTCGCGCATCCCGATCCGTTGGTCGTCCGCTTCGTGTTGTTCGACGCCGGAACCTACGCGGCCTTCGCCCGCGTGTTGGACTCGTTTGTACAGTGACGATTCTTCCTCCCCTCGCCCCGGGCACCGCCGCTTCGGTGGTCGGGAGAGGGGCCGGGGGTGAGGGGCGAGTCATCTCGAATGCCCGCCATGCGCAATTCCCGTCCGCATCCGCCGTTCTCAGCTCCGTGACGACCAAAGCAGAAGACCTTCAGCTACTGACAACTGCCTCGATGCAACTCCCTATTTTGATTGTTGTTGAGGCGTTTATCGTCGACTTGGTAAAGGTCATCCGGGATGACTTTCTGCGGTGTCGGGATGACTTGGTGGACCTCCCGGACGGCTGGTTGGGTGGCCGGGATGGACTTTCTCACCCTCCGGGATGACTTTCTGAGCCGTCAGGATGACTTTCTGAGCGGTCGGGACGACTTATTGGTCGTCCGGGATGACATTTTGGGCGTCCGGGATGGCTGGTTGAGTCCCCGGGATGACATTTTGGGCGTCCGAGATGACTTTCTGTCCCCTCCCGGCGGCTGGCTGAGCGTCCGGGTTCAGCCGGGATGACCACGGAGCCGTCCCGGCGGTCCGCACGGGTGCAGTCGTCAATTGGTGGTCTCCTCTTCCGGTACCTCTCCCCCGCAGAGCCGGGGTGAGGGGACAAGAGACTCGCTCACTCGCCCCGTCGCACGGCCACGCCGATGATCGCGGCGATCTCGTCCTGTTCGAGCGACTCCTTCTCGACCAGCGCCTTTGTGAGCGCGTCGAGTTTGTCGCGGTGTTGCGTCAGGACTTCGATCGCGCGGCGGTCGGCCTGGACCAGGAACCGCTGGACTTCGGAGTCGATCACGCGCGCGGTCTCTTCGCTGTAGTCGCGCTGTTCGTGCATCTCCTTGCCGAGGAACGGATGCTCTTCGCCGTCGCGGAAACCGACCGGTCCAATCGCGGGACTCATGCCCCAGCGGGTGACCATGCGTCGCGCTGTTTGAGTGGCCCGCTTGAGATCGTTCTCGGCTCCGGCGGAGTATTCGTCGAACACGATCTTTTCGGCGGCGCGGCCTCCGAGCATGAAGGCGAGTTGCGAGTGGAGCCGAGCCTCACCGATGTTGTAACGGTCCTCATCGGGCACCAGCCAGGTCAGACCCAACGCCCGGCCGCGCGGGATGATCGTGACCTTGTGAACGTGATCGACGTCCGACAGCAGCCATGCCAGCAGCGCATGGCCCGCCTCATGGTAGGCCGTCATTTCCTTTTCGTGTTCGTTCAAAATCTCTTCGCGTTTCGGTCCCATGAGAATCTTCTCGCGAGCCGCGTCAAAGTCTTCGGACAGCACGACGTCCCGGCTGGTGCGGGCGGCATGCAGCGCCGCTTCATTGACGAGGTTCTTCAATTCCGCGCCCGAGAAGCCGATCGTGTTGGCGGCGATCCTCGTCAGATCGACACTCGGATCCAGGGGCACTTTGCGGACGTGGACCTTCAGGATTTCGACTCGACCCGTTTTCGTCGGCTTGTCGACCGTGACGTGCCGGTCAAACCGGCCGGGTCGCAGGAGCGCGGGGTCGAGGACATCGGGGCGGTTCGTCGCGGCAATGACGATGACGGACTCGGTTTGTTGAAAGCCGTCCATCTCGCTGAGGATCTGGTTCAGCGTCTGTTCGCGTTCATCGTGGCCACCCCCCAGCCCGGCACCGCGGTGTCGGCCGACGGCGTCGATCTCGTCGATGAACAGGATGCAGGGAGCGCTCTCCTTCGCCGTCTTGAACATGTCGCGCACGCGGCTCGCGCCGACACCGACGAACATCTGGATGAACTCGGAACCGTTGATCGTGAAGAACGGCACACCCGCCTCGCCCGCCGTGGCCCGCGCGAGCAGCGTCTTGCCCGTTCCCGGCGACCCCATCAGCAGCACGCCCTTCGGAATCTGAGCACCCAGCCGCAGGAATTTGGCCGGCGTT
Organism: Planctomycetota bacterium; assembly: GCA_038040225.1. GTDB lineage: Bacteria > Planctomycetota > Planctomycetia > Planctomycetales > Planctomycetaceae > Schlesneria. The sequence goes on from JBBPIS010000005.1 coordinate 14,258, forward strand.
TTGAGGAACTCGACGATCTCCTGCAACTCGAACTTGGCGTTCTCCATCGCGGCCACGTCGTCGAAGGTCGTCTGCTGGTCGGAAGGCTTGAATCGCTTGGCCGGGCTGCGGATGAAGCTCCCCATCATGCCCGAGCCCATCGGATCGCTGTTGCGCCGCAGGATGAACCACATGAACCAGACAAACGCCACGAACGACAGGACGTTCAACAGCACAATCAGGTCGCTCATTCCAAAGATGCCGGCCTGCGACTTGCCCGTGAACTGCACGCCATGCTTGCGCATGTGGTTTTTCAGCTCGTGATCGAGCGGGACCGGCAGGTCAACCACAAACTCCGACTTCAGATCGGCGGACTTCGGGTCCGGCTTGTCGGGAATCTTCTTCCACTTGCCGCGCACGATCTCGCCGTCGAACTCGGCGCGCTCGACGTTTGTCGCCTCGATCTGCTTCCACAGGAACATGTAGTCGACACGACTGGCCGAGCGAGCGGACCAGTTCATGAGCGTCATCGCAATCAGCGAGAACGCCACCGCCACGATGATCCATGACGACGAAAAGAACGGACGCGATCCCTTCCCCGGCGGACGCGAGGGATCGCGCGGCTGTTCGGAACCGTCATTCGAGGACGAACTGCTCATGTCGAAGGATGCCTATCGGGAGAAAATCCAAATCTCAAGGACCAAACACCAAACGAATTCCAAACTCCAAATCGCAAGGCTTCAAACGGGAGTCCGATCCCAAACCCGGCATTCTTCGTTCTGGCTGTTGTTTACGTCATTGGAGTTTGAGATTTGACCTTCGTTTGGTGTTTGGTACTTGAAGTTTGGTGTTTCGACGACCGGTTGTGCGTTCCGGCTCCGAGTCTGCCAGCGAAGTGGCTCTTGGACGGGTTCCTTAGTCCGCCCACCAATACCGCAGGATACACCACATCGCCTGCAGGCCGTCCTTCCAGCCGATGTGTTTGCCTTCCTTGTACGTGCGGCCATGGTAGCTGATCGCCAATTCATAGACGCGCAGGCGTCGCCGGGCAATCTTCGCGGTCAATTCCGGCTCGATGCCGAATCGGTTTTGTCTCAGGGTCGGCCAGATGCCGGCCAGGGCCGCACGGGTGAAGAGCTTATAGCACGTCTCCATGTCGGTCAGGTTCAGGTTGGTCATGCAGTTCGACACGGTCGTCAGCACCCGGTTGCCGAGCGAGTGCCAGTAGTACAGCACGCGGTGTTCCTGATCGCCCAGGAACCGGCTGCCATAAACCACGTCGGCGTGGCCCTCCACAATCGGACGGAGCAGGCGCGGGTATTCGCCCGGGTCGTATTCAAGGTCCGCGTCCTGGATGACGATCACGTCGCCGCGAGCCTTCGAGAATCCCGTCCGCACCGCCGCTCCTTTGCCCTTGTTCACGTCGTGGTACGTGACGCTGATCGAGTTCAGCGGGTCGGGGTTGGCGGCGGCTTCGGCTTCGAGTTGTTGCAGGACCGCGCGCGTCCCATCCTTGCTGCAATCCTCGACGAGCACGAGTTCCTTGCGAATCGGGACGGCCCTCACGCGGTCGATCAGCACCCGCAGAGTCCGCTCTTCGTTGTAGATCGGAATCACAACCGACAGCAGCCAGTCGTCGGGAATGACGTAGAAACCGAGTTGCCGACAGGCGATCTCACCCAGCGACCGTCTGTGCGATTCGTACCACTCCTTCGAGTACGGTCGAGCGGTTGCATCCAGTCCTTCAAGGCTCATTCCGTGTCCGTCTGTGAGGAAGGTTGAGGGTTGATGGTCGAGGGTTGATGGACCGACAACGCTCCCCGTTGCAGCCGCCTTCCGCCTCAACCTTCCACCTTCAACCCTCAACCTACAACCTACATCTCTCATCCCGTCTCGTTTGGTCGCGACTGAGTGGGCGATGTTGTACAGTTTGGCCTCGATGCTGTCATCCATCCCCGAGTTGCCTCAAGAGGTTCCGATGGCTGTTTCTTCTCTCGTCCTGACCGATGTCGATTCCGGAATTCACCGCGAACGAGGCGAACTGCGTCCGAGTGCCGAGTTGACACTGGCCGGTTCGCCCGACTGGTCGATCCGCTGGCAGACGCTGCGCGGCGGAGTCTCCGACGGTGTGAGTGTCGTCGAGTTGAACAGCGGCGGATTGTCGCTGTCGGTTCTGCCGACGCGGGGCATGGGCATTTGGAAAGGCCGGTTCCACGATCTGCCGCTCGAATGGAAGTCGCCCGTCGAGCGGCCCGTTCACCCGGCGTTTGTCAACCTGCAAGATCGAGGCGGCCTCGGTTGGCTTCACGGTTTCAACGAATTGCTGTGCCGCTGCGGTCTCGGGTTCATGGGGCCTCCCGGCGACGACGGCGGTGACAAACTGACGCTGCACGGGCGCATCGCCAATATCCCGGCGCATCACGTCGAGGTGCGAGTCGACACGAGTGGCGAAGGGTCGCTCGAACTGATCGGCGTTGTTGATGAATGCTCGATGTTCGGTCCGCGCTGGCGGCTGACTTCGACGTTGCGCCTCGTCGCCGGTTCCAACCGCTGCGAGATCATCGACGAAGTGACCAACCTGGGCGGCCAGCCTCAAGAGTTGTCACTGCTCTACCACATCAACATCGGCCGTCCGTTTCTCGAACCGGTGGCGACGTACGCCGTGCCGTGCCGCGACATCGCGCCGCGAGATGCCCGCGCGGCCGAAGGGATCGACGCCTGCTATGTCTACGGCGCACCGGTCGCCGGGTTCGCCGAGCAGGCTTACTTCCACACGCCGCTCGGTGACAGTCATGGTTGGTCCACGGCGGTCCTCGCCAACGCGGCGGCCAACGCCGCAGTGGCCGTTCATTTTCAGACGAAGCAACTGCCGACGTTCACAGTCTGGAAGAACACCGTTGCCGAAGCCGATGGTTACGTGACGGGGCTCGAACCGGGAGTCAGCTTCCCCAACTTTCGCGCGTTCGAGCGGCAACAGGGACGCCTGCCACTCATCAAGCCGGGGCAGTCGTACCGCAGCGAACTCGCGCTGGAAGTGGCCGACACCGCAATGGCCGTTCACCAGTTGCACGGCCGAGTGAAGCGACTGCAAGGTCCGACCGAACCAATCGTCCACCGTCAGCCGCTCGCACGACTGTCGCCTGCGGGAGCGAAATGAAAGCCGGAATCAGGTGAGGCGCGGCCTCTGGCCAAAGTAGCCATCATCGCTCCGCGTGATGAGCCTTTTCAGTTTGAGCATTGAACGGTCAAGTACTTTCGACTGGTGGTTTGTGAAAGGCTCATCACGCGGAGCGATGATGGCTACTTTAAAGACAACCCCAACGGAGACCTTCCCATGACGCCACTTCTCACGTCCCGTCGCGACCTGCTTAAACATTCGACTGCGGGGCTGATCGCCCTCCCGTGGATGAACCTCGGCCGGGCATCGGGACTTCGCGCCGACGAACCGCCCGCGCGAGATGCCGCTCCCATCCGCAAGCAACTCGACATCAAGACCGAGAAGCCGCTCAATGCCGAAACTCCGCTGAGCGTAATCGCCGAACGCTGGATCACGCCGCTCGAATCGTTCTACGTCCGCTGCAACGGTTCGATCCCCGCGCTGAACGTAAAAGACTTCACGCTGACGGTGGATGGTCTGGTCGAGAAGCCGCTCACACTGAAGGTGGGCGAGTTGCTCGAACGCTTTCCCTCGGTGAAGACGACCGCCACGCTGACGTGTGCGGGGAACCGCCGCATCGAGTTCGCCGCGACCACCAAAAAGGCGAGTGGCCTGCAATGGGTCTCGGGGGCGATGAGCAACGCCGAGTGGCAGGGAATCCGTCTGTCCGACGTGCTGAAGCTGGCGGGAGTGAAATCCGACGCGAAGCACGTCTGGTTCGACGGTCTCGATGAAGTGGTCGAGAAGACCGAGACGATTTCGTTCGGCGGTTCAATCCCGCTCGCCAAAGCGCTGGCCGACACGCCAACAACACCCGGCGCGATGCTGGCGACTCACATGAACGGCCGCGTGCTGCTCCCCGAGCACGGTTTCCCTTTAAGGTCTGTCGTCCCCGGCTTCATCGGCGCGCGAAGCGTCAAGTGGCTGGGCAAGATCACGGTCGCAGACCGCCCGTCGCCGAATCGTTTCGTCGCCAGTTCGTACAAGATCGTCACGGAGGACATCCAGACCGCGTTCGATGCCGTCCCGCCAATCTACGAACAGTGTCTCAACTCGATGATCTGCTCGCCCGCCGAAGGAGCCAACGTCACCGGAGACCGTCTGACCGTGAAGGGCTTCGCGATGGCGGCCGGTCACACGGGCCGCAGCGTGAAACTTGTCGAGGTCTCGACCAACAACGGCCAGTCCTGGCAACCGGCCAAGTTCACGTCGCCTCTCCGCGATTTCTGCTGGGTGCTGTGGTCGGCCGACATCACACTGACACCGACGACTTCACACCTGCTCGTCCGCGCCACCGACTCCAGCGGCGAGACCCAGCCGCAAACCATGCTCTGGAACGCGAAGGGCTACCAGTACAACGCCTGGCACAAGGTGAGCGTGAAGCGTGCGTGACGGTCAACCACAAGTGAGCACACTGTTGTTGTCTCGCGTCGACGTCTAACCGCTTCATCGCGTAAACAGAAAACTCTTTTGCGGAAGTCAGTCGCGTCGATCGTTGAGTTGCGGTGATGGGGCAGCATTCGTCTTGATGAGGAAACCGCCGTCTTGCAGTTTTAGGCGAAGTAGTGCAGAGCGAAAAACGATTCCTGATTCGTAACTGTGAGGTTCGTTCGGATTGCGATTGCTCATCACGCAAACGGCCCCCTCAGGATGCGTCGGCTGCCTTTCCATTTCTTGCCATTCGTTCGGATCCTCGGACCAGTCACGACCGCCGGAGATCGTCATGTGGATGTGTTCATCGTCACGTCGAATTCTCACTTCATGGCACGTGGCCATGATTTTTGTCGCGTGTAGCCGTGTATTACCGACAAACTTCCAAGTTTGCTTGCCGTCAACATTCAACTGTTCCATGCCATCGCATGTAATGGCAAGCTCATCGGGTGGAAGGACTCGGTCTAGGAGATCCTTGTCTTCCGGCAGTCGATTGGCGGTAAAGACACGGACTTGAGTCGGCGTCAGATGCACGAGAAGCTGTTTCGCTCGACGATCAAAGTACTTCTCATTCTGCTGTTGTTCGGCACGGTTGACACGGTCTCGCGCCAGCTTGATCGAATTGGTCAAACCTGGAGGAAGGACTTTCAGAAAATCATTGGGATCAACTAATGAAATTGGAACGGCCGGCGCATCAGCAACACCCGCGTTCGTGTTGATTGCAGTAGGCTCGGCACTGATGACAGCCAAGCAGACAAAAACATGCATGAGGGCCATCGATGATTCCTTCTGAAATCAGTGAACGTGTGTCGGACGGAAACGCTGTCGCCAATGTGGCGTGCCTGTACCTATCTCGCACTTCTTGGTCAAGATCGGTCTGAATTCGTTTTTCATGATCATCCATGCAGTCGGTGCGGTGACGACGCATCCAAAACGACTCAACAACATTTCGAGAGGACGCGATGAAGCTGCTCTTTCTGGCGATTGCCTTTGTGGCGGGGGCGACGAGTTCGGTGCAGGTCATCGTCAACGCTCAATTGCGGACGTACCTGGTTCATCCGATGCAGGCGACCCTCGTGTCGTTTGTCGTCGGGACGCTGGTGTCGTCTGTCTATTGCCTGATCCTGCGCAGCCCGTTGCCTTCGTCGATGGAGGTCACTCGCGCGCCATGGTGGGTTTGGATCGGAGGGCTGCTCGGCACGCTGTTCGTCTGGTCGAGCATCGTGGTCTCCCCCCGCATCGGTGTGGCCGCGCTGCTGTGTGCCGTGGTGGCCGGGCAGATGATGGCGTCGCTCTTGATCGACCACTTTGGGTGGTTCAACGCGACTCCGTTTCCCGTCAGCCCGCAGCGACTGCTGGGAGCGACGCTGGTCGTGATCGGCGCGGTCGTGATGGCGACGGGGAAGTGATTGTGGAGGATGTCGTCGCACGGTTCTGTCCATCGGGGGCGACCGATATACTCCCCCCACGTTGCTGTCAGTTGGAGTTCGCGGAGTGAAATCGCGCGGCGCGACTGGCGGCTGGACCACAGAGAGGAACACCGGGAACAGGAAGCAGTCTCATGCGGAGGACTTGGACACGAAGTATTTGTTGTTGGATGCTGGCGGGCGCGGCGATGCTGTCGCTGACGGGGAATGACGCGCGGGCCGATGTGAAGCTGCCGAATGTGTTTGGCAATCACATGGTCTTGCAGCAGGGACAGAAGAACAAAGTCTGGGGCATCGCCGAACACGGCGAAACGGTGACTGTGACCATCGAGAAACAGAAGCATGAAGCCACGGCCGGGCCCGATGGCAAGTGGCAGGTGATGCTCGACCCGCTCGCCGTGGGCGGGCCTTACGTGATGAGTGTGAAGGGGAAGAACGAGGTCAAGTTCGACGACATCCTCGTCGGGGAAGTCTGGGTCTGCTCGGGTCAGTCGAACATGCAGTGGTCGGTCAATGCCTCGACCGACGCCGACTTGGAGAAGGTTGCCGCGAAGTACCCGAAGCTGCGCATGATCAACTTCCCGCAGGTGGGGACTCAGGAACCGATCTGGACTCACGATCGCCAGTGGCAGGTCTGCACACCCGAGACGGTTGGCGGTTTCTCGGCCGTCGGTTACTTCTTCGGTCGGCAACTGCATCAGACACTCGATGTGCCGGTCGGCATGATCAACAACGCCTGGGGCGGTAGTGCGTGCGAGGCGTGGGTCCGCCGCGACATCCTCGCCGCTGATGACAAGTACAAGCCGCTCCTCGACCGCTGGGGTGGGATGGAAGCCGCCTTTGCCGACTTGTCGGTCAAGGGAAAAGAACTGACCGAAGACCAGAAGAAGCAGTTCAGTGGGTTGCAGGGCCAGATGGGAGGCAATGCCCGGCCCGGCAACATCTACAACGGAGTCCTCAAGTCGCATCTCGGCTACGGCATCAAGGGGGCGATCTGGTATCAGGGCGAATCAAACGCCAGCCGTGCCTACCAGTACCGCGACCTCTTCCCGTTGATGATCGACAGTTGGCGGAAGGAGTGGAGTCAGGGCGACTTCCCGTTCTACTGGGTGCAACTCGCCGACTTCAAGGCGGAGAAGGCCGAGCCGGGCGAAAGCGACTGGGCCGAACTGCGCGAAGCGCAGACGATGACGATGACCCGGCTGCCGAAGACGGGCGAAGCGGTCATCATCGACATCGGTGAAGGGAAGGACATTCATCCGAAGAACAAGGTCGATGTGGGTCGCCGCCTGGCTCGCTGGGCGTTGGTCAACGATTACGGAGTTCCGGGGATCGCCCCGCGCAGCCCGATCTACAAGTCAATGGAGAAGCAGGCGGGCAAGATTGTTCTCACGTTTGAGCACACAGCCGGTGGCTGGCGTCCGTTCGACGTGGCCGAACCTCGCGGCTTCACGATCGCCGGAGAAGACAAGAAGTTTGTCCACGCCAAGGCCAAGCTGCTGCCCGATGGTCGGATCGAAGTCTGGAGCGATGCGGTCCAAGAACCGGAGTCGGTTCGCTACGCATGGGCCGACAACCCGATCTGCAACATGTTCAGCGTGGCTGGCCTGCCGCTGACGCCGTTCCGCACCGACGACTGGCCGGGCGTGACGATCAACAACAACAAGTGACCTTGTGGGCCACATCGTCATCGCCGTATCGAGCCAACACCCCGGCTGTATTCAAACAGCCGGGGTGTTCTGTTCGGAATCGCACACGAGGCCTTTCATGCCAACTCCCATTGTTCCGCCGGATCGCATCGCGACCGTGCGACCTGTTGATGAAGCCACTTCCGATCCCCGAGTGGCCGCCGTTTTTGAGGACATCAAGCGGACGAAGCAGATCGATTTCGTTCCGGCCTTCTGGCGCGTGCTGGCGACGAACCCCGACCAGCTCGAACTGATGTGGTCTCGGCTCAAGACACTGATGCACCCCGAGGCGGTGGGGCGCAAGTCGCCACTCGATCCGCTCACGCGCGAGATCATCGCCGTGGCGGTCTCGGCAACGAACGGTTGCCGGTATTGCGTCAACTCGCACACGGCGGCAGTTCGCAAGCTCGGGCTGAGTGTCGAGGCTCTCGGCGAAGTCCTGGCCATTGTGGCACTGTTCAACAGCACCAACTCACTGGCCGATGGGTACCAAATCGAACCCGACGTGTTGCCGCCGTTGGAATGAAAAGAAGAGGGCTACCCCGGATGATTCATGGCAACCACGGAAAACACGGAAACTCACGGAAAGAAGCAAAGGTGCGACGAGGTGTGCAGCGCCCGACTGCAGACCGACACGGATGTGGTTCATGCGAGCAAGTCCTTTTATGCCTTTCCTTCCGTGACTTTCCGTGTTTTCCGTGGTGAATCATCCGGGCTAACGCTCCCTAGCAAGCGGGCTGACGCCGCCCCGCTCGGAAACATTTCAAGTTGGTCGGCGTGACGTGTTGCTCACGTCTTCGCGGTCAGGTCCACGCCCATGTCGCGGAAGAGGAGCTTCATGTCCTCCCACACGTCCTTCTTTGCCGCCGGATTGCGCAGCAGGTACGACGGGTGATAGGTGCAGAGGACCTTCGCGCGCCCGTACTGGAAGAATTGGCGACGCAGCTTGCCGATGGTGGCCTCCGACGCCAGCAGGTTCTTCGCGGCGGTCGTGCCCCAGCAGACGATGTACTCGGGATTGACGAGGGCGATCTGGCCGTCGAGGTACTCACGGCAGTTGCCCGCCTCCTCGGGAGACGGCAGCCGGTTGCCGGGCGGCCGGCAGCGCAGGATGTTGCAGATGTAGATGTCCTCGCGCTGCATGCGGCAGGCTTTGATGATGTCGTTCAGCAATTGACCGGCTCGACCGACGAACGGCTCGCCCTGCGCATCCTCATCCGCGCCGGGGGCCTCACCAATGAACATGATCTTCGCTTCGGGATTGCCGACGCCGAAGACGGTCTGCTTGCGAGTGGCCGCCAGTTCCTGGCATCTCACGCATGCAGCGACTCGCTCGGCCAGCACGGCGAGTTGTGAGACCCGTTCGTCGCGCGGCAGATTCAGCGGTTGAAACATTGCACAGCCAGAGGCCAACGGAAGCGTGGCTGATGCAGGAACAACAGCCGACGAACTACGAACTGATCGAGACGCGGGAGGCATGGATTCGGCCCGAGTGAGAGGTGGTGGAGGGACATCCGCGCGCACGGTCGCTGTCGTCGCGAGCGAACTGCTTGACGCAGGGCCTCGCGCGGCACCGGCGGTTGCCGATGCGACCGGCGCGGGCGTCTCGACCGGCAGCGGAGCGATCTTCGTCCAGTGAGTCAGTCCGGCTTGTCGAAAGCCTTCCAACTGCTGGACGATGGCTCGCCGAACGGACGCGGAATCGATGTCGTGCATGAGCGGATTCGAGTGGTTCACGAGAAGACTGCGAAGAGAATCGGAGGGTCGAACGCGCGGCAGTGTCTCATCCCGGACGCGATGCCGCCAGCGTCGCGCGATGTGAGTTCGCCCGGCAAACATTCACGAAAGTGAGCCGCGTGATGACGAATGCCCGAACCTTGACAGCCATCAGATCATCCGTCATCCTCCCGCCCGACTTGAGGGTCTTGTTTCGCGAGGCAACTCGGGTTTGGCCAGGTAGCTCAGTTGGTAGAGCACAGGACTGAAAATCCTGGTGTCGCCGGTTCGATCCCGGCCCTGGCCACTCCACTAATTCACCGAGCTCCGCAAAGTGCGGGGCTTTTTTCGTTTGGTGTGCCGGTCGAGATCTTGCGGAGGCCGCGCGACATGGGTCTGGTCGTCTACAAGTTGGGCGGAAGCCTGCTCTCGTGCGTCGATCTCGCCGCACGCTTGAGAGCCGTCTTTCAACAACGGCCCGACGATCGGTCGTTGATCGTGGTGGGAGGCGGCGCGGCGGCGGATGTCGTTCGCGACTGGAGCCGCATCCACGCGCTGTCCGAAGACGACGCACACTGGCTCGCCCTGCGATCCCTGTCGCTCAACCGGGCACTGGTCCGAAACCTGTTGCCCGAATCGCGCGAGGTCTCCTCCCGCGAAGCCGCCGAGTCGCTCTGGTCCGAGGAAAACCGACCGCTCCTGCTCGACGTGGAAGTCTGTTTGAGGGACGCCGAAAGCCGGGATCGATCTCCGCTGCCTCACTGCTGGGACGTGACCAGCGATTCCATCGCCGCCTGGATCGCCGCCCGTTGGGATGCCGACGAACTCGTCCTGCTGAAATCAACGAGCCTTCCAGCCAACCTGACTCTCGACGAAGCCACCCGCCTGGAACTGGTTGACCCGTTCTTTCGGCACCTCGCGAGCGAGACGCCTCGCGTCAGTTGGTGTAGCCTCCGCGAAGAAGCGGCGAGCATCGTCTCATGGCTTGGTCCGTCTCAACACAGACATTGAATCCCACCCCAGCATGAGAGTGTCGAAGCCTTGACGCACGCCTGCCGTTCGCTCAAGGTTCTGTCCCAGTGATTGCGTCGAGAGACGTCCGTTCCTGCCTCACACTCCTCAAGCTCCGGGAAAGTCCACATGACACGTTCAACTCGCCGCGATTTTCTGAAGCAATCTCTCGTCTGCGGAGCGACCGTCGGGTTCACGGCCGCCAGTTGGAAGCGGGTCCACGGTGCGAACGACCGGCTGAACGTCGCGTCGATCGGAACGGGAGGCAAAGGCTGGGACGATCTGACTCAGGTGGCGAAGAGTCCTCACGTGAATGTCGTCGCGCTGTGTGATGTCGATGAGACGATGGGGCATCTCGGGCGGGCGGCCGAGAAGTTTTCGGAGGCCAAGCGGTTCTTCGATTACCGGAAACTGTTGGACGATGCCAACCAAAAAACGTTCGACGCGGTCATCGTCTCGACGCCGGATCACATGCACGCGCCGATCGCGCTGCCGGCCATGCAACTCGGCAAGCACGTGTATTGCCAGAAGCCGCTGACTCACACGGTCCACGAGGCTCGGCAGATGCGGGAGGCGGCGACGAAGTACAAGCTCGTCACCCAGATGGGCAACCAGATTCAGTCGCATTCGTTTTATCGAACGGCGGTCTCGCTGGTTCACGCGGGCGCGATCGGCAAAGTCAAAGAGGTCCATGCGTGGCAGAGCGGCAAGATGGGTTGGATCCTCGTTGATGACCGTCCGGGCACGACAGACGAAGTGCCGGCGACACTGCATTGGGACGAATGGCTCGGCGTCGCGCCGGAGCGGCCCTACGTCAGCAAGATCTATCACTCGTTCAGTTGGCGCGCGTGGCAAGACTTCTCCAACGGACAACTGGGAGACTTCGGCTGCCACATCCTCGACCCAGTCTTCTCGGCGTTGAAGTTGACCGCACCGACAAGCATCCGTGCCGAGGCTCCCGCGATCAATCGCGAGATCTGGACGAAGATGTCCAATGTGAGTTACAGATTTCCCGGCACCGAGCTAACCGCTGGCAACGAAATCAGGGTGACTTGGTATGACGGCGAAGGAAACAAACCACCCGGCAATGTCCACGGCTTACCAAGCGACTACAAACTGCCCGGCTCCGGTTCGGTCCTGATCGGTGAGAAGGGTTCGCTGGTCATCCCGCACGTCGCGGCTCCGAAGCTGTTCCCCGAGGAGACCTTCGCCGACAAGCAGATTGAGATGCAGCCGGCTCGCGACCACTACGTCAGTTGGGCCGACGCCTGCCGAGGTGCCGACCACACCACCTCGCACTTCGACTACGCCGTGCCGCTGACCGAAGCAGTCCTGCTCGGCACCGTCGCGATCCGCCTGCCGGGCGAATCGCTCGCCTACAACGCCGCCGAAGGCAAGGTCACCAACAACACCAAGGCCAACGCCCTGCTGACCAAACCCTACCGCAAGGGCTTCGAGCCAAAGTGGCTTGCCTGATTGCCGTCAAATTCAAATGCCCGACTTCTCGAAGGAGCGGACGGGGTGGCGGGATCAGGAGCGATGTGGATGACGCCGAAGATAGTGAAGGAGCCCGGGCATTTCAGAAACGTCCGGGCTCCTTCTATCTAATCGGGATCGAATGTCTCGAACCCGTCAAGACCGAGCCGCTTCAAGTGCATTGTGGGCTCCGTCGGCTCCCCGTCGACCCTTTCCATTGAGGTGGCGGAAATCGCCACGAACGGCCTTGAGCGCATAGCGTTCATAGTCGATCTCGGATGCTGTTCTGACGCCTAAACGACGGAAAATCGGAATCGGAGGGCACCAGCCTTGAACGGCATGCTGGAGCAGGAATCCGGCGACTGCTGCCGGCAAGAGGAACCATTTGCGGTCCACGCTTGCACCAAGTGTAACGCCGACCAGACACGCAATTGAGGCATTCGTTTCCAACAATCTTTCGATGTCCCACTCTCGATCCAGTTCGGCCAAACGCCGCTCGATGGCCCCATTTCCCGCCGCAGCATAGCGAGCAACATTTTCTTCCGTTCGCCGACGGATCGCTTCATTGACGAAATCGGACGTGTTTTGAGGCACACGTTCAACAGTCGAAGGGATCATGGTATTTCTCCTTAATCAGAGCCCGCAGAAAGCGGTGCGACATACCTGAAGCTCAAGGCAACACTTCCGAAACCTGACGCCCGCAGCCATCGACGATTGTTCGCAGCGCGATCAACCTGGCTAATCTCCGGTCACCGCCAACGTGTCGCACTGGTGATGATCTTCAATTCGGCTTTTAGGTTCCGAAGCTTGGTATCCAACATGTGGCGAATCGGTCCATTCACAAATTGAATTCTCTGCCGATCCGTAACTACAAGCTCTCGCTGAAGTTTGCTCAGGCGAGACTCGATGGAATTTGTAGGTGTTGATGCGCAAACCACAGTTGCCTCCGTGCCAAAACGTAAAATTCGACTGTGTCCGGAATGTGTCATTTGGCAATCCGCGTGCCTAAGGACTCATGGCAGGGATATTGCGGTGCCCAGCGTCCACTCTTGGATCTCCAGCATTGGAACACCAGTGTCCCCTCAGTCCGAAGATGCCATCTGCCGTTTCTGTGGTTCGGTCTGCACTCTGCACCGACATGACGTCTCCGTCCACAACCGCGATCACTTGCTGTGTCCAGCGTGTGGCAAGGAGTTGATCGCATGGGATGGCAAGGTGTTCTACACGTTCGCGGTCACACCAAGCACCACTGAAAAACACTCTACCGAAGTAGAGGACGGGTCCGATCACACCGTCCGGCCGAACATCTAATGCGTGTTCCTGGCAGGGGACGATCTCAGGGCTTGTCTTGAAGCTCTTCCACGAGCACCCATTTGTCTTTGTCCCGATACTCCATGATCGCTCTCATTCCCACTCGCGCGGGGATCTCGTGTCGCACACCGTAGAGCAGATAGGATCGTCCATTGTCCGCCACACCGATGGCCCATTTGGGTTCGTAGGGATCTGTCCCGTCACGGAAGAGCACTTCGTCGATTCTGACGTCCATGCGCGTACCGATACTCATACTCATCATGATCTCCTTTCAGAGAAGTGAACGAGTCTTCGAAACGAGGAACACCGGACCAGGAAGGAAAAGGAGGAGGGGTCCGGTGTTACGAGAACAATGAGGTCGGCGGGTTGACGTAACGCAATACGCATGCCGCTCGTTCAGTTGTGCTATCCAAATTACGTCAAGCTAATAAGATGCGGCGAACATTCCCGAAAAACGAGATCGACGTATTGCTCGCAATCGGTTCATGTTGAACGAAAGAGAGCCGTTCCATTTGACACCCATCGCATGACCAAGCTGCACGACGGTTGGATCGTCGAAGCGGCCGCGCTTCCCGCCGGCGATCCATCCCGCGTTTTCTTCAGCACCCCGCGTTCTCTTCAGCACAGAGCGGCGGCGGCAGTGCTGCCTTCACTCCCATCGCATCCATCAAATAATCTTGAGTAAGTTCTCTGAGATCGCCCATTGCTCGTAATTATTGACCCGGCCTTCAGACGGCAACGTATGTTTTCAGTTGCGGGTCGATTTCAAAGGGGCCACTTGAGGAGACTTTGAAAATGACGAGCAACCCCCGTGTCACGACTGTGAAAGCTTGGCGGTTCGAGTACGAACTGCCCGAATCGATGGATGTCTACGACGGCAATCTGGGCGCACCTTCCCTTGATGCTGCGGTCATTGAGTTCCGCGACGAAGAGCCCAACGCGCGCATTCGGTCCATCAATGGTCTCCAGTACTACGACGACGGCATCCACCTGCACCGTTGGAGGCGGCCGGTGGGTTGGAGATGAGCAGCATGGTTGCGTCATGCCGTGGATCGGGCCGGTGGCACGAGGCGGCTCTCACGGCTTACCGGCGGATGCCTGCTAAAATCTGTTTGACCTCGCAACCCGGCACAGGTTACGACTGAAAAAAACGGGACGGTCGACGAGTTTGATGCGATGGCCCAGGAATGGCGGATTCCGGCGGGGGAACCAGAATGGTTCCCAGAAAGGAGTTTGCCATGAGCAAGAAGTCTGTTCCTGCGGTTGTCGAGCCGTCGGTCCCATCGCCAAGGCGCGGCGGTTCTCTGACGAATTCAAACGCGACTCGGTCAGGCTGGTCACCGACGAACGGTACACCTTCCAAGCAGCGGTGACGGCGGTCGGAGTCAGCCAGAAGAGCCTGCGTGACTGGCATGCCAAAAATCATCCTCTTCACTTGGACGTGAAATGGATGGGCAACTCACAGTCGGTAGCCCTTGGCCACTACCTACAGGTTCGTGATGAAGACTACGAACGGGCAGCGTCTGAACCGACAGCCAAAGCGGTGCAAAATCCGGTGCAGTCCCCAGCCGTTTCGGATGGTTTGGTGTCGCTCTCCGTTCCCACCAGAAATGCAAAACCCCTTGGTTCTCAGGGAAACCCTGCAAAACAAGGGGTTGGCAAGTATCCCCGAGAGGGCTCGAACCTCTAACCTTCGGCTTCGGAGGCCGACGCTCTATCCAATTGAGCTACGGAGACAATACGGACCTGGTGCATCCGACGCGGTGCGAAGGACATGCTTGCAGATCAATGGTGAATGGTCATCTTTTACGCCGCGCTGTCACACTTTTCCAGTGATACTGTTCCGGGACACCCCCACAGCCGCTTTCCGTACACGATCCCTTTTCACTTCCGGTCACTGAACACAGTTGTTCGCCGCGGAATCGCTTCGGTGGTGATCAGTCCCTGTCGGTGGGGCACGATGCATCCCCTGTCGATTCCCGCACAGATGATGAGCATCGCCACGAGCAGATTCTGCGTATCAACCAGCAAAGGCCGCTTGTGTGCGCAGATCGAATTGCCGCCGTCGTTCGAGCCTTCTCACCGGCCGAATGGGGCACTACAGTGCCCGCCCTCGCGGATCGCACGCCTTGCAGAATTCTTGCCCGTGATGAAATCGACCGGCCATGTTTGACACGTTAAAACGACTTTCGCTGGGTGTCTCACTGATCTTGCTCGCGTCGGTCGTCCTGTTGCTTTCGGATGCGCCGCGCCGCACAAAGCTGATTCGCGAACCCGACAGTCAGGCCGGCCAGCCGCCTCGATCGACGGTGATGAAGGTGGCGATGATGCAGATGGCGTCGCAACCGATCATCGACGAGGGGGCGGCTGGAGTACTCGCAGGTTTGAAGGAAGCCGGTTTCGTCGAGGGAACCTCTTTGAAGTTGAGCCGCTTCAATGCGGAGGGTGACCTGGCGACGGCCAACGCGATGGCGCAGGAGTTGACGGGCGGCGGATACGATCTCGTCATCACGCTCACCACGTCGGCACTGCAGGCGGTGGCGAATGCCAACCAGCAGCGGCGGGTTCCGCACGTGTTCGGCCTCGTCACCGATCCGACTCAGGCGGGAGTCGGCGTTGGCACCGAACCACTCGATCATCCGTCACACATGGTCGGGATCGGCACGTTGCAGCCGGTGGCCGAGTCGTTGCGGATGGCCCGGCAACTGAATCCAAAGCTGGCGCGAGTCGGCATTGCGTGGAATCCCGCCGAGGTCAACTCGGAAATCTGCACGAAGCTCGCTCGGGAAGCGTGCGGCGAACTGAAGCTCGAACTGCTGGAAGCGACGGTCGAGAACACGGCTGCCGTCAGTGAGGCGATCGCTTCGCTGATCGCCCGCGATGTTGATGTGCTTTGGATCGGCGGAGACGTTTCCGTGCTGGCGGCTTTCGAGGTCGTGGCCAATGCGGCGAAGAACGCACACATTCCCGTCTGCACCTGCATGCCGGGCAATGCGGCGAAAGGTTCGTTGTTCGATGTGGGAGCCAACTATTATGAAGTCGGTCGGAACATTGGACGGCTGGCGGGACGAGTCCTCTCGGGCGACGAGATCGCAAAGCTGCCAGTTGAGAGGGCGACGCCACCGAAGCTCATGGTGAACAAGCTCGCCCTGAACGGACCGCGGGATGCGTGGTCCTTTCCCACCGAGATACTCGCCAAAGCGGATTCGGTCATTGACGATCAAGGTCAGCACGACAAGCCTCGACGCGAGGCAACGGCTTCGCCCGCTCCGTTGCACGGTTTGCCTGCGGCGTCCGCGCCGCTGAGCAAGGTCTGGCAGTTGCGACTGCTCGCCTACATTAATTCTCCCGATGTGGAGGAGGCAGAGCAGGGTCTGCGCGACGGCTTGAAGAAGGCCGGTGTGATCGAAGGACGCGACTATGAACTCAAGGCGGCGAACTCTCAGGGGGACATGACTTCGTTGCACGGCATGGTCGAAGCCGCGCTGGCCGATCGCGCCGACTTGCTGCTCACGATCTCAACCCAGGCGTTGCAGAGTGCGGTGCAGCGTGCTCGCGGAACGCCGATCGTGTTCACGATGGTGGCCAACCCTTTCGCGGCGGGAGTCGCCACGACCGAGGCCGAACATCTCGCCAACGTGACGGGTGCGTACGGCTCCAACGACGTCGACTCGATGCTGCCGATCATCCAGCAACTGATGCCGGATGCGCGCCGAGTCGGTGCCATGTTCGCGCCGACCGAAGTGAACTCGGTCTACAGCCACGAACTGCTCGTCAAGGCGGCCAGGGGAGCGAACTACGAATTGATTTCGCTGGGAGTGAACTCGCCTTCTGAAGCTCCGGATGTCACGCAGTCACTTTGCGGGCAGCAGATTGATTTGATCTGTCTGCCGAATTCGAATCTCGCCGGATCGAGCTTTCCGACGATCGTGCAATCGGCAAAGAAGGCGAAGGTTCCGGTGTTCGGATTCCTCGGCAGCATGGCCTCGCAGGGCGCGGTCGTGGTGTTGACGCGCGACTACCACGACATGGGCGTCGATTCCGGTCTGATCGCTGCGAGGGTGATGCGCGGTGAGAAACCAGCCGCCCTCCCATTGCATCAATCTCGCAAGAATCGGCTGCTGCTCAACACCACAGCCGCGAAGGCGGCGGGGCTGACTTTTCCCGACGATCTCTTGAAATCGGCCGATCGCGTGATTGAGTGATGTCCTACGCGAGTCACTGCTCCGCAACCTCAAACCTCGAACGCTGAACGCCATTCACGATGCAGATCACGACGGAAACCAACGGCGACTTGCTGGAGATGCGTGTCTCCGGCCGGCTCGACAACGAGTGGGCCGGTGCGTTGACCGCCGCCATTGATGAGTCTGTGCGATTGGGAAGTCACTCGGTTGTGCTGGACTTGGTGGGTGTGAATTACATCAGTTCCGCCGGCATCGGGTCGCTGGTGCGGGCTCATAAACAGTTCCAGTCGATTCGCGGCTTCTTCGGAGTCGGGGCCGCTTCGCCCGAGGTTGCGGAAGTGATTCGATTGACCGGCCTGACGAAGATGCTGCGGTGCGATCCGCTTCGTCTGCGTGGCTCGACGACCTCCTCTCAATCAACGATGCAGCCGTCGTTTCGCGTGTCGGCTCAGGCGGGGATGACCTACGAGCTGTATGACGTTCGACCCGGTTCGATGTTGGCGTGCGAGATCGTTGGCGATGCGATGGCACTTCCCCGTGATGAGTACCGAGCGGAGCAGTGCCAGTCGATCGAGTTCCCCTGTGCGACAATGGGCCTCGGCTTGGGAGCATTCGGCCGCGACTTCGACGACTGCACGAATCGCTTCGGAGAGTTTCTGGCGGTGGGAGGAGCCGCCGCGCAGCAGCCGACCAATGCCACGGCCAAGCCCGACTTTCAACGCCTGTTTGGAGACTTCGTGCCGAGCGTGCAGATGCTGTACGGTCTGAAGTGCGTCGGTGAGTTTTCGCAACTGATCCGCTTCGAGCGACTCGACGATGAGTGCCGTCTCACGCTGTCGTCGCTCGCCGATCAATTCCTGACGCTGGCCGACACGGATCTTGCGGGAATGGTCTTCGTCGCCGAATCGGCCGGACTGATCGGAGCGACTCTGCAACGATCGCCCACGTCGGTGAATGACGCCGCGTCTGCAAAACTCAGCCATCCCGAGATTCGTCGCTGGCTGTCGTTCACTCCCGAACGAGCCTTTCCGCATACGCTGGCACTCGTCGTGGGAGTGGCCGCGCGCGGTGAGCCGGCCGGCCGCGCGAAGTCCCTCGCGCCGCTTCTCCGTCCGCTTGCGCCGCGTTCCGAGTTGCACGGCCACTTCCACGCGGCAGTCTTCTCCTACCGACCGTTCAAGAAGCGGAAGCTCGATCTGAATGAGACCGTGGCGGCATTGCTCGAAAACGAAGATCTGCAAGCCGTGTTGCACCTGCTGCACGACGACCGGGCAATCACCGGCGGCGGCGAGAGCGAATTCGTGCGAGGTGCCTGCTGGGTCGGACCGATTGCAAACGTGAACGGAGGATGCCACTGAGATGTCGTTACTGGTGGGCTCGTTCACGATGGGGTTGATCCTGTCACTGCTGGCCTTGGGAGTGCTGGTCAGCTTTCGGATTCTGGCGTTTCGCGATCTGACCGTGGACGGTTCGATCGCCCTCGGCGGTGCGGTCGCCGCCACGCTGCTGGTTGCCGGCTGGAACCCGTGGCTCGCGACGGCTGCGGCCTGTCTGGCGGGTGCCTTGGCCGGCACCGCGACCGGAGTGCTGGCGACCCGGTTTCAAATCAACGGGTTGCTCGCGGGCATTCTCGTGATGACGGCCCTCTACTCAGTGAACCTGCGCGTGATGGGGAAGAGCAACCTGCCATTGATGAAGGAGCAAACCATCGTGACGATGGCTCAGAGATTTGCCTCCTCCGAGTCGCGGTGGACCTTCTCGCGCTGGGAGGTTCCCGTGCAGGACGTGTGCATCGTGGCGATGGTCTCGCTGCTGATCGGGGTCGTGGCGGCGACGATGTACGCCTTCTTTCGCACGAACCTCGGCCTGGCCATGCGCGCCGCGGGAGACAACGAACAGATGATCCGCGCACTGGGCGTCGATGTCGGGTGGATGACGACCTTCGGTCTGGCTCTCTCCAACAGTTTGGTAGCGCTGGCCGGCGCGTTGCTCGTGCAATACCAGGGCTTCGCCGACGTGCAAATGGGAATCGGCATGGTCGTGTGGGGTTTTGCCAGCGTCATCATCGGCGAGTCGCTCGTCGGGTCGAGGCAGATCGGCCTGCTCCTCGTTGGTGCCGTGATGGGTTCGATTCTGTTTCGGCTGCTCGTGGCGATCGCGCTTCGTTGGGGATTGAATCCCAACGACCTGAAGCTCGTCACCGCACTGTTCGTCTTCGCGGCGTTGGTCTTGCCGGGGGCGATGGCCACGATGCGGAAGCGCATGGCGCACTTTTCCGGTCCCCCTCGCCCGATTGGGGAGAGGGGAGTATGAAAGACGCTATGCAATGCTAGACATCGAACAAATCGCCAAGACCTTTCACGCGGGAACTCCGAACGAAGTGCGCGCCTTGCGCGGCGTGGACCTGAGGATCGAAGCCGGTTCGTTTGTGATCGTGATCGGCACGAACGGGTCCGGAAAATCGACGCTGCTCAACGCGGTCGCCGGTTCGTTCCTCGTCGATACCGGGCGGCTGAAGTTGAACGGGCACGAGATCACTCGCTGGCCCGAGCATCGTCGCGCGCAGTTTATTGGGCGCGTGTTTCAGAACCCGTTTACGGGCACCGCGCCGTCGATGACGATTGCCGAGAACCTCGCCCTCGCCGCGAAACGCGGCCGCGCGCGGGGGATGGGATGGGCGCTGTCGTCGTCCACGAAGAGCGATCTGCGCGAACGAGTCCGTGCGATGGGGCTGGGGCTTGAAGACCGACTCGACAACGCCATCGGCAGCCTCTCGGGTGGACAGCGACAGTCGCTGACGCTGCTCATGGCCGGACTGCTCAAGCCGAATCTGCTGTTGCTCGACGAACATACGGCCGCGCTCGACCCGAAGAGTGCCGACCAAGTGATCCGCCTGACAGAGGAATTCATCCGCCGCGACCGGCTGACAACCCTGATGGTCACCCACTCGATGCACCAGGCCGCTCACCTGGGTGATCGCCTGATCATGATGGTTCGCGGCCAAATCCTGCACGATTTTCAAGGGGCCGAGAAACGGAGGCTGACTCCGGAAGACCTGCTCGCCCGGTTTGAAGAAGTCCGCCGTGCTGACCAACTCGACGAAACCGCCGCCGAGATGCTAGGACGCCAGTATGTGTGAACCGCGTTCGGCCAACTGGCCGTTCGCTGACGATCTCTTCGCGAAAACGTTCAACGTCGGGGCAGAAACGAAAAAGCCCGATGTTTGTGGAAACACGCGGGGGTTTGGTTCGACACCACAAGATGCGGGTTCCCTATTCCGAATTCACGGAACTCCAATTCTAACCGTATCTTGCAGATCAAAATGAGTCGCTCGAAGCGGGACAGGATCGCTGTTCCCGAGCGGTTTTCCAGCGGAAACCGAGTTCACAATGACGGGATCCGCGTCAATACGATCGGCGGCACTCAAAAATCTGCAACACCTTTCCAAATAGGCACTTGAAGAGTTCTGGTTTCATTCGGTGACAAAGTGAGTTGGAGGGATGAATTCGTTGACGGGCATCGCATAGACACGTTAGAGTTGTCTGATGGATTCGGTCGATGGTCCAGAATGGCGTAGAGTTATGGCGGCCTTCGACTTTGATCGTGGACTCAAGCGGAAGCGAAATGTTCTTCTCTATTAACGATGCCCGGCTCAGGATTCCGTCGCGAAGCCGGTTCTTCGCGGTGTTCGTGGCTCTGTTGATCATCTCCGTGCCTCAGCCGGATTACGCCGCCGAGCGCCCCGTGAGCTTCGTCAATGAGGTCATGCCGGTCTTGACGAAGGCGGGCTGCAATGTTGGTGTCTGCCATGCGAAAGCGGGCAACGGTCAGAATGGATTTCAGCTTTCGCTGCTGGGATTCGAGCCGCTGGAGGACTTTGAACACCTCGTGAAGGAAGGTCGCGGCCGGCGGCTGTTTGCCGGTGCGCCAGAGAGGAGCGTGTTGCTCCTGAAAGCCTCCGGCCAAGTCCCCCACGGTGGCGGTGTCCGCCTTGAGCCGTCGTCGGAGGGCTTCGCCCTGCTCCGCGAATGGATTCGTCAGGGGACGCCCTATGACAGAGATGGAGATCCCAAGCTGGTGTCGTTCGAAGTTGAACCGGCTCGGGGAACGGTCAAGCGCGGTGCCGAGCAGCAACTCACGGCGAGGGCCAAGTATTCAGACGGCAGCGTTCGCGATGTGACGGGGAAGGCGCTCTACGAGTCCAACGACAAGGCGATGGCCGAGGTGAGTGAACGCGGACTTGTGAAGATTTCCGATATCGTCGGCAATGCCGCGGTGATGGTGCGGTATCAAGGAAAGGTTTCGGTTTACAGCGCGTCGGTGCCGCTCGGTGCACCGGTGGAGAATCTGCCATCCTCGAAGAGCTTCGTGGACGAGCAGGTGTTC
The DNA here is from genome assembly GCA_038040225.1 of Planctomycetota bacterium. GTDB lineage: Bacteria > Planctomycetota > Planctomycetia > Planctomycetales > Planctomycetaceae > Schlesneria. The sequence continues at coordinate 36,024 of JBBPIS010000005.1, forward strand.
GCGAACCTCAAGGCGCTCGGCATTCCGCCGTCAGCGGTCTGTGACGACGCGACGTTTCTGCGACGGGTGACCCTCGATATCGGTGGCCGGCTGCCGACTGAGGAAGAAGCGGCGGCATTTCTCGCCAGCAAGGATGAGGCCAAACGAGACAAGGTCATCGACGAGTTGCTGCGGAGTCCCGACTACGCCGACTTCTTTGCCAACAAGTGGACGGCGCTCTTGAAGAATCGCCGCGACGATGCCAGCGACACGGTTTCCAACTTCGCGTTTCATGCGTGGGTGCGAGACAGCTTCCTGGCCAACAAGCCTTACGACCAGTTCGTCCGCGAGTTGCTGGCGGCAACCGGAACCGTGATCGGCAATCCGCCGGTCGCGTGGTACAAGCGGGTGAAAGAGCCGAAGCAGCAGATCGAAGATGTGGCTCAACTTTTCCTGGGCGTCCGCATGCAATGTGCCCAGTGTCATCATCATCCTTTCGAGCGCTGGAGCCAGGACGACTACTACTCGCTGACGGCGTTCTTCAGTCAGGTCGGACGCAAGCCGTCGGGGACGCGCGGCGAGGATTTGATCTTCCACAAGCGCGGCATCGCGGTCGCCGAAAACATGAAGACGGGAGTGCCGCTCAAGCCCGGTGCGCTGGGCGATGCGATTCCCGAGATCGCCGCCGATGAAGACCCGCGACTGAAGCTCGCCGATTGGATGGGCTCGAAGAACAACCCGTTCTTCGCGAAGTCGCTCGTCAATCGCTACTGGAAGCACTTCTTCGTGCGCGGGCTGATTGAGCCGGAAGACGACATCCGCGACACGAACCCGCCGACGAATCCCGCTCTGCTGGAGGCTCTCGAAAAGCACTTCATCGCCAGCGGGTTTGATCTGAAGGAACTCGTGCGAGTCATCACTCAATCGCGGGCGTATCAGTTGAGCGAAGAGCCGAACGAGCACAACGTCGTCGATCGGCAGAACTACTCGCGTTACTACCCGAGACGGTTGCAGGCCGAAGTGCTGCTCGACGCGATCGACCGGCTGGCGGGGACTCAGACCGACTTCGCCAATCTCCCGCCGGGAACGCGAGCGGTCGCTCTGCCCGACAACAGCTACAACCGCTCGTCACAATTCCTGCGAGTCTTCGGCCGTCCCGAAGCCGAGAGCGTCTGCGAATGCGAACGCGTCCAATCCTCGAGCCTCGCGCAGAGCCTGCACTTGCTCAACGCGCCTGAACTGAAAGCCAAGCTCGCCACCCCCACCGGCCGGGCCGAACGCCTGGCGAAGGAAGACAAACCCGCCGAAGCCAAAGTCCGCGAGTTGTACCTCGCCGCTTTCTCACGCGAGCCGCGTCCGCAAGAACTGAAAACCGCGATCGACTATTTGAATGAACCCGGCACGGCCGCGAATGCGAATTACCAAGATCTCATTTGGGCGTTGATCAATACCAAGGAATTCCTTTTCAACCACTAGGCGCATAATGACTGACTTCGTTTTTAACTCGCGTTACTGTTCGATGCTCCTCGCGGCATTGTTCTTCGGAGCGTCGTTGGGCTTGGCTTCGCCGTCGTTTGCGCAATCGGTCGGCTTGCCCGCTCCACGGTTGCTGACGACGACTCCGATGGGGGCCAAGGTCGGGTCTCAGGTCGAGGTCACGATCAGCGGCGAGCACATCGAGGACGCGGACGAGTTGACGTTTTCGGATCGGCGCATCACGGCGACTCGCAAGCTGAATGCGACGGGGCAGCCGGAGCCGAACAAGTATGTCGTGACTGTTGCCGCCGATTGCCCGGTCGGGATTCATGAGGCGCGCGTGATGACGCGGCTGGGGATTTCGTCCTCGCGAGCGTTCTCGGTTGGCACGCTCGACGAAGCCGTGCAGACGAAAGCCAACACGACGCTGGCGACCGCGATGGAGTTGAAGGTCAACTCGATCTGCAACGCCACGATGACTCAGCGGGCGGTCGATCATTACGTTTTTGAAGCCACCAAGGGACAGCGAGTCATCGTCGATTGCGCGACGCGCGGGATTGATTCAAAACTCGATGCGGTCGTGATCATCGCCGATGCCGTCGGTCGCGATCTGCTGGTGGAACGTCGAGGAGGCGTGCTCGACTTCACCGTGCCGACAGACGGCAAGTATGTGATCAAGGTCCACGAACTGACCTTCAAGGGCGGGCAACCTTATTACTACCGCTTGGCCGTGTCGGAACTGCCCGTCGGAGCACCGATCGTGCGGCTGCCGTCGACCAAGCCGGTGAACTCGTTCTCGTGGCCACCGCAAGGTCTCAAAGAACAGGCCGAGTTGGCCGAGACCGAACCGAACAACGATCGCACTCGTGCTCAGAAGATTTCGCTGCCGTGCGACATCGGGGGGAGCTTCTTCCCGGCCGCCGACGTCGATGTCTTTGAGTTCGAGGCCAAGAAGGGAGACGTCTGGTGGGTCGAGGTCGCGTCCGAGCGATTCGGTTTGCCGACCGATCCGTCGATCCTCGTACAGCATGTCGCTCGCGCCGGCGACACCGAAAAACTAACCGACGTCGCCGAGTTCAGCGACATTCCCAGTCCCGTGAAGGTGTCGAGCAACGGCTATGCGTATGACGGCCCGCCGTACAACGCCGGCACGGCGGACATTCTCGGCAAGCTGGAGATCAAGGAAGACGGCCTGCATCGGCTGCAAATCTCCGACTTGTTCGGCGGGACGCGCAACGATCCGAAGAACGTCTATCGACTCGTCATTCGCAAGGCGGCTCCCGACTTCGCTGTCGTCGCGTGGGCGATGCACATGGAACTGCGAAACGGTGATCGCAATGCCGTGTCGAAGCCGCTCGCTCTGCGCGGCGGGGCGACGATGGCCCTGGAAGTTGTCGCCATTCGTCGAGATGGTTTCGATGGCGACATTGATCTCGCGATGGAAGGTCTGCCGGAAGGAGTCACTGCGAGCGGCCTGAAGATTCCCGCCGGTCAATCGCGCGGCTTGATGCTCGTCACGGCGAATCAGAACGCGCCGCGCGCGGTTGGCAGCGGAACGCTCTTTGGCCGAGCCATCATCGACGGTGCTGCCGTGAATCGTCCCTGCCGATTGGCTTCGTTTGCGTGGCCGATTCCGGATTCGTGGGGCGAGATTCCCAGCCCGCGTCTGATGGCTGACGTGCCTGTTTCGGTGAGCGGTCTCGAGTTCGCTCCGATCACAGTCTCTCCTCCGAAAGAAGTTCAAACCGTGATTGCCGGCGAAAAGCTGACGATCCCGCTGCTGCACACTCGTCGCAGCGAGTTCTCCGGAGCCGTCCTGCAACTGCGCGCGATGGGATCCGGCTTCGACCGCACTCCTCAATTCGATGTGTCGCTGACGGCGGACCAGTCGCAAGCGGTCCTCGACACGGCCGCATTGAAAGTGGCACCCGGAGATTACTTGATCGCCTTCTACGGTGGTGCCGTCGCCAAGTACCGGCATCAACCCGAAGCGGTCACCGCGGCTGAAGAGAATCACAAGAAAGTGATGCAGGAACTGATGGCGATCGAGGCCGAAGTGAAGAAATTGACCGAAGCCGCGAAAGCCGCTGCGACCGAGGCCAAGCCCGAAGCCGATAAAGCCGTGGAGGCAGCGACCGCCAAACAGAAAGCCGCCGCCGCCGCAGTGACCGCCGCCGCCGACCGACTGAAAGCAGCAACCGCTGCCGCCGCACCTCGAGACATTGTGGACATCGTTGTTTCCGAACCCATCGCGATTCGCGTGAACCCTGCGGAGAAAAAATGAGCCATTCACACAACGCCAACTCGCCCGTGTTTTGCCCCGGTCCGGACAGCATTTGCTCGGGCAGCCGACGCGGTTTCCTGCAAGCCGGGCTGACGGGCTTCGCCACGCTTAGCTTGCCGGGCATCCTCCGCTTGCAGGCTCAGAATGCGCTGCACGCCAGCGAGGGGACTTCCGCCGGTCGCGACAAGAACGCCGTGATCATGGTCTGGCAACCCGGCGGTTGTTCACACCTCGAAACCTACGATCCAAAGCCGAACTCCGGCAGCGAATACAGTGGTCCGTTCGCGACCATTCCCACGAAGGTGCCGGGTCTCAACTTCTGCGAACTCATGCCGCGACAAGCCGCCATCGCCGACAAGTTCACGGTGTTGCGGTCGATGCGACAGAACGCGGGCGGTCATCCTGCCGGTTCGATGCAGTTGCTCACCGGCGACCCCGACACGCGCGACAAACCGAAGCCGCGTCTGCCCGACTGGATGTCGGTGACCAACTACGTCCGGTCGCTAAAAGGTCCGCGTCAGAATCCGCTGCCCGCGTACGTCGGCATCAATCCACCGCTCGAATACAACGGCCCCGCGTACCTCGGCGATGCCTACTCGCCGTTCGTCGTCTCCGGTGATCCGAATCAGCCCACTTTTTCGGTGCCGAACATCGGCCTCTCCGACACGAATGAAGTCCGCCGCCTCGGACGTCGCTCCACGCTGCGGCAAAACCTCGACACGCTCGAACGCGCCTTCGATCGGCAAAGGGAACTCGCCGCGCTCGATGAATTTGAGACGCAGGCGATGACACTGCTGACCAATCCGAAGACGAAGGAGGCATTCGACCTCGACCGCGAAGACCCGCGAGTACGCGATCGCTACGGACGAAATTCGTGGGGACAGCAACTGCTGCTCGCACGGCGATTGATCGAGGCCGGCGTCGAAGTCCTGACCACCAGCCTCGCCGGGCCCCTCTGCGGACGGGTCCAGAACTGGGACGATCACGCGGTGAACATGCACGTCTTTGATGGCATGAAGTTCCGCTCGGCCGCCTACGACCAGGCGGTCTCCGCGTTGATCGAAGACATCTGCGACCGAGGCCTCGACAAACGCGTGCTCGTCGTCGTCACCGGAGAGTTCGGCCGCACTCCCAAAATCAGTTACGCCGCCAGCACGGGGGCCGGCGACGCGAGTGCTCCCGCCGGCACAATCCAACCCGGCCGCGACCACTGGCCGCGAGCCTTCTCCAACATCTGGGCCGGCGGCGGCATCCAACACGGCCGCTACATCGGCGGCACCGACAAGCGCGGCGAAGATTCCATCGAACGCATCTGCGGCCCCGGCGACTTCCTCGCGACCATCTATCATCACCTGGGAATCGACTCTGCGAACACGCTGATCAAGGACTTCAACGGACGTCCGACGCCGATCGTCGATCATGGAAAACCGATCCCGGAATTGATGGGTTAATCGCCATGTGTTGGGTGAGAGGAGCCGCCAGTGAATCGCATTCAACAATCTGCGAGCCCCTGCTCTCGCCGAGCCTTCCTCCGAGCGGGCGCGCTCACGCTGGGTGGGCTGACGCTGGCCGACGTGCTGGCGGGTCGAGCCGCTGCCGGGACGCCTCAGCAAGACACATCGGTCATCCTGCTCTATCTGCACGGCGGACCGTCGCAGTTGGAAACGTATGACCTCAAGCCGGACGCGCCGATCGAATATCGCAGCGTCTTCAATCCCATCTCGACGAACGTGCCGGGACTGGACATCTGCGAGTTGTTCCCGTTGCAAGCCCGAATCGCCGACAAGTTCTCGCTCGTTCGGTCGCTCAACCACGACGTCAACATTCACAGCGACGGCGGCATCGTGGTGCTGACGGGAAAGCGGCCGACCGTGCTGGATCCCACCTCGCTGTCCAAAAGCGAGCATCCCGATTTCGGTTCCATCGCAAGTCGCCTGCGCGGCTATGGCACCGAAGCCATCCCGCCGTATGTCGCGATTCCCAGTCAGACGTACATGACCCGGCCCACGTATCTGGGACAGCATCACGCGGCGTTCGAGATTCCCGACCCAACGTCCTCCCGACTTCGGCCGTCGCAGATGGCCGTCACCGCCGGCAGGGACAATTCGCTGCTCCGAAACCGACAGCAGTTGATCGAACAGTTCGACCGCTTCCGGGCCACGCAGGACACCAGCGGTCAGTACGAGACCACGGACCGTTTCCGCGAGTTGGCGTTCGAGGTGCTCACCAGTCCGAAGGCGGCCGAGGCGTTCGATCTGTCTCGCGAGAACGACTCCCTGCGAGACCGCTACGGCCGACACCTGTGGGGTCAGGGATGCCTGTTGGCCCGTCGTTTGGCGGAGGCGGGCACGGCCGTCATCAGCCTCTCCATCAACACGCCTCAGTCGGGTGAGGAGTTCACGAACTGGGACGACCACATCCAAAATGCCGGCCGGCCGGGCCATTTCGCCAAGTTCATGAAAGTCCGCCTTCCATACCTCGACCAGTCGCTGTCGGCCCTGATCGAGGACATCCATCAGCGACAACTCGATCGACGCATCTTGGTCGTCGTGATGGGCGAGTTCGGCCGCACGCCGCGCCTCAGCCACAACTCGTTTGGTACCGGTCGTGACCATTGGCCCCAGGCTTACACGGCCCTCGTATCCGGAGGCGGCCTGCGCATGGGCCGGATCGTCGGGGCCACAAACTCGAAAGCCGAGTACCCGACCGAGCGACCCTGCTCGCCGCAGGATCTGCTGGCGACGATCTACCGCCATCTCGGCATCGACCCTTCATTCTCCTTCACCGATCTCCAGGGTCGACCGACACCGATCCTCGGCAACGGAGAACCGATTCGAGAGTTGCTGTGATTTCTCGCATGGAAGGATCGAGCCGCAAGACAGGATGACAACATGCACCGCGTCAGGAGTCGTTGATGATCGTCCGCAGCCGACACTGCGAATCGCTCGCGGTCGTAGTCGCATGCTTGGCAATGCTTGCCGGGCGCACCGCCGTCGCACAGTCGCCGCCAGTGTTGAATACGGTTTTCCCCACAGGTGGGCAGGTGGGGCAGTCGGTGGAGGTCACGGTCAGCGGCAGTAACCTGCAATCGCTTCGGACACTGCACTGCAATGTTTCCGGCGTCCGGTGTGAGCGGTTGGAGTCGAGCCGCTTTCGGCTGACGATTCCGGCAGGCACGCCGCCTGGGCTCTGTGATTTTTGGGCGGTGGGCGACAACGGAGTGAGTGCGCCGCGGACGTTTGCGATCGGCAATCGAGCGGAACAGGTGGAGACCGAGCCGAACGAGACCATATCGGCGGCAATGTCGGTCCCGATAGACGTCGTGATCAATGGTTGGATCGACAAGGCGGGCGACTCGGATCATTTCCGTTTCGGGGCGAAGCAGGGACAACGAGTTGTCATCGAGTGCTCGGCGGAGCGGATTGATTCGCGGCTGCGCGCGGTGCTTGAGATCTTCGACTCAACGGGGCGGCGGTTGGCGGTCAACCGCGGTTATTTCGGCATCGATCCGCTCATCGACTTCCGAGTTCCAGCAGACGGCTCGTATGTCGTGAAGATTCAGGATCTGACTTCGTCGGGAAGTGCCGAGCACTGCTACCGGCTCGACATCGACACCGGACCGCGCGTGGCGTTTTCCGTCCCGAGCGTGATCCAGCGCGGCAAGGCATCGCGCGTCGCGTTGTACGGCTGGAACTTGCCGGCGGCGAGCGACCGAGTGGCAACGCCGATGGATCGTGCAGACTTCGACAGTGACACCTTTGATCGCGTGGAAGTTGATATCCCGGACACGCTCGCACACGAATCGTGGCCGTTGCCCGTGCGGTTGCAGCCGGCGCAGGCGGTGCTCGATGGTGCGTCATTTCCATTTCATCTTCCCGGCAGTCATGCGCCGGTGGTCATTGGCATCACCGACGTACCGGTGGTGTTGGACGGAGCCGACAATCACTCGCCAGCGTCGGCTCGGGAGATCGTCGCTCCGTGTGAAGTGAGCGGGCAGCTCGTGGCTGGTGACGAGCGCGATTGGTTCGCGATTCCAGCGCGTCGCGGCGAAGTGCTCTTCATCGAAGCGTTCGGACAGAGAATCCGGTCGCCGGTTGATTTGCAGATCAGCGTGCTCGACGCGTTGGGTGAGCGGGAGCTGGCGCAGTTCGGCGACGAGGTGCGGAACATCGGCGGCGCGTTCCCGACGGGTCATCTCGATCCGGCGGGGCGCTGGGTCTGTCCGGCCGACGGCCGTTATTTGATTGCCATCCGAAATCTGATGGGCGGACTGCAAGCGGATCTGCGGCGGACGTATCGGCTGAGCGTGCGCCGTGAGGAGCCCGATTTTCAACTTGTGGCCATCCCGCATCGCGCCGATCCGGCCGGCCTCAACGTGCAGCGTGGCGGTCGCGAGATTCTCGATTTGTTGACGTTTCGGCGTCGCGGCTTCGACGGACCGATTCGCGTTTCCGCCCAGGATCTCCCGGCCGGAGTTGAATGTCCTGATGTCTGGCTCGGCCCGCGAGTCGATCGGGGGACTGTGGTCGTCTCCGCAGATCGAAACGCCTCGGCACTCTTCGGTGAGTTGAAACTGGAGGGCGTCTCGGACGAGGCCACTCCGACCAGTCGTCACTCCGTGCGCGGCGGCACGATCGTTCGGTCGGGGACGCCGAATGGCTGGGGCCGCATCACGTCGCAGATGCCGCTGGCCGTGGCCGGTGACGCGCGGCTGCAAATCACGGCCGATGGTCACGAGACGGTGGACCATCATCTCTACGGCAAGCTGCAAGTGAGACACTCACCCGGTGGAGTCTTGGATGTTGCGATTCAAGTCGAGCGGCGCGACACCGGTCATCAAGCGCCGGTCAAGCTGATCGGCGTGGGACTTCCCGAGTCGATCGGGAATCAGACGGCCGTCATCCCCGCCGGGCAGCACAAGGGCTATCTCAGTTTCTATCTGCCGCCGACGCTTCCCGTCGGTCGCTATTCGCTCGTTGTCCGCGCCGAGACCACGCTGCCGACGCCCGATCAGAAAACGGAAGTGGTGGTGGTCCATAGCAACCCCGTCACCTTCGATGTGCAGCCGGCCGCGTTCCTCGTGGAAGTCGATCCGTTTGCCGTGACACGGGCCAAACGGGGCGAAACCATTCAGGTCGGGTATTCCGCACAACGCCTCAACGGCTTCATCGGCAAGATGCACACCGAACTGGCCGCACCCGGTCGCGTCACCGATATCGAGGGCTTGCGTGGGCGCGGTGAGACGTTTACCAGTCAGACCGACAAGGGGTCGCTCCAGATCATCATTAACGACAATGCTCCTGTGGGTCGGCAGACCTTCCTGCGGTTGTTCACTGTCGGAGTGCTCGAAGATGAGCCGATCTATCACGGCAGCAGTTTTCTCGCGTTGGAGATTGTGGAGTGATGTTTCAAACGCCGATCGGTGACTCTGGTCGCAAAGGCGGCAAGAGCGCCACGAAATTGAAGCTTGAAGCGCAAGCGAAGAAACCGTGCGTGAAGCCCCCTTCGCTAGCGCTTCAGGCTTCAGTCCGATTGATGCTGCTCTCCAGCTTGGTGATTGCGTGCGCGTTCGTCGCGCAAGCCGCTGAGCCTCCGAGTGAGCCTTCGCAAGCACGCGACTCGTCTCGCGTCATCCATTTCGGAACAGATGTGGTGCCGATCCTGACCAAGCTCGGGTGCAACGGCGGCGGCTGCCACGGGAAGGCGACCGGGCAGAACGGCTTCAAACTCTCCTTGTTCGGGTTTGAGCCGGATGTGGATTACGACGCGCTGGTCACCGAAAGCCGAGGACGGCGTCTGTCTCCCGCCGCGCCGGACCGCAGCCTGCTCCTGCTCAAGGCCACTTCCCGAGTGCCGCACGGTGGCGGTCGGCGGCTCGACGAGTCGAGCGACGACTATCGGATTCTGCGTGGCTGGATCGCACAGGGAGCGACCGCGCCGCGCGGTGATGATCCGCAACTGGTCCGCATCGAGCTTTCGCCACGGGAGCAAATCCTCCGGACAAACTCGTCTCAGCAACTGCGCGTGACGGCGTTCTTCTCCGATGAGACGTCGCGCGATGTGACGCATCAGGCTGTGTACCAGTCCAACGAACCGGGCCTCGCTGCAATCGACGCGGATGGGCTGGTGACGACCAGCTCGCAGCATGGACTGGTGGCTGTAATGGCTCGGTTTGGCGAGCAACTCACCACATTTCATGCGGCGGTTCCGTTCGTGAACGATTCGGCGAAGATGGCCGCCGTCCAAACCCGGCTTGATCAGTTGGACCCGAAACTCGGTGCGTCGTCCATCGACCGGCTCTTGCTGCGTCAGTGGCGGCGGTTGGGAGTTGTGCCGTCCGCTCCGGCCGATGACGTGACGTTTCTCCGCCGCGTGACGATCGACATCTGCGGCACCCTGCCGACGAGCGACGAAATCACGGAGTATCTGGCGGACACACGCAGCGACAAACGCGCGCGGTTGATCGACCGCCTGTTGGATCGGCCGGAATACGCCAGCTATTTCGCACTCAAATGGTCCGACATCCTGCAGAACCGTGGGGCCGGGTATTCGACCAGCAAACAGCGCGCGGGGACGACGCTGTTCGCCGCGTGGATTCGCGACTCGCTGGCGGCCAACCAGCCCTATGACCAATTCGTGTCCGAGATTCTCACCGCCAGCGGCGGCCAAAACGAGAACCCGCCGGCGATCTGGTATCGCGCCGTGCGGAAGTCGCCGGAGTACGTCGAGTCGGTCGCGCAGGCCTTCCTCGGCATCCGCATTCAGTGTGCTCAGTGTCACCACCATCCCACGGAACGCTGGAGTCAGTCGGACTATTTCGGTTTGGCCGCCAACTTCTCCCGCGTTGGTCGCAAGGGAGGCTTTGCCGATGCCGAGGTGCCAACCGATGAGATCATCTACCTCAAGAAACGCGGCGACGTGGTGCATCCTCGCACCGGAGCGATCCTCAAGCCGCGACCGCTCGGCGGGACCGAGTTCTCACTCGGATTGCACGACGATCCGCGCAGCAGTCTCGCGCGGTGGATGACCGGCCGAGACAATCCGTTCTTCGCCCGAACGATGGTCAATCGCATGTGGGCGCACTTTCTGGGACGTGGAATCGTTCACCCCATCGACGACGCTCGCAGCACGAATCCGCCGAGCAATCCCGAACTGCTCGACGCGCTGGCTCAGGACTTCGTCGCCAGCGGCTTCGACGTGAAGCATCTCATTCGAGCGATCGCCACGAGCCATGCCTACGGCTTGGAGTCGGTTCCTCACGCCGGCAACGCGGGCGACACGCAGACGTTCGCGCGGTTCTACCCTCGGCGAGTCACGGCCGAAGTGCTGCTCGACGGCATCAGCCAGGTGCTCGACGTGCCGACCACCTTTCCTGGCATCGCAGTCGGCACCCGAGCGATCGAGTTGCCGGATGAAAACGTGGCCGCGCATTTTCTGGATGTCTTCGGCCGACCGGCGCGGATGTCAGCCTGCGAATGCGAGCGAGTGGACGCGCCGGCTCTGACTCAGGCGTTGGAACTGGTGAACTCGGCAGAGATCCAGCGGAAGCTGACCGAGAAGACCGGCTACGCCCAGCGACTCGCCGTCAGTGGCAAGCCACACGCCGATCTCGCGACTGACGTTTTCCTGCGCGTGCTGGCGCGAGGACCGCGACCGAACGAACTGAAGGTCGCGGTCGACTTCCTCGCCTCCGAGCCTGATCGAGCGGAAGCTTGCCGCTCGCTGCTGTGGTCGCTGTTGGCCACCAACGAGTTCTTGTTCAATCATTGACCGGCCCTTCGGAATCACTGCCATGCTGCGAATCGACGGCCACTCATTCCAGAACTGCTCCGGCCTCACACGCCGGAACTGTCTGCAAATCGGAGCCCCGCTGCTGGGCTTGGGGATCGTCGATCTGCTGCGGCTGGAATCGCAAGCGGCCGAGGCGGGACGTCCCACGAGCCAGAAGTCGCTGATCGTTTTCTGGACGGATGGAGGAGTCAGCCAGCAGGACTCCTACGACGTGAAGCCCGACGCGCCGGTCGAGTACCGGGGCATGTATCGGCCGATCGGCACGACGGTCCCCGGCATCGTGCTGAGCGAACGGCTTCCACTTCAGGCGAAAGTGATGGACCGGCTGTCGGTCGTGCGCTCGGTGCATCATGAGAATGGCATTCACGCCCCGTCGGCTCACTGGATGCAAACCGGTTACTTCGGTCCGACCCTGGCTCGCAATGCCGCCCAGAAGCCGTCGTTGGGCTCGGTCATCGCGCGTTCGATCGGGTCGCGTCAGCCACCGATGCCCGCCTACGTGACGATCCCGAAGTCGGAAGCGTTTGGGTATCAGGGAGCGGTCTACCTCGGCAAGGCGTTCAATCCGTTTGAAGTGGGTGCCGATCCAAACGCCGCGGATTTCAAGGTACCAAACTTGTCGCTGCCGGGCGGACTCACCGCGCGCAGCGTCGATTCGCGGCGTGCGTTGCTCAAGACGTTCGACACGCTCCGCCGCGACATCGACGAGAGCGGCGTGATGGAGGGACTCGACACGTTCAAGAGCCAGGCGCTGGAGATGGTCGCCGGAGATCGCATGCGCGCGGCGTTCAACATTGACGTGGAAGACCCGAAGCTGCGCGATCAGTACGGCCGGCACCGATACGGGCAAAGCGCCTTGCTGGCTCGTCGCCTGATCGAAGCGGGTGCCCGCTGCGTGAACATCAACACGGGGAATTGGGATCATCACAACGACATCGCCAAGGGACTCGATGAGCACCTGCCTCCCCTGGACCGTGCGATCGCGACGTTGGTGGAAGACCTGTCGACGCGCGGCATGCTGAATGACGTCATCATCTACTGCGTCGGCGAGTTCGGCCGCACGCCGCGCATGAACGGCCACGCCGGCCGCGACCACTGGTCGGATTGCTTCAGCGTGATGCTGGCCGGCGGCGGCCTTCAAGGCGGGCGCATCGTCGGAGCCAGCGAGAAGTGGGGCGGCGGCGTGCGCGATCGGCTGGTCACTCCGCTCGATCTGCTGGCCACGATTTACCACGCACTCGGCATCCCGTCCGACACGCACTACGAAGACGTCAGTGGCCGCCCCGTCAGCATCGTCGGCAGCGGTCACCCGATTCACGAACTGCTGTGAACCGAACCCACCTGCAGGTGCTCCTCCGGTTCGAAGTGATCGAACTGACCAATGACACCTCGGTGCATGGCCTGCCCCCAGGCGTGATCTGGCACAAACCATGGCGCGGAGTGACGAGGCGGAGAGCACCCCGGAAATGCTATTCGGCGGGCGGGGCTGTTGATTCCGTTCGCGCAAACGAAAGTGAGATGGATTTTGCAACCCGGCCATCGCCCGCGGAAATCTTTGAGGAAGCCCCGGGTTTTCTGGGCTTGGCTCGGCCCCCCTGCTCTTCCGTCAGGAAGTCGAGCTGCACTTCCGTGCCGCGGCCGTCGCCGTTGTCGTCGAGCAGCGGATGTTCAGTCGCGAGAAACTCTCGCTCGACATACGACTGGGCCAGGTTGCGTGCCACGGTGACGTACACGTCAAACAACGTGATCGCTCCGTCCTGATCGATGTCGAACTCCTTCGACTCGGGCGGCGACGACAGAACTCGGGCGAGTTCATGGGGGAATTCGGTTTCGTTGGTTTCCCAGTCGACTTCGGTGGCGCTGATGACAACTCGCCCTTTGGCCGAGAGCGGTTTGATGTAAAAGCCGCTGGTCGGAGCGGTCAGTACGAAGACCTGCTGTGCGGCGGAAAGGCCCTGAAACAGCCTGGCAAATTCGTGCTGCTGAATGTCCGGCCCCGGCAGGTTCAGCCACGAGTGCTTGCCGTCGTAATGACTGTGCCCCACCACGATGACCCACAGCGCATCGTCCGGTTGCAGCTTTGCTCGCAGAGCCGTGACGCTCTTTTCAAGTTCCTCGCGAGTCGCCCGACTGGCTGACTTGATGAGGTCGCTGTCCGACTCTTGTGACTCGTCCCCGAAGTACACTTGCACGTCGGCGTCCACGAATCCGAGCCGCTTGGTGAGACCTTCATGCAACTTGGTCACGGTTTCGGAATACAGCTTGTGATGCGCTGCGTCACCGCTGAGACCACACAGGAGAATGGCACGTTTCGTGCCTTTGGCTCGTATCGCAGCGGAAGGATCGTCCGCCTTGTCGGGAACAATGGCCTTTGCGGATGCGCGTTCTGAACCAATCGGTGGTTCAGCCGCGAATGCCCATTCCGTCAGCAGGAGCGACATCGAAACCGTGAAGAGCAGTGCCACGCGGTTCATGGTCATTCGCCTTTCTTTGGCTGATCACTGGGGACGTCGAAATTCAACGGGCGGGTCAGAGAGATGTACGTCAATCGCGGATCGTTTTCGATCGTGAGGCGGTCGGAGTGCCAGACGAACTTGTCTTGGTGACGCCCCTCAAGCTCTCCTGACGTTCGCAGAGCGAACGCGAATTGCCACTCGAAGCCGTCATCTTTTTTGAACGCTTCGATGAGCAACAACGATTCCGGGTCGGTTCCTTGCACGAAGGCGAAGACGGCCCCGTCGAGCAGATCGCTCCGTTTGCTTTCGTAGCGATAAAGCGGTTGCGGCAACATCCGCAGCACTTCACGATCGCTATTGTCCCCCCGCCAGCCGAGCAACGTCGACGAGAACTGGCTGGCCATGGACTTCATTTGCCGCAGGCGTGCGGCCGGCGTCTCGGCCGGAGCACCGGCAGCAGGGATCGGCTGGAACTGGACGCCCGGCTTTTCAGGATGCCAGACGACGGCCCCGTCCCGTTTTGCGAGCAATGTGCCGCGCGACAACGAACCGAGTCCGTGAACGAGCGCCCCCGCCCAGGGATAAAAACAACCGGCCGCTTCCGGACGGCCATCAGCGAGATAGAGCACTGTCATCCCTTCCTCGGCCCCCCCGCGAGTGTTGTTCCCCCATCGCAAAACCACCTTCGCGGTCATCGGCGTCGTCGACCGCTCGTTCGCGAAGAGTTCTTCCCACGCGAGCGACTCGTCCAACAGCTTTCTCACTGGCGAGACGGTTTTCGTTTCCGGTGTTGCATCAGCCGCCTTCTCGTCGCCTGCGCCAATGACAGCTCGGAACGAACCAAGCACCACCGCCAAGACGATGAATGAGTTTCGGTTCATGGGGCACCTCGATTCTTTGGTCAATGCCTTCGGGTCTCGCTTCAGCGTTGTCACTTGAGAACGCTCAAATCCAACGGACGGCCCAGAGAGCGGTGAGTTGATCGTGGATCGTTGCTCGGCGGGAAGCGGTCGGCGTGCCAGACGACAGCCTCTTTGTGACGTCCCTCAAGCTCTCCGGAAGTACGGCGAACGAACGCGAATTGCCACTCGAAGCGATTTCCCACTTTGAACGCTTCGACTAGCAACAACGATTCCGGGTCGGTCCCTTGTACGAAGGCGAAGACGGCACCGTCGAGCACATCGCTCCGTTTGCTGTCGTAGCGATACAACGGTTGAGGCAACAGCCGCAGCACTTCGCGGTCGCTTTTGCCCGCTTGCCAACCGAGCATCGTCGAGGAGAACTGGCTGGCCAGCGTCTTCATCTGCCGCAGCCGCGCGGCGGGCGTTTCGGCCGGAGCATCGGCGGCGGGGATCGACTGAAACTGCAAGCCGAACTTTTCAGGACTCCAGACGACAACGCCGTCCCGCTTTGCCAGCAATGTGCCTCGCGACAACGAATCGAATTCGTGAATGAGGGACTTCTCCCAGGGATAAACACAGCAAACCGCTTCCGGACGGCCGTCGGCGAGATACAGCACCGTCATCCCGTCCTCGGACCCGCGTGTGTTGTTCGTCCAACGCAGGACCACTTTCGCGGTCATCGGCGTCGCCGATCGCTCGTTCACGAAGAGTTCATCCCAAGAGAGCGACTCGTCCAACAGTTTCCGGAGCGGCGATGGCGTCTTGGTGGCGGACACGTCGGCGTCATTTTTGGAGTCGCCCTGACCCAAGGCAGCCAGGGGGAGTAGCCATCCCATCAACAGCAGCAACCACAATCGGTTCATCAAACACCTCAGGGGGAGTCAACTCCCGCCGACTGACTCATGGACGATCGAAATAGAAGCTGGTGTAAGGCAACTTGTGGGCGGAGATTTCTTTGTGCGGCAGGATGTCGCAGTGCCACACCTGCTGTCCGTTGTGCTCGACGGTGATCTCGATGCTGTTCATGCGGGCGACCGCGAATTGCCATTGCGGCGCGGACCCATCCGTCGGCTTGTGAGCTTCCAGCATCAGCCACACGTCCGGATCGGTCCCCTGCACGAACACGAACAGCGCGCCGTCGAGCAGATCAGCCGAGTCCATCTCGACCTCGTAGCGATACACCGGCTGTGCGAGTTGTCGCAGTTCCAGTTTCAAGCCTTCGCGGTCGACGCTGCGCGCGGTGAACTGCCGCGCAAGCTGCCGCATTTGAATCAGCCTTCCCGCGGGAGTCGCAGCAACGGCGGGCGCATCGGGGACCGGAGCGAAGACCACTCCCGGCTGAGTCGATCGCCAGACTTCCCGCAATTCGTACTTGGCCGCGATCTCGCCGAGCGACAGTGAGTGAAACTCATGCGACATGTGCGTGAACGGCGAAAACCACTTGAACAAAGATCCGACGACCACCGGCCGACCACGATTCGTCCACAGAAACACGTTGCCGTAGACCTGGCCTCGTTCGGGGTTCGACCAACGCAAGATCGGCTGCTCGCGCAGAACCGCCGGTTGATCAACGCCGCGAATTTCAAATTCGTACTTCTGCGCCGCCTCGCGAGTCATCTTGATCGCGGCCTCGAAGTTCTGTTTCTCGGCGCTGTCGGGAGCGGCGGACTTCGGAGCGATGGCATCTTCGGCAGCGACCTCGGTCGCCGAGAGCAGCGAGACGAAACCGCCACCCAGCATTCCCACCGCCAACCATCGAAGAACGTTACTCATGGCGATGAATCTTTGGTCTCGGACATCGTCGGCGTCGGAACGAGTCGCGCATTCACGGAGCGACGTCACGGGTTCGCGGGACTCGCAAACAGTCCGCGCAGCAAGGACAGCGGCGACGGCTCTTCGCTGCTGCTCGGATCTTGGGCCACAAAGGTCACTTCGCGCAGCACGGGGGTGTCGGGTGAGAACGTCGCCGCCGCCACGATGTCCTTGTTGTTCTTGTTCGCCATGGCCGTTCCAATCACCTGCCGATTGACGAGGTTCCACAACTGCGTGCGGCCATCCCAGAGGCCGACGATGAGTTCATCATTGCTGGCAAACGCCAGTGCCGCCGGCGACGTTGCGCACTCCAAAGTCGTGATTGTCTTCCCCGTGCCAGCGTCAAGCAACGCAACCTCACCGCGGCTGTTCGACATCCAATCCCCGACAGCAACGGCGAGTTGCCTTCCATTCGAGGAGAAACGGACACAGGTCACTTCGGACGAGTATCCCGGCACGTTGACGACCGGCTGTCCCGTGACGAAATCGCAGATCAACACGGCACCATCTCGGCCACCGACAGCAATCGTATCGCCTCTCGGAGAGACCGCGACAGAACGCAGGAGATCACCGTGCTTCAGCACCGTTCGCAACATTTTGCCGTGCAACGAATCCCATACCGTGACCCGCCCGTCCTGACCGGCGGCGACGAACCAATCTCCGTCGGGAGCAAATGCGACGGCAGTAATCCGTTCCTCGGAAAGATCGGTCTCGACATTGGTCGTCAGATCCGCCAGCACGACTCGCCGAGCCGTCGTCCTTCGCACCACGAAGCGTCCATCCGGCGAAACGGCGTTTGACAAAACCTGTTCGCCAGACAGTCGCGGTCGCGCGGACGGCGGAACGCGGGTGCCCACCGATGACTCGACTGCGGGAGTTGTCTCCGTCGGACCGATCGGTGTTGTCCCGGAGGCATCCTCGCTCGACTCTGTTGTCACACTGGAACCGACGGTGAATGGTTGAATGGAATCCAACCGCAAGTTGGCGAGGCTCGACGATCCAAACGCGAACGGCTGCAGCGGTAGCAACAGCGCCGCCACCAGAGCGAGCGACCAGCGGCTCCGGTGCGAAAGCGACTTGGGGGCGGCTCCGCGCATGATCTTGGTCAAACGATGTCGTAAAAAATGAGCATGACCGAGTCCGCTGGCGATTGGCGGCAATGCCTCACGCGACTCACAGAGAAAGTCGATGGTGTCGAGCAACGCCTCGGCATATTGGCGCGGTGCGTTCGGGAACTCGCCGATAACCCAGGCATCGCAGCATTCTTCTTCCGCCTCTTCGATCTGACGCCTCGCCCACCACACCACCGGATGCCACCAGAACAACCCTCCCACAACCAGTTCCACCAATCGCACCCAGTGATCGCCCCGGCCAAAGTGAGCCAATTCGTGCGTCAGCAGCGTGGCGCGCGCATCGTCATTCAACCGGTCGGCGAGATCAGACGGGAACAGCAACGTGGCGCGCGAGCCACAGCCCCACAACATCGGCGACACCGTCGCATTCACGATCAAAACCCGCGGTGCTCGTCGCAGCCCCAGTCTCAGGGCGAGCCGCCGGGTCTGCTCCTGCAACTCCACGGGAGCGATCGCATCTCGCAAGACTCGTCGCTGAAAGCGCGCCGCGCGAACGATCTGCAAGCTCACCCACAAGGCCGCTCCCGCCAACCAGCAACCCAACAACAGAGACTGCAAACCCGGTCGCTTCGCCCAGTAAGTGGAACATGTTTGCAAGGCCTTCGTGACGACGGACGAGGTGTCTCGCCCCACACCACGATTCTCCGTTGTTGCGACGACTGGCGGCTCGCCCTGCAAAGTCTCCGGACGAGGCGCGGGATCGATCTGCATTGCCGCAGAGCTGTCGTGACGCGTGGACGCGGGGGCAAGCACATTGGAAACAGGCCCGGCATCAGCACCCCCATTTCGCGTTTCGGCGGCGACCGGCACTTCAATTGTCACCGGCAGGTTGAACAGCGGCGGCGTGACGAACTTCAGCAGCACCAACACCCACAATGCGTGAGTCAGCGCCGGCCGCCGGGCCCATCGGCCGACGAGGCACGCCAACAACGCCAGCGGCAAGACGGTGACGGCATTGATCAAGGCGATGTTGAGAAGCGTGGTCATGGCAAACGGACCCCTGCAGCTCGGACTTCTGAAGCTCGAACCTCTATTTCTTCTCCCGATCCAACTCGTCCAACAAACCGCGCAACGACTTTCGTTCCTTGGCCGTCATTCCGTGCGTCTTCACCAGGCTGGTCAACAGCGGGTGGAGCTCTCCCTGACAGAGTTTGTCCGCAGTGGACTGCAACTGCCGAACGATCAGAAACTCCCGTTCAATGGCCGCCGAGAATTGATGCGGCCACGTCTGGCGGTTCCGCTTCACGTAATTCTTGGCTTCGAGCCGTTCGAGCAGCTTTTGCACGGTGGCATGCTGCGCCGAGGTTCCTTCGGGATACAGCCGCTCGGTCAACTCGCGGACCGTCGCGATCTGTCGCTCCCAGATCACCTGGAGGACCGACAGCTCGGCATCAGTAATGTCTTGAGGCGTGCGCGCCATTGTGTGGGCCACCGTTTCACGAACAGGAAGAGTGCAACTCAACGGGAGGATAATTTACAGACGTGATGTCTGCAATTCAAGATCTGATTTTGAAACTTACTTGGTTGTTGCCTGAATCGGTGCCGTCCAAAACAACCAGTATGGATCGACCGGCAGGCCGACGATGCCGGGCGTGCGTGGCTCGGTCCACACTTCCTTGCCGTCGAGCGAGACGTGCAACTCCGCACTTCCCAATCGCGCGAAGCTGTATCTCCAGCGAGACGGCTGTTGGTCGGCATGAGCTTCGATTTGGATCAGGACTTCGGGGTTCGTGCCATGCGCCAAGACGAAGACCGCGCCGTCGGTCAACTTGGCCGACTTGTCCTGATACCGGTGAACCGGCTGGACCAGCAGCCGCATTTCAAATCGCGAGTTGTTCGGATCCCAGAACTCGTGCGCCTCAAACCGGTGGCTGATCTCCTTCATCTGTCGCAGCCGAACCGCCGGTTTGTCATCGACTTCCGGGGAGTCCGGGACGTCCTTCAACGCGAAGTGCGATGACTTGGGCGTCCATTTCTTGTCGGCCGGTCCGTTGAGTTGCACCAACTCCGGCGACGTCAGCGTCAGCGCATGGATCCACGCCTGATCCTTGCCCACGTTGCGGTACAGCTCCAGGAACGCGACGGGCCGACCCGACTTCCCCCACGCCCACAGCGTTCCCGCTTCGTTGTTCCGCGCGGCGTCGCCGTAGGTGAGCAGCGGGTTCGGCAGCATGTCGATCGGCGCGTCGCGCCCCTTCGCCGACGGGTTGACTGTGAAATCAGACATGTGCTCGCGAGCTTCCATCAGGGCGGCGGACTCCGCGGCCTTGGGCGAGTTCTCCTCGGATCGCACCGACATCGTCATTCCGACCACCAGCACCAACGAACCAACAATCATCAGACGGCGGGACATGCTCGTGCTTCCTACTTGGAGGACGGGAACAGCTTCTTGAGCGACAGTTCCCGGCTGTGAACGCGAATGAAGAACGGTTCTTTCGGATCGAAGGGCGGTTTGCGCCAGGCGACTTCCCAAACCGGCTTGTCGTCGAGCGACGCCTTCAGGGCGTAACCGGTCATCGGCGCGAGTGAGTAGTGCCAGCGATGGCCGCTGTCGGACTTCAAGGCTTCGAGAACGATCATCAATTCCGGGTCCGTCCCATGAGCGTGAACGAACAGCGCTCCGTCGAGCGTGTCACTGTTCTCGGCACCAAAGCGAACGAGTGGCCTCGTGAGCAACCGCAGTTCATCGGACTTCGGACGGCCTTCAAACTCGTCCGAAGCGATGAAGCGTTTGGCGATGTCACGCATTTGGACAAGTCGCTGCACCGCACCGGCCGCCGGAACCGGAACATCAGGAACCGGCTTCACCTCGACGCCGGCCCGTTGGGGTTCCCAGGCGATCTTGTCGCTGCGAGAGACTCGAAACGGCACGGGGGCCAACGACTGAAACTCATGAATCCACAGATCCTCGCTGGTCAGAAAGACTTGTGCCCCGACCATCGGCCGGCCCGCTTCGCTCCTCCAGAGAAAGAAACCGCCGTCTTGCAGACCGCTCACCGGATTGGTGAATCGTAACAACGGCTCTGGCTCGACGGTCAGTTTCGCTGTGAAGTTCGGTCCCAACAGAAACTCATAGCCCTTGACCGAGTTCTTCATGAACTCCAGCCGTCGGGCTGCGAGCTTTTCGGCGACCGACTTCTCGTCCGCTTTTGTGTCCGACTTGTCCTCGGCAGACAGCGGACTGAACAGAGACAGACTCACGAGCAAGGCCGTGACGACTCGCGTTGTGTGACAGATACGATTCATGAGCTTCACTTCACTTTCATGATCTTCGCCGCTCGGATCGACAGACTTTTCAGAACGAACTCTGCGCTTCCGGTTTGATCGCTGGCGTCGGCTTGGATGTTGATCGCGTTGATGTCATTTGTGCCGATCGGGCGTTGGGCCCCGAGCCGGAAATCGTCCGAACCATTCTGAGTCATGAAGTATATAGATGACCGGGCCGCGACGTTGCAGACGCATGCGGCCCGACTCGGCGAAGCCCGGCAGTGACTCGTCGTGGTACTCATTCACCGGAGTCTGGAGCCGCCACATGGCGCGCGTCGCTTTGTAACTCCCCGAGTCGCGGGCTTCAAAGCCGGTTTCATACGAGTTATCGACCAGTATTTTGAAGCTCAAGCCCGCACCCCAACTCACCTTTGCAGGGATCGTCTTCAAGGCTTCATATTCGATGGTCACGCTGAAATCGCCTGACAGTTTGAGCTTCGGATGCAGCCCGGCACACGTTGTCTTGGTCTCGCCAGCCGGTAGTTTGAAGTACAAGCCAGCAGCCGTCGGACGAATGCGCATGACGGCGGCTTTGGCGTCCCAGTGATAGGCGAAGTCCGCTGCCTCGAATTTTGATCCCGTGAAGTCGAACGTCGCGGTATCAGGAAGCTCAGAATCCGGTGTGATCGCGAGTCGTTCGGAACCGACGGCAAGCTCTTGCTGATCAGTTGGCCGCAGTACCGTCGGACAGTTGCCGCGATATCGAATGTTGCGGACTCGGACGTTCGACTCGTTTGCGTAGTGGAACAGACCGAAGTGCCGCAGGTTGGTGGCGTCGATCGGCCGCGTGAAGACAGGCTCGCCGTTGAGCGTGATCGTGAGCGTGTCACCATGAACTGCGAACTTCACGGTATTCCAATCGCGATCTTTGAGCGACAGTTTGCCCGGCCCTCGGTTTGGTTCTTCTGCAACATTGCCGGGCAGCAATCCCGTGCGGTCGAAGCGGCCATCGGTCAGCCAGTGAATCTTCACGCCGTCCGGCTCCAGCAGGCAGACCATGCGATCGAGTACCGGATGCACGACGGTCTTGCCGGGCACAAACCGTTGCGGCGAATTTGGTCCGCCAAAGAAACCGCGCCGGTCGTCCTGTGGTGCGGGGGCTTTAGTTTTCGTGTCCGGCTCACCCGTGATGACGATGTTCCACACAGCTCGCGACGAATAGCCCGCCAAGCCAACCACCGCCAACCACGGATCGGGCTGCTCGAGCAAATCCGCCTCATGGAGTTTTTGTCCGTTGACGTAGCTCGTGTAATGGCCGTCGCGCACGACGACCTTGTAGTCATGCCATTGCAGGACCTTCGGGGCAATCAGCGCGGGGGCGGTACTTCCAACGACGGGGAGGCGCACATGCATGAGCTTCGTCGCATTGTGTGTGTGTGTACTTGAGCGCGTTCACGATGCCCGCCGCCACCAACTGTGCCGTCGAAGTCGTGCCCGCCCCGCTTCGTCAACGCCTTGGAGTCTCGGCAAGTCGAGCCTCCAAGGTTGCAATGCGAACCTCACAACGACTCAATCCGCTGACTCAAATCATCCATGATCCGCAAACACTCGTCTCAATCCATATTTCAACCAGAGCGGACCCCTGACAGTTACGAACATGTAAGTCCGCGACGGCAGACTAATCAACTGGCAATGAGAAAGAAATCAAGCTATGCACCCGGTTTGACATCACTCCATTACATTCTCCTGCCCTGGCGCCCATCCACATATGTCTAAGCAGCTAGCGTTATGATGCTACAGTGGCCCTTTCTCCGTCGGGAACAACCGTACACCAAACAGATGGGATCAACCAGGCCGTCTCCACTTGGCCTTCGGCTAAAGATCGCAATGAGGTTGGAGAAGAGACGAAAATCACTTCCCACTCCAACACATGCTTTCGCGCAATCTGTTTTATTTTCCGAAAACCTTTGAATCTGTGCTTCACTCAGGGACTAGCCGAGTAGGTATTCTCAAACCTCCGCGTCGAAGCCGGTATAGATAGAACGATTCATCTAATACAATGGACCCCACGAATTCCTTCACAACTTCAATCTCATGGCATCCGACGACATACGGATCGAGAGGACGATTCATCACCAACAGTACATCATCAGAGATCGCTGTCGCTCTCGCGACGATTACGTCATCCCGCAAGGTGTGTGCATCGTCAACCTCCTCTAGTCTCGCCCTGTCCCAAATGACGAAGGTTCCGAAGCGATTCCCTCGAAGAAACATCGCTTTTACATCCGGTAACTGGCCCAGCATACTGCTGGCGCACCAATCCGGTTCGCTGACAATTCGAGTGCATTGCAGATTCTCTCCCTGGATAAACATTGCAGCTGATTTACCACACGAGAACGGATACTGATAATCAATCGTGACAGCAATGATCCCGCCAACAACGTGGAAACCAAGGACCAAAGTAACACTTTTGCTCAGAGTACGGCTACATAAAGAATACGGTTGCGATGAAGACTTGTGATGATGAATCCACGCACTCATCACGAATGCGAGAAAAAGAAAACCTTCGTGCCTCATACCACCTGAATGCTTGACATACGCAAAGCAGAGCAATCCAACTGTCGAAGCGAGAAAGAAGAACAGTACCTTCGCATTTCGCCAAAACAGGAAACTCGCCCCTACAAGGAACAAACCTGCGACGGAAGCTTGGATTTGCCCTCCGACAGGCGACATATCACTAATGTGTGAATTCCAGAAATTGACGCGAGGAATCGGAATCGGCACAAAACTCCGTGCAACTGATCCGAACGTCGAGGCAAGCCGATTTGCGTCTACTCGAGTAACCCACTCTCTTGCAAATCCAGAATTCGCAGGCGGATTCATCTGAACAATAGATGACAGAACGCCAAGAGCAATCAGTGTGAATCCACATACCACTCGCCGAACACCATGCTTGTTTTTATATCGAATATTTCCGCAGTAAAATAGAATGTCGCACAATAACATGCAGCCCGCGACACTAGCAATTATCACTCCATGTACGCAGGTGTGGCACAAAAGGAACAGTGCTGTAGAGACAGACAGGAAGGACTCGCTGCGCTTCGCAAGCAGGCTGCAAAAAACGACGCTCAACAACACGGCTAGTGAATAGTTCCGGCATACTACGGTATATTCAAACAAAGAGTAATACCCAAACGCAAACAATACCGTCTGGAGACGCGAAAACGGTGAGAACCGCGCTACGACATATACCGTGCATGTTGAAATTGCCAGATGAAAGATCTGCATTGAAACTGGCGAGGGGAATACGCGCCCGAGAGCCATCAGGCAAAGATGCCACAATCCCGGGCAGCCCTCGTATTTTAGGTGGCCAAATAGCTCGGCCACTGAGTGGCTATCTCGCGCAAGCAACCATGCCTGCATCTCGTCCCTCCACATTTCGTGGTGATTCGCCGTAAACAGTCCCACGCAGAAGAAAGACGCCGACAGCAGGACCGCGTGGATACGATCTGATGAAATGCATTGGCGAACGCTTCCTGAAAACAGGGCCGGTTGCGTCACTTGCACGCACTCACCGTCGCCTATCATAACTGATACTCCAACACTGCGTCCTAGAACGCAACGAGCGGTTAGAACTCGCCGACAACCTCTCCGTCACGCCTGTCACCTAGGCGTTGAAACGTGGCGAGGGAAATGCTCTCGCTCAGAAAGCGGACGGAACCGTCACACAGTAGAAAGTGAGTACCACCTGGATGCCGTGATTTGAAGCTCTGCGACGTTACCCAGTTGCTCCAAGAATTGCAGTCGGTTGCTGGTATACTGCTATTTCCTGCACCCTCTCCGGGGCAAGTGGGAAAATTGATGGGGACTGAAGTGCTCACTAGCCAAGCTTGCGCCGAGTACCAGCCCAAGGTTGCATGTTGATCGCTGCATCTAGGGCGAATCTCGCCCATTGCGATCGTGTTTGATGTCCCATCCGTAATATCGGATAACCGTGCAGACCAAACAGATCTTGAGAAGACACCAGAAACCAAGCTGGAATCGGGAAAGTCTCCATGCTTTCCGGCACCGGTTCCAAATGGATTCCCAGGGTATATATCACAGGAATTGCCGTTCGATGTCATTTTCTGACTTCCCTGGCTGGGTGCGTAGTTGCTTTGGGTGCGGTCTACTCCCATCCACGTCAAGACGCCATATTGATTGTCGCTGGGACAGAGAAACAGTGGTATTACATGGGTACGCATCGTTGCGTCTGATTCAAATTGTGCCACTACATCACCACCAAAATCAATTCGGCTGGAGAATGCGCCTTGCTCGATAAACGGCAAAAGGTTCACCAACATGCTTCCTTTGCGATGTGCACCTGCGTCGTACGAGAACTTACCGATGATGCCTAGCCCCGATCCGATCGGAAACTGGCCGTGAATATCATGGTAGTTGTGAATCGCAATCCCAAACTGTCTCAAGTTGCTCCGACAACTAGCGCGTCTTGCAGCCTCTCGCGCCATTTGCACAGCCGGAAGCAACAATGCCATCAGGACTGCGATAATCGCAATAGTCACGCAGACTTCAACCAAGGTAAATCCCAATTGCCTGGAACGAACTCCTGACTTCGTCATTTGATTGACTCCTTCCTAAGGAACATTGACCTCGCGTACACATGGGCTATAGACGTCGATACAGTTGTGCTGTCACAACCCCCTGCCAGCCAAACACCTCCCGAAATGACACTTGGGAACCGGAAACTGGTAACCAGGAATCAGGAATACTTGACCGAGCTGCTGGGACGGTGACGAATCCAGTACAGTCGACCACCCAAATCGTATCATAGTTATCACCGGACATCTCATCGGAACAGATTGCGTCGGTCTGCACCAGAATTGAACCACCCAAATAGTGAGGAAGAGTTCCGGATGACAGGAACAGCTTGGCATGAAGAGTTTCCTCAGCGTAGTACTTTACGCTGTAGAAGACACCAGCATGGGTTACAATAACCGGTTCGCTCGACTTGCGATTTTCGAGTAAGTGCGATACCACACCCCGGGTGCCCTGTTCGTCGAGAAAAAGGGTTTGCAGAAAACGAATATGTATGCCAAGGAGGTTTATCACAAGGAGGCAAACGATTCCCCAACAAAGGCGAGGAAATGAATTCCAGATGATGCTCACCGCAACAGTCGGCACAAATAGTGATGCGAACAGGAAATAGCGAGGAGTTATGATGGACGCAAACACTAGTGACACGAGCGTAGCGCAGAGTATTGGCGTGAGAACCAAGGAAAACAGGAGCCAATTAAGAACTCGTCTCTGGATAACCAGCCAAGCGAGCATGGCACTAAGAGCCAATACGAGGCCCACAGCTCTGATAGCCGGACTATTGAAACTATTTTCTGGAAAAAACAACTGGTCGAGGGCGTAAGGAATGCTCAACGTATTAGCGGGGGCAATCCAATAGTCCGTGCGGACGCGCCTGGCCTGCGCAAACAGAGTCGGAACCCACGGCAGGTAAAGGCACGCCGCTGCTGTCACGGCGACGCAGGCATGCCGGAATGTTACCGAAGTAGAGGGTCTTCTTGGAGAGAGACAAAAATGATGTATGAAGTATACGGCGAGAAAGACACACTCACCAACGAACGTGAACAGTGCGTAGTTGTGTGTGTAAAGCATCGCTGCCGCAGTGATCGCGTAGGCAGCCCACCATTTCTGCGCATTCTGAAGAGAAATGGCACGAAGCAGTAACCACGCGTTGAATGAAATGAGTGCAGTTGCAAGAGAGTACATCTTCGCGTCCTGCGACCACCAAATGTGAGCGCTGAAGACAGCCACCAGAGCGGCGGCCGAAACCCCGGCGGCACGTCCTTTGTTTCTGGCTCCCTCAACGTCTTCGCTTTTTGATCCGAGGACAAATAAGTCTTTTGTGAATAGGTAAATGCCGACCAACGTGACTCCACCCATTGCAATGGAAAAGCCACGTAGGGAATAGATCGATATACCAAAGCAATTCGACCAGAGTCGTAAGAGTATGAAATAGAATGGAGGGTGAACATCCTGTTGGAGGCAATGAACCATACCTTCCCATGTGAACTCGTGGATCAGCGAATAGCTGAACGCTTCGTCGTACCAAAGGCTGCGATCCCCGATGCGATAGGCACGAAGCATCAAACCGACAGCAATGATGCCAATCAAAGCCGCTAAAGCCTGTTTTCGATTCATGCGGTCTCTTTCGCAGCAAGCCTGGGCTCTCCATGATGTTGGATCGCCTCAAACGCAAGTGCATCTCGGTAGATTCGTGAAGTACATGTGAAGAGATCCGTCGCGCACCATTCAGCTGGTAATACTTCAGGGGAAACAGTGGTGTCAACGTCGTTTGAAAGTAGTGGCGAAGTTTTTGTATAAAGACGTCGTCCAAAGATCGATTCGACCACGTCAATGACTTCATGAATTGATGACGGCTTGGCCGAAGCAAGAATATGCGTGCAGGGGGTGTCGGCACGCTCATTATTTAGAACACACTCAGCGATGTGTCTGCCCACATCACTGTGCCATACATAGTCTCGCAAAGTGCTGGGCAGTCCAACGAGGCATGTCGTACGGTGATGAAGCCCATCGTCAATCAATTTCCCAACGAGTCCACGGCGGTGCGGCCCGACTGCTGGGCCAATAATTGACGTCAATCGATAAATCCTTTTGATAATGTGCGGCCCCATGCTATTGAGAAGCATCTCTTGGCTGAGTTTTAAAAATCCATACGGGCGGCGGATCGAGGGAACAGAACACTTGCGAATGCCGCGCTGCCCTTCAAACAGTCCGCCCGCAGAACTAATGTGGTGAAATGTTACCGGGATCTGCGGAAATAGACTGGCGATTTGTTGAACCTGTTCCGCAACGGCAGAAAAACTATTCATTTCAAGAGCCGCTTCTGCTTCCGTAGCCCCAAATCCCGCACGTCCTGCCGACCACAATATCTGAAAACGCGGCACGCACGAGGGTTTTGCATTGAGACTGGGTTGATTTGACCCCGGCATTGCATCAAGGAGATGTGTGATTCGACACGCGATGTGCCCAAGCTGCTGCCCCTGGAGATCAGCGTCGTCCCAAGAAAGTGGCATCCGTTCACCTCGCCAATTCGCAAGGTGCCCCAGCGAATGCGTGACGGCTGAACCGATCAACCCCACACCAAAGACCGCAAATAATCCATGCGTAATATCGCGAGACGTGTTGTCAGGCTGGTGGAAGAGCAGCATTTCCGATCTCTACTTTTCTTGCGAGGATGGCCGTTGCGAGAATGGCATCTTTCGATCGGTCAACAGAAAAAAAAGTTGGTTTGCCTTGAGCCTGAAGGAGCATTGTCCACAAATACTCTAACATGATACCCAGCAGCAGCGAATTCAGTCCACCGAAAAAAAGAATTGCAAGAAAAAGAGACGTCCAGCCCGGCACATCGACGAACGCCGGATCAACCAACCTCTGGGTCAATTTGTAGGCCCCGATGAGAAAGCTCAGCACCACGGCACCCACGCCGATCACGGCCCCCGCACGCAGCAATCTCGTCTGCGATGAAATCAGCAGACGCCGTGCGTGTGACAACAGCCGCCGCAGTGAGTAGCTACTTCGTTTTCCACTTTTATAACGATGATCCGATAGCGCGACCGGACACGCTCCGACTGACTCCGTAAACCAACACAGCGCCACATCGAAATAGGTTTCGTGGGCCGACACAGCTGCGGCGGCCCTCGCAATGCTACCTCGAATCACCCGGAAACTGTTGAAGTCTCGCACATGGGGGATTCCAGAAATTCGGCTGACAAGAAACTTCAGTAGTTTTGAGGTCGCGTCGCGATACGACGAGGCATGAACGGCTCCCAGAGGCTTCGCATAGACGACATCCAGGCTGACAGAGACGGCTTGCTCCAAGAGGGACAAGATGGCGTTCGGTGGATGCTGGAGATCTTCGTCAAGAGTGACAACCCAGTCTCCAGACGTTTGAAGAATCCCCGCCATTGTAGCGGGGTGCTGGCCGAAATTCCGTGACAATGTCACAACGCGGCACCATTCAAACAGTCCTGCCAAGTCACGCAGAACACTCGATGAAGCATCCGTTGAGCCGTCATCTACAAAAATTACCTCCAGAAGATGCACTCCGAGTGAGAGATTTACCCATTCCTTTCTGGTGTTCTCCAGTTCGTTTGTCAGTTGGCGTAGTGTCTCTGCGCCCGAGTACACGGGCACAACAACAGAAATCTCCACGTTTTGCATGCGAAACGCCTAAGCAGGGTTTGCGAATTGTTGTCCCGGCTCTTTTGAAACAAAGCACATGTGCGCGAAGCGGCACGTTACTAAGTGAAGCAGGATACACCAGGAAAACGTGACGTTCAATCGGCCAGTGCGACAATGCCCGTCCTTTGGTCAAACATTTCTGTTGGCGCACTAACCGAATCAGCTAACGAGAGTGAGTCGTTAGGAGGCACTGCGAGGCGGTGCGGCGACAGCACTTCGACAGCGTCACCTCGCCTGCGACCTCATCGCTGCTGACGAGCACTGATCTCCAAGTCCAGTCAAGCTATTTTGCGATCTCAACGAAAACACCCTCCTCCGACTCTGGCCGGTCAAGTCCGTACCATTACCATAGGAGCACTTGCAGCAACTAACTGAAAGCAGCGGTGGAACATCGGCGGAGTTTTGTGGTCGGAGTGAAATGTTGGGCTGGGGGTTAGACCAGATTAAATCTGTCTTCCGTGCTCAGCGAGACACTTCTTGGACTCGGCAGGCACAGGAGGTATCGTCCAGTTTGTTGACCACCGCATCCGGATGAGGTAAATCTGATGGATTGAATCGAAGCATGCGGACCATGACGGCCGGAGGATCCGGCCCTGAAGCCACTTCGTCCTGAAAACCGTTGCTCCGCCACCTTCGACAACGGTACCGAGTTCGCCGACTGTCATCGATAGAAAAAGTCTCCGGGACTGACGATACGCTCCGCCGATCCTGTTTGTCCGTATCAACGAGTCACCAACAAAAATACCGGCGGTTTAATTCTAAAGTGTTTTTCCAAAGGCACCGACTTCCGAACAATCTCCCACGCCGAACGCAGACCCATCGAAGCACTCAATAATAGCCGCCCACACGCCTGACTCGGCATTAATACCCCTAACGAATTCTTCGTCGACTTCCTGATCACATCATCATTGCCATTCTGGTCCGGGACCGCCGCATTATGACATCCCACAACAACAACGTCGGCGCGATACGGTTCCTTCTTGCGATTGGTGTCGTTATCGGGCACCTGGGCTCCTACACCGGATTTTGGAGTGTGAATTTCCCCCTTGTTCCAGCGTTCATCGCGTTGTCCGGCTACTTGATCTCGCAAAGTATGGAGCGGTCGCATGGTTACCTTCATTTCGCCTGGAAGCGGATTCTCCGAGTCATGCCAGCATTTCTTGTCTCGCTGGTCTTAGTGGCTTTCGTCGGTGACTTGCCCGGCACGCTGCTTGTGTGGGGGACATTCGGCCTTAGCGGAGACGTCGGCTTAACCAATGGGCCTGTTTGGTCGCTGTCCGTCGAAGAGGTTCTCTATGGGATGCTTGCGGTCTGGTTTGCAATTGGTGTATTTGAAAACTCAAAACTTGCAATCCTATTACTTGTGGGAACGATGATCTTGTCGTGCCTTTTCATGCCTTTGCCAGAGTTTCTTGCCAACCGTGCATTGGATCAGTTATTTTTCTTTTGCGGTGGCTGTCTTCTGTATGTCTGCCGAGCGTGGATGATCTGGTCGCCGCCCGCAGCATGCGTCTTGAGCTTGCCGCTCATCCTGGGTATTTTTCACGTGTACACCCTTCCGTTCTTTCCTCCCCCATGGTCGTATTTTGTGCTGCCCTACGTCGTCTTGTGCCTCGGTCTTTATGCGAGACCGATTCTGGGGTGGTTTGAAAAACTCGGCGATCCTTCTTATGGCATGTACATCTATCACATTCCGATAATACACCTTGGCATCGCTCACGACATAAAGGGTTGGACTTTGGTGTGGTGGACGCTTGGTAATGTGCTATTTTTCTCGTTTCTTTCCTGGCATCTCCTGGAAAAGCAGGCTTTGAGGCTCAAGGATTGGCACCCTTTTCCGCCGGTATCTGGCCCATCTCCTCAGGTACGGTGATTAGATTGATGCGATACGCCGGAAGACTGGTCCGGAATAAACTCTGTTTGTCACAACCTCGCCATGCTGCCGTCAACCGAATTGTCAGACGCATGTTGAAAGTGACTTCACCTCGGACTACCAGCCGCGTTGCGCCGCCCGCTTCGCCAGCGACAGGCGATGGATGCCGTACACACGCGGCCTCCGCGACAGCGCAACAGACGCCAGTTCTGAAACCATTGAACGTCGCATGGGTCACTTTCTTAACTCGTGAGGGTGGGCAGACAAAATACAGGCCCGTCGATCATACCCTGCGACAGAGAAGACTCGGGCGAGTTCTCTCTGATCGGTCTCGTCATCACTGGGAAGGAGCTTTGTGATTCGCACGTCGCCGGAAGATCGACTCACCGCATCCATGCGCCGGTCGTGTTCAAATCGCACGCGTCACTCTTTGAAATCAATGTCACGTCGCAGGAACAAAAAGGTCCAGTTGTCATTCTTGAACTCTTTGAACTCCCAGATCATTTTGTCATCCAAGCGGAGTTCGCCGGTGTCCGTGGTCATGCGTGTGTGAGCGTGATACCAGCCGAGCCGCCCCGCTTCGTCTCGTCGAGCTTCGATCACCACGAAGATCGTGGGGTTGGTCCCGTTCGACGCGAAACTGAAGACGGCTCCGACCGGCAATTTGGTTTCGGGATCGAAGTACTCGTAAGTCGGTTTCGGAAGCAGCCGCATCTCGATGGTGCTTTTCTGCGTCACGGAATAGACGTTGCCTGAGAACCGGCGCGATAACGCTCGCATTTGCAAAGATCGAATCGCAGGCCGTTCGGACGGTGCATCGGCGTCGGGGATTGGCTCAAACGCCCAGCCTGGAGTTTTTGATTTGAACGTGTCGCCGCTCGGCCATTTCACTTCGACGTTCGACTCCGCGAATGAGCCGAAGCAAATCGTCCAATACGGAACAGCGACCAGGTCGTTGACCTCGACCTTCTGAATCGCGACCGGCCGCGAGTTCACCGTCCAGACCCACAGCGTCGCATCCGAGATGAAGCGCGGTTCGTCGGAGTACCGCATCACGGGCTCGGCCTTCAATTCGCCGACTTGCTCCATCCCGCCGGACAGCACCACCACGCGAGTCTTCTCTGCGAACGTCCGCGTCCACTTCAATAATTTTTCCGTGCGTTCCTTCTTCCGGACATCCTGAGCCTCCTTCTCATCCGTGTATCCGGTTCCTGGCAAAAGACCGAGACTCAACAATGCCAGCCAGATCAAAACTCGATGCGGATGCAGGGCTGAAAACATGATTCGACTCCCTCGGAATTCATTCGGGATTTTCGGGAAACGGGAACGGATCGAGGGTTTGGGTGCGGTGGAACAGCGACGCGGTGGGAATCGTGGTTTGAATCTTTTCGACTTCGAGCACGAGTCGGTCCTTGTGCCAGCCTCGAACTTGATAGCCGGTCAAGCGCGACGGAGCGGCTCGCCAGATGCGGCCATTGGCGGATTCGATCGCTTCGATGAGCACCAGCGCTTCGGGGTTCGTTCCTTGAGCGAACGCGAACAACGCTCCGTCGATGATTTTGTCCGTCGCCGACGAGTATCGCAGGAGCGGGGCCGGCATCAGCCGCAACTCCCATTCGGACTTCGGCGTTTTCGTGTTCTCACCCCAGTTGTCGATGAAACGGAATTCGCGCGCCGCCCGCCGCATCTGCGCCAGCCGCAGCGCTTCGGTCGCAGCGGGAGCGCCAAGGTCGTCCAGAATCTCGAACTTCACTCCCGGCTCGGTTGGCTCCCACGAAACCTGTCCGGCTTCGCTCATTCGCGGCCGGCTGTCCGAGATCGAGATGAGCGTCTCGACGTGATACGAGTTGCGGCTGTTGAGATGGCATTTCGCGAGCGCGATCGGTCGGCCGTCCCTCGTCCAGACGAAGACGGCTCCCTCCGCGCCGCTCACGGGATTCGACCATTTGAAGATCGGTTCCTCACGCAGCTTGCACAAATCGTTCGATTCGCGGGTCGGGACGACGCGCATCCCGGCAACCTTCTCGCGCAGCCATGCGACTCGCTGCTCGGCCACCGCGTTCTTGTCGCCGTTCTTGTCGGCGGCGGACGTGATGCCGATGACGAACAGGCTCAACATGAGCGTCAGCGGCAGCCATCGGATCCTCTGAGTCATTGCTGGCCTTCCTGTTCGTTGATTTTTGTCTGCGTCCGCCAATAGGAACTCGTGCTGAGTGACCACTGTTCGTTTTTCGCGGGCGCACCGTGATAGACCTCCTGGTTCTCATAGAACAAAATGTTCTCCGCCAGCGACGTCTGGCCGACGCCGAATTGCCAGATCGGCTTTTCCGAATTGGGCGGCTGGACCGCTTCCAGGAACAGAGTCGCCTCCGGATTCGTTCCCTGAGCAATGATGAAGAGGCCGCCATCGATCAGTTGTTGATCTCGACCCTCGTAACGATGGACGGGCGTGGTCAGAATCCGCAGTTCGTGGCGAGAACCATCACCGTACTCCCAAGTCCAGAGTTGATGGGCCGAGAACTTCTGCGCGAACTCCTTCATTTGCCGGAGACGGCCGGACGGCGCGTCGGCGGGAGGAGGCGCACCGGGCAGCGGCTGAAACTTCACGTTGTTCGAGTTCGGCGTCCACGTCTGCCCGGCGGGCATGGTTAACTTGAGGGGAACATCGGTCGTGGCGTGGAGGGATTGGTGCCAGAGGGGAATGTCACCTTGTTGGCACATCTCCAACACCGCAACCGGCCGCCCGCGCTTTCCCCAGACCCACAACGTTCCATGATGGTTTCCGAACAGCGGAGCCCCAAACCGCAAGACCGGATGCGCCACCCGTTCGATCTCCGCCCCGGTCACCGCGTGCTGGAGTCGCATCGGTGCGACTTGCTCCAGGGAAATCTGCAACTCCTCGCGCGAGCGCTTCGCTTCTTCGGATTCTTTGATCGGAACAGCCGGTTGTTCCACTGGCTTGTCTTGAGCGTGTAACGACAGGCCTCTCAGAAACAACGCGGCGAACACAGAGGTCTTCCACTTTTTCAAGCCAAATGGCCGGCCGGCACAACGCACTTGAGAATTCATTTCATCGACTCCATCGTTTGAAACAGAGAAACGCGAGATCGGCTTCCGTCGAGCCTGCCTCGCCGTCATGCGATCCGCTGCGGTTTGTGAGCGAAAACGTAACCGCGCCGGCTGGGGTACTCGATGTCGTACGACGCTCGGATGCGGACTGCAATCGGATCGAACCCCACGGTCCGCATGGCTGCTTCGATCTGTTGAGGTTCAAAGAACGAGAAGTCGAGAACCGCGGTGGTGTCGAGGAAGTTCTCTACGCGGATCACTTCCGACCCGACATGGAACGACAGCAAGAGAACTCCACCACCACAGAGAACCCGGTGCATTTCAGCGAATGCCGGAACGAGCTGCTCCGGCGTCAAATGCACGATGCAGTAAAAGGCGAGGATGCCAGCGACGGACGAGGACTCACGGCGAAGCGAGAAGAAGTCACCCACTTCAAAGCGTGATTGCGGGAAAGTCCGCGAGGCGATCTCGATCATCTTTGGCGAAAGATCGACGCCAGTGGCATTCAACCCCAAAGAGGTCAGATGAGCCGTCGTGTGTCCGGGACCACAACCAATGTCGAGAACCTTCCGCCCTGACCCGATGGTGTCTGCGAACTCTTTGAGCCACTCGCGATCGAGCGGTTTGTGATCGAGTTCGTGGACGAACTTCCGCGCGTACTCCGCAGAGGCGAGGTCGTAAGCGCTGCGGAGGAATTCGCGTGATGAGGTCATTTCAAGCGGCCATTCTCGATGGATGTCGGCAGGTCGAGGCCTGTCGTCGCTGGTACCCGGGAGCGTCACTTGCGAATGCAATACAGATGTTGCTGGCCTCGCAGCAGGAGTTGGTCTCCGCTGATCGCGGCCGAGGACCAGAAGATTTCGTCGTTGAGACGATTGGACGAAATCAGTTTGAACTCGGGACCGGGTTCGATGACGGTGGTGACGCCGGAATCGTCCAACAGAAAAACCTTGCCGTCGTTGGCCCACGGAGACGCGGCGAACCCGGGCGATTCCGGGAGCCGCTGCTGATAGAGGACTTTGCCGGTTTTCGGATGGAAGCAGCGGACGATGCCCCCCGACTGTTCCAGCATGTACAGCCCGCCGCCATAGAGCAGCGGCGACGAGTTTCGGTACGAGGTGAACATGAGGCTCCACGCCACGAACTCGCTCGACTTTGTCTTCGCGTCGGGCAGAGAGATGTCACCGGTCGCTCCCGCCCGAATCGCGGCGAAGCGGCCGGGACTCCCCTGGAAGCCATCGACCGAATCGACATAGAGCAGTTCGTCATCACCCACCGGTGAGACCGACGTCCGGCCGCTCCCGGCCATCTCCCACAAGACCTCACGAGTCACGGGGTCGTAAGAGCGCATCTTCTTGCCGCCGGCGACGACCAGTTCCGTCCGCAGCTTGTTCTTCCAGAGGTATGGCGTCGACCAGTTGGATTTCTCGTCGCGCGCGATGCGCCACAACTCGTCCCCTGTTTTCTTGTCGAGTCCCGCCAGAAACGACGACTTTTCGTTGTCGCATTGGATCACGACCGCGTCACCCACGATGACCGGCGAGCTGCCGCTGCCCCAGCCCGCCTGAGTGGGATACTCGCCCAGACTCTTGCTCCACTGAGGCTTCCCCGAAAGGTCGTAGCAGACAACCCCCTTCACGCCGAAGTAGGCGATGACTCGTTCGCCATCCGTGACCGGAGTTTCCGAGGCGTAAGTATTGCCGCGATGCTTGGGCATCGCCGGCTTCCCCTCGAAGGGCGTCTGTTCCCACAGGACTTTTCCCGTCGTCAATGACAGACAATAAACCTTCCACTGATAAACATCCTGGGTCGCATCTTTGGCATCGGGAGTCACGCCCCGGTCGAAGCGTTTCGGTTTCTCTTCGTTCTCGGTGACGGCGGTCGTGACAAACACCTTGTCCCCCGTCACCACCGGCTGCGACCAGCCCCGCCCCGGAATCTTCACCTTCCACGCCACGTTGGAGTCTTCGCCCCATTGAGCCGGGTGCTGGGCCTGGTTGGCAACACTGTTCCCGTTCGAACCACGAAATCGGGTCCACTCGTCCCCCATCGCCGAGGCGGCAACGAATCCGATTCCAAACACTACGGCGACGTGACGGAAGGTTTTCATGGGTATCTCTGGCTGGAAGGGTTGAGTGGTCGTTGTGATGCCTCAACTGGATTTTCAGTTCGTAGCCACGCTCGCCAAGAGCGTGGCTACTCAATGATTTGGTCGTGACGCGGCACTGGTCCCGAGATCGCTTACGGTGTCGGCAAGAGCGACTTGAACGGTGCTTCCCCCTGATCGTGCTGATAGGGCGAGATGTAGTGCGGGGCGGTTGGATCGCCAAAGACCATCGCTTCGGGTTTCGTCCAGACGGGCTTGCCATCCAGCTTGGCATCCAGCGAATAGATGGTCATCGGGAGGACCATGTACTCCCAGGACGTGACCTCACCCTTGCGATGAATCTCGATCAGCAGACACGCTTCAGGGTCGGTGGCCACCACAAACGTGAAGAGTGCTCCGTCGATGATCTCGCCGTCGGCTTTGCCATAGCGATAGGTCGGCCGCGACAACATTCGCAGAACCTGAGGTTGAGGCTTGGAGTTTCTGTCGTGAAAGCCGTCGATGATCTCAAATCGCGCCGCCATGTTTTTCATTTGGCTGAGCCGAAGTGCCGCGTTTTCCGACGGCTTCGGACCGTCGGGCAGCTTCTCGAATTTGCTGTAGCGCGACCGGGGTGACCAGACTTTTCGTTTGCCTCGAAACAATTCCACCTGTCCGGGATGGACGTCGGCAAACTCCTGCATCGCCAAACCGTTCAAGCCGGCTCCATGCACATAGATGTGAGCAATCATCGCCGGTCGCTCGGTCGGGCCAGTCGAGTAGACCGACATCAGCCCATCGGCGACATCACTGACCGGGTTCGACCAGCGCAGCAGGGCCTTCGAGTCCAACGTCGCCCTCTTCGCCTCGTCGCCATCCACGACGACCTCATACTTCTGCATCGCCTTGAGGATGTGTTCCTGCCGCTTCTTGGCCAGTTCATCCTTGGGCGAAGAATCCTCCGACTCCTTCACATCCTTCGCCGGGGGATCCGCTGCGCGGGCGTCTGCGGTCATCGTCCCGATGACTGCAAGCGAGAGAAGCATCTTCAGAAATGCGCAGCGAAGGTCAATCATGGTCAAGTTCCAATTCACAAGTGGGAGAGAACAACAGCACGGTTCGATATGACGAGAAGCAAACGGTTTTCGCCTCGCCTCAGTTTTCTTTGCGAGGGAATGGTCCGATGGTGAGGTTGAAATTGCGGTCCTGGCCGGGAACCGGTGGCTGAGCCGATGCGTTATCCAAGCCGCAAAGTCCCCACACCAGCAACAGGCCCGTGGCGACGACAAGCCGAGTGGCGAGCGAGATCAGTGAGAGAAACTTCCGCGGCGCACAGTGACTCAAGATTGCGGTTCCTTTCATGGCGAAGACTCACGCCAAACCCACGAACCGCCGCCAGATCCATTCGACGCTGAGCAACCCGAGCAGCCACGTCCACAGCCACCAGGTGCTCCACAGCGGAGTCTTCTTGACGATGGCGGCTCCCGCTTTCATCGGGACGTCGCGCAGAACTTCGGCCAGTTTCGTGGAGTCGTTGATCAGTCGTCCGCCCGAGTGCTTCGCGATGGAGGCCAGCAGTTCGTGATTCGGGAACGGGTTCTGTTGTTCAAACGGGTCGTGCAGAATCTGAATGTCGAGCGACGTGCTGTCGACCTGAGTGAACTCTTCCATCGCGGTCAGTTCGACTCGCAACGACTGGCTGGCCGAGCCGACCGTCAGTGCGTCCGCGATCGGCAGTTCGAGCGTGAATGCCGGTTTGCCTCCCGCGGAATCGGTGCGCGGCAGATCGAACTCCTCGCCCCAGGCGATGAACGGGCCGGCCTCGCCGCTTTCGCGCGGCTTGCCGTCGGGCCAGCGAACCGGCGAGTAGTTCGATTCGAGATCGTTCAGCGAAGTTTGCGGCTCGATCATGCTGGTGATTTTGTACGAGCCGGTTTGATTCGCCGCCTCGTCGAACGCGGCCGCCGTGAGTGTGATCGTTTCACCGGGGCGATAGAACTTCTTGTCGGCCGTGACGACCAATCGCCGACGGCCGATCGACGAGCTTTCCGTCAGCCAGTAGACCGCGTTTCGCCAGAACTTGCCGTAGTACTTTGAATTCCCCTGCCCCCACTTAAGCAGGAAGTCATTGGCCCACGGCGGCGTGATCGGCATGGCCATCGCCATCGTGCGTCCGCGCCCGAATTGCCCGGCCACGATCGCGGGCTGATTGGTCACCGAACCAGATGCCAGAGCGGCAGCGGTCGGAGACTCCGATTTCTGGCCGTTGCCGCTCGGCGGTTCTGACTTCTGGGGATCTGACTTCTGCGGCACCGGCTTCTTGCCCGTCAGATTCTTTTGCAGCGACTCGAAGAAGCTGGGTGGCTTGGCCGGCGCGGCGGCAGGCATGGCCGAGGGATTTACGGGTACGGCGGGAGCATCGGCGGCCGTGAGGTTCGACATGGCCAGCACGCGCGTGAGGTTCGGTTTCACCCCGATCCAGCGGTTGGCTCCGAAGAACGACGGGAACTGGCCGATGATGTCGCGGTTGAGCTGCTCGTCGGTGACGATCGTCCACAGCGGATGCGACATCGCCTGCGGATCGGCCAGCACGCTGACCTGCGTGCCGGGGAGCCAGTCGTTCTCGCTGCGCATCTCGATCGGCAGCATCGCGGCCAGCGGTGTTTCGTCCCATCGTCCCGCCGAGAAACTGCGCTGGCCGCCGACCATCAGCAGCCCACCGCCGCGCTGGCCGATCCATTTTTCTAACCAGCCGAGCTGTTGTTCGGTGAAGGAATCCGCTCCGACATCGCTCAGGATGATGGCATCGAACGCAGACAGTTCGGCGACCGTTTCCGGGAATCCGCGAGCCGTATTGGCACCGCCCGCCTCCGCAACTCGCGTCAGCCGGCTGCGGCCATACGGCGCGTGCAGCACCACACACTCGATGTCTTCGTCCTCGACCAGGGCCTGTTGCAGGTCGGAGTACGGGCCGCGCATCTCGACGCGGTCACCGCGCTGCACCGGCTGCAACGGTTGCGAACTCCCCTCGATGTAGAGCACGCGAATCTTCGTGCGATCGATCTGCACTTCAGCCTTGAACGAGTTGTTGGCCGTCGAAACCTCGTTGGGCAGCGTCGAGACCGACACCTGCAGCTTGCGTGTCTTCGCGTCGGTGCGAAAGCTCGAACTGACCGACTGAAAACCGTCATGCAGCGTGACTGGCACCGGCGGAGACAGCGCGCGATCGGCTTCCCCTTCGACATTGCTCGGCGCGGTCAGTGTCACTTCGCAGCGGCGTCCGTCGTAGCCATAGCTGCGCAAAAAGATTTGTACTTCGACTTCCGCGAAGCGTCTGGCGCGCGGCGGGACCACGCAGGCCACGATCGCGACGTCACCACCCTTCGCCGTATCACCCACCGGCACGACATGCACCGGAACCTTCAACCGGGCGAACTGCGCGGCCAGTTGCTCGACGCCACTCTCATCCCGGGCGCGGCCGTCCGAAAAGAGCACGATTCCCGCCGGAGGCCGCCGCCCGAACCGGCTCGACACCTGCCGCAACGCGGTCAGCAACTGCGTGTCCGAATCGGTCGGAACCAACAGCTTTTGTTTCGCCTTCGGCTTGTCACCGCGCGTCGCAAAATTGGAGGGGGGCGAGTCCGCTGCCAGTACCTCCGACGTCAGAGTCAACCTGCGGCTGCTGTTCAATCCCCGGAGATCGCCGGCCTTGTTCTCTTCCCCCGGATTCCTGCCCCCTGACCCTTCTGTTCCCAGTCCCAACGAGAGCGCGTCCTCAACCGCCGCCAGGCGATGTCCGAACCGGAACAACTTCACCTGGGCGTGAGCCTCGTCGCGCGTGGCCTGATCCGCTTCGCGCATCAACCGTGCAGCGTGTTCGAACCGCGTCTCCTTGTCTCCCACCGCCATGCTTTGCGACGCGTCGAGCAGATAGAAAATATCCGGCCGATCAATCGGCCCCGGCGTCTGCGAGACATCCGACGGATTGAGCAGGATCAGCAGCAGCGTGACGACGGCCGCCGCTCGAATACCGAATAATCCCCACCGTCGAGCCACCGCCGCAGGCGGGCCGCCCAGCCAGCGCAGCAGACCAAAACCAATCAACAAGGCCGCCGCCAGCACGCCAACAACGGCGGCAGTCAACGGAGTGAGAAATTGCAACGAGGCCAACATGGTGTGCGATCATCAGTCAGAGTTCAGAATTCAAAAGTCAGCGAGCCGCGGAATCAAACTTCCCAATGGCCGCTTCGACGTAGGGATCGGTCGGTGCTCGCGGATTCTTCCAGTAGCCGCCGACGCTCCAAATTTCTTGCTCGTTGAGGCTCACTGTCATTGGCGAGGACGTCATCTTGGCGAGCGTGAAATACCACTGTACTGCGCGAGTCACTGAATCGCGGCGGGCCTCAATCATCAGTAACAATTCGGGGTCGGTCGTCTCGGCGTAACCGAAGAGCGCCCCGTCGATGACTCCTGCTTTGTCGTCGCTCCATCGATACAGCGGCTGTGTGAGCAGCCAGCCCTCTTGCCACCCTCCACGGCGTTCTTCACGGACTTGAAACTTCCGAGCGAGCATTCGGAATTGAGTCAGCCGTGCCGCTGGGGATTCCCCCGGTGCGGGAGCATCCTTCAGCAATTCCGCTTTGCAGCTGCACGATTTCGGCTGCCACACGACGGCTCCGTCGCGAGTCAGTCGCAGAGGCGCGTCCGAAAGCGATGAAAGTTCCCACCAGATCGTGCCGTTGTCCCGAAGCGAAGGACTCACCGCCGCGAGGGGGCGTTTGCCGTCCAGCCACAAGAACAACGCCCCTTCGCTAAACGCGGACGTGACCGGATTCGTGTATCGCAAGACCGGATTCTCAGACCGCGTCAGTTTCTTTGGCGGTTCGTCGCTGGTCTCCAGCGAGACTTCATCGACGACGCCTTTCATCATTTCCAGCCGCTCGCGGCGGCCCTTCTCGATGTCAGGAGACGGCTCGTCGGCGCAAACCGGCGTGACCACTGCGCACAGCGCGACGATCAACATTCGTCGCCGAAGTTCACCACGCAGTTGTGTCGTGCAGTTCCGCATTTGGCCCCTCATCTCACCGACGAATCAAGTGGAATGTCATTCCTTCTTTGTCTCGCGTTGGCTCTGGATCGCGTCCAGATCCAGCACGCCCATCGCACACGACGCGTAATTGTCCCGCAGGATTTGCCTGGTCCAGAATTCGTTGTGGGCAGGAGCGCGCCACAGTTCTTTGTTGTCATGAGTCAGCCAGATCTCGCGATTCGTAAATCGAACCGGTGCGTAGTGCCAGCGTTGACCCTCCGCCGTTTGCCGGGCTTCCAGCAGCAGCAGGAATTCCGGGTCGGTGCCATTGTCCCACAAGAAACTGAACAGCGCGCCGTCCAGCACTTCCGGGTTTGTGCTTTGAAAGCGAAACAGCGGCGTCGGAGCGAGCCGCAGCGTGTGTGTTTGCTCGCCGGATCGCATCAAGACCGTGTATTCACGCGCGAGGTTCCGCATCTGAATCAGCCGCAACTTGTCCGTTGCAGCGGGAGCTGCGACTTTGGTCAACAGTTTGGGTTCGACTCCAGGTTTGCGAGACTCCCAGGTACGAACCGTGCCGATCTCCACCTTCTGCAACGGCTTCAAAGTCAGCGAATGAAACTCGTGAAAGCCATTCAGTTTTCCGTTTTGATCCACATACGCACCCAAGCACCCGACGACTTCCGCTCGACCTTGTCGAATCCACACCCACACGGCTCCATTACTCCCCTCACCCGTCCAACGCATGACCGGCTTCGTTAAGTACTCCGCTTTCTGCGTCATCGCTTCGTCGAGAAAGAACTCATACTTCGCCGCCTGTTCCTGGTAATACGGTTCCAGCAACTGGACGAGTTGCTTCTCGTCCAACTTCGGAGCGTCTGCCGCCTGGCTGAGAATCGCGACGAGGAGAATCAATGAAGATGTCATGGTGTGTTCACGCGTGTCTGTCAGTCGCTGTGATGGTGACGGGGCACGATCACCGTATCGGTGCAACGTCGATGTTTCAGTCAGTCCAATTTCAGAGCATGAACGAACATACGATCGGGTCGGTTTAGGTCAGTCGTGACGGGAAACGCAGCGGCGGTCCAGACAACCTTCTTGTCGAGCCGCCCTTCCAACTCGCCCGTTGTGCGTCGCGCGAACGAGTACTCCCAACGAGACCGCCCGTCGCTCGCAACCGCTTCGATCAGCAGCAGCGTTTCCGGATCGACTCCCGTGACAAAGGCAAACACGGCTCCATCAAGGATCGCGCCTTGGGGGAGCTTTTCGTAGCGATAGATCGGTCGAGGCAACAGCCGCAGTTCTTCGCGAATCGGGTTGTCCGCGCCCCAGCCAAGCAGTTTCGATTCAAACCGATTGGACAACTCCCTCATCTGCCGCAAGCGACCGGCGGGGTTCTCTGCGGGGGTGGCTGCCTCCGGGATCGGCTGAAACTTCACACCCGAATCGGTCGGCTCCCAAACGGTCGCGTCGCCGAGCCGAGCCTGCAGCTTGCCACGCGACAGCGAAGTGAACACATGCGTCACCTCGTTGCCTAAGGTGTAGGTACAGCAGACCGCCTCCGGTCGCCCCGCGCCGATGAACAGCGTCGTCACCCCCGACAGTGTGCCGCGCGCGTTGCTGTCCCAGCGG
Source organism: Planctomycetota bacterium (assembly GCA_038040225.1). GTDB lineage: Bacteria > Planctomycetota > Planctomycetia > Planctomycetales > Planctomycetaceae > Schlesneria. The sequence continues at coordinate 79,027 of JBBPIS010000005.1, forward strand.
AGTGCCGCGATGGGCGACAGATCAATCACGTCCTGGTCACGCTCGACCGTCAGTTGAAATTCACGAGCCGCCGCATCGAGCTGCTTCCGCAGTTGAGCCAACTCGCGCGACACCTCGGATTCGTCCTCAGCAAACACAACGGTGCTCAACAGTCCGCAGCAAATCCACGCGATCGCGATCCAAATCCGGCACCGTTGGAACCGTTCCATCATTTGCTCCCTTTCTGCGTCCCGACCGCCGCCGCTCGAATGCCGATCAACCCCCATCGCGCCAACTACGGCAGCAGTCAACGGTGTCAGAAATTGAAATGAGGCCAACATGGTGTGCGATCATCAGTCAGAGTTCAGGGAGCAATCTTTTTCAGGAAGTTGCGAGGCACATTCTCGAAAGCATCACTTGGCAATCGCCGGCGTTTCTTCGTCCTTCAGCCAATCATTCACATACGAGTCTCGAATCGCGGGGGGATCGGCCTCCTTTTGACTCCACACTTCTTGATCGTCGAGGCTGGCATAGACCTCGGCACCGGTCATCTGAGCGAAGCCGTAGGTCCAGATGGCCTGCTTCGTCGCGGCGTCGCGTTGAGCCTCCAGCAGCAACAACACTTCCGGGTTCGTGCCGTTCGCGAAGGCGAAGACGGCTCCATCGATCACGCCCGTCTCTTCGTCGGCGTAGCGATACAGCGGAGTAGACAGCGCCCGCAGTTCGAGTCGACCGTCGGTTCCCTCCTTCTCGTGCGCCGCGAACCGTTGGCGAATCTGCCGAGCTTGCGAGAGCCGCAGCGCCGGCTTCTCGGACGGCGTCAAATCTCCGGGAACAGGTTTCCGGATCACGCCCGGTTGTTTGGCCTGCCACTTCCAATCTCCGCCGCGAGCCACACCGATTTTGGAATTCGACAGCGAGACAATCTCGAACAGCCAGCGCGGACCTCGTGGGGAGTTCGGATAAAACTCGACGGCCATCAACGCACTGGGAAGCTCACGCTCCGTCCACAGCCACAGCGTCGATTCGTGATTGCGCCGCGTCGAGTCGTTGTATTTCAACAGCGGATTCGACATGAGCTTCGCCGCAACCGGTTTCGCCCCCAACACGGCATCGACTTCAAACTTCTCGGCGATGCTCTTCATGCGCTGGAGTTGCGCGGCGCGATAGGCTTCGTCGGCCTTCTCGTCACTCAGAGCGACGCCGACCATCATGGCCAAGATCAGCCCGACTCCTCCGCGAAGCAGATTCTTCATTCCGATTCCTCCTGCAATCGCGTCTTCGCCGTGACCGGGTCTGGACCGAACTTGATGTAGGAAAGTTTGGGATCATTCACGGATGGCAGACGCGGCTGCGACCAGACGACTTTCTCATCGCATTTCACCTTCGCCTCCCAACCGGTCAGCGGCGCGAACGCAAAAAACCAGGCGGCCTCGCTCGCCTCGCCGCTGGCTTCCAAAAGCAGGATCAATTCCGGATCGGTGTCGTGGCAGAACACGAAGATTGCTCCATCAATCGCCGTCCCCGTTGGGCCGCTATAGCGCACGAGTTGTTTCGGCAACAGCCGCAACTGCCAGGTCGAACCTTCGGAATAAAAGGGCGGAGCCTTCGTCAGCTCGGCCCCGAAGCGGCGACTGAGCGTTTTCATCTGAGTCAGCCGCTCCGTCGCCGTGTCGGCGGGTTTCGGTGCGTTGGGAACCGGCGAGAACTGACATCCGCTCTGAGCCGGCTCCCAAACAGTGTCGCGACTTTTGACGGCCTTCAGACTCTCGGCAGTCACCGACTGAAGCTCGGTGAAGAGACCAAGCTCGCTGTGAAGCATCATCGTGCCGAGCGCGACAGGTTGCCCTTCATCCATCCACAGGAACACGGCAGCGTCCTCGAGCTTCGCGATCGGATGGCTCCAGCGAAAAACAGGCTGCGGAGTCAGTCGGGCGGCTCGGTTCCCGTTCACGAACAGCCGATAATCCTCCGCCCGTTCGGTGAGAAACACCAGTCGTTCCGCAAGCTCCGACAAGTCTTCCTGATTCGGACTTTCCCGATCGGCAACTTGGCCCAACGATGCGATCAATAGAATCAATGCAGGTGTCATGACGTTTTCGGTCGTTGTCCGTCTTCAGTCGCTGGGAACGTGATTGACCACGGGAGCGAATCACTGGCTGGGGGGTCTCGATGAGTCGATCAAGTTACGGTGACTTGATCTTCGGAGTTCGTACGTTTGGTTTTGTTTCGGGTTTCGGGTTTCGCATTTCGGGTTTCCTCCCGCCGCCTTCGCGAGACAACACTTGGTAATACCGCTCCACCAACTCCTGGTATTTCGGCGGAGTGTTCTCGTCTGTGGCTGACGTGAAATCACCGAGAACCAGGGACTGAATGCGTGCCTGCACTTCTTCCTGCACGCGAATGAGGTTGATCGCGTAGCCATCGGGCGCAGCGTAGCGGTCATTGACCAGGCCCCAGTTGAAGGCGTTTCGGGCGCCATTCACGCCTAGTCCCGCCTTCTTCATCTGCTCCAGAAAGTCCTCGCGCACCTTGTCGCTGATCCCCAGCTTCTCGGCTCGATCCAGAAGGTCGCGAGCCTCGCGATGCCACGCGGCGATTTGCCCCTGCGTCTCCAAAGCATCGAGCTTCTCACGCAAATCCGCCAGCGCCTGTTCGAGCTTTCGCAGTTCCTCGGCCTGCGGAGCGACGATCGTCCGATACGCCGCATCGAGCCGCTGAGCGGTGATCTCCATCCGGTCGGCGATGTCGAGCGACGACAGCCGCACGTCGTCCAGTTTGTCCGACCGAATCATGTCGGCTGCCTGCTGCATGGCTTCGATGGCCTTGAGCAAGTCGGTTTCCTTGAGCACCGCTTCAATTTTCGCGACCGCCGCCTTGTCGGCCGGCTCGGTGGACTGCGAGATCGATTTCAAAATGTCTTCCAGCGATTTGCCCGTTCGAGCCAACTGCTCGGCCCGAGTGGCCAGTGCCTCGCGCCGTTCCTCCGCAGTCATCGCTCCGCCGGAGCCGTCCTGGCCATCCTTCTTATCGCGATCTTTCTCGTCCTTCGCCGAGTCGCCGCCCGTTCCGTTCTTCGACTTCTCGTCCTTCTTTGCGGCACCGCCTCCCTGTCCGTCCGGTTGTTCCTTTCCGTCCTTGTCTTCTTCCCTCGCGCCCTGTCCTGACCCACCTTTCGGATCGTCCTTGGAATCGGACTTACCGTCGCCCGCGCCGGTCTTGTCGCCGTCGACCTCCTTGGAATCGGCCTCTTTCGAATCCTTCTGCGAGCCGCCTCCCTTCGCATCGCCCTCTTTCTTATCCCCGGCCTCGCCGTCCTTGTTTTTTTCCGGCTTCGAGCCGTTGCCGTCCTTCGGTTCGTTTTCTGTTGCTGAGTCTGATTTTTTGGGCATTCCTCCCTGACCGCCGCCCCCTTGCCCCTGGCCATTCTTCCCCGGCTTCACCTGCGACTTCGGGTCGACCTTCGCCTTCCCGCCGCTCTGCACGGGATTCATCACCCCCTTGAAGTCCTTGGCAAACTGCCGCTCGGTCATCGCCAGTTGGTTCGCGAGGTTGCGGGCCGCCGCGATCTTTTGGGGAGTCTCCTCGGCCAACAGCGCTTCGAGCAGTTTGGCGATCTCGCGGAACATCTCCGCCGCCTGCTTGGCATCGCCGCGCGCGACTTTCGAGTCACCTCGATCCAATGCCGTCGAAGCGGACTCCGCCGTCTTCGCCGCCTCGGTGATGCGCGTCTTCGAGAGTTCCGAAGCCCGCTTGAGCTTTGTGAGGATGCGTTCGATGTCCCGCGCTTCGAGCGACACATCGAGTTGCTTGTCGCGCAACTCCTCACGCGACGGCTTTGCCGGCACCGCCGATTCCGACTTGGCATCGTCCTGAGCATGAATTGCGACGCCTGACAACCCTGCAAACGCGAACACCGCGACGACGAATTGTGTGAACTTCAACATGAGTTTTCCTCCAAGACTGATGAACGGCAGGAGTCAGAGCGGCAGGGCTTCTGTCACTTTTCTTCTGATTTCTGCTGATCCGACTTCTGTTGCTCTGTTTTCTCTGTCTCTGCCTTCTGATCTCCGACTTCTGACTTCTGACTTCTGTCTTCTGACTTCTCCACGTCGTCCTCCAATGCACCGGCGATGGAGGTCTCTTGATTCATCAGTTCTTCGAGCCGGCGAATGAGCTCGCGGGCTTCTTCCTTGTCCGACTTGGGCCGGCGCAGCTTCTGGGCCTGTGCGCGATCGAACTGCCGCAGCGCGGCCAGCCGCGCGGGATCGGGGTTCTTCATGATCGCGAAGCGAGTGCGGTCACGCTGTTCGACGAGCGCCTTGAGTGCGTCCTTCATTTGCAGTGTCGCGTTCTCCCACTTGCCCACCGACAGCGAATCGACCGCGGCGAGCATCGCGGTTTCGGCCTGATAGAACAGTTCCGTGTCGTCGAAGCCGCGTGCCTCCAAACCCTGCGCGGTGTCGCGCACGTTCTCCGCCAACTCCTTTTCAAACTGCATCAGTTGGTCGAGCGTCGTGGCATCCGGCTTGCGCCCGGAGGCGGCTCGTTTTTCGATCTGCATCGTCCGATTGAGCGCGAAACGCTGCCGCTGGATCAATTCCCCCAGTGACTTCAGTTCCGTCCCCATGCCCATCCCGTTCATCGGGTCAGGATCGAAGACCTGGTAGGTCCGCTTGAACGGGCGGATGTCGATGAACTGCATGTCGGTCTCGGTCCGTTGCGGCTGGTCCGGCCGGTTGTCTTCGGCGAACGCGAAGTACATCACGCTGTCCTTCTGCGTCAGCTCGAAGAACTCCAGTGGCAGAACCTTCTCGAGCGCGGCCTGAGTTGTCGGTGAGACCGTTCCCGTCTGCGCCGCCTCCTGCGCTGCCGCGACGACCGTCTCGAAGTCTTGCGAGATCAGCGGCACTTCCTGCTCGTTGTTGATCTGAAAGATGACGCCCGCCTTGGCCAGTCCGTAGTCGTCGCGCACGCGAATGCGCATCAGCAACTCCGCCAGCGTGTGAACCTCCACCGCATCATTCGGCTCCTCGATCGTGACTTGAGGCGGCTGATCCTCGCGGACGCGGATGCGGTACTTGCTCTCCGGCAACCGAGTCCCATCCTCCGCCTCGGCCACAATGCTGTAGTTGCGGTCCTCGTTGAGCGTGAGCTCGATGAACGCAGAAGTCAGAGTGGCAGAGGTCCGCGAAGTTGCGGCTCCACCGCTCTGACCTCTGACCTCTGATTGCTGACCTCTCCCCAACTCCAGCGGCACGACTTCCGCCTCATTGCGATCCTCGTCATCGCGCGGCTGCTTGCGGGGGGCGAAGACCAGCGACGCAGACTTCACCGGCTTGTCGAACTGGATCGCGAACTTCGCCAGCGTCCCCTGCAAGACGCTCAGATTGAGATCGAGCGACGTGCTCGTCGGCTGGCCGGTGTACGACGGCGGCGTGAGTTCGACTTTCACCTCGTCGATCCGCAGCGGGCGACGAATGCCGACCTGATAAACCGGACTTGCCAACTCGCCCGCCGTGACACGGTATTCGACCGGCTTCGTCAACCGATCCAGCTTGGCCACGAAGGCGACGTGAGGCCGGGATGCGTCGGCAGTCAGAGCCTCAGATTTCGGAGCGGCAGAAGTCAGAGTTTCTGTGGCTCTGCTGCTCTGACCTCTGTCGCTCGGATGCCCTGTCCCCTGACTCCTGACCCCTGACTCCTGTTCCTCCAGCTTCCGTTCCGTCCATTCGGCATCCGCCTCACCGGTCGGCCGGGTCAACAAAGTGACTTCGCGATTCGTGCGGCCAATCAGCGAGACGTGGATCTGGAGTCCCGCCCCTTCATCGACCGTTTGGTCTCCCGGCTGAACGTCAAGCTGACGGTACGGCTGCTCGTTGAGGACCGCTCGCTGAGTCGCATTCCGCCACTGCCAATCCACGCTCGACGCGCCCGCCAGCAAGGCGACTCCCGCTGCGAGTCCGCAGGCGATCATGACCAATTTCTTCGCGGGCACAACGTCCTCGATCGTCAGCGGCAATGCGCGCTGATGAGTCTGCTCGGCCAGCGCCGTCACCAGCTTTGTGGCGACTCCCTCGGACTGGACCTGCTCGACCCGCATGGCTCCGAACTGTACGGTCGTGCGGACCGACTGACCGAGCTGCGGAAACGCCGCCTCGATCTCCGCCGCCGTTGTCGGTTGACTCCAACACCGCACCGTTCGCCACAACGAGTTGATTGCAAACAGCGCGACCGCACCGAACAGCGCTCCCAGCCCAATCACGCGCACCGGGCGATTCAGTTCGAGCACATAATCCGCGATCGCCAACCCACCCAGTCCGATCAAAGCCAGCAGCAGCGAACTGACCGCCACCTGCCCCAGCTCGACCCGCCGCTTGCGAGCCCAGAGCGAACGAAAACGGTTGAGAAATGCGGTGTCGCGGTCGGATGAATTGTTCATGATTTATTCCGATCAAATTCCGGAAGTCGAGTCTCGATCTCACGCGGTTGTTCGATTACCCACAAAGCCTTCCAACAACATCACGGCCAGGAGCACGCAGCCCACCCAGGGCCAGAGTTCATCCTGACGGAGTTCAACATTACCGAGGACTGCGGCTTGAACATCCGCCGCTCCGTCCTCCTCGACGAACTTCATGGCAAAGCGATCCTCGAATTCCTGCCGAGTGCAGCGATCGGTCTCGGATTCGCGCGGACTGGTGTTGATGATTTCGGCGAATCGCTCGAACTGTTCGACGCCGGGAAGAGTGGCCCATCCCTCTGTCGGTACTGCGTCCTGCCTTCTGACTTCCGCCTGCTGACCCCTGACTCCTGACTCCTGACCCCTCTCCGCGTCCACCAGCCTCGTGCGCACCCGGCCACCCGACGTGAGGCCGACTTCGTAACCGAGCAACTGATGGACAGTCGGCAGGAACAACCGGCTGCGACACCAATCGCTCCAGTCTCGTCCGCACGAGGTTGTCACCCACAACACGGTTCCTTCGCCGACGCGACGTTCGAGCACAGCCGGATCGCCGGTGCTGAACTGAGCCAGCACGCTCGCGTCGGCAGAGGGAGTCAGCTTCGAGTACGCCGCAAAAATCAGGCGTCGCAGGTCGCCGTGCTGTGGATCGCTGAGCGGCTCAAAAATCGGATGCGATTCGTCCCACTGATTCAGTCGCCAGGGCAGGTCGATCGCGACCTTCGTTTCACCGATCTCGCCAACGGACAGCCCTTCCTCAACCAACGTCGCGCAGTTCACGGCCGATACATTGTCTCCGGTGAAGACCAACAATCCGCCGCCGCTGCGCACGAACGACGACAACTGCACCGCATCCGGTTTCGAAACATTTCCGACGTTCGCCAGCACGATCGCGTCGAAACCGGACAGGTTGGGCAGGCCCGCGCCGTCGGCGTATGTCAACAGCGTCGGAGCAAACGGGCTTTCCGAATACGAATCTCCCTCATTTGCCAATCGCAGAGCGGCGTCCAGGAAATAGGTCTCGCTGGTGATCGATGATTCCGCGGCCCCGCCACTCACGACGAGCACGCGATACGCCGGTGTGGCCGAGATCGCGAAGAACCGCTGATTGTCGAACGGCAAGTCGTCGTCGTACTCGACCGACACCCGGCCCTGCCACAATCCTTCGCCCAGCACCGGCAATTCAAAATCGAGCATGACCGTCGCGCCGGGTTCCAATTTCACGCGCTCGCGCTTGGTGATTCGCTCGGCCAACTTCGCGAACTCGGTTCGGAGAACAGTGTTCTCCGCCCCCGGACTCCTGCCCCCCGTCCCCTGACCCCTTTCTTCCACCCGTCCGACTTCCAGCACGATCGCGACTTCCTCCAACGCGAACGCGCCGCCGTGCATGACGGAAGCACGAATCGTCGGCGACTCTCCGGGACGCACCCACAGCCGCGGCGTGCGGACTTCGGTGATGGCAACATTGTTGACCACCGGCCGACCGAGATCGTGCAGATGCGACTTCACCTCCACCGGCAGCGGCTCGACTTCCGTCCAGTCGAGCCCCGACCGTTGCAAATCGGTGAACAGATGCAGTTGCTTGGCACCCGCCGGAGCCTTCACGCAAATGTCGCGCGCCCACGCGAAGACCGCGCCGAAGTTGGTCGCGCCGAATGTCGCCGCCGGAACCTGCAACTTCGTGAGCACCGCCTCGCTCGTCGCACCGTCCCCCTCCCTTGAGGCCGTCAACGGATGCACGCTGTGATCGAAGTACGCGACCTCGAACCGGGTTTGATGTCCCGCCGATTCAATCAACTTCTTCGCTTCCGCGACCGCCTGGTCGATCAGCCGCCCGTGGTCTCCCTTGAGCTGCATTGTTGCCGACTGGTCGATCAGGATCACCAGCAACTCCTTGTCGCCACCCGTCGCCGCCGCCGTGAAGAACGGGCGGGCGAACAAGCCCACGAGCAGCGCGACAAACACCATTCGCAGCGCCAGCAACAGCCACTGCATCACCTTCCGCCGCCGGGCATTCTCTTCCAGCACGACTCGCAAAAAGCGGATCGTCCCCAACTCCACCCGCTTCGTCTTCAGACGAAAGAACAGATGTATCAGGATCGGGACCGCAAGCGCGGCCAGTCCAGCGAGGAACGATGTTTGAAGAAAGCTGGGCATGAGAAATCGTCGAACTCCAAATCAGTCAACCGTCACTTGACGGGCAGGAAGCGTCACTTGGCGGGCAGGAAGTACGTCCAGGTGTCAAAGACACGGCCTTTGCCGGCGGCATCCGAGATTTGCCAGACCACGTTGTCCTTGAGCCGTACGGTCACACCCGCAGCCGTCATCCCGGCAACTCCGAATTGCCAGCCACCCTCCTTGGACAGTTCGAGCAACAAGAGCAGATCCGGATTCGTACCGGTCCCCGTGAAGCCGAACACCGCACCATCGACCGCGTCCGCCAAGCCGTCGTCGTAGCGGTACAACGGCCGGGTCAACAGCCGCATTTGATGAACGTCTTTGTTGAGATTCGGCTCCTGAAGTTCCGCAGCGAACCGCCGCGCGATGTCGCGCATCTGAACCAACCTCGCCGGGCGTGTCGTCGCCGGCGTGTCGTCCAGTGTCTTCCAGATCACGCCCGGTTTGCGGGCCTGAAACGTCGGATTGTCCTCCCATTCGGCCGCCACCAATTCGGACGACAACGAGGCAAAGCAATAGAGCCACGGACGCGGATGCACTCCCGGCTGGTAGTACTCCACCTTCATCGCCGCTGCTGGACGACCTCTCTCGGTCCAGAGCCAGATGCCGGCATCTTCAATGTGTCGCAACTCATCGCTGTAACGAAACACCGGCGCCGCCACGAGCTGAAGTGGAGACTTGGCATCGTTTGACAACTTGACCCGCGAACCCTGCACGCGCTGCTGCATCGCCTTCAAAGAAACTTCTTTCTCCGGCATTTGTCCAAGGCAGAGCAGTGTGAAGAGCACGGGAATCGGTGACATCTCAAACCTCATGTCGGATCATTCGGAGGAAGTCGCAGGTCAGACCTTCGTCCGGTGAACCAGGTAATCCAGCAGTGCCTTGTCGAGCGGGTCGTCGGTCGTGATCTCAACGCGATCGATGCCCCGATTCAGGCATTCGCGGGCCAGTTCGGCTCGCCAGTCGTCGATCGCGGCGAGGTACTTTTCGCGGATCCCTTCGGCGTGCGTCGTGATCTCTTCGCGCGTTTCCATGTCGCTGAAGCAGATGTTGCCATCGAGCGGCAGGTAACGCTCCCAGGGATCCCAAATCTGAAAGGCGAGCACCTCGTGCTGCCGATAACGCAACTGATCGAGTCCGCGCGTGATGGCCGGCAGGTCGTCGAAGAAGTCGCTGAGGACGACCACCATGCCGCGATGCCGGCACAGTTCGGCGGCCTGGTGAAGTGCCCGCGAGGCATCCGACTTCGGCCGGGCCTTCGTCGTCGCGATCGCTCGCAGGATTTCGTCCAACTGATGCGGCTTCGCCCGCGGTTCGAGGTGCGCGACCACTTCATCGGCAAACAGCGTCAGCCCGACCGCATCGTGCTGTTTGAGGGCCAGATGAGCCAGCGCCGCCGCCAGCGTCGTCGCATACGACAGCTTGCTGCGCCCCGAGTTCGCACACTCCATCGACCCGCTGATATCGACCAGCAGGTGCAGATTCATGTTGGTCTCGGCGTCGAATTCCTTCACGTACAGCCGCTTCGTGCGGGCATACAGCTTCCAGTTCACATGCCTCAGATCGTCCCCCTGCGCATACTCGCGATGCGACGCAAACTCGACGCTGAACCCGACGAACGGACTGCGATGCAGGCCGTGCAGAAACCCCTCGACGATGCCGCGCGCCCGCAGCTCGAGATTGTCGAGCCGAGAGAAGAAGGCGGGGTCTACGAGTTGTTGCGAAACGGAGGGCATGTCACTGCTCATTGAGTGTGCGGAGAATCACTTCATTTCAGTCGGCACAGCTTCTAACAACCGATTGACCAGCACGTCGGCGTCCACGTTGTCGGCGCGCGCGTGGAAGTTGAGGACCAGCCGATGCCGCAGCACCGGATGAGCAACCGCTTTGATGTCTTCAAAATCGACGTGGTACCTGCCGGCCAGAATCGCTCGCGCCTTCGAGCCGAGGACGAGGAACTGTGACGCGCGCGGGCTGGCTCCATACGAGATGTATTTGTGAATCGCATCGAGCGACTTCGCGCCGGTGTCTTTGCCAGCCAACGAGGGACGAGTCGCCGCCACCAGCCGCGCGGCGAATCGCACCACGCTGTCGGCCACGGGCACGCCGCGAACCAACTCTTGCAGTCGCAAAACTTCTTCCGCGTGCAAAACCGCATCGGCGCTGGCCGTGACCGTACTCGTCGTTCCCTTGATGATCTGCACCTCTTCATCCACCGTCGGATACTTGACCTTCAGGTTGAACATGAAGCGGTCGAGCTGCGCTTCCGGCAGCGGGTAGGTTCCTTCCATCTCAATCGGGTTCTGAGTCGCCACGACGAAGAACGGCGGCTTGAGTTTGTAGGTCTCGCGACCGACCGAGATCTCGGCCTCCTGCATCGCCTGCAGCAACGCGGCCTGAGTCTTCGGCGGCGTGCGATTGATCTCGTCCGCCAGCAAAAAGTTGGTGAAGACCGGTCCCGGCAGGAACGAAACCTTGTGCTTGCCGGTGGCGTGATCCTCTTCCATCACGTCCGTGCCGGTGATGTCGGCGGGCATCAAGTCGGGCGTGAACTGAATGCGACGGAACTCCATTTGAAGAGTCCTCGCCAATGTCCGAGCCATCAACGTCTTGCCCAACCCGGGAACGCCGTGCAGCAGGATGTGCCCTTTGCACAACATCCCAATCAACAGCGAGTCGATGATTTCATCCTGCCCGATGACGATCTTGCCCAGTTCCTTTTTGATCTTGGTTCGAGCGTCGCGAAGTTTCGCCACGGCGGCAGCGTCGTCATTCGTGGGCGTGTTTGACATCGTTGGAGTCCGTCAGGTTGAAGGTGATGAAACACAAGTTCAGAAACACGGTGGGGTGGGGCCTGCATCAAGCTATTTGTTTTGCCCGTCCGTGAACCGCTCGTCGATAATCGGGGTGTCTGCTGGTAATTGGATGCGGTTCAAATCCACGATCTCTCCATCAACGACCAACTCAATGAAGGTTGTGTTCCTCCAGCGTTCTCTGGCGTCGGTTGAGTTGATCGGAACTTCGGGATTGGCCCGCTTATCTGTGCCAACAGGAGGAGAGTGGATGAGAACGCCCGCAGGCTTGATCGCGAAAAAATCCGTCTTCGGACCACGCACCAGGATGATGGGCGCTCCCGGGCTTTTGATCTTCAGGAAATGCGGCCAGGCAGACTCAAACTCCTGGCGTTTGGTGAAAGGGATTTGAAAGTACTGCTGGGCGATGTCCGGCCCCACCAATGTGCGAGATTGCTTTCGCAGCGGCTCCAATTCCTTGGGCCAGCTTTGGGGCCACGCTCCGTGATCGTAAACCTCATAAAGCGCATACACGGAACTCACCGTACAGAAGGCGATTGCCGCCACGAAAGCGATTGTTCTTTTCATCGTGATTCATCCAGAGAGATTGAGCTTGAATGCCTCGGTAACCGACGAACAACGCACACGTTTGGCTCCAAGCTTCCGCGGCACAAAGCCAAGCTCAGCAGCCGGCTCACGCGGGCCCGACAGTAGAACTCGGCAAGGCTCAATCGCGTGGCCGGTGGTCTGCAGCGCTTTGTTCGGCACAGCGATCTTTGAATGTCCCCATTGTCTGCACAATTTCCCGGGCGGCTCCGGCGACGGCTCCGATGATCCCTCCGACACAGGCAAGAAAGAGGGAGATGCCCCTGCCATCGGGATCATTCCCAAAGAAAACAAACCCAAGCCCTACCCCCAGCCCAGCAGTGAGCAAGGCCAAGCCGATGATTCTTGTAATCAGCCCCATGACCACACCTTTCTCTTAAGAGATCAATCAACATGCAGCAGGCCCCTCCCGTATTCAAACCGGGAATGGCGGATTCGTAATCAAGTCACGGTGGCGAGAATTCGCAGTCGAGTATTAGTCGCTGGATAGTTCCCGCCACGACCGACGAGCCGCCTTTGTCTCCGACGCCGAACAGGGTCGATCAGCGTTCCAAACCGCTCTCCGTTTTGACTCTCGATTCATTCGGGCTTTGGCCATTCGTGTTTGTTTCGGAATTCGGATTTCGTGTTTCGGATTTCGCCGTCACGGTTGCCTCGGCTTCCTTCGGATCGATCAATTCATCGCGGTCGGCATCGAGTTGTTCGAAGGCATCGCGCGGGCCGAGGAATTCGCGCCAGGTGATGTCGCCGTCGTTGTTGCGGTCCCAGCGCTGAAACCAGATCGGGCCGACGGGGCTCTGTTTGACGGTTGCGACCACGGGTTGAGGCATAAACGGGTTCCGGCGTTCCGGATTGCCGAACGGATTGAAGACGCCGCGCACGAACTCGATGCGATACCGGCGCGCCGGTTCTTCTGCGGCGAGACCCGGTTTGTTGTTGCTTTTCATCTTGGTGAGCGTCTTGTCGGCGTACCGCATCTCGCGCATCGAGATGCGGCGGTCGCCGTTCGAGTCGAGCGTCGAGAAAAATCCCTTCCCGTCGTCAAACACCATGATCTGGCAGGTCGTCGCCACCGGCTCACCCCGGGCGCGAATGAACTCCTTCATTTCTTCGCCGAAGATCTTGCCGTCACCGTCGGCGTCAATCTGGTCGAACAGGCCGCGCCCGAATCGCTCGCGAACCATCGTTTCGTCCTTGTCGAGGTAGCCGTTTTTGTCCGTGTCGAGTTCATTGAACGTCCGCAGGGCGATCGTCATCGATGCCTCGAACGGATCGACCTCGCGCGACGAAAACGTGACGACGGCGGTCGGCAGACTGATCGTGGCCAGGTCCGGAACGCGATCACCGTCGGTGCGCTTCGCCAACGACCCGAGCGCCCGCAGCATCGGCTGGCCCTCCTTGCGGATGACATCGACCTCCAGCTCGATATCGACCGGCGAGTTCTTCAATCCGCCGAGTTCCTTCAAGTTGAGTTGGCCATCCTTGTCGGTATCGCACGTCGCAACCCGCTCCTTGGACCACCCGAGTTCTTCGGGCGAGAGCTTGCGGTTGCGGTCCTTGTCGAATTTCTGAATGAGCTGCGCCGGCAACAGAGTCTGGTTCGTGTCGCGGAGCAGTTCGGCCACCGTCGCGGTCTGCGGACGGGGCTGATTCATCTGCGCCGCGATTTGGTCGGCGGGGGTTGGAGGCGGAGCGAACTCTTCGAGCGTCACGCATTCGTCGTCGTCCGAATCCTTCGCGAGCAGCAGATCGACCGAGTCCTGCATCTCCATCGCATCCACAATTTTGTCCTTGTTCGCGTCGAGTAACGTGAAGATAGCATCATCGTTGTCGGACGTGCTGGCGTTCTGACGGTAGACGACCGTCTCACCGCCGATGCGCTCAATCTGTTGCTCCATGTCGCGGCGGGAAAACGTCGGTACCGCTCCGATCTCCTTGAAGAATTCGGAAGCCTTCGGGCGCTGCTTCTCGCGAAACAGCGGCGACCGCCCTGCCTCCTGCTGCGACAGCTTGCCGTCCCCGTCCGTGTCGAGCGTTTTCAACAGCCGATCCAAACTCGCCCGCCGAGCGTCCATCGGTGACACCCCGCCCACGGCCACATGCACCCGCACATGCAGGGGCCCGCTCTCGAGCATCAGGATCACGTCGCGAATCTCGGAGGTCGCAGCGGAGTCCGCCGCCGCGAGCGGAGAAGTGGTCAGAACGGTGGAAGTCAGAACGGCAGAGATCAGAACAGCCGACGTTAGAGTGACGGAACGGCGAACGCCCTGCGCGACCGAGCAGCACGCTGGCTCGCACATCATCCGCATCAGGTTGTTCGTTGGTCGGTTCATTCTGTCGCTCTGACCTCAGGCTGCTGAACTCTTGCCGCTCTGACCTCCGTCACGCCTTCTGTTTCTTCTCCGGCACCGCGACGATTTCTTCGATGGCCTTGCCACCCCGATCGACCAGCGGAATCGGGCGGCCTTCGGGGGAGATGTTTTCGTGCTCCGGACTGACGCCGATCCCCGCGCACATGGTCGCGTAGAAATCGGCAATCCTGACGGGGCGGTCTTTGACTTCGGTTCCCGCATCATTCGTGCTGCCGATGACTTTGCCCCCCTTGATTCCGCCGCCGCCGAGCACTGTGGACCAGGCCATCGGGAAGTGATCGCGGCCGGTCGTGCCGTTAATCTTCGGAGTGCGGCCGAACTCGCCCATCCAGACGATGAGCGTCGATTCGAACAGTCCGCGTTCGCGCAGATCGTCCATCAGAGTCGACCACGCCGGGTCGAGCGTGTCACTCAGCCGTTTCACCGCATTGAAGTTGTCGGCGTGCGTGTCCCAACCTTCGAGTGTCACTTCGACAAACGCCACGCCACGCTCGACCAACCGCCGAGCCAACAGACAACCCTGTCCGAATCGGCTGCGACCGTACTTGTCCCGCAGCGCCGCCGGTTCCTCGTCGAGCTTGAACGCCCCCTTGGCATTCGTGGCGATCATCCGCATCGCGCGGTCGAAGTTCGACTTGTGAGCCTTCGTCGACGGACCCTTCGCTCGGCTGGCGAAGTCGCCCTGGAGAAACTTGGAAACCTCCAGGCGCCGCTCCATCGACTCCTTCGTCACGCCCGGCGGCGGCTTGAGGTTCTCGATCGACAGGTTGGCGCGGGCTTCCGGGTCGTTGCTGTCGCCGGAGACCACCAGCGGGGCGTAGTTCGGTCCCAGAAAACCAGGTCCTCCGATATCGGCAAATCGAAACGGCGAAACGCTGACATAGTGCGGCAAGTCGTTCGTCTCGTCCCCCAACTCCTTCGCGATCAACGAACCAAGGCTCGGGTAGTTCACACCCTCTTGTCCCGGCCGATGCCCGGTCAGCATCAGACGGGTCGCCGCTTCATGGTCTCCTTCCTTAGTCGTGAGGCTGCGAATGATCGCGAGGTCTTTCATCTGCTTGGCGACGCCTGGCAAATGCTCGCTGATCTGGATGCCGGGCACCGCCGTCTCGATCGCCTTCGATGGCCCGCCGTTCGGATGTCCGACTTTCAAATCGAACGTGTCGGTCTGAGTCGGTCCGCCCGCCATCCACAACAGGATGAACGATTTCGGCTTGTTCTCCGCGGCCGCCGCCGCCTGAACCATTTGCGGCAGCCAGCCGGAGTACGACACTCCAAAAGCGCTCGCGAACGACAGCTTGATGAAATCGCGTCGGGTGAAATCGGTAGGTGACATCGCGTTCTCCCAGTGAAAGACGAGTTCAGATGGCAAAACCTTAGGAACCAAAGGAACGAAAAATCAGAACTGCAGTACGTCAGTGGTCAGAGCCACAGAAGTCAGTCGCATTGGGCTGACTTCTGTCGCGTTGACTTCTACTTCTCAAGAACAAACTCCGGACTATTCAGCAGACCCCAGAAGATCTCGGCGTAGGCTTGTTTTTGCTTGTCCCCGTCGGCCTGTTTGCGGATGTGCTCCAACAGGAACTGCTTCTCCTCTGAACGCGGAGGACGGCTGAAAGTCGCCAAATACAACGTCGTCAGCTTGGCTTCGGTGTCGAGAAACGGAGCGTCCAACACGCCGCGGAGCGTGCGGCTTTGATCGAGATCCGTGGCTTCGGCCGTCAATCGGCCGTTCATCAGGAGCAAGGCTTGCGGAATGCCGGCTCGGAATTCGTCCGGGTTGTTCGAAGCCGCTTCGTTCATGCGCGCGATCAATTGATCGCGCAGGCCGTTGAACCGGGCACTCCCGTCGGCTCTCGCGACCGGCAGCGCCAACGCCTGCTCCAGCGAATTGAAAACCTGTTCCGGAATAAGCGTCTTGATCGACCGCAGTCCCGGCGGCGGCTCGGAGTCTGTCTCCTTCAAGGCGACGCACTCGCGCTGATAAAGCTGACTCTTGCAGATGCCGGCGATCAGCCAACGCAGATCGAAGCCCGATTCCACGAACTTCTTTGCAAGGTCATCCAAAATACGTCGCTCGGCCGGCGAGGCCTTGTCGAGATCATCGACCGAATCTGTCATTCCGCGACCGATCAGATGCTGCCAGACACGATTCACCGCCGTGGACGCGAACAGCGAATTGTTTTCCGCGACCATCCAATCCGCGAGTGTTTCTCGCGACGTCTTGCCATTCGCGATCTTCGCCTCCTCGCCGCCCAGGAACACCGCGGTGTAATCGGTGGTGCCGTTCTCCGGCCGAATCTTTGCGGCCGACGAATCGTCGATGCCTCCGTTTTTAACTCCCGCAAAAAAGGCCGCCATGCCCCAGAAGTCCTTCTGCTTCCAAGCCGCGAACGGATGATCGTGACACTCCGCGCAGCCGATGCGAACACCGAGGAAGACACGCGACACCGAACTCGCCGCCGACTCTGGCTTCCCACCCACAACTTGAAAGAACAGCGTCGGCCCGCCGTTGCGAACGCCCAAACGCGTGTTCAAAACCTGCATCGCCTGACCGTCGTTTTTGGCCGTGACCAGTTTGCGAACCAGTTCGTCGTACGGCACGTTGGCCGTGAATTGTTCCTTCAACCACGGATCGAGACCGACGGCCATCTGCGCTTCCCGCGAATTCCCCGGCACCATCATCCGCCGCCACAAAGTCGCCCAATGCGCGGCCGTTCGCTCCGCATACTTTTCCGGACGACGAGGATCATTGAGCAGGCGATCAACCAGCGCGCCGCGGCGCTGTTCACTGGAGTACTCCAGAAAATCGCGGGCTTCCGACACGCTGGGGATCGAACCCGTCAGATCGAGGAACGTCCGCCTCATGAACGTCGCGTCGTCGACGACCTCCGGCGAGACAATCTTCGACTCCTGCCAAGCCTCGGCAAACCGCTCGTCAATCCACCGCGCTAGCTCCTCCGTCGTCAACCGCGAAGCGGCAGCCCTCGCGGCCCGAGGCTCATCGGCGGAGACGATGGCGGCACCCGCGAGCACAAACACCAGAAGCGAACATGAGGCTTTGAGGAACATCGTTGGTGCCTCCACGGGCCATGGGGACGGTTGGCTGAACGGATGACATTCGTCGGACGGAAGTGACGGCAAAGTCGAGACGGGCTCCAATGTAGACATGCCGTCTGTTTTGTCAAGCGACTTTTCCCCGCGACTCAAAAAAAGGTTCCTTTCGATCAACAACAGATTGCTTCGGATGCAATGGTTGGACCTGGCCGGCCGCTCGGAATTCGAGGGGCGATCGCGGGCTCAACCTTGCCCCTGGCCGTGATGGCGGTCGAAGACGAAGGTAAGGTATTGGGAACTCTTGGTCTGGCAGATTGAGTTCACCAAGTCATCCCCATCCACACGAACGCGGCTGTTGATGGTGGATCAGTTTGAGTGGCACGCTCTGAGTTTTTGAAGAATGTGGAATCTGGAATGGCGTTACATTCTCATGTCCGTTCGTCAACCTGACCCACGATCCGAGATCCGGTGTTTCCCCGAACTCTGCAAGGAATTGACATGACAACATTGCCGAACACTTTCATCACGGTTCGAGTTCAGGCGCTGGGAGGCAAGTTCCTGGGAGACGACATTGGCGGGGCGTTGATCACCGTCCGTGACGCTCAGACGCGAGAACTGCTCGCGACCGGCAGCACTGCCGGCAACTCGGGCACGCTCAGTTCCACGTACGCTCCCAACGCATCGCTCAGCACGATCGTCACGCCAAATCCGGGCCAACCAACCATCCAATGGCTGCTGGCCGCTGATACCGATTCGCGAGCGACCACGACGTCCGCCTTCACCGCCAGTCTCGTCCTTGATCGACCGCGGCTGCTCGAAGTCGAGGCCTATGGGCCACTCGGCGGGCTTCAGTCGGCGCATCGCGTCACCGTCACGGAATGGATCGTGCCCGGCCAGAATCTCACCATGCCCCCCGGCCTGGTGATGCTGATTCCGGGATTGCTCGTTCAGGTGATGAGCCCTGCCACACACACCCAATACAGTTCCGCCGCCTGCACAGATCGGGAGATGACGTTCCAGGCGAACGTCGCCATGATGTGCGGCTGTCCGATCAGCAATGCCCCGAACAATCCATGGCTTCCCGGCGACTTCGACGTGTCGGCTCAAGTCCGCGTAGTGGGAGGGCCGTACGTCCAACGGGTGACACTCGTATTCGACCCAAGCGGCACGCCGAGCCGCTTCACCGGCACCTACAGCGTCCCCGTCAACACCACGTCCAACCCGATCTACTACGAAGCGATCATCACTGCCCGCCAGTTCAGCACCGGCAACGTTGGCACGGGGACCGTCACGTTCTTCGTGCAACCTTCCAGTTCCACGCCGCAGGCAACTCCCTCTTCGTGACACGCAAGTCGCGCGAGCCTGAACACCACCTGACCGGCAATCCACAACGACCGCGATCCGCTGTCAGGTTCGCCGAACAAACGGAATCCCAATCGGCGTTGACGCGCGGGGGAAGGGTGAATTCCTCGTCGCGATTCGCCATTGTGGTGAACAGCGGTGAAACAGTGCCCGGCGATCGCGAATTGTCACAACGGAGGAACGTCCAATTTTCTCTGCCTATCTGGAAGCGTTCTCGGATTGCGAGCCGCTTCGGACTCGCGTGCTGACGGTGTTGACCTCGCTGCCGGAACCGGTGCAGCGCGACTTTCTCGACGATCCGAGGTTTCGCGTCGCGATGGAAAACTTTGTGCCCGGCCAGGGGTGGACGTTGTGGATGGCCAGTCCGGGCCCCGTGGGAAGTGGCAGCCGGTGCGTGGTGCTCCGGCCGCGATTGGCCGATCGCTCCGAGGCGTTCGCCTGCTACGTGATCGCCCACGAGTTTGCTCACGCCTACCTGCGCAACGGGGGCTGGGGCGAGATTACGGATGCCGAGGACGCCGCCGATGCCCTTGCCGCCAGTTGGGGCTTCGTCCGCCCCACAGCCGGCACCTTCTGACGTCTCATCACCGTGAGTGTGGCGATTGCCGAGGATGGACACGCGCTGGTGATGCGAGTCGGTCGTTGTCGTGCGTGGGGTCTCTCACTGGTGATCGACGTTCGCTCACACGGAAGGCAGAGAGTCGGTGTCGTGCGTCGGTCGTCTCCAGTCCACCAGCACCTGGATGACGTAGAAGAACACCGGCGTCAGGAAGATGCCAAACAGGGTCACGCCCAGCATGCCGTAGAAGACGGCGGTGCCCAGTGTGTTGCGCATCTCGGCTCCGGCCCCCACACCGAGCATGAGCGGCACGACGCCGATGATGAAGGCCAGCGAGGTCATCACGATCGGGCGGAGTCGCAGTTGGCAGGCTTCCAGCGTGGCCTCGCGGCGCGGGACGCCCCGGTCGTGGCGGGCACGGGCGAACTCGACGATCAGGATCGCGTTCTTGCAGGCAAGACCGACCAGCACGACGAAGCCGATCTGTGTGAAGATGTTGATGTCGAGACCGGCCCACTGCACGCCGACGATCGAACAGAGCAGGCACATCGGCACGACGAGAATCACGGCCAGCGGCAAAGTCCAGCTTTCGTACTGCGCGGCCAGCACCAGGAAGACCAGCACCACCGCCAGCAGGAAGGCGAACAGTGCGGTCTGGCTGACGTTCTGCTGGAGGAGGGCCAGCTCCGTCCATTCGGTGCGCATCGACGGGCTGATGCTTTCTCGGGCGACTCGTTCGAGCAGTTCCAGCGCCTGACCGGAACTGGTGCCGACAGCCGGATTCGCCGAGACGATCGCCGACGAATACAGGTTGTACCGCGTGAGCATCATCGGCCCACTCGATTCGCGCACGTCGGCCACCGCAGCGAGCGGAACCATCCCTCCGACGTCGCTCCGCACGTAGAGATTCTTCAAATCGTCGTCGGTCATGCGGTACTTCGCGTCGGCTTGCACGTTGACCTGCCACGTCCGTCCGAAGCGGTTGAAGTCGTTGACGTACAGCGAGCCGAAGTTGACTTGGAGTGTCCCGAACACTTCGGCCAGCGACACGTGTCGCAACTTGGCCGCATCGCGATCGATGTCGATGTACAGCCAGGGAGTGTTGCCGCGAAAGCTGGTGAACAGGTCGGTCAATCCCGGCGTCTTGTTTCCCTCACTCAGGACACGGTTGCTGACGGATTGCAGCTCGGCCAATCCCAGATCACTGCGGTCTTCGATGACGAGTCGGAACCCGCCGGAGGTTCCCAGTCCGTCGATGGCCGGCGCGCCGAAGATGTTCACCACGGCATTGGACACGGCCAGATCGAGCTCCACCTGCAACTGGCGACCGATTACATCAGCGGACAAACCGAGCGGGGATCGGTGGTGAAAGTCATCGAGCATCACGTACAGCGTGCCGAAGTTCGGAGCCTTGGCGTTGATGATCAACGACTGGCCGGCGATCGCCAGCGTGTGCCTCACGCCGGGAGCCTTTCCCGCGATCTCTTCGATCTGCTGCATGACTCGCGTCGTCCGTTCGAGTGCCGCCGAATCCGGCAGTTGCACGTTGACGAGCAAATAACCCTTGTCCTGCGACGGGATGAAACCCGTCGGAGCCGACTCGAACTGCTGCCATGTCGCGTACAGCAGCCCTCCGTACAGCAAGAGCACAATCAGTGAACCTCGCAACAGCCAACCGACCGACATCACATAGCCGTTGGTGACGAACTGGAACACGCGGTTGAACGCGGCAAAACCGAGTCCCAGGAGACGGTTCAACCACCGACTGAGCGGCCACATCACCACCAAGCCCACCAATCCACAAACAAGCGGCAGCAGATGCGGCACGTAGGCACGAAAAGCCTCTGGAACCAAATGGCTTTCCCACGGCACCAGCAGGGACGGCAGAAACGAATACGCCGCCCAACCTCCCGCCAGCAGAATGCCCGCGCGAGGCAAGGGTTCGACGGCTCCCTGATGTCTTGGTCGCAGCAACAGCACGGCCAGCGCGGGACTGAGAGTCAGCGAGTTGAACGTCGAGATTAGTGTCGAGACGGCAATGGTCACCGCGAACTGCCGGAAAAATTGACCGACGATCCCCGTGATGAAGATACACGGGACGAAGACCGCGGTGAGCACCAGTCCGACGGCAATGACCGGCCCCGACACTTCGTCCATCGCGCAGATCGCCGCCTCGCGCGGCGGTTCGCCCTTTTCGATGTGATGCTCGATGGCTTCCACGACCACGATGGCGTCATCGACGACGATGCCGATCGCCAGCACAAGGCCGAACAGCGTGAGCGTGTTCAGGCTGAAGCCACAGATCGCCATGGCGGCAAACGTCCCGACGATGGCAACCGGCACGGCGACCAGCGGAATCACGGCCGCCCGCCAGCCCTGCAGGAAGATTAGTACTACGGCCGCCACGAGAATGACCGCATCGCGCAGCGTCACGAACACCTCGCGAATCGATTCGTCGACGAACGGCGTCGTGTCGTAGGCGATGGCGTATTCCACCCCCTGGGGAAACCGGGCCTGCAACTCGTCCATTTTGGCCCGCACCTGCCGCGCTGTTTCCAAGGCGTTGGAACCCGGCAGTTGATAGACCGACAAGGCGACTGACGGACGTTGGTCGAGCGTGCAGATCTGATCATAGTCGAGTGCCCCCAGTTCGACGCGGGCCACGTCGCGCAGCCGGATCACGCGGCCGGTGTCATCCGTCCGGAGCACCATGTCGGCGAACTGGCTGTTGTCGGACAGACGGCCCAGCGTGGTCATCGTGTACTGAAACACTTGATCCGTCGGCGCGGGAGGCTGCCCAATCTGACCGGCCGCGACCTGCACGTTCTGTTGCTCGATCGCCCGAACGACGTCGGTGGTCGACAGGCTCCGCGCGGCCAGTTGTTGCGGGTCGAGCCAGACACGCATGCTGTAGTCGCGTTGACCGAGGAACGAAATGTCTCCCACACCCGGCAGCCGCGACAGTTCGTCGCGCAGTTGGATCGTCGCATAGTTGCTCAGGTAGAGGCTGTCGCGGCTGCTGTCGGGCGAGACCAGATTGATGATCATCAGCACGGTCGGCGACTTCTTCTTGACGGTCACGCCGCGCCGTCGCACGAGATCGGGCAGGACGGGTTGAGCCAGATTGACCCGGTTTTGCACCAGCACCTGCGCCAGGTTCAGGTCGGTTCCCGGCCGGAATGTCACGGTCAGCGTGTAGCGTCCGTCGTTCGTGCATTGCGAGTTCATATAGAGCATGTCTTCGACGCCGTTGACCTGCTGTTCGACCGGCGAGGCGACGGTGTCGGCCAGCACCTGGGCGTTCGCGCCGGGATAGCTCGCCGAGACTTCGACCGTGGGGGGCGTAATCTCGGGATATTGCGTTACCGGCAGCGCGAACAAGGCGATCCCGCCCGCGAGCGTGATGATGATCGACAGCACGGCGGCGAAGATCGGGCGATCGATGAAGAACCGGGCGAACATGACGTCAACTTTCTCAAGACTTCACAGAGACCCACTGGTGGGCGGCCGACGAGCGAACAGACGTTGCACGAGTGACACTCCCGAACGGGCCAGTGTCGCCGTCCGGGTCCATGCAATCCTCAACCCGCGCCGCGCGGATCCCAGCGTGGCGACGTCGGCCAGGACGACACCGACCTGCTGCCAACTGGCGAGTCGGAACGGCGACCATCCCTCCGCGTGATCGATCACGTAGAAGAAGACGGGAGTCAGGAAGATGCCGAAGAACGTCACACCCAACATGCCGCTGAAGACGGCGATCCCCAACGCCTGCCGCATTTCCGCACCCGCACCACGCGCGAAGACCAGCGGCGCGACTCCCAGAATGAACGCGAACGAGGTCATCAAAATCGGCCGCAGCCGCAGCTCGCAAGCTTCCAGCGTGGCGCGTCTCCGATCCACTCCCGCCTCGCGCCGATACTTGGCGAACTCGACGATCAGGATGGCGTTCTTGCAAGCCAGACCGATCAACACCACGAAGCCGACCTGCGTGAAGATGTTGATGTCCTGCCCGGCATAGGCCACGCCAGTGATCGAACTCAGCACGCACAGCGGAACCACCAGGATGACGGCCAACGGCAGCGACCAACTCTCGTACAGGGCGGCCAGGACGAGGAACACGAACACCACCGACAGGCCGAAGACGATCATGCCGGTGTTGGCCGACTGCCGTTCGAGAAACGTGATCTCGGACCATTCGAAGGCCATCGAATCCGGAAGCTCGCGCCGCGCGAGTTCCTCGACAATCGCGATGCCCTGTCCGGTGCTGTAGCCAGCCGCGACGTTGCCCGTGATCGCGGCTGCCGGATACATGTTGTAGCGCGTCAGCACCTGGGGGCCGCTGATTTCCTCGACCTTCGCCACGGTTCCCAGCGGGACCATCTGCCCCTGATGGTTGCGAGCCTTGAGGTTTCGCACGTCTTCGATCTGATTCCGCGACTCCGAGTCCGCCTGCACGACCACCTGCCACGTACGACCGAATCGATTGAAATCATTGACGTAGCGCGAACCAAGATAGCCCTGCAGCGTGCCGAACACATCGGACAGATTCAGGCCGTGCTTCTGAGACGCGTCACGATCCACATCGACATACAGTTGCGGCGAGTTGGCCTTGTAGACGGTGGAGAGGCTTTTGCCCAAGCCAGCCTGTTCGTTTCCCTTTTGAACCATCAGGTCTGTGAACTTTTGGAGTTCCGTCAGGCTGACTTCGCCCCGACTTTCGATCATCACCTTGAAGCCGCCGGCCCGGCCCAACCCGCTGACGGCCGGAGGCGGAAAGATCATCACGAGGGCCTCGGGCACCTCAGCCTGAAGCCGCTTCTTCAGGTTGGCGACGATGGCGTCGCTGCGCATGTTCGGATCGCGACGGTGCTCAAATTCTTCGAGGATGATGAACATCGATCCGAAACTCGAACCGTAGGCGCTGAGCACGAAGGAGTTGCCCGCCACCGAATTGACGTTCCGAACGCCCGGTGTGTCCAATGCAATCCGTTCAATCTTGGCCATCGTGTCCCGAGTGCGCTGCGCCGCCGAGGCATCCGGCAGTTGGATGCTGGCGATGAGATAGCCCTTGTCCTGCGCGGGAATGAATCCCGTAGGGAGTTGCAGGAAGCCCCACCACGTCAGCACCAACAGTCCGCCGTAGACGAGCAGCACCAGCGCCGGGATCCGCAACAGGCGTCCGATGAGGTTGATGTAGACTCGCTCCGAGACATGAAAGCCCCAGTCGAACAGCCAGAAGAACCAGCCGAGCAGCATGTCGATCAACCACGTCAGCGGGTCGCGCCGTGAATTCGGTGCCCTCAACAGCAGCGCCGCCAGAGCGGGACTGAGCGTCAGTGAGTTGATCGTCGACAGAATGGTCGAGACGGCAATCGTCAGGGCAAACTGCCGGAAGAATTGTCCGACGATTCCCGAAATGAACATGCACGGGACGAACACGGCCGACAGGACGAATCCGACGGCGATCACCGGCCCGGAGACCTCCCCCATCGCGACGATGGCCGCCTCGCGCGGCGGCAGCCCTTTTCGGATGTGATGCTCGACCGCCTCCACCACGACGATCGCGTCATCGACGACGATGCCGATGGCCAGGACCAACCCGAACAGCGTCAGGTTGTTCAGGCTGAAACCCGCGATCGCCATCGCGGCAAACGTCCCGATGATGGCCACCGGGACGGCAATCAACGGAATGATGGCGGCCCGCCAACCCTTCAGGAACACGAGTACGACGAGCGCCACCAGCAGAATGGCGTCACGCAACGCGATGAAGACTTCGTGAATCGACTCGCGGATGAAGGG
Organism: Planctomycetota bacterium; assembly: GCA_038040225.1. Lineage (GTDB taxonomy): Bacteria > Planctomycetota > Planctomycetia > Planctomycetales > Planctomycetaceae > Schlesneria. The sequence continues at coordinate 104,191 of JBBPIS010000005.1, forward strand.
AGTCGTGTCGTAACCGATCTTGTACTGGACACCGTCCGGAAAATCGGCCGACAACTCCTGCATCTTGGCCTTGATCTGATCGGCCGTTTCCAGAGCATTCGCCGTCGGCAACTGAAAGATCGCGATCCCCACAGTCGGTTTGCCGTCGAAACGGTTGGCGACGTCCTGGCTTCGCGCGCCGAGTTCGAGCCGGGCCACATCCTTCAGGCGAATGATCCGTTGATCGGGCGTCACGCGCAGAATGATCTCGCCGAATTCCTCGGGCGTTTGCAGGCGTCCCACGGTGGCCAGCGGAATCTGCCAGGCCTGACCGGTACTCGAAGGAGGCTGGCCGAGTTGCCCCGTGGCCAGTTGAAAATTCTGCTCTCGCAACGCCGCTTGAACATCGAGCACTGTCAAGTTGCGCTCGGCGAGCATGTCGGGCTTGAGCCACACGCGCAGGCTGTAATCGCGCTGACCGAACACCAATACCTCACTGATGCCCGGCAGACGAGCCAGTTCGTCGCGGATGTGCATCAGCGCGTAGTTGCTCAAATAGAGCTGGTCGTAACGCTCGGTGGGCGAGTTCAGGCTGACCGTGAGCAGAATGTCGGGGGCTCGCTTTTTCGTGACGACTCCCGTCTGCCGCACGACATCGGGAAGCATGGGCAGCGCGAGGCTGACGCGGTTTTGGACGAGCACCTGCGCCAGATTGAGATTGACGCCGGGCTTGAACGTCACCGTCAGCGTGTACGAACCGTCGTTGGTGCTCTGCGACGCCATGTAGAGCATGTTCTCGACGCCGTTGACCTGCTGCTCGATCGGCGCGGCCACGGTTTGACTCACGACGGCGGAACTAGCTCCGGGGTAATTGCAGTCCACCTGCACCGTCGGTGGCGCGACGGGCGGGTACTGCGCGATCGGCAATCGCTGGAGCGCGACGGCTCCCGCCAGCGTGATCAGCAGGGAGATCACCGCAGCGAAGATCGGTCGATCAATGAAAAACCGCGAGAACATCGGGCGTCTCTCGTGCCGGCGCTGCCAATCGGAGGATCGAGTGCCACGGCTGTGTCAGCCGTGCGGATGTTGTGGAACTTTTCGCCGTCCTCACGGCTCACAGAGCCGTGGCACGCTTTTTTGAACAGGCTGCTAACTCGCCGGAGTGGGCGGACTCTTGGCAGGAACCTCAACGGCCTGCTTCGGCTTGTCTTGAACAGGAAGCGAGTCCGCGTATTGCGTGCCAACTTTGGGGGCGACTTTCTGACCCGGCCGAACCCGTTGCAGTCCGGTGACGATCACTCGATCCTCTTTGGTGAGTTCTCCTTCGACGAACCGCCATCCCGACATCTGCATCCCCACCCCAACGCGGCGGTACACGACTTCGTCCTTGTCGTTCAACACATAGACGTACCGCTGCCCCTGATCGGAACCGAGGGCTTCCTCCGGGATGAAGAGCCCGGTGCGGGCGCTGCCGATCGGCATGCGACAGCGGACGATCAGGCCGGGCAACAACAGCAGACTGCCATTGTCGATGGTGGCTCGCGCTCGCAGCGTACCAGTGTGCGGATCGAGAGCGTTGTCCGTGAAGTCGATCACGCCGCGCAGGGAGAAGTAGTTTTCGTTGGCCAGCGACAGTTGAACCTCCAGCTTCTGTTCCGTCGGGAGTCGCATTTCGCCTCCCAGAATCATCTGGCGCAGTCGCAGCACGGTCCGTTCATCGATCTCGAAGTAGGCGCGAATCGGGTCCACGGCACCGATTGTTGCCAGCAGACTGTCATCCACCTTCACGAGGTTGCCCTCATCGATCAGGCGACGGCTGATCTTCCCGTTGACGGGTGATCGAATTTTGGTGAAGCCCAGATTCAACTGAGCCACTGCTTCGTTCGCCTCGGCGATCTGCTGCGCGGCCTCGGCCTCGGCGTGATCGAATTGCATCCGATCGAAATCTTCCTGAGAGACGACTCGATTGGTGAGGAGTTGCCGTCCTCGTTCGAGTTCCTTTGCCATGCGCTGCTGCCGCGACTTGGCCTGCTGGACCGAGGCCGTGGCGCGCGCCAGTTCCGCCTCATAGGTGCGCGGATCGATGACGGCCAGCAACTCACCCTCCTTGACCTCGGCACCATCATGGAACAGAACCTGATCGAGATACCCCCCGACACGCGCTCGAATCTCGATGACCTCCGATGCCTCGAGGCGTCCGGTGAATTCCTCAAACGGAGCGTATTCGCGCTCGACGGGAACCGTGACGACGACTTCCGGAGGTGGAGCGGTTTTGGCGGCTCCCGACGGAGCCTTTTGTTGGCAGCCTGCGGCCACGGTGATCAGCACGGCGACACACCACAAACGTCGTCCGGTCGAGTTGACCGCGGGTTCGGGGTGGATGACGAAGTTGGCGACTTCGACGGTGTTGCACTTCACAATGTTTGTCCTCAACCGATGCAGATCGCGAGCCAGCAGGGACGTGCCCCCTCTGGAGGGGACACCGCAGTCCGAGCCGTTCCCCATTTGAACTATGACTGACTGGTCAGTCATAGTGTTACGGACTAGCATGGGCGTGTCCAGCGACTGTTTGGGAATCGGCCATGGGCGGGGAAGACGACACCGTCGCAGCCAACCGGGTTCGGCATGGTCATCACTTCACTTGAGGGTCCAGACTTGTGAAAGTCCAATCGAAGGTCTCACGTGACAAGGCCGCGACACTGCGTTTGGAACGCCGTCAGAAAATCGTGGCCGCCGCCTGTCGCCTGTTTGCCCAACTGGGTTACTCGGAGTGCGACATGGACCGCGTGGCGGCGCGGTTGCGGATCGCCAAAGGGACGATCTATCTCTATTTCCCCAGCAAGGAAAAACTGTTTCTGGCGTGCGTCGACTGGGGGATGAGCCAACTGCAACTGGCCGTTCGCGCGGCGGAGGAGAGCACCGAGGATCCGTTCGACAGGATCGCCCGGGCGATTCGGGCGTATCTAACCTTCTTCGCCGAGCATCCGCAGTACGTGGAGCTGCTCATTCAGGAACGCGCGATTTTCAAGAACCGCAAACGGCCCACGTATTTCGAGTACCGCGATACGGCCCGCGTTCATTGGCGGGCCTTCTACAACAGCCTGATCGAACAGGGTCGCCTGCGGCCCGACGTCCAGGTCGATGCGCTGTTGGACACGATCGGCAATCTGGTTTACGGCACGATGTTCACCAACCACTTCCTGGGAAAACGCTCCGTCGATGAGCAGCAGGTCAACATGTTGGACATTGTGTTTCGCGGCATCCTCAGTGACCGCGAACGCGGCGCGACTTGAGGGATGTTCCCCGCGTGGGACAACCCGTGATTGCCGACAGGATCCCTCTGACAATGTCGTCGAAGCGGGGTGCGAGGGAGAGCGAAACTCCCACTGAGCCGATTGCGCGTCAACGTCTGCGCGAAGCAGGGCGTCGCCCCCGCCTCCCCAGGACTTGCCTCGGGAGCGGTTGCTTCTGCGAGACAACGAGGACATCGTGTGCATCGAAACACGCAATCCTTGGGATCGCAGGCAGCACATCGAACTCGGAACAGAAGCGCCCGACGGTGAACCTTGGGGTGGGAGAACGTGCCGTGTCACATTTTCTGCGGGCCGCGTCGTGCTGGGCCATTCTCCTGGTTGCCTTGTTGCCGGCTGCTGAGCCTCCGCAGACCGGGCCGATGACGGAAAAGCGATTCCCGCCGTTGCGAGTGCCGCCGGGGTTTCAGGCGACGCTGTTTGCGTGCGATCCGTTGATCGAATATCCCTCGGCCATCGCGTTGGGTCCGCGTGCGAGCTCGTTGTTCGTGGCGGTCGATTACATGACGGGGTTGGGGACCGAGATCATCCGGCGCGATGAGATCCGGCTCGTCGAGGACTCGGACGGCGATGGCTATGCCGACCGCGCGCCGGTGTGGGCGGACGGGTTCAATTCGATTCAGGGGCTGACGTTTCACGATGGGGCCGTGTTTGTGATGCACTCCCCGTTCTTGACGGCTCTCCGCGATACGGATGGCGATGGTCGGGCGGATGAGCGTCGCGACATCGTCACGGGATTGGGGCTGTCCCCGGAGAAGGACTCGATCCGCCTGCACAATGCCAACGGAGTCGTCGCCGGTCACGACGGTTGGCTGTATCTGGCGCTGGGCGATCACGGTTGCGAGGTGGCGCGGCCGGAGGGGGACCGCCTGGTCCACAACGGCGGCGGCATTCTGCGTTGCCGGTTCGACGGGCGCGACCTGCACGTGTTCGCGTTCGGGCTGCGAAACATCTACGACGTGACTCTCGACGACGACCTGAACGTCTTCGTGCGCGACAACGAGAACGACGGCGGCAACTACAAGATCCGTGTCTGTCACAGTTTCTTCGGAGCCGACCACGGCTATCCGTACTTGTACGACGAACGACCTGCCGAGGCTTTGTCGCCGTTGGCCGATCTGGGATTGGGCTCGTCGGCAGGGGGCGTCGCTTACCGCGAGCCTCAGTTTCCCGCCGAGTTCCGAGGGCTCTACTTCTGCGAATGGGGCCGCGCGGTGATGCGTTACGCTCCCGAACCTCTCGGCAGCAGCTTTGCACCGCTGAAAGAGATCGAGTTCGCGGCGGGAGCGGAGAACGACCCCTACGGTTTCAAACCGACGGACCTGGTGGTCGATCGCGACGGCTCGTTGCTGGTGGCCGACTGGGCCGACGGACAACGCCCCAAGCGAGGCCGTGCGCGGATCTATCGCATCAGCCATGCCACACCAACCCGAAGCGCCAGCGAGGGAAAAATCCCTTCAAATGACCTCAATCACACGATCGCGCGGCTCGATTCCGAGAGCTATCACGAACGACTGGAGGCTCAACTGGGTATCGAGCGGCGCGAGCACGAGGGTTTGGAGGCCGTCCTGGAATCGTTGGCTCAAGGCAAGCTCGGTGTGCGAGGCCGGATGCACGCGGTTTGGATTCTCACCAACGTCCTCGGGCCGAAAGCCATCGACGACCTGTTCCGCCAAGCTCAGCGTGACTCCGATCCGCGTGTGCGGGTGCAGGCGGTTCGAGCACTGGCCGATCTCACCGATCCGGTTCTGACGCAGCATCGCGTCGAGGCCGGTCCGGGCGATGCTCAAGTCGCCGCGCGATTCACCATGGTCGGAGCCGACCAGGATCCGCGTGTTGTGCGGGAAATGATTGTCGCACTCGGACGTCTGCGTTGGGCTGGTGCACCGGAGTGGTTGCATCAACGATTGGTCAAGCCCGACGATGCGCTGGCCCATGCGGTGCAGCAGACGCTGCGACGCTCGGGCAACTGGCCGGCCGTGCTCAAGCTGCTCGATCTGCCGGACGCGGAACCGATCCGCGGCATCGCGCTGCGGGTGATCGCCGACCAAAGCCTTCCGGAGATTGTCGATGGGCTGATCGGCCGACTGCGCACGGAATCGAATCCGATCCGCAGGCGCGAGTACTCCGACGCGCTGTGCCGAGTGCATCGGCAGCCACCTGCGTGGGTCTATTGGGGATTTAGACCCGCGCCGCGTCCTGCGAACACAATCACCTGGGAGCGGACGGAGGTCATCGAACAAACTCTGGATCGAGTGCTCGCCGATTCAGACGCCACAGTTCGCCTGTTCGCGTTGCGACGGATGCAACGGGAGAAAGTTCCGACACGGGCGGCATCACTCGCTACATGGCTGCGCGACGAGACCCACGGAGAGCGACTCACGGCGATTCTCGACTCGATCCGCGAACATCCCGCCGATGTCACCCGTGAGTTGCTGGAGTCCGCAATCACCGACATCCGCAAACCCGCCACCGCACGGTTGGTGGCATTCGCGCAGTGGACCACCGGACTGACCGAACCGCGCGAGTCGCGGCTCGTCGCGCTCGCCAAGTCGCTCGAAGACGGTCCGATTCTCGCCGGTGTGTTGCGTGAGATTGGAAAGCGAACCTCGGAGGCAGGCGACCAACCAACGGTCGGCAGCGCGGTCGGACCTTTACTGATCGACAAGACCAACTCCAGGGAATCCGAAGTCCGCGCCGAATCCATCGAGACGTTGGCTGCTTTGCGAATCACGGACGGTGCCGGTCCGGTCCCCGCTCTCCTGCAAGACCCGGACGCGCGCGTTCGTCGCGCGGCGGCCTTCGCGGCCGGTCAACTCGAAGTGCGAGCCACGATCCCCGCGCTGCTGAACCTGGCGCGCGATGCCGACGCTGCGGTGCGGCAGGCGAGTCTCGATGCATTGAGACAACTGCGCGAACCGCGCGTCGTGCCGCTGGCCGTCGCCGCGCTGTCGGACGCGCCGACGCAATTGAGCGCACTGCGATGTCTCGCCGAACTTGGTGGCCCGGAGCACGCTCCGGCCGCCATTGAGATCGCGGCGCGAAACTCATCGATCGAAGTGCTTTCTCTGACAGTCGAGATGCTGACGAAGTGGACCCGTCACGAGGGACTCGATGCGGCACGTCGCGCGGATCTGGAACGAGCCGTGAGCGAGTTGCAGGGCACAAGCGGTGTGCTTTTGAGTTGGCGTCTGATCGGACCTCTGCCGCCAGACGAGGCGGCACGCTTGGTGGAGTCCGCGGGGACCGTCGCGAAGGGAGCCGAAAAAACGGGTTCCGGTGCGCAGTGGCGAACCGTGTTCGGAGTCGGGCCGGAGGCTCGCGTGCGGAATGGGGGACAGGTTGAAAACCCGCCCCACGACAAGCACGCCGTCTGGTTGGCGTACGCCGATTTCCATTCCTCCGAACCGACCGCCGCACAGTTTTTGATGTCGAGCAATGGACCGCTGCGAGTCCGGCTCAACGGTCGCTCGATGTTGGAGCGAGCGGAGCCGCGCCGCTTTCAACCGGATGCGGACCGCTTTGAAGCGGAGTTGATGCAGGGAACCAACCGGCTTCTCGTTCAACTTGCCAGCGTCCCCGATGCCGCGCTGGAGTTTCACGCCAGGATTCGTCGCAAAAGCTCGAAAGCCGAACACGAGCGGTTGGTCGAAGCCGCCCTGTCTCGCACGGGCAACGTCGAACGGGGCCGCAAGTTGTTCCTGACGGTCGAGAAATCTCAATGCTTGAAATGTCATCGGCTCGGTGAGCTGGGAGAGCGGATCGGTCCGGAACTGACTGGCATCGGCAGCCGCTTCTCACGCGTCCATATCATCGAGTCGCTGCTGGAACCGAGCCGCACGATTGCTGCCGGATTTCAATCGCAAACCGTCGCGCTTCAAGACGGTCGCGTGTTGACCGGCCTCAAGATCTCCGAGACCGACGACACGCTGGTGCTCGCCGACAACCAGGGCAAGAAGCAATCGCTCCGAAAAGCCGACATCGAGGAACAAAAGGCTCACCCCCAAAGCATCATGCCCGACGGCTTGGAAAAGACGTTCACTGCGGATGAGTTCGTGGATTTGATCTCGTTCCTGACGGGCGAGAAGCAGGCCGCTGGTCCTTATGGACCGGCGCGTCAATAAGTGTCCCCCCTCGTGGCGGATGCTGCCAGCATCCGAACCGACGCTGGCAGCGTCGGCCACCACCGCGCGGCTGATTGCCCCGCGACAACAACTTTGAGAGACTCCGTGAGCCGGTTTGTCGGTTTGACGGACGAACAACTCGGCCAGAGAAAACTCCCTCGAACGTCTTCAGGAGCCACTGCGATGTCATTGAACCGAATGTTTGCCACTGCCGGACTGCTGGTGTTCTTGATGACCGGCAGCGCGCTGGCTCAACCGAAAGCGGCTGATGCCGGCAAAGACGCAGCATCCCCAAAAATCACCCATCAGGAGGATGTCGTTTACGGTCGCGTGCATGGCGCGGGGCTGTTGGCGGACATCGCGTATCCCGAATCGAAAGAGAAGTTGCCGGCAATTATTTCTGTTCATGGCGGTCGTTGGGTGGGCGGGCATAAGAAGGATGCTTCGACGATCAAGGTCGAGCAATGGGCGGGCTTCGGCTTCTTTTCCATGTCGATCGACTATCGCCTGAAGAACTGCAGTCCGGCCCCCGCGTGTTACCAGGACTTTCAGTGCGCCATCCGTTACGTGCATGCCCACGCTGAGAAATACAACATCGACACCCAGCGGATCTTTCTCATCGGGCAATCGGCCGGTGGTCACATGGTGTCGCTGGCGGCGACGCTGGGCGACGGGCCGGATCCTCGCACGGGTGGCTGGGAAAAATCGAGTAACGATTTCCGGGCCGCGATCAGTGTCGCCGCGGCCTACGACCTGACGACGCTCGATTGGGGTGCGCTTTGGACTCCGCCGGGAGTCGAGCCCGATGCGGCTCGTGCTCAGGCCTCGCCGAACCGGCATCTCACCAAACAATCCAAGCCACTGCTCATTCTGCATTCCGACAACGACCGCTCGGTCCCGATCGCCAATGCGCTGACGATGGTCGAGGCTTTGGAAAAGGCCGGCGCACGGCACACGTTCCACCGCTATCCCGAGATGGGCCACATGGGGATCAACGACGAAGTGATCGCGAAGTCGCTCGCCTTCATCAAGGACGTGTCGGCGAAGCCGGTCGATGGGAAATGAAATTGCTGGGTGGCCAGGCATCCCTCACGGGGTGAAACGGCAGTTTTCCCTTCCACTAGCTTGCGGGCGTGCTTCTCGCGACGGCACGTCTCACTTCCCACGGATGCGAGTTGGCGCGCATTTCAAAACCATTGTGGGCCGACCTCGACACGAGAAACTGCCGGGGCATGACCCGCCCTCCGATCCGCCGGATGGTTTTGAATGCGCAGTAGTCTTGAATTGCGCTCTGCGGATACACTCCGCCCGCCTCGAAGGGCCGCGCGTTGTGAGTGGCGGCCGAGGCGGTGTCGATTCCATCTCGCAGCGTTTCGAGGGAACTGGCTCATGTGGACATTGTTCGTTGCCGCCGCGTTGCTTGCCGATCCGCAGTTTGATTCAGGGACTCGGGCGGAAGTGGCGAAGGGGAGTCTGGTCGTTGTCGGTGGCGGCACAACGACGGCCACCATCGTGGATAAGACACTCGAATTGGCGGGCGGGTCGAAGGCGAAGGTGGTCCTGATCGCCGAGGCCAATCCCGAGTACGGCCCCGCATCATTGGCCGCCTGGAGGCGGACGAAGGCCGGCAAAGTGACGCTGCTCAACGTCCAGCAGCCGGCCGTCGCGATCAGGCTCATTCGCGAGGCCGATCTGATTTGGATGCCGGGTGGGTTGCAGGGGGTTTTCATGAATGCGATTCGCGGAACCGACATCGCCGACACAATCCGCCGTCGTTATCGCGAAGGGGCCATCGTCGGTGGCACGAGTGCCGGCGCGGCCGTGATGTCGAAGGTGATGATCGGCGGACGCTCGGACCTCGACAGCCTTCGTGCCGGCTCGACGCCGTATCTGATGGAGGGTCTGTCGCTGTGGCCCGAGGTGATCGTGGATCAGCACTTTCTCCAGAAAGGCCGCTTCAACCGGCTGACGCTGGCGATTCTCGACCATCCGGATTTGATCGGGGTGGGGATCGACGAAGAGACCGCCGTGATCGTTCACGGCCGACAGTTTGAAGTGATCGGGAACAACAATGTCACCGTGCTCGATGCCCGCCAGGCCAGCCGCGAAAAGCTCGTGAAGGGCGAACCGGCCGCGGCTCGCAATTTGACGGTTCACGTGTTGCGAGCCGGGATGAAGTTCGATCTCGACGAGGGGCCCTGAGCGTTCGGTCGCGTCATCATTGCCCGTCACCATTCGCTTCCGGACTCTCAACGCGGCGGAGCTTGTAGAGCGTGGTATCGCCGCTGGTCCAGCCGTGCAGACGTTCATTGTCGACGAGTTCGAGTCGGTACTCGAACGCCTCTCCCCACAATTTGATTGCGGATCGAGCGGCATCGACGGGGCGTCCGGCCGAGATCTCGAAGCTGAGGATCGAGTCGTTCAGCGACCAGCACATGTCGAACTCCAACGTCTTGCCGTAGAGCAGTCTCCCGGCGAAATCGAGTTCCAGCAGCATCGTCGCCGAGCCGTCGGCCTTCAGTGTCAATGTTCGCTGACCGCAGAACCCGTCTCGCCAACAACCGACCAACTGCTTGGAATCGAATGCGGTGGTTGACGGCTGTGCATCGGGAACGGTCACGTCCGTCGAGGCAACTGCCGCGTCGGAGCTGGTGACCTCTGAAGAAAGTTCACTCGGCGAGGCGGCGATGGAATCCTTGCCCTCGATTTGCTCGACGGTTGCCGGTGGCGAGTCGACCGGCGCCGTTGTTGGTCCGGGCATCGCGGCAACGGACATGGGAAGAGGCGAGAAACCGCAACCCGCCACCAGCGTCAGGAGTGGCAACCACCACACCAGCCAAACACGGTTGTATTGATTCGAGTGCAACATGGGAGCACATGACTTCTGCGGGGAAATGCCGTTCATGCGACCGATGATCGGGAGCAATCGCGAGCCGGTCAATCCCAAGGTCGTGTTGCGGGGTCCGTCCGCAAGACCCGTTTTGAATTCCGCAACCACCTCAGCGTGGGAGGTCGCTGGCAAACGGATCGGATTCGTGGATGGCGGCCGATGCCGTGCGAGGTCTTGCGGGCTGAGTCTTCGAGGCGGGGACGACAGCCGAGGGGGCGTGAGCCTCTCCATGGGCGAGTTGAGTTCGCAGCGAGTGTTTGAGGGCCAGCCGTTGAGCCTCTTCCGGACCGGCCACCAGCAGAATGTCGTCGACCGTGTACCGATCGAACTCGCGCCGCAAGGTGACCTTCGCGCCGAACCGATTGTCGCCGAGCTGCACGGTGACCTCGTTGTCTCCGATCGCGATCCCCTTCAGCGGTGCCCGCAGGAACGTGTCGGCTGACATCCCCGAATTGGGGACGAAGCGACATTGAGTCCACACCATCCGGTTGAAGTCGGTCGATGAATTGGCTTGAAGTTGTTCCAGCGCCGCCGCCTGTTCCTGTGGTTCGCGGCCGAGGGCAATCGCCGCGGCAAAGTCCTGCACCGGGATTAGAACCTCGATGGTCGTCTTCAGTGACGAGGGAATTCCGGTGATCTGCCACTGCACGTCATCGACATAGAATCGGCCGCTCTCTTCGCGCAGCAGGTACGTCAGCGGGCGGCCGCCCTGTCGCACTTCGATTCTGGTCAACGCCCCCTGGAATGACGCCGTGACGAATTCGAAGCCATCGGAATCAAACGGATCGAGCGGCATCGCGGTGACCGTCCCGCCGTTGAGCCTGGACCAGACGCGCGACGTCAAGTCGCGCGTCGAACAGTGCTTCAACGAGTCAAGGTCTCGCAACGACAGCGACTTCACAAAGATTTCGAGCATCTCCTGCGCGGTGAACAGCGCCGACAGCCGCTTCTCCTGCTTGGTCGCGACCTCGTAAATTGTCACGTCCGAGACGACGAATTTGGGTACGGCATTCGGCGCGGTCTCGGGGACACGGTGCATGTCGATCTGCACCAGCTCAGCGTCGCTCTTCAACACGAAGTCCGCCCGGTTGCCGCGCAGTTTCACCTGCATTTCGTGTTCGGACAGCAGCGCGTCGGGCAACTTCGCCTGACTCAGGTCGCCGATCGACAGGCTTCCCTCGTAGAAGTCCTTGGAACTCCAGTCGGCCAACGACGCCTTGTCGCCTCGCCCATAGGCCGCGAGAAATGAGGTGCAGCCGTTGACCGCCTTCGCCAGCTTGTACATCGACGACACCTGATCGTCGTCCTTGGAATCGATCGCGACGTCCGACACCTGCCAGTGTTCACCCTTGAGTTCGAGCGATACGACGCATTCTCCCGACAGTCGCGGCAGCCGGACAACGGCCACCTTCTCATCGAGTTGAGCGTGTGGCTTGAATTGGGAACCGGCCGGTCGACCCGAAGTGACCGTCCGGGTCAGTGAGGCCAGGAACGACGGAGGGAGTGCTTCCAGCGAGGATCGGAACGCCGGAGTCGTCACGCGCAGCACCTGCCCGCGATCGCCGTTGCCCCACGCATTGAGGAACTCGCGCACGGACAGCAGCAGATCCATCTGTTCGGTCACGGACTTGTAGGCTTCGACGCCCTTCTTCTTCTGTTTGAGATAGATGTCGTCCACCACCCAGCGGCCCGTCGAATCCTTGGCCAACTCGTAGAAGATCTCTTTCTTCGACTCGCCCACTTGAACGGTGACCCGCTTCTTGTCGGTGCTGACATCTTCAACCTCGACGATGGTCGTCTTGCCGTCGGGGAGTCTCAGGATTTTGAGGTCTTCGAGTGCCACCGCCGTCCGCAGTGCCCGTTGACGGAATTCGTCGGACGTGGACGACTTCAGGCCCTCGAGGTCGGCCTGCTGAAGGTTCCTGGAGAAGGCGGTGATGGCCCGCGTCTCGATCAGGTGCGTACACCCGGTGCTGCCGCCAACGGTGATGGCGGCCAGCCCGCAGCAGCAGACGAAGGAGCGGATCGTTCGAGACATGCGCGGCATCCTTGACCGAATCGCAAGCCCACGCGAAACCACGTGCGCCGTGACCTGTCTTCATCCATGATCGAATTTTGGGAAATCGGGGAGGGCGGGCTTCTCTCAGATTCAATTGGAAGGGTCAATACCAAGTTGCGAGTGCCGAACGCGAGCGGAGGCAGCACGGGGTTTACCCGTTCGTCGACTCCATCGATTCATGCTGGATGACGACAACGACGACACTTGAAAGAGAGGACGAAGACATTTTGTGAGACGAACGGCGCTCCCCTCAAACTCACCGCCATCGGCAGTCCCTCGCCACGTTGACCAGATCGCATGGCGGTCACGGCCCGCTCAATTCGCGTTCTGCCTGCGGTTCAGGCCAAAGTTTCCTGTGAAACGGCGACGACTCGAAGTGTGCTGCGTTTTTAGCCGAAAGACAAAGAGACACAGAGCAGGAGGACGATGGGGCGTCGAACATTGATCGGCGCGACCTCGCCACGGAGGGTTTCAGTTTCAGAGGGAGGCAAGATGAATCTGTTCCAAAACGCCAGCGATGACCAGGTGGCCTTGATCGGATGTCTCGTGGCACTCGCGGGATCGATGGCCTTGATGTACGTCAGCTATTTCATCGGTCCGGCGGCACGTCGTGCCGGTTCGGAAGAAATTCGGGAGGCCACCCGAATGTTTGCGGCTCGGCCGACGGGAATCGCGGCAGACGTATCGCGAGATCGTGCCGCCTAGCGCAAACAGGACACAAACTTGATCTTGGTCGTCATGACCATCTCATCTACAAGAATCTCAATCATCGAGTTCCGTTCGCCACGGCGAAGCGAACTCGATGGACCGGAGCCAAAACACAGCCAAAGACCAGGTAACGACTCACACATTTGCACGAGGTTCTGACGATGATCGACACGCGCACCGAAGTTCTGCCGACCGAATATGTCTATTCGTCGTGGCAGAGCGACCCGGACTATTCCGACCTGCTGCCGCTCTTCGTGGACGAGTTGCCTTCCATGCGGAGGACGCTCCTGGAGTTTGCGAAAGTCTGCGACTTTGAAAACGTGAAGCGGGAGGCTCACAAATTGCGGGGCTCCGCCGGCGGGTATGGCTATCCCGGACTGAGTCAACTGGCGGGACAACTGGAAGACACCTGCAAGACTTCCGCCCGCGACTCAAACGCGATTCTGCAGGATCTCGACCAACTGATCGGGTACATCGAACGAGTTCGCGCGTGAACCGCCGGCGGTGGCACGCAGTCCATAGGAATCCCGGCAAAAGCAGAGCGAAGATCGCAAAGAAGATCGCGAGTCTGGCTCTTGGCTGGCTGACGCGTCGCGACTGAAGTACAACGCGGCAGCCGATCATCCCCATTCGACTCACCGATCGAGGAACTGAATCATGATGCTGTACAAACGGATGGCTCTTGGAACCGGACTGTTGGCCGTCGGATATCTGCTGGGAAGTCTCGGCCTGTTCTCGGCAGTCCGGGCTCAGGAGGGAGATGCCGGCCCCACGGACGATTCAGTCAAGAAGATCGTGGCGGCCAACGACGCACTCAAGGCGGCGGTCGATCAACTCAAGCTTGAATCGCGGTACGAGGTCGCTACGAAGGGAATCAACTCCTATGCGGTCATGGTCGGCGGTCTGAATGCCAAGGAAGACCTCGAATCGGGGCGGGGAGTCGATCCCGAAACTTTCGCTGCGCTCTACGCCGCGACCTACGACTTGAAGAAACTGAGCATCAAGGACGAGACGCTGGCCGATTGGGTCGACGTCAGTCTGCTGGACTACGATGCCGAGGGACGCCTGACGTACCAGAACAAAGTGGTCCGCATTTACCCCGTCTCACGACTCAAGAAGCTAAACACTCAGCGGCGCGTCTTGATCGGCGAAGCGAAGGCGGAAAAGAAGAAGTAGAAGTGGGGAGTTCCCGGACCTTGTCCGAGGGCTTTGCCGCGTTCTGGCCGTCGTGTTTCGCATGGAAACAGACCATCGACGCATTCCAGAGATTTCGCGAACTGCCCGTGAATTGAGCACGTCATCTCGCTCGCGCGACGGGGATCACGGTCAGTTGAAGCCGGCACTCGGATGGTGCGTCGGCGACCAATCGCCAGTGGGATGCGGCATCGTCCAGAGCAATTCTGACGTAGGTGGCCGTCGTTCCCCTCAATCGCAGGGTCTTGCACTGCGATGGGAATTGGTTCGGCTTCCATTCCTGAGGCCGCGGACGCGAGAGGGCGGGCTGGTGGAATGCCTTCTCACCGGAATCCGTTTCATCGCCGGCGATCTCACTCGCCGCGAGCTCCCTTCCCAGCGATGTCGTCCATCCGCGAAACAGGTTTTCAAACGACTGCTGTGTGGCTTGTTCCAGATGTTCGACGCCGACGGAGGGGCCATCGATCAGTCTGTCAATTCGCAGCGGCTCGGATTGGTTGAGGCACCATTCGAGGAACAAAAACGCGGCACCCCGACAGCCGTGATGTCGCCAGTATTCGGGCCGATAGTAGTCGCGAACGACCAGCGGCGCGGCTTCCGGCCGGTCGAGGAAGCTCTGAATGCGATGGGCGACGTTCGATGACGAGCCGCTGGCCCGGACCTCAATCAGGTGCGCGAGCGCCTCATTGAGCCAGTCGTCTTCCGTCGGAACAGGCTCCAAATCACCGCCGCTTCCACCGTACCGACGACTGAAAATCGCGGCGTGTGCCCATTCGTGTGCAAACACGGCTCTGAGCCGTTCCCCGGGCGACAAGTTCGCATTCAGAAAGATCACGTCGGACTCGTTGCCAATCGGCCGCAGAACTTGGTGTCGAAAATCGTTGGCGCGTGTCAGGCCATCGACGTTCGTCAGAGCACCGTCCGCTGGACCGAGTTGACTCGTCAGGACCACCGCCAGCTTGCCATCGCCGTCGACATCTCGCACCGGCCCGACCAGTGCCTGCACCGTGGGGCCGATGGTTTCGTCCGCCAGTTGGGTCAGCTCCGCAATCAGCGAATCGAGAGGTGCACCATCAGGCACGGTTTGCTCGGCATACACTCGAATCGAATCCGATTCACCGACCAGTCGGCAGTTGATCGCCGAGTAACTCGCCGGATCAGTCAGCGAACCTCGGAGCGAATGAATGAAGAGAACACGTCGAGTCACATCGAACTGCGGAATCGTCGTTCGAGCAACCTGGTTCGCTCGAACGATTGGCAGAGCAGCAAGACGTGGCTCGTTCAAAATTTGTTCTTGCCCTGAGGGGAAGATATCCGCTGTCGGCGTGTGCGCGGCGGTGTCGAGAAAGTCGTCGCCGAATTGCTGTTGAGCGTCGGCT